>JALSLW010000107.1 GCA_026988155.1 Methylomonas sp. | reverse complement strand
AAAGTCCCTACGCCGAATGTTTTTTGCTTAACTTAACGACTTTAGTTTTTTAGTTGTTTTGAGCAATCTATGGGTTCCCTGTCTTTAACGGTTAAACTATGTTTAATTGTTTATGCTAAAATTTATTTTATAATTTCGTAGCAAGGTACATATTCTGTACCAGCCAACTTCATCCGTTGCTGTTTTACAAAAGATTGCAATAATTTATCAACTGGCTCCATAATTTCACTGTCACCATTAATTAAAAAATTACCATATTTTTTTATGGCGCGAACCCCATCTTCTTTGACATTTCCAGCTACAATGCCGGAAAAAACTTTTCTTAAATCTGCTGCCAGTTGATGACGACTCTGATTTTTATTTAGCTTTAAATTGGCCATATTTTCATGTGTTGGAATAAAGGGCTGTTGAAATTCGTGACTGATGGTTAGCAGCCAGTTAAAATAAAATGCATCGCCTTTGTTTTTGCGAAAGTCTCGGACCTGATTAATGCCAGCCTTCATTTCCCGTGCCACACGGTCTGAGTCATCGATAATGATTTTATAGCGTTGCTGAGCTTCAAATCCTAAAGTGTCTCCGATAAAACGATTGATCTGTTTAAAATAATCTTCTGCAGATTTGGGACCAGTAAAAATAACGGGGAAGGGGATTTCAATATTGTTAGGATGCAATAAAATACCCAGTAAATACAATATTTCTTCGGCTGTTCCTACGCCACCTGGAAATACGATGATGCCATGACCAACGCGCACAAAGGCCTCAAGGCGTTTTTCAATGTCAGACATAATGACCAGGTCGTTGACAATTGGGTTAGGTGATTCGGCTGCAATAATTCCTGGTTCGGTAATGCCAATATACTGACCATCATTAATGCGCTGTTTGGCATGGCCAATTGTTGCACCTTTCATTGGACCTTTCATGGCGCCAGGACCACAGCCAGTGCAGATATTCATGTCTCTCAACCCGATTTGATAGCCTACTTCCTTGGTGTACTTGTATTCTTCTTGAGCAATGGAGTGTCCGCCCCAGCAGACGACTAATTTCGGCTCTGTCTGATAGTGGATTATGTTGGCGTTTCTCAAAATATGAAATACTGCATTTGTGATGCCGTCGGATGATTGAAGATCAAATTTTGGGTTATCTTCTATCTCATCACTGATATAGACAATATCCCTTAATACTGCAAAAAGATGCTCTCTAATCCCCTTAATCATTTCCCCATCCACAAAGGCATTGGCAGGGGCTCCTGTTACTTCGAGTTTAATCCCCCGTTCTTCCTGGATAACTTTAATTGCAAAAGAACTGTAACGGTCTAACAGTTCTATGCAGTCATCTATGGTGTTGCCGCAATTAAGTACGGCTAATGAGCAGTTGTGTAAAAGCTGATACAGGCCGCCCTGACTGGTATCCAGTAGTTTAGTCACTTCGGATTTGGATAATACGGTTAAGTGGCTTTCAGGCGATATTGTTGCATCTACAGTGAGTTCTTCACCTTTTTTAAAACAGTTGCCTTTAGTTTCTGTATGGTTCATTACTATTTGTCTCTATATTAATCAGCACTATTGAGATATGTCTCGTACAATAAGCAGAGGTGTCTTATACATAATACCCTATATTGAGCAGCTGAAAACAATGTCCCGCCTAGAAAATCAAGAAGCATACGATAATAACCAACGCAGAGAGAGGCTTTGTGCCACTTGGCTAAACAGACAAAAAAAAACTGTCAGCCGAATAGTTTCTCTAACTGCTTTGATAGGCATTTTTAATGGACTGCTGATTATTGCGCAATCTGCTTTATTTGCGATAATTTTTCATCAATTGATTATTAAACAAATTGCTTTGCATCAATTGACCAATGAGTTTGTTTTACTTACATTGGTTTTTATTTTAAGAAGTGTCTGCAGCTATTTTTTTCCAGTTATTGGCTTTAAAGTGGCAGAAAAAATTAAACGCTCAGTAAGGGAACAGTTGCTGAACAAGTTTTCCAGGCTCGGTCCGGAATTTTGTAAACAGCATCATGCCGGGGAACTGGCTACTGCTACCTTAGAGCATACTGAAGCCCTGGAAAATTATTATTCGCGCTATCTGCCACAGCAAATTATTGTTTCAGTGCTGCCTTTGATAATGATTGCAGCTGTTATGCCTGTTAATTGGGTTGTCGGTGTTATTTTTTTGGTTACTGGGCCATTAATTCCAGTTTTTATGATACTTGTTGGTATGGGGGCTGCATCGGCAAATCGTAGCCAGTTCTTGGCAATGGCTAAAATGAGTGGCTATTTTTTAGACCGATTGCAAGGGCTGACAACTCTTAAGCTATTTGGTCAGGCAGAAAATGAGCTGCAGACAATAAAACAGGTATCAACTGATTTTCGTGAGAAAACCATGGATGTTTTGCGCATTGCTTTTTTGTCCTCTGCTGTTCTGGAATTCTTTAGTGCGGTTGCAGTTGCCTTAGTTGCAGTTTATGTCGGGTTAGGGTTGTTGGGGCTGATCCGTTTTGGCCCAGCCATTGATATAAACTTGCAGGAGGCTTTATTTGTTTTGTTATTGGCACCGGAGTTTTTTAATCCGTTAAAGCAGTTATCTGTTTATTATCATGATAAGGCTGCAGCTGTGGGAGCTGCTGATAGTATTTTAAGGATATTGGAAACCCCATCAATTGACAGAGATGAAGGGAGGCTGGTTAAATCTGATTTTTCTATTGAACTGCAAAACGTATCTAAGTCTTATCAGCAAAAAGAAGTGATTAAATCGCTTTCTATACAAATTAAAACGGGAGAGAAAGTAGCGCTAGTTGGCGAATCGGGAGCAGGAAAAACTACACTATTCAATATGCTGCTAGGATTTGAGCAGATAACAGATGGATTGGTATTAATCAATGGTGAAAAAGCTAGTCAGCAAAATACTGCAACAAATATTGCCTGGGCAGGGCAGCAGTCAAATGTTTTTTATGCCACGATTAAAGATAATATCAGTTTGTTGGCAAATGAACTTTCTGAGCGGCAAATTGAAAATGCCGCAGAGCAGGCAGGTGTAACAGAGTTCAGTCGTCATTTAGAAAAAGGCCTGTTAACCATGGTTGGGGAAAAGGGGTATGGTCTCTCAGGCGGACAAGTTCAGCGGATAGCTTTGGCACGTGCCTTTGTTAAAGATTCAGCTATTGTTTTATTGGATGAGCCCACTGCTCATTTAGATCATATTACTAAAATAAAATTGTTGGATGTGATTGACAGGCTGTTTAAGGATAAAACATTGATTATTGCCAGCCATGATCCTCTAGTGGTAGGACGAATGGACAGGGTGATAAATTTATCATGAAGAATTTACTGTTTTTTTTAAGCTTATTTAAGCCGCATAAACTTTGGCTGGTATCAGGTGTGTTTCTAGCTCTGACAGCATCGCTGGCATCCATCGCATTATTGACACTTTCCGGCTGGTTCATAACATCCTCAGCCATTGCCGGGCTAATGGCGCCTGATGGCGTTGCCATTGCCTTTAACTTCATGCAGCCAGCGGCAGAAATACGGACGTTAGCCATTATTAGAACGCTGGGTCGATATGGCGAGCGTGTAGCAACGCATGAAGCAACCTTTCGGGTACTGGCTGAAATTCGAAGCTGGTTTTTTGCAAAACTCATTCCATTAGTACCTGCCCGGCTGGGTATGAAGCAGAGTGCAGATTTATTGCATAGTCTAACTCAGGATATTGATACTTTAGATGCTTTATATCTAAGATTATGTCTGCCCATATTAATGGCTCTATTGGGCGGTGGGGCAGTAGTTTGGTTTATCGCCTGCTATTCAATGCATCTGAGTCTATTTGTTTTGGTTATGCTGATAATAACAGCAGTTTTAATTCCGTGGATATTTAATAGCTTAGGTGATAATGGTGCAAAACAAATAATGCAGCTGACAGCAGAGTTTAAAGTTAAGCAGGTTGAAATTTTACAGAACATAGCCGAACTGAGTGCTTTTAATGCCTATACTCGGTTTAAAGGGCAGCTGCTGAATCTATCTGAGAAAATGATAAAAACGCAAAGGCATAATAATCGGTTATCTGCAATATCAACGGCAATTACATTGCTATTATCGCAGCTAACTGTGTTAGGAGTTCTTGTCATTGCTGTTTTATTATTCCAGCAACTGAGGATTTCAGGCGCTGAGTCAGTTATGCTGGCTTTTAGTGCATTGGCGGTTTTTGAATTGGTAATGCCTTTATCAGCAACGATGCAAATGCTAGCTAAAACTCAGAAAGCCGCAAAAAGAATCCGCAGTATTGCCAATTTAAAACCACTGGTTGCAGAACCTTTAGTTTCCCAAAAGATTGACAATACAGGAGGGATAAGCATAAACAATCTTAGCTTTAGATATATAGATCAATCTGATTGGGTTTTAAATAATATTACACTGAATATTCCATTTGGCAGCAAAATAGCTATTGTGGGTGAAAGTGGGGCTGGGAAGAGTACCTTATTGCAATTAATTATGCGTTTTTATGATCCGCAGCTGGGCAAAATTGAATATGCAGGGATAGATTATAAGCAATTGAAAACTTGTCAGTTAATGGAGCAGTTCTCAGTACTATCGCAGCGCACTGAGTTGTTTGCAGCAACTATAAAACATAATCTGCTGATCGCAAAACCAACCGCATCAGCATTTGAAATTGAACAGGCGGTTAAAATGGCTGGACTGAACAGATATATTAATCAGTTGCCAGAGGGGTTAAATACCTGGATAGGTGAGCATGGGGCAAAAGTCTCTGGAGGTGAAGCTAGAAGAATTGCCATGGCCAGAATGTTTTTAAAGGATGCACCGGTTCTTTTGCTAGACGAACCTACAGAAGGTTTAGATATAGAGGTCGAGGAGGAAGTGCTGAATGCACTGAAAAAAATAGCTCAGAATAAAACTTTAGTCATGGTGACTCATAGAGAAGCGGGGCTTAGGCTGGTGGATGAGGTTTATCGTATACATTCCACAAGCCATAGAGCCGGACTGGAAAAAATATCAGCTGGAGCTGTCTAATCGGAATGTTTTTTTCTTATCGATAGCAACTCATCAATCACTTGATTAAAAGCTACAGCCACGGAGGGATCAAAATGCTTACCTGATGTGGTATTGATTAATTTGACAGCATCTTCAAGTGAGCTTTTTGGTAGCAACAGAAAAATTGAGTTAGTAAAGATAGGTTATATAACGGATGGTCAGGTTATATAACATAGTTTAATTGACAGATTTCTTTACAGTTTCAATTTACTTAATATTAATAGTCTGACGATGAGACTATTAATGATTATCTAGGTTATAATTAAGCGCTATGTTTAACAATGATTTACTGGTATCTTTTAAGAGAATGGGTTGGGCGGCTGTCTAATTTTTTGGCCAATGGCATTTTAATTGCTTGATTATAAACGTTACTTGAGAGTGTGAATTTATGAACATTTTCTGTAATCATAATGTTTCAAAAAAGGTATTTGAATAGAGTTTCCTTGCTTTATTTTGGTCTGTATTTGTTAAAGATGTGAATTGACTTTTAGTCAAAAATAACTCATGATAAACGATTCATAATCGGGTTGATTGTCGAAATTGGTTGATTTATACATAATTTTTAGGTGAAAAAAATGTTGAATAGTTTTAAACATATATTTGCCATTTGTCTGTTAGCTTTTGCATCAATGCAATCTGCACAGGCAATGGTTTATAGCTCTGTGGGTACAGTACCGGGTACTTTATCTGCTCAAGGTACACTATCAGTCTACGAAACCTTTCAGGTTGAAGCAGGTGTTGAATATTTGGCTACTCTTACTGATATAGGTACTGTTTTTTTGCCTGTCATA
>JALSLW010000106.1 GCA_026988155.1 Methylomonas sp. | reverse complement strand
GGCGATTTTAAGGCCGCCTGACAATTTGATTTGGGAGTAAAAATCAGGGAACAGTTACGGATCATTTGTCAAATTTATGCTGAATTTATTTAGCAGGGATAAACTCAACTGATTTTTCTAGGATTATATTTCAGTTGCTGTCAGCCCCGGATGGGCTGATAGTCTCCAGAAGGCGCAGGGAAATTTGCCAATGTTCGCGTTAGCGAACGTGGCTAAAATTTCACCCCGAATAGCCGTCGAGCCATTTGAGGTAGCCTTGACGTAGTGGCTTTTGTATGAAGTCGAGGCGGACGCAGGGCGTCTGGAGCCTAATGATTCGCTGCGTCGCGAATCGATTTTTGTGACATGGAGTCCCAAAATCTATCATGAGGCGCGCGATGGCGCGCCTAATATTATTGACTGGGTGTTTGATGAAGACCGCTCAACCATTCGCACTGGCTTCGGCCCTGAAAACATGACCCGTCTTAGACGATTTGCGATTGGACTCATTAAATCAAAGGGAATCAAGGGTGTTTCAAATAAATGCGGCAGTTAAACAAGAAAACAAGAGCTGTTCTGGATTATTTAAAGATTACAAACAACAGAACAAAGGCTTGCATAGCATAGCGTCTGGCTTAAGAACAAATTAGCCCTGTATTACTGCCCAGGTTCAATTGATTGAGGCTTATAAGCTAAAATCAAATGCTTTTTGGGAAACTTTCAGCAATCTTCGAATGCTCTATTTTCCCTTCTTTTACAAAAAAATTTATATTTCCAAAACTGTCACATATCCAAAACTCCATTGCTCCTTGCTCAAAATAGAATCCCTTTTTTTCATCAATCTCCCGCTTTGTATTTGAAAAAGACAACACTTCAATACAAATTTCAGGGGCTATTGAACACTCAACTTCATTTTCTATTTTTTCAAGCAAACTATATGAAGCCCATGCAGCATCAGCAACTTTTGTCCCTTGTGTTGTTTTTATCGCACATTCTGCTAACGCTTCTCCCCCAGTTATATTCTGATATAAATGTCCAATTAATTTTCCCTGAAGGATTGAATGGTTAACTTTGACAGGAGTCATCAGTATTTTGCCCTGGCTATTAAGCTCTATTTTGAAAGGAAGGTTTTTTAAATTTTGATTTTCACATACTTCTTGCCATTGCATATCAATATCCTGTCATTAATGAGAATGCGTATGTTCTTGGAAATAGTCCATTGCTGTCACTTCCACCGCTTCTACGGCTACACCATATTTATAAACCATTAAGCCACCTAAGTCGGCTCCTAACAGCATCAAAATATTGAGCACTCCTGCTATAAGAATAAAGACAATATTCGCTACGCCTTTAATAATGCCGCCACTTGCCATTCGCCATAACGAAAGAAAAATAGAGGTGCATAAAACTGAAATGCCTAAAAGCTCATGCCGTTCCAGAATTAGATGTACATTTTCACCATGTTCAACTGATGCTTCTGCCATTAGACCTAATGCAACTGCGATACCTGCTGACAAGGTTCCTAAATAAAGTAAACCTGTTGCCAATTCACGCCAGCTTTGTTTATTTAATAATGAACCTAGCAGGTCCATCAGAAAAAAAGCGAACAAAAATGCTAAGGGAAAATGTACAGCAACCGGGTGAAGATTGGTCATTGATGAAATGCCAGGCATAATGGCTGAAAACATTTCAACAGGCGAAAGGCCGATCAGGCTTTCAATAAAAGTAAGCAGTTCTTCGACACTGCCAGCAACACCATCATGCGCTTTATGGCCAGGTCCTGCACCACCATGCACTTGTAAAGATAAAAAATTATTTATATCAAACATATTTGAAACCGTAAAAAACCAATTCAATTAAAAAAACATACTTTGTAAAAACTAATGTTCAAAGCGTTTAGCACCTGCAGGCAATAAATCAAACACAGGGTTTTTAGCTATCCCATATTTTTCAGGATAATACACCCCACCCAAATATAGACCATAAGGCGGGGCCGTAACTCCTGCCTTCTTTCTCTGTTTTATTTCAAGCAATTCTTCCGTCCAGCCTACAGGCTTGTCCCCAGCACCTATTGCCATTAACACGCCTGCCATATTCCTAACCATATGGTGAAGAAAAGCATTTGCAGATAAGTCTATTATTACATTTTCACCTTCTCGATAAACTTTTATAAAGTGCATCAGTCTATTGGGACTGACTGACTGACAGCCTTTTGCCCGAAAAGAAGAAAAATCATGCTGGCCTATCAATGCCTGGGCAGCCTGGTGCATTTTAACTTCATCCAATGGATTAAAACACCAGGTCACCTGTTTACGGCTTAAAGCTGACTTCATCTGCCTATTCAAAATAATATAGCGATAAAAACGGGCAATTGCACTGTAACGGGCATGAAAATCATCAACAGCATGCTTTGCCCAAATAATTCTTACATCTTCGGGTAAATTAATATTGCCGCCCATGACCCAGCTTTTTAGCTCACGTTTGGCATCTGTATCAAAATGTACTACCTGTTCCAGCGCATGAACACCTGAATCAGTTCTGCCAGTACAGCAGACCGTTATTTTCTGATCTGCCACTTTGGATAGCGCTTTTTCAACCGTTTCCTGAACAGTACGCCCTTCCTTCTGCCATTGCCAGCCTAAAAAAAGGCTGCCATCATATTCTATGCCCAATACAATTCTAGACATCTATTAGCACTCTTAACCCAACATCAACACGGTTAAACAATTCAATAACATCTGCATTGTTCATCCGTATGCATCCGTGGGACTCTGGCCTGCCTTGCATTAATTGATCCGGACAGCCATGAATATAAATATAGCGCCATGTGGAATCCACCTTGCCATAGCGATTCTTTTTTGGCTCCAAGCCACCCAGCCATAAAATTCTGGACAGCACCCAATCTCTCTGAGGGTATTTAATGCTTAATTCAGGCATATAGATTTCCCCCGTCAGCCGACGGCCAATAAAAACGGAATTTATTGGCTGGCCATCGCCAATTTTCACTCGGATTTTATGCCAGCCTGTTGGGGTACATTCACTTCCCATTTCTTCACCCGCTCCATTTTTAGCCGTTGAAACGGGATATAACTTTTCTTGTTTGCCATTTTTAATCAGAGAAAGCTGCTGATTGGCAATAGAAATATGTAAATATGATTCTGGGGGATTCATAATGGTTTTCAATGGGAAAAGGTTTAGACTCGCCTATAATTTTGCTAATCCAACACCTCGCTTCCTTATTTATCCTTTTTGTAACTACTCAGTCTGTTTTATAAAAGCAATTGAATTTCTGTCATTTCGACCAGCAAGAGAAATCTTATGATATTGAGAGGATGCTCCAGTCCGCAGGTCGGAATGACAAAACACGTGGAGCAGTTAGGCAACTCGCAATAAATAACCCACCAATCTTGCTTGTCTTTTTATCCGTCTTCAGCGTTGCAACTTCGGTCACATAGCTTGCTATGCTCCCTTCGCTGCGCCTTGAAGACGAATAAAAACCCTGCGCAATCTGGGTAGGTTATTTAATGCACGTTACCTTACTCCTTTTTAAACAAGGCTATTGATTCCACATGCCCCGTTTGAGGAAACATATCCATCACCCCTGCTTTCACTAACTTATAGCCCATGTCATTCACCAAAATACCAGCATCTCTCGCTAAAGTTGACGGATTACAGGACACATACATAATCAGGTCAGGATTCCAGTGCTTTAAATTATGCAGTACTTCCGAGGCACCAGCCCGGGAAGGATCAAGCATCACCTTATTAAATTTTTGCCTTGCCCAAGCCACACCGCTGACATCCTTGGTTAAATCAGCCACATGAAATTCGACATTATCCAAACCATTTAATATTGCATTTTCTTTTGCGTGATTAACTAAAGGCTGATCGCCCTCTACCCCGACAACATGCCCTGCTTTTTTTGCCATAGGCAGGGTAAAATTACCTAGTCCGCAAAATAAATCCAATACATTATCATCTTTATTTAAATCCAAAGCCTCAATCACCCGAGTAATCATTTTCTTATTTATCTCGTAATTAACCTGAGTAAACATGGCTGGCTTAAAATTAAACTTTACCCCCTGCTCTGGCAAGGCATATGACGGAATCACTTCTGGCTCACCCTCAATCGGCACAATAGTATCAGGGCCTTTTGACTGCAAACAGATACTGATATTATGCTGATGGCCAAATTCACGCATAACCTCTTTATCTTCGGCTGTTGGCGGTTCTAAAACCCTAAAGGCCAGCACACAGTCTTCATCACCGATAGCTACTTCAATCTGCGGTATTTTATCTTTAATAGTTAATCCGCCGATCATTTCAGATAAGTCCATCAATTTTTCACCTACGATGGGATGCATCACTTTACAGCTTTCAATTTCGGCTAAAAAAGGATTTCGACGCTCTCTAAAGCCAACCAAAACCCGCCCTTTTTTAGCGACATATTTAACGCCCATTCTGGCTTTTCTACGATACCCCCAATATGGCCCCGTTAAAGGCTCCCAAATTTGCGTGATCTCAATTTTGCCAATACGGCTAAACTGCTCAACTAACAAGCCCTGTTTAATCCTAATCTGTTCTTCATCTTTTACATGCTGAAAACTGCATCCGCCACAGCGACCAAAATGAACACATTTTGGATCTGTACGATGCTCAGACCTCGTTAATAGCTTGTCTACCTTTCCTTCGGCATAATCTCTGCGACTATCGGTATAAATGAACTCGACCTGTTCGCCCGGCAATGCTTCATCAATAAATACCACCTTGCCATCAACATGCGCAATGCCTCTGCCATCATGTGCCAAAGACTCGATGATGACTGTAACCGATGCTTCGGGTAACTTTTTCTTTCTGCTTCGTCTACGCGCCATATTTATTTTTGCTTCCAGCTTCCATTTGAAGATTGAATCCACCAGCCCGGCTGTGCATTACTTATCCAGCGAGCGGCAAAAGTTGATTTAATTTGTGCCAGCCATTCCGGATGGCCATTTGCATTGGCAATAGCCTGATAAAGTCTCTGCCTATCTGAATTTTCGGCACCTATCAGTTTATTTACCTTATTTCTATCCTTAAGTGCAACTGCCCCTTTAGCCACTATAAAGCCATCTGCTTTTATTCCGATTGCACCGCTTGAATAAAAGGGCTTTAAGGCTGCAAACCTGCTTTTCATTCTGGCTCTTAATTTTCTTATTTCAGCTGTATTAACTGATAAATCGGCACTTTGTGCATGCGCTACAGGCATCACAAAATTAACCGTTGCCTCTAATAGCTGAGACACGATTTGAATTCCATTAAAATATGTCTGAGGCTCCACTGTCCCCTGAGATTCTGAGTCAACCGTCTCTTCAGATTGAATGCCTTTAATGATTTTATCTGCCACCTTTTCAGCGGCGGCCGCCGGGAAATAGATGTTAATGGTGACACATGCGGTTAATAATAACGCACTGAAAAAAGGAACTGTTCGCATTTTTCTCTCCTAAACAAAATGGCAGCTTATTATAACTTAGGCAACTGGAAATAAATATCTTACCCATAGCGGGCAAGATATTTGCTTTTCTTTAACCCTGTTTTTCTAGCATTATTTTTGAACTAGCAAACAGATAATAATTTTCCAGTTTCAACAGATTCTCGGCAATTGCTCACCAACCAGCATATCTATAATCCGGTTGCCACCAAACCCTGTTTGCAATATTACACGACCAGCAGGCTGTTCAGATACATAACCGATGATGGCACTGTGCTGGCCAGCTGGATGCTGCAGCATACCTTTTAGCACTTCATCAGCCCTGTCACCGGGGATGATAGCAAGCAGTTTTCCTTCATTTGCCAGATAAAGGGGATCAAGGCCAAGTATTTCGCACATCCCCCTTACCTCATGCCTTACAGGTACGCTAGTCTCATTAATTGTGATGGCGACACTGCTGGCTTCAGCAAATTCATTCAGAACTGTAGCAACCCCTCCACGCGTTGCGTCTCTTATGCACCGTGCTTGGGGACAAATTTTTAACATGGCATCAATCAGCTCGTTAAGTGTCTGGCAATCAGATTCTATGCTGTTTTCAAGCGCCATTTCTCCCCGGGCATCAACAATTGCGGCACCATGATCTCCCACGTAACCATTGATAATAACAGCATCACCCGGCTGGGCACTATTAGTGCTCATGTTAATTCCAGAGGCAATAACCCCTACTCCGGCAGTATTGATAAATAGTTTGTCAGCCGCCCCCCGCTGTACGACTTTTGTATCACCCGTCACAATAACTACACCGGCCTCATCGGCCGCTATTTTCATAGAATGAACAACCCTGCGCAACTCACTTACCGCCAAACCTTCTTCAATAATCATACTGCAGGTCAGGTAAAGCGGCTTGGCACCGCCTACCGCAAGATCATTTACGGTACCTGTGACAGCCAATTTACCAATATCTCCGCCTGGAAAAAATAATGGATCGACCACATATGAATCGGTGGTAAAAGCTAGACGGTCTCCATAAGCAGAAAGTGCGCTTAGATCAAACCGGGCCTGGTCTTCAAGCGGGCTTAGGTAATCATTATCAAATACGCTGACAAAAACATCATCAATTAAGTCGCGCATTGCTTTGCCTCCACTGCCATGAGCCAATGTGATAATCTCTGAACTCAATGTTCGTCTTACCCGGCTGGAAGTGCTCATGCTGTATTTTCCTTATTTTGCTGGTCACGTTTTGACAGCAATTCTGGGAGATTGCCAAAGTTATAATAGGCGGCACAAGCTCCTTCTGTTGATACCATAAGTGCACCCATCGGAGTTTCAGGCGTACAGCTGCCGCCAAACACTTTACATTCCCATGGTCTAATTACACCTTTGAGAACCTCGCCGCACTGACAAGATTTCGGGTCAGCAATTTTAAGGTTTGGAATAGAGAATTTTTGTTCGGCATCAAAGCGGGCGAACTCATTGCGCATTTTTACTCCCGAATGATCTATAGACCCCAAGCCCCGCCATTCAAAAAATTCACGAATTTCAAATACTTTCTCAATCGCTTTTAAGCCGGGCTCATTACCGGCAGGCGGCACAATTCGCGCATATTGATTTTCGACCTCACAGCGATTTTCAGCTATTTGTTTAAGTACCATCCAGATGGATTGAAGAATATCAAGCGGTTCAAACCCAGTGATGACTATGGGTTTATCATAAGCGTCAGAGACAAAATGAAAAGGCTGTTCGCCAACCACCATACTGACATGCCCTGGTGCCAAAAACCCATCAATTTTCATATCGGGCGAGTCAAGAATGGCTTTAATGGTGGGTACGGTAGTGATGTGATTGCAGAATAGTGAAAAATTGTCCAGCCCTTCATTCTTAGCCTGCAACACAGTTAACGCGGTGCTGGGCATGGTCGTTTCAAAACCCAATGCAAAAAAGATAACTTGCCTATCTGGATTTTTTCTGGCCAGTTCCAACGAATCCAAAGGCGAATAAACCATGCGGATATCTGCACCTTCTGCTTTTGCCTGCAATAGACTTTTTTTTGAACCAGGTACCCGCATGGCATCGCCAAAGGTGGTAAAAATCACATCAGGACGTTCTGCCAGAGCAACACAATCATCAACTCGCCCCATCGGCAAAACACAGACCGGACAGCCGGGACCGTGTATCAGTTCGATCCAGTCTGGCAGCATGGGCTCTATACCATAGCGGAAAATAGTATGGGTATGTCCGCCGCAGAACTCCATTAATTGTAATGGACGTATTGCAATTTGGGGAATCTGTTCATAAAGTGCATTAATTTTTGCAATGAGCACTTTAGCTTTTTCCGGATCTCGGAATTCATCAACATATTTCATTCTGCTATTCCTTTTTTATTTGCAAGAAAGCCCCGCTGATCAGCAAGTAAGGTATGAACCAAATCCCAAAGAATGTGATAACAAGCCACATGAACCTCCTGCACTCTGTGTATTGAATCTGTTTCTACTACCAGACAATAATCCAGCAAGCCACTGTTTTTCATTTCACCTCCATCACCGCCTGCAAAACCCAGCGTCATCAGCCCCATCTCCCGCGCTTTTTGGAATCCCTGCAATAAATTGCTTGAGTTTCCGCTAGTTGAAAAGCCTGCCAGCCCATCACCTGTTCGCCCATGTGCATTAATTTGACGGGAAAAAACATGCTGCACACCAATATCATTGCTGACAGCCGAAACCATTGCTGTATCCATGCACAAATTCATAGCCGGAAGCGCGGGTCTTCCCGTCGTTACCGGGTGCTGAAATTCAACAGCCAGATGAGACGCATCACAGCTGGAACCGCCATTTCCCATAGTAAATAGGCGTCCCTGATTTATATAAACACCTGCAACAGCATGGGCGGCATCGACTAATAACTGAGCATTTTTGGCAAAAAACTCCTGTTTCACATCAATAGAATATTGTGATTTTTGACGTACAGATTCCAGCAATACAGCATTTTCACTGTCAGAATCTTTTTTTTCACCATGTAAAAAAGGGTAAAGTGATTGCAAGGGGCTATTGCTTTTACTCATCTTCAGGAATCCAATAGTGTCTGACTTTCTTTCATCGCCTCAATTTCCTGCTGCACCTCACCTAGCTCACTCAGCAATTCCAGTGTTTTCTGTGCTTCCTCTTCATCAATACGGCTCATGGCAAACCCCACATGAACCAGAACCCAGTCGCCGACACATGATTCTGCGGGATGTGTATCATCAACGATACAGGCAATATTAACGGGGCGTTTTACACCCGCCACATCAACAGTAGCAAGCAGCTGTTTTGAGTCGATAATTTTAACAATTTGACCCGGTATTCCTAGGCACATATAGATTCCTCTTTCATTGTTTGGGCTAATGCCACTACGGCTTGACCTAGTGCAAGTCCGCCATCATTTGCTGGAACTTCACTGTGGCAAAGCACTTGATATTTCTTATCTTCAAGCTCCTGTTTCACATGCTCGAAGAGAATTTGGTTTTGAAACACGCCGCCTGACAAAACAATTGTCTGCGTTCTTTGGTCTGGTTCTCTGTCTGCTAAATGCTCCACCATCTCAATAATTCCTTTTGCTAACCCTAAGTGAAATCGGGCGGCAATCACTTCAGGTTTCTTCTGCTCTATTAAATCTGTCAGTAATGCTTGCCACATGGGTCGCGGTTCAAGCACAGCATGCTGAGTCTTGCTGGCCTTTATAAGTTGAAAAGGATAGGCATAATTTTTTTCTAAGTGTAGCAATGTCCTATTGACCAAGGCTTCCAGCTCAATAGCAGCCTGCCCTTCATAACTCACGTGTTCTCGGCAGATTCCTATGGCAGCGGCAACAGCATCAAACAGACGACCGCATGAAGAAGCTAGCGGTGAATTTACCCCGTTACTCAGCATGGCATTAAATGTATCAAGTGGTTTCCGCTGAAGAAAAGAGACCAAGTCCAATGATTGATAGTTGGCAATAATATTTTCCCAACCTATGGCGACAATCAAATGCGCATAAGTA
This sequence comes from Methylomonas sp., assembly GCA_026988155.1. Taxonomy (GTDB): domain Bacteria; phylum Pseudomonadota; class Gammaproteobacteria; order Methylococcales; family Methylomonadaceae; genus QPIN01. The sequence goes on along the minus strand of JALSLW010000106.1, from coordinate 20,383 downwards.
TTTCGCCATGGCTCATACATTGCCTGAGTCGCACCTATTAAAGCCACTGCTTTTAAGCCGCCCAAGCGTTCGCTAGTGCTATAGTCAGCCAGTATAAATTCTCCTCCCCATAAGCTTCCATCCTGGCCAAACCCAAGGCCATCAAGCACAATGCCCAGCACTTTTTCACCCTCTGCTGGCCAGCCGTTTTCTGCCAGACAAGAGGCAATGTGTGCATGATGATGCGACACTTCAATCAGGGCTAATTTTTCTGTTTCAGCCTTCCCCCGCCCTAATTGACTGGAAACATAGCCAGGGTGTGCATCAACCGCCAATACAGTAGGCTGGTGTTTATATAGACGTTGATACAATGCAAGATTTTTTTCATAATCCATCAGGGTTTCCGCATTTTCAAGGTCGCCCATATGCTGGGAAACAATAGCATGCCCATCTTTAATCAGACAAAATGTATTTTTAAGTTCCGCTCCAAAAGCCAATAATTCCTGCTGTTGGTCAAACCCCTCTGGCAAAGGAATAGAGCTTGGCGCATAGCCTCTTGCCCGTCGCAGCGTTTGTTTTTTATTTTTAATAACTCGTACGACCGAGTCATCAATACGATGAAAAACATCTCGATCATGCAGCAGCCAAAAATCAGCCACACCTTTTAGGTCCGTACGTGCAGCATCATTATTATTACATTGCGGACTATCACTGACATTGCCGGATGTCAGGACGATAGGGTGGTCATAATCGTGTAACAGCAAATGATGCAATGGTGTATAGGGCAGCATAAACCCCAGTGTTTTTTGACCAGGTGCGACTTCTGCAGCAAGCTGACTTGCTGCTTTGCGCTCTAGCAATACAATGGGTGCAGCAGATGAATAAAGCAAATTAATTTCCACATGGTTCAATTTACAATGTGAATTAATAATATCTATGTTTCTCGCCATTAATGCAAAAGGCTTGGCATAGCGATGCTTACGCTGTCGCAAACGAGATACTGACTGTTCATTAGAGGCATCGCAGGCAAGGTGAAAACCGCCAACCCCCTTAATGGCAATGATATAGCCTTGCTTTAACAAATATTGAGCACGCTCCAGCTCATCCGTCCCTGAAATATTGTTGCTTTCAGGTTCCAGCCAAACTTGTGGACCACATTCGGGACAAGCATTAGGCTGTGCATGGAATCGCCGGCTTTCAGGGTTTTCATATTCTTGCTGACAGTTTGGGCATTGAATAAATTCGGCCATGCTGGTATTTGCACGATCATAAGGAATCTCATCAATAATCGACAGGCGAGGTCCACAGTTTGTACAATTGGTCAATGGATAGCGATAGCGTCTATTTTCAGGGTCAAAAATATCTTCAATACAGGCTGGGCATGTTGCCGCATCAGCTACCACACCGGTCTGCATTGCTGTTGTCTGACTGCAGATAATTTGAAAATCAGTAGCGGGGGTCCCTGACAAATGCTCCTGCTGAAGATGATCTATTCTTGCTAAAGGTGGGCAGTCAACTAACAGCGCTTTATTAAACTGCTCTAATGCATCCTGACTTCCCCAAAGTTCTATCAAAACGCCTTCGCCATCATTCAAAACATGACCGGCCAATTGATATTGCCGAGCCAATCGCCATACAGCTGGCCGGAAGCCAACACCTTGCACAATCCCCCTTACCCGAATACGGCATCCTGTTGGTTTATTTTCTGTACTGAATGCTGTAGCTGCCATAGTTAATGTACCGTACAAACCATACACGGATCAAAAGAACGGATAATATGCTGAATTGCTACAGAAGCTGTTTCGTCATCACCCACAAAAGTTCCCTGTAATGCCTGTTCCAATGCACCTGGCTGATTCAGAGTATCTCTGGGTGAAAAATTCCAGGTGGTCGGGGCAATAATTTGATAGTTAAAAATGCGCCCTTCTTCAATTTTTATCCAGTGCCCAAGGCTCCCGCGAGCAGCTTCAACCAAGCCTATTCCCTGAGCATCATCAGGCATTTTACTGGTCATGCAAAAAGGCTCCTTAGGCTGTATTTGCTGACACCATTGCTCCATTTCCGGCAACACCAAAGCCAGTTCAAATAAACGGGCAATCACACGGTTTTTAACATGGGTACCCGACTGAGAGACTAAAGCCTGTATCAGTGGATTCCCATTCACCATCTGCCGTGCTACAGCCCCCACCTCAACAACCTGCTGATTAAGTCTGGGGGCTTTGCACCAGCTATAGCCACTGCTCTCATCAGAATCGGGCTGCGTTTTGCCATAAAAGGGATGCCTTGCCTTGCTCTGCCCTTTTAACCAGCTATGTGTAATATCTTCGGTAATCAGAGACGTGTCCAAAGTATAATATTTTTGTTGCCAGACACCTGTTTTGAATAATGGCTCCTGATTATTATGATAGGCGCCATAACTCATTAATGCGTTATCTGTGCCCCCCAAAGATGCTAAGTCAAGATCATCTGCAAGCATTAAAAACCGGCCAAAATCGGACGTTTGATGTGTCTGTTGCCAGGCGGCTAGCTCATCTTCTGTCTTTATGGCTGTGACTTGTTCAAGCGTATCAGTAAAAAGTATTTCCTCTAAAAACTGGCGAAAACAACGAATTGTGGTTAGGAGAGTGATTTTTTCCTTTGCAGTAATTGAACGTGTTGTACCGCCTGGCTGTATTGCTAGCGAATGAGGCCATTTTCCAGCCAGAATGCCAGTTAAATGCAGCCAGGCCGCACGGGCAGGCAAAACATCTTTTGTTGCTGTGCCTGTTTGTGCTTTAAAACGTGTATTGATTTGCTCAAACCATTTTTTGTTCAAATATACCTGACGGGCAAAATCTGGCATAAAGAAAAGATAAAAATGAGTTAAATGGTCTGCCATATTTTCCGTTGCCAAAATCAGGTTGGTCGCAAGCTGGCCATTCGGACAGCTTTGCAATCCTTGAGCACCAGCAAGCGCTTGTGCGGCGGCAACGGATTGAGAAACCGAACAAATGCCACAGATTCTTGGTGTATAAACCAGCGCATCAAGCGGGTCTTTACCCTGCAATATTTGCTCAAAACCTCGAAACAGAGGGGAGTTTACCTTAGCTTTGCTTACTTGATCGTCATCTATTTCAACATGCACTTCCAGATCCCCCTCTACACGATTGAAAGGACCGAGTATTCTGCGTTTTGAGGGTGTGGTTGTCATAACATATTTATTTTCAGTTTACACTAACAATTTCTTGTTTCATTCCATCATACCGATAATGAACAATCTCTCCATTTATTAACAGTTGAATAGCTATCTCAATATTATGCAAAGAAACAATAAACCATTCTCTTGGCGTATGCCGTTTCCCATCACCATCAAAAACATCCAGATTCAAACAACAGTCCGCAAAAAAAGTATGCAATATTAATTCTAATTTTTGTGGATTTAAGTTAAAGGTCTGATATTCACTGACCCGTTTTACTTTTGCCATCAAATAGGTAGGCTCCTGTTCCGCATTCTGAATACGCTGCTCTACTGATTGGCTAGAAAACCCAATCTTATAAAGGTTTTCAATCTCTTTAATCTTGGGGTCTTTACTCAAAGAACTTAAGATATAAATAGTCCCCGTAGCCTTATCTTCAGCCGTCACCTGCTTAGGTTCATCAAATAAATTTTCACAAACAGGCAATACTCTGCGACCACTTTCATCCTTATAAAGCTCAGTTGCCAAAGAGCGTAATAACATATTAGACTCAGTGCCGTTTTCAAAAATACAGCGTAACTGGGCGTTTACCTTGCCTCGTTTTTTTGACTTATCCCCAACCTCTGCAACATACACCATCACACCGTGCAAAATAAAGAAATGTCCCACAGTAATTTGCTGTTCTCCTGTAAATTTTCTTAACTCACTTTTATGGCTAAGTAAATCAGCATGGCATTGTTTAAAAAGACCCTCAAAGGCATCAAAATCTTTACAGGGTTTTCTACGAGCAACTTGCTCAGGCATCTCTGTCGTCTTGGCGACATTTTTAAGCATAAAAATATCATTGTCAGAGGTCTCATTCCCTAATAAACCCAATACATCATCATTTAAAATATCCTCAACAGAACTAATTTCTTTAATATCAGAAACAATGGAGTTTTTTAACAAGTCAAAACGGTCAAAAGCTAATAGAGCAGTCGTTTTATCAAAATCATCCCTTATTCCTTTTAAACGACTAAATAAACACCGCTCATTTATATCACGGCTTTCGGCCGGCTCTGCTCCATGCTCATGCACAAAGCGATTAATCTCTGCAAAAGAGGCAATTAACCTATCATCCGCACTAATAGTTAATGATGCTCTGGGTTTAATTGTCAACAAACCTAAAGGATCATCTTGCAAAATAAGTGCTAATTCTTTTTCAAAATCAATCATTAACTGCGACTTTCTGGCGTTTTTTATTTCTAAGATAAACCAGTGCTTCTGCCATTCTTCTTTCTAACGCATTGCTGGACTTAAGCTCAGGCTCTCGTCCCGTAGATTTAACAAAAGGTGCAATTTTGTCTCTATAAAGAATCACCGCTTCCTCATCTGTCATCTCTATACGTCCAGCATTAATAGACTCTTGAATCACTTTTAATAAACTGGCTGTGACTGATTTAGATAATACTTCAAAGGCTTTTTGAAAAGGATTTACCCGATCAATTAAATCAATATTCAACTCTTCAATATTGACAAATTTACCTGCCATGCGTACAAATTTTTTATCACCGACTTCTTTTATTTCTCCGTTTTTAATCACCGAATCCACCACCACATGCTGACGAATTTCTTCAATTTCCGCATCCGTCAGCTCAGGATATTTCTTTTGAATCACCTTGGGAATCATTACCTTATTAATCACTTCTGGGTCAATAAACTCCCCAGGTAACGCTTGCAACATTTTACTGTCTTGTAAAATAGTCGCTTTTAAGTCATTTAAATCAGATTCGACAATATCTTTTACCCGTTGCGAACTGGGTTCTTTAAACCCCCGAATTTTCAACGTGCCAGGTTCGTTTTCTTGCTCATCATCAAAACGTCTGGTTTTAAATTTAAAATTAGGCGCAAGTACTTGTTCCATTAACAATGACGCAGTAATCGCCTTTAGCATATTGTTAACCGATAATTTCACCTGGTCATCGGCCGCTTCGGGCTGGGCAATTAAATTGGTAAACTGAGCATGGTTTTTATTCTCGCTATCGCGTGTGGCACGTCCGATGATCTGGATAATTTCCGTTAAGGAACCTCGATAGCCAACGGTTAGCGCATGTTCGCAAAAAGGCCAGTCAAAGCCTTCTTTAGCCATGCCTAAAGCAATGATTAAATCCATATCCTCCACATGTTCCATTTGCCTAAGATAAGCCACAATTTTATCCCTGTCTTTAGCGGTATCATTTACCAGATCAGCGACTTTTATGATTTTACCGTCTGTTTTGCGTTCAACATAAAGAACCCCAGTTTCAGCATCTTGGTGGGTGACAGTACCGATGCTATCCAGAATAGCATCGACTTCCTGATGCTTATCTTTGGTTGACTCACCGGCATTAACATTAGGAATATGCAGAATGGTTTTTTTATCAGTATCCAATACCTCATCAATGGCTGATAAATAACGTCCCTGATAAAAATGATAGCCTATGCCCAAAGTTTTTAAATGGGTATAACCATTCAATTGCTCATAGTAGTTATAGGTGACTTTAGTAAATCTGGCTTCATCCTCAGGTAATAGCACAGGAATACTGTCCCCCCGAAAATAAGAACCCGTCATGGCAATAATATGTGCGCTGGTATTGCGCATAATAGAACGCATTACCTCACCCAACCGGTTATCCGCATCAGCAGAGACATGATGAAATTCATCGATTGCCAGTAAAGTATTATTAAAAGCGGATTCATCAACCGCTTCAAAAGCAAAGCGCATCGTTGCATGGGTGCAAATTAAAATAGTGGCGGCTTATCGTTAAGAAAGTTGTTAAAGCTATTCACTTTGCTGCCTTCACCACCCGCAGTGCATAGATTGTATTGTGCAGCAAACTCCCAATCAGCGAAAAAGCCAAAAGAAATCAGGTCTGTTTTATCAAACGAAGCACCAATGGAACGCTCAGGCACAGCCACAATGACCTTTTTAATCCCTTGGTTATACAATTTATCCAAGGCCAAAAACATTAATGCACGTGATTTACCCGATGCAGGGGGAGATTTTAATAATAGATAGGGTGCGTTTCTTGCTTCAAAAGCGCGTATTTGCATATCGCGCATACCTAATTTATTGGTAGCAGTGCTTTCGCCTGTTTGGGCGTAGGTGACATCGACTAGGTTAGACATTATTGTTATCCTTTTGCCATAATTTGAAAATAGTTGAGAAAAAAGATAAATGTTTACGCATTTAAGAAAATAGCAGGTTAACGGCCACTTATATATTATGGAAGGAGTCGAAACCTTTACTCTTCAGGCCTGCACATAATTTTTTATCCCCCGTCCACAATAAGCCATCGACTTCTATGGCTAATGCAACAAACAGCATATCTTTTGGATCAATATTTTCAACAAGTTCCCAGGCCGCTTTTAACGCATTGGCTGAAATACTATTTTCATCAAAAAATTCAATATGGCGCATAAGTTCATATAGAATTTCTAAGATTTCATCTTGTGAATGTTTGCTAATTGCACATATTTTTTCTTTATGCTTAAAAAGCTCGACAAAACCAAATTTTGGCATCACTAACGCTTGGTTAGGCTCCAATAAAAAGGTAGCTATTTTTGAGTTTTTATTAACCAGAGCAGAAAAGATAATATTAGTATCTACGACAAGTGTCATTGAATTTTGCCTAAAAAAGTATCTTTATTTTTTTGCCACCACTTCTCTTTTAATTCATCATCTAGCTGTAAAGCAGCCTCTTCACTGACTTGGCTGTTTGATAATAATTCTTTAATGCGTAAAATTTCAATAAACCTGACTATTTCCGGTGAGCTTAATAACTCTTTGGAAAAAGTCAAATTTACCGTATTATCACTGACTTTATAGTTAAGCATAATATTCTCGTGTTTAAATTTGTAGGGTTATCAAGTATTGCCTGGTTCCCACGCTCCTGCGTGGCAACGAGGACTTAACTCCAAATGTTTGAAACGGGGCAACATACCCCGTTTCGCTCATGTATGACTGGGATACTCTTCATTGATTACGCCATTTTTCATGGTAACAACGGCAGTACCAGACATCTGTGCCAATTTTCGTGCTTTAATGGCTGCCCGTTTCATTGCCACTTCTGCATTGATTAAATCAGGGTCTCTTTGTGTTTGGTCAGTTACATTAGTTTTATTGTCACTCATACTTTACACTCTCTTCTAAAAGTTCAGGGACTTCACCCGAATTATCATAGACCGCCCATTCATCCACAAGGGGCTTGTACAACATTTCTAAATTATTCAGACCCATTTTAAACCGTCTGCGTATCACTGGCTCAGGAATATTATGACCGCCCGCTTTAACTCTTTGCCGTACACGGAAAATAGCCAGTTCAGGTGATTGCAAACGAAGAAAAAATAATTTCACACAAAACCCCAGTTTTTGCCACTCAGGAATAGCTCGCGCATAAGCTCGACCGCTTAATGTTGTTTCAAAAGCAAAGTTATCACTATTAAGAGCATAGTCATGAATTTCATTCAGCATAAGCCGACCCGCTTTAAAAGCGGCGCGTTCTGGTCCAAAAGGTGCTAATCCTGCTGCGATTAAATCTGCATTAATAAAAATAGGACATCCTGCTTCATTAGGCAAAAACTCTGTTGCAAAAGTGGTTTTTCCTGCGCCATTTGGGCCAGCAATAATAATGATTTTTTTGTCAGTAACAGAGTTCACTTTTAGAACTCCCTATGGGAATAGAATGACATAACTATTTAACCTCTTCTTTAATCATTTTCTCATACAGTTTAAACAGGTATTCCAGCCGTTCATCATCGCTTTTAAAGGGTTGTGGGCGGTAGCATTTTTCTATGGCTAAATCCATTTCAAGGTGTGCCTTGCGTAAACCGTCTGGCATTTTATTGGGATCGTATAGTTGCGCCATAGTTTTTTCGGGGTGTAATTCGCGTTCGTCCAGTACTTTGAATACATGGCCTTCTAGGGTGGTTTTTTGTGCTTCGGTGATTTCTGGAAAGGGGAAAGCGTTATAACAAATAGTATTGATATAGCTGTAGTCCGTTTTCATTCTCCCTCCAACAGCACGAACCCAGTTCATGTGCATACTTGATGAAATAATAGCCAATATGTATAGAGCAGGGTTATAAATAGCGAAAGCTTTTACATTTATTATCGTATCTTTGTTAACAAACCCAGTAGGAATATATTTACGACGCTCTGACGATACGACGGGAATGATAATAGCATCTGTCTTGCTATATCTTTTCTCTACAAAGCTATGAGAAAACTGTGCTTTTTGTTGCGTTGCTTTTTTATTACTTTTTTGACGGAACTCTTTAACCTTATTTATACGTTTTGCTATTTCCGGAATAGCAACTGCTTGTTTTAAATCATTATCTTCAATCCATAAACACCATCGCTCTAACCCCTTAATAAACTCCTGTGAGCCGATATATTTTTTTATAAAAATATCAGCTTTAGGGTAATATTCAACAAGTTCATTTTTCTCTTTTGTTGAAAGAATAAGGCTTCCTCCATCTGCAGGTTTATTACCATATAACATAATAGGTAAATTACTAAGAGGCTTGCTTCTCTTCTCAACAATTAAATTTGTTCCATTTGTGAGGTATGGGTTAATATTTTTTACAATAGAGCCAACGCTACTACCAAAAAGGGTTTTTATACCTTTTGAGAAATTTCTAAGTCCAATCACGACACAAATAATACCTGCATTTCCCTTAGCATTATTTGTCCACTTAAATGATTGATGGGCAAAACTGATTTCTAAACCAGCATCAAATATATTAGGCCAGAGCATGGCAACTTGAACTCCCTGGCTAATAGAATTAGTTGAAACAAAAGCACATTGGGCATTAGCGTTTGCAATAAACTTTGAGCCAAGCATAAACCAGCAACTTACATAATCAAGGGTTTTATAGTTGTTCATCCCTTTGAAAACAACCGACATATCATTTTTATGTTCAATCAATTGATATTTTGTCCCCAAATAAGGCGGATTCCCCAAAATATAAACCTCACGCTCATTGCCTTTATCATCCACCTTAGGGCAAACCACCTCCCAATCCAGCCGAGTCGCATTACCACAAGTAATATTGCCACTATCCTGCAAGGGCAAAGTCGGACGTGTTTCCCCAAACACCTCTTTAAAAGCAAGATTCATTTGATGTTCGGTTAACCATAAAGACAGCTTGGCGGTTTCATGGGCAAAGTCATCTAATTCTATGCCGTAAAATTGATTTAGATGCAGTCCAGAAACCGCATGTCCCCAGTTAATCGGGTCAATAGCTTGCAGTTGGCGAAAGATGTTAATTTCTAGCTGACACAGCTCTTTATAGGCAATAATCAGAAAGTTGCCCGAGCCACAGGCAGGGTCAAAAATGCGTAAATGATAGAGTCTGGCTAACAGTTTTTTAAGTTTATTCTCATTATTTGCAGCTTTCTCAAAGGCGGCATACAAATCATTTAAAAACAGCGGTTCTATCACTTTCATAATATTAACCACTGAGGTGTAGTGCATCCCCATATGACTGCGTTGTTCGTTATGAACAACTGCCTGAATCATGGAGCCAAAAATATCAGGGTTAATGGCCTGCCAGTTGAGCGTGCCACATTCAATAATAATTTTTCTGGATTTAGTGCTAAAAACTGGCACGGGGGTGTTATCAGCAAATAGCCCGCCATTGACATAGGGAAAGTCTTGTAAAAACTGCGGATAACCAGAGCGGTCTTGTAAATTGAGGACGCTAAATAATTTTTGCAGATAGGCTTGTAAATCCGTGCCATCCTTAGCGGTATGCGAGGCGATGGCATTGGTAAATTGCCCCTCCTTAAAAATCCCCGTATCTTCGGCAAAAAAACAAAATAACAAACGGGAAAGAAAAATATTGAGGGCATGAACCTGATCTTTTTCTTTGGTCGGATTATCTTCTAAAATCAAGTCATACAATCGCCCCATGCGCTCCGCTGCTTTTACATCCGCAGGGTTTTCATTTTGCAACTGGGCTTTTTCCATCCCTGCCCAAGGCAGAAAAAAATCATAATGTTTAGCCAGGTCAGCTAGGGGAATATCTAAGCTATCGGCTGTTTTTGTATCGATTGCCAATAAAGATTTAAAATCAGTGATAACGATAAAACGGGGGTGCTGTTTGGCTATTGTCTTATCCGTTTTTAGCTGGTCAATCAAGACATGTAGGTCAGCCGTATTTTCTTGCTTGAAAAAAAGCTTTTTCTTCCAGAGTATTTCACTGTCAACTTTAGACAAGTTATAGTCACCTTTATGTAGTCGAGTAATAGAAGATTTGGGTTGTCCATAGGCTAATAATAAATCATAAATAAATTTTTCTTTATTGAGGCTGGATACCAGTGTCTGGAGTTTTTCTTCAAGTGCTTTTAAGTCCATGGAGGAATCATTTTCCGTAAAAAATTAAGAAAACTTTCTGTTAGCGAATAAGTTTATCATTGTTCTTTATCCTCTTCTATTGCTCCCGGCACTATCCGAATATGATCTGACACGGCATTTACTTTAAGCCGCTTTGGTGTTGCGGCTTTTGCCAGAGATGCTAATGCAACAAACCAGGCTTTGGGAACATCAGTAGGCAAGCCGACGGGGATGCCTGCAACTTTATGCGTTTCGGTAAAGTTGCCATCGGGTTCTTCAAACTCGGGGGCCGTGCAGTTAATACAGGCATAGCCTCCACGTAAACAGGAGCCTTCACCATTCCATAACCGGATATTGCAATCCGCTCGCGCCTGTGTTCCCAGGCATCCCCTATGTTCCATCATACAGCCCTGATCTGAAGGCTGTTCTGCACTGGCTTTAAATTCGTAATATTCATTTCGGGGACAGCCATGATGAACAAGATGGTCGGTATAGCTGCGCGGGCGGTTATAATTATCCAAATTATCCTTGCTGAAATCCGCAGCTGCCATTTGCGCCAGGGTTTCAATTACCCAGCTGGGATGTGTTGGACAGCCAGCAATATTAATAACGGGAAGGCCTGCTTCACTTTTCCAGCTCTCACCCAGTAATCCGCTGGGCTGCTGGCCTTCATACTGTAAACCGCAGGCTTCGCCGGGGTTGCTTCCAGCCATGGTGATACCGCCAAAGGTGGCACAACTCCCTACTGCAACCGTGTAGCGTGCCTTTTGTGCCAGACTTTCGATAAGCCTCATCATGGGGCGTTTGGTGCCGCTTAGCATGTGAAACCGCCCTGTACCATTAGGGCCCCGCATAACCGAACCTTCAAGACAAAGAGCATCCAGCGGAATAGTGCCTGATTCTATATTTTCAAGCAAGGATAAAAATTCATCCGCACTGGCTTCGCTGAGCGAGGGATGCCAAAGCAGATTAATATTATTAAATTTAAGGCTGTTTAAGAAATCAGGTGTCTCGGCATTCAGAACTGACATGCTGCATCCTCCACAGCCTCCTGATTGCAGCCAAATAATATTAAAAGGTTTAAGCATAATTTTCTGCCATCTGAATAGCTGATCTTATGAACTTTGTTTTGAGACCTTTTACATGATTGGCTTTAAACGCAATATTGCGACTAAAGTCACTCCTACAGGAGACATTATCTCTTTTAAGGTTGAAACAAAATTTCTTCATTCTATATTTGCTTTAGCTGGCCATAGGCAGTGTTAAGGTAAACCTTGCCCCACCCTGCCCATGGTCCGCTACACTCAAATCACCATGACATTGTTCGACAGCCAACCCATAACTGATATATAGCCCAAGACCTGTACCATAACCCGCTGGTTTAGTCGTAAAGAAAGGGTCAAAAATCCGCACTAAATCTTGTGATTTGATTCCATGCCCATTGTCCTGAATATGGATTTTTATCTCAGTTTCCGCTTGCTCAATATTTATCGTTAGCTGGGGAGAATGCATATCTGATTCTTCCATGGAATCTACAGCATTTTGAATAAGATTAATCAGAATTTGATGGATAGGCCCTTCATTATTTGTTAATTCGAGCTGCTCGGGATAGTCTGTCTTAATTTCTGGTTTTAGCAGAGAAGCATTCAGTACCCAGGCGGTTGCACGGCGAATAACAGGTATTAAATCAAAGTGTGTTTTTTTCTGTTGCTGAGGGGTTGCAAATTGACGCAGGTTTTTGACAATATCGCTAACTCGTTCTGCACCTTCCAGAGAACCTGCTACCAATGGTTTTAGATCCTTGATAACCTTGTCTATATTCAGATCTAACCGCAGTTTCTCACATGTTTTTGAACCATTGTTTTGATGAACAGCAGTAAAGTAGGTTTGAAGTTTCTGTTCGTAACCTTGTAAAGCATACATGTTGGCGTAGAGAAAACTGATAGGGTTATTCAGTTCATGGGCCACACCGGCAACCAGTCGCCCCAATGACGCCATTTTTTCTGACTGGATCAGGTGCTGCTGAGTGTTTTTTAATGTTTCGTGCGCCTGATGAAGCTCGGAGTAGGCTTTGCGTAATTCACCCAAAGGCCTGCCAGTAATCACATAACCTGAAAAACGCTTTTTATGGCTATATAGCGGACTGCAACTTATTGACATAAGGACATGATTTTTTTTTGCACAGACTAGATCAATTTCAATGTCAGCCAAGGGTTCTGCTTGCCTTTTATCCAGTAAATCCAGAAACATGGCGTGCTGACTGACGGGGAATAAGTCCAGTACCGATTGCCCACTCAACACCTTTTCATTCAATCCCGTGACAGTTTCCAAAGCAGAGTTGACCTGTAAAATAGAATAATTGATATCGCAGACAATCAGCACTTCGGACATGGAAGACATAACATTTTTTATAAAAAGCTGTGTGTTTTCCAGTTCGGCATTTTTTTGCTCCAGCTCAATCTGATTTTGGACTAATTCAGTATAGATAGTATCCATTTGCTGGATAACATCAATCCAGACCTGGTCTTCATTTGAGCCTGCTGACTTTGCCAGTTTACTCATCAAAATACCGGACAGAGGCGTCTGCTTTTTTGACTGCTGAGCTTGCAAACTGTTCACAAAACTGTGTCCTCAACAGGTTCAATATGGGCATTTTTTTCTAAGCCGTAACGCTCCAGCTTATTGCGCAATCCGACGCGAGAAAGCCCAAGTTCTTGCGCTGCCTGCGTTTTATTCCAGCGCAAGCGAATCAATGTTTCTTTCAAAATACGCGCTTCAAGTGCTTCTACCCGCTGTTTTAGAGAGCCATCAATGCCCGCCATTAATGCCATATCTGCGGCTGACTCTTCGGGGGTAGCAAGTAATATATGGGGGGATATCAGGCTGGATTCCAGATAATCATTTTGACCTAGCACCAGCATACGTTTTATTTCATTTTGCAACTCTCTGACATTGCCTGGCCATTGGTATGACTCAAAACATAGCAGTGCTTCTTCACTAATACCTTTAACCCGTTTACCAAATAATTCCATTGCCTGATTGAGAATTCCTATGGCAAGGGGGGCTATATCACTTTTTCGCTCTCTTAATGGAGGGATTTCTATTTTAAAGGTCGCCAACCGGTAGTAAAGGTCCTGCCTAAATCGCCCCTGCCTCACATCCTCTTCCAGATCTCTATTGGTTGCAGCAACTACCCGCACGTTAGTAGGCCGTTTTTTGTTACTGCCCAAGGGCCGCACTTCGTTTTCCTGTAACACGCGCAGCAGTTTAATCTGAAAAGCGGGAGAGGTATCGCCTATTTCATCCAGAAAGATGGTACCGCCATCGGCCAATTCAAATAAACCGCAATGGTCTTCAATCGCTCCGGTAAAAGCCCCTCGTTTATGTCCAAATAATTCACTTTCTAGCAATTCATCAGGCATAGCACCGCAGTTTTCGGCGATAAAGGCTTTATCCTGGCGAAGACTATTATAATGTAAAGCCCGTGAACAAAGTTCTTTACCCGTGCCTGACTCTCCCATAATTAATACATTAATATCAAAGGGAGCCACATGACGGATTAAATTGCAGATTTTGTTCATCGAGCTGTCTGGACTGCGAATGATGCCTTGGTCCCAGTCATACCGTGCTTTCAATATGCGCCGTTTTTCTACTAAAACCTGTTCTATGGTGTCGGGTTTTAATTTGATTTCAACGGATAATTGCTCATTTTCTCGATGTAGCCGAAACATATCAACTGCATTATTAAGCTTGCTAATAAGTTCGTCCGGATGCCAGGGCTTGGTAATATATTGATAAATCCCCCCTTCATTGAGTGCAGCAATAATATCTTCTGAGTCAGTATAGCCAGAAATAATAAGCCGGATAATTTCTGGATACTCATCCCGTATTTTTTGAGTAAATTCCACCCCGCTCATATCTGGCATACGTTGATCGCAAAGCAGGACCTGTATCCATTCCCTTTGCAGAATTATTTCAGCGTCCTTAGCATTATTTGCTAAATGAACATCAAACAGATCCCCAAGAATCCGTTCAATTGCTTCCAGAGAACGCAGTTCATCATCAACAACCAAAATACTGGGGCGTGTGCTCATTAGTTAGCCGATACTGTAGGTACTGATTTTTCTGTCCTCCGCCCTATCATCCGAGTCTGCTGTGTTAAACGTATCCATTGATACCATTCCTCCATTCCTTCACCTGTTTTTGCTGAAACCTGAAACACCTGAATGCCCGGGTTTACCCGTTTGGCGTATTCAATACATTGCTCAATATCAAAATCAAGATAAGGCAGCAGGTCTATTTTATTTAATAATAATAAGTCAGCGGCATGAAACATATCTGGATATTTAATGGGTTTGTCTTCACCTTCTGTAACAGACAGAATGGCAATTTTACTTGCCTCCCCCAAATCAAAGGCCGCTGGGCAGACCAGGTTCCCAACATTTTCGATCATTAACACCGAACCCTGTTCCAGAGGCAAATGTTCAACAGCATGCCCCACTTGATGAGCATCAAGATGACAGCCTTTTCCGGTATTAATCTGAATGGCAGGCACACCCGTTTGCCGAATACGTTCTGCATCTCTGCTGGTTTCCTGATCACCTTCAATTACGGCCAATGTCATTTCATCCTTTAAATCCTGCAAGGCTCGGGTCAATAATGTAGTTTTACCCGATCCAGGACTTGAAACCAAATTGAGTGTCAAAATACCCTGTTCTGAAAAGAGCAGGCGGTTAGCATGCGCATATTCATTATTCTTACCCAGAATATCCTGTTCAATTTGCACCATCCTCGTTTGATCCATACCTGGTGCATGAGCATGAGCTGGACCATGCCCATAATGATGGTGATGTTCACCATGGCTATGGCCATGGTCGTCTTCGTGACTATGCGTATGATGTGAATCACCTTCTATTCTGCTTTCACCCTCTCCGCAACCGCATACTGTACACATTATTCCACCTCCGGTTTTTTTGATTTTTTCTGTAAAGAGCGGGCTTTGAGCTGGCGAATAAAATAAATCGCAATTCAAAGTTTTTCCTACTCTACTTCCAGTTCTTTAATTCTCATTTCATCGCCGCTGACTACCTGCAGCTGGTAGCCGCCACAGTCAGGACATTCATCATAACGCTGTTTTATCAATACATTTTTAGAACATTGCATGCACCAGGCTGTGCCAGGAATATTCTCAATTGTTAAGTTTGCATTCTCAGCCAGACTATTTTTCATAACCACATCAAAGCTGAATCGCATTGCTTCAGGCTCGACACTGGATAAGTCACCAATTTCCAATATAACCGTTTTAACACGGTGAAACCCCTGTTTTTCTGCTTCCGTTTGCAACACTTGCAGAACACCTTCACATAGAGACATTTCATGCATCGTTAATGCACACTTAACCGATAGCCTACACAGGGATCACAAATATTAATCATTAAATGCGCCAGCTGTTCTAATTCTTGCTTATTATCACTTTTTAACCCAGCCAAACTTTTTGCAAGCGAACCTTGGGGATGAAAGTTCCATTCAGTAGGTGCCAGAATTTGATATTGACAGATTTTCCCCTGTTCAATTTCAACCTGATGCACTAATCGGCCTCTTGCCGCTTCCACCTGAGCTATTCCTAGCGAACTATGTTCATTCTCTTTTGCAATAAAGGAGTCGTGATTTATGATCTGTTTATGCAATTGTCGCATTTGATCAGGAATACTTGCCAATTCTGTCAGGCGGGCGACCCAACGCGTAATAAGCCCAGTTGAATATTTTTGATGCAGTGCCTTAACCAGCGGATGAGAAAATTGACGGCTTAAAGCACTGGTTTCAAAACATTGCCCTTGCCATTCAGGCTGGGCAATAAACTGCGTTACCTTGCTGGCATTAAAGGTCTCTAGCAGTTCCTTTTCGTCAAGTACGGGCAATGCATTAAAATCTGCGTACCCTTGCGATGTCCAGTTTTTATCATAAAGCATTTTTATTATCTTGCCCGCCAGGCTGTCGTATTCTTTTGCCCATTGCTGCAACGTATCATTTTGGAGGTTTGCCCAGCCGTTAAGTGGCATTTGAAATTGTGTGTCGATAAGAAACCGCTCAAGTTTATCAATTAATAAAGTAACTTCACTCAGTTCAGCATTAAGCTGGCTATCAAAAGCAAAAGCCCTACCCTCCTTAAACAACGCCGAGCTGAAAGCCTTGGTCATTTGTCCGAGATAGGATAATTCAAGTGTACTATTATCTATTTGAAAAAGGCTGGGGGCATCCAAAAAAAGTCTTAACAGGTATTCTCGGGCATTTTCTGCAAGCACTAACATCTCACGTGCAGTTTGCTGTGAAAAGTCTTTTTTCCTGTTCATTTTTTGTTCAATCGCTAGATAACCTGCATGAGACTGTGCGATTCCACATATATTAAATAATAAGGGAAGCGTTGATAAAGCCTGTTCAGGCGTTTTACCGATAAGTATCTGAGAGGCGTATAAAGGACGAGTCGACTGAATTTCTACCTGTTTGTTTTTATCTTGAGCAGAAATTTTAATCATGATGCATCCTTCAAGGCTGTTCATTATTCTTATCTTCCGTACTAAGGCCTAATAACTGTCTACGGCTCATCTTCCTGTTTGCCTTTTCTGCGTTAACTGGCACATCTTCTTTTAGCTGTGTTTCTAAGTCTGGTTTCTGTTCTTCTCCGTGCCATATTTTTTCTACATCTTCTGCGTTAATATCACCCTGCTCAATATGCTCATTATTCATCAGTTCTTTCATAATGATCTCAGCCGTTTCTATGGCAGCTTCATCATCTGCAAATTCAAACATGGGAGAAAACAGAGAACAGGACTGGTATTTGCCAATATCTGCTTCAAACCCCGTTAAAAAAGAATATCTGCCCGAAGGAAAACTGTAGCTTTCATTGGCCTGTTCTTGCTTGTCGCTCCAGTCCTCAGCCGATTGCGGGAGGATCATCAGGTTCATAAACCAGGGCGTAATCATAACGCCAAGATAACACTGCTCCCAATGCTGAAAAGCAATGGCATGGACACCTATAATGTCATTAGTTATTGGAATATCGGCCATACGCTCACGATAAATCCATTCAAATGCAGATTCCAGCTTATCTGCCATATGCTGTATATCCGAAGGATGTTCTACAGAATCAAGCATTACATAATGACCATAAAATCATTTTTTCCACCATCACATTCAGGGCATGTCCAATGATCAGGCAATTTTGAAAAAGGGGTTTTAGGGGGGATTTGCCAATAATCATCGCCTTTTTCCGGATCATAAACATACCAGCATATTTTACATTCCAGCCGAGTATCATTTTTAATCTTGCTGGCATCGCCGCCAAAAGAGCCTGGTATATAATCGCCGCTCATCTGTATATCCTTAATGGTAGATCGAGAGAATTTCATTCAGACGATCGGCACTGTCTTCAATATCTTCTATTGAAGCGCAGGCAACTTCTGGCACGCTGCTAATCTCAATGGTATTAAGAATTAAAGTATCCTGTGAATTATAATACTGAACCCACCAGACATTTTTAGTAGCCGTACTGCTGATACGGCAATTTCCATAGCCGCGGGAAAGGATAATAATCGGACCTATTCCGAGATGGTCAGAGAGAAAAATAATATCAGCCTCTGTATGAGGCAGCAGTGACAGGTTGATAACATGTGGCTCATCACCACTCTGATACTCTTGGATGTTATCGCTGATTTCTGCTAATAATGGCGGTGCATTTTGGATTCCATCAGGAATATCGGGGGCGGAATCGAGCTGTTCCTGAGCCTGATAAAAAGATAATTCACTCACGATAGAAGGAATTTTGGCGACCTCGACAGTATCTCTGATAATCGAGTTATTGCCATCGGTATACTGTACTCGCCAAACGCCAGCCAAGACTGACTCCTGAATCAGCGCGTTAATATTGCCGCCGCATTGCACACTGACTTCCCCTTCACCCAGCAGCTGATCAAAAAATTGACGGTTTTTATCATCCAGCCCATTCAATTCGATGACTCTGATTTTATTATCATTCTGGTAATTTTTAAGTAAAGCAACCAAGTCACCGGTTAATGCTAATGCCTCATCAAGCCCAACGACCTCTTCTGC
This sequence comes from Methylomonas sp., assembly GCA_026988155.1. Classification (GTDB taxonomy): domain Bacteria; phylum Pseudomonadota; class Gammaproteobacteria; order Methylococcales; family Methylomonadaceae; genus QPIN01. Next base: position 1,764 of record JALSLW010000106.1, on the reverse strand, counting down.
TTCGGGAATAATAGGAGCACTGAATGTGGTCATATCATCAGGCAGCTGCATAAAGGCCAGTGCTGCGCCATCTTCATCGGGTGGCTGAGAACCTGCACCGACAGCAACAACAGGAATATCAATTTTTTTCATATCTGCAATGTCCTTAAATTATGATCCGCAATTCGATGCAGAAGATTGAACAACGGGAATTCCAATGCCTGGCGCATGCTTGGATTCTGATGATAAAATCTGATTGATTGTCGTCAAGTAATCAACCCAATCCTGGACACGGCTAATCGTGCCAAGATACTTTCCTTCTCTAAGAAAAACCAATGATGGCCATTCATTAAATCCATAGCGCGCCTGAAGTTTACGCTGTGAAGCCTGTTCAATCACTGCAGCATTAAAACGTCCGCCATATTCCTTAACCAGTTCAGGAAGAATCATGGCGACATCATCACTTTCAGGAAATTGTGCGGGGTTTTCAGTAAAAAAAAGCACACACTCCTGTTGAGAATTAATAAATTCATCAACGGTTGTTTCTGATAAAACAGGATAATGATACTGTTCAATCATGTTTTTAATTAACGCAGAAGGCATGACAATAGTCCTTAATATATTATGTTTTTTTGTTTTTTTGCTGTTCTTCCAATGCCAGTAAAGAGGCTGGTTTTGGGGGTTCCCGATCTATCAAATCGGCAAAAAGTGCATCGATTGCAGTATTTGATACACTTTCCTGCGAGAGAGTTGGGTTTGACATAACCCAATCCACCGCACGAACTGCATCATTTATTTTTAAGGCATCGTCCTCTGTTAAAACTTCTCTGGCACTGTTTAAAAAAACCAATAGCCAGGTACCCTCAGCCTGTTCACCCACTAACAAAGTATCAACCTGTCTTGTTATATCCATCCCTTTACAGATTGCATAGCCAAATCCTGATTCAATCACCTGCATAGGCAGTCCGATGCACATTAATATTGCCCTCTATGATCAACATCACAGCTGATTTGATTATCTGGATCAAGTGAATGAGGCCGGTACTGAATATGAAATTCCTTTGATTTGATAACTCGGTCATCTCCTACCCGACAGGCCTGATCTTCTGAGGGCCGTTGTTCCTCATAGTTTTCTAGGCTTATTTCAGAACCTGACAATGACTGTTCAACAGAAAGAGGTACCGCTCTCTCAGTCGCATGAATACCCCGTTCATTTAGCCAATCAAGCGCATGCTGAATGGCTGGGATAATTTGCTGACGCGTTTTTTCTCGAAGACTGCCGCCATAATCTTCCAGCTGTTCTGGCTGGACACCGACTAAAAGTAAATGCTGGGGATATTGCCCTAACATTTCTGCCATCGCCAGCACTTCCTGAAAACCAGTCTGATGCAGGCTCATTTTTTTTGCTCCCATAAACTTAGGAACATCACTGTCCTCGATTAATTTTAAAGTCCCTGGCTCTAATCCATAATCAATCGCATCAAATACCAGCAAAACATTAGCTTCTTGCACATGATGAACAAGGTACAAGCCCTGAGTCCCCCCATCCATCAGCTTGACGCTGTCATCAAATTGATAATGCTGATGCAAATATTCCACAGCTCTAACGCCGAAGCCTTCATCTGCCCATAAAATATTACCAATACCTAGAATAAGTGTCTTTTTTGCCATGTTTTAGTAGGAAGAATGAAACATAAAGTGAAAAGTAATATTACACTTATAAAATAAAATGTAAAGAAAGTGTTCGCTTTTAATCTTTCAATTAAAATACTACCCCCCAGTTGC
>JALSLW010000105.1 GCA_026988155.1 Methylomonas sp. | reverse complement strand
CTGTACTAGGTAGCCTCCTTAAAAAAAGCGCTACTATAATGGCATACAGCAGCATTAGCATGATGATGCCAACAGGAACTGCTATTAGCATCCATTGTAAAAACCCAACCGAAACACCACTTTGCATTTGATAAAATTGTGAAAACACTAGATTTGGAGCTGTGCCGACTAACGTCATCATTCCTCCTATAGAGGCTGAATAGGCAATAGCTAGCAATAAGCCCAATGCAAATTGATGCGCCTGCTTTACAGTCAAAAAAGTTTCAAGACGAGCAATAATTGCTAATGCAATGGGAAGCATCATTAAAACCGTTGCTGTATTGGAGATCCACATTGACAGACCTACCGTTGCGACCATAAAGCCGAAGACTAATTGCAGCGGATGACCTCCAAACAGCACCAGAATATTGAGCGCTATTCTTTTATGCAAATTCCATCGCTGCATTGCCAAGGCAATCATAAACCCGCCGATTAATAAAAAAACCGTTGAGTTCATGTATTGGCTTGCAACTGCCTTGCTGGAGGCTATTCCCAGAACTGGAAAAAAGACAAGAGGGAGAAGTGCGGTTGCCGCTAGGGGTATTGCTTCTGTCACCCAAAATATAGACATCATAATGGCGCAGGCCGCCATTCTGTTCGTTTGTATATTTTCTCCAAAATTTGCGAATAATATAATAAAAAGGGGGAGAGCAATACCTACAGCTAACCCTATTCTTTTCATCATAGTCATTTATACCCGCTTTTTGAGATACTTCATTAACCTAAAAAAATCAGTTGAGCACGGATTTTGTGGGAAATCTGGGCAAAAAAGGCAAAGAATAGCTCGAAGATAATGGCCGTAGTCCTTATCGAGAGCTATTCTGCAGTAGTTTTGTCCAGATTTTTCACAAAACCATGAAGCGAAATACACTCACCCATCTGGTGAATAATGAAAAACTGGATTATACAGTTTATTTAACAAGTTACAGCTAAACTAAGCGTTCAACTGATTTATTTAGGATTAACCAATGCAAGAGGCCTAACATCCATGGCATTAATGAATAATACTGATTCAAATGAATGCCATCATTTCTATCTGAGGGGGAATTATTACCCAGCAGCAAAGAACAGGATCTCTCCTATTCTCGAGATGACAGAATATAATTTGTTTCCTTCAGCCAGTCATACTACGCCCACCAAACCAAAGTCTTCCATGAGCCCACAGAAAACAGCCTCCTAAAGGTGATATTGAGGACTAAACTCATGTACTGCATCAACCATTGCCTTTACATGCTCAGGGTTTACATCAGGCAAAATGCCATGCCCTAGATTAAACACATGTCCCGAACCTTGGCCATATTTTTGCAAAATTGTTTTAACTTTTTGTTTAATTTTTTCTGGCTCAGCATACAATGCGATTGGATCCATATTTCCTTGCAACGCAACTTTTTCACCCACTCGTGTCCGTGCTTTTGCAATATCAGTCTGCCAATCCAGTCCTAATGCACTATAACCTGCATCAGCCATATCTTCCAGCCACAGACCTCCGCCTTTAGTGAAGAAAATGGTGGGAACCTCCTTTCCATCCACATCAGTTTTAAGCAAAGCTCTTACCTGTTTTGCATAGTTCAATGAAAATTCATCATAATCTTCTGTTGAAAGCATGCCGCCCCAGGTATCAAACACCATAACGGCCTGAGCACCTGCTTCTATCTGTGCGTTTAAATATGACGCGACTGACTGTGCCAGCTTATCCAGCATCTGATGCATCAGCAATGGCTGCTCATACATCAAGCCCTTAACTTTTTGAAAGCTTTTACTGCTGCTGCCTTCAACCATATAAGTAGCTAATGTCCAGGGGCTTCCTGAAAAGCCAATTAGTGGCACTCGGCCTTGCAAGTTTTTTCTGATCAAACTTACCGCATCAACTACATACCGTAAATCTGTCATTGGATCTGGAATGGGAAGTTTCTTTATATCGCTTTCCGTTCTAACCGGGTTTTTAAATTTTGGCCCTTCCCCTTCTGAAAAATAAAGTCCCAGCCCCATCGCATCAGGAATCGTCAGAATATCTGAAAATAAAATGGCCGCATCAAAATCAAAGCGTTCCAATGGCTGCAAAGTCACCTCGCAAGCCAGTTCCGGGTTTGTACATAAATCTAAAAAGCTTCCCGCCTTTGCCCGTATTTTCCTATATTCTGGCAAATAGCGTCCTGCTTGACGCATCATCCACACTGGCGTTCTATCAACAGGCTGCTTTAATAAAGTTTTAATAAAAATATCATTTTTTAAAGATGTCATACTTATTCGCTATTTTTTTATCTCTTTCAGTAAGGCACTAATTTTTCTTACCCACGACTTTCTATATTTGGCAGGCAAAGATTCCATCTGTTTAGACGCGTCCACTGAATTTTTAAAAGAACCATAGATTATCGCATATTTTTCTGATTTCTTATTGAGCTGAAATAACTTAAGCCGTGTTTTTAAGTTTTTATTTTTTGCTAAAAACTTATCCGCTGAGCGACGGTTAGAAAGCACCATCAATTGTATTGTATAGTTATTCTTTGGCTGACTTAAAAGCCATTGCACTTCGGCACTTGTACCTGAACCCGATTTAGTTTTCTCCGCTTCAGGCATTTTCTTTTTTGCCCCCAATACCTTCCTATCTATTTTATTTTTATCAACTTTATGATTTTTAGCAGGCTTCTCTTTCCTTTCAGCATCTGATTTCCTTATCTTATCTTCACCAGCCTGCTTCAGAACCGACGGCTTATCTTTCATAACAAGGTTTCTAGTTACAGGTTCTATTAGCTTTACTTCAGCCGCTTCACTCTGGACGACCTGCTTTTCATCCAAAAACCCCGCTTGAGTCTGTTTCACATTATTGCTTATGCTGCCATCAACTCTCTCTATTGCTTCTGGCTCTATCGCCTTTAATTCTATCTGCTCAAAAACTGTTGTCTCTTGTTTTTTTATATCACTTTGAGGAATAGGTGCCCTTACATCTTCTGGTTTTTTCAAAACCAACGCTGTTTTACTTTTTTCTATTGCTGCAATACGATCAGACCCATCAAAAACAAAAAACTTTAAGCCTACTGCCACCGCAATGGCCATAAAAAAAACACCCGCCAGCCAGCCATAACCTGCTGAGCCTTTATAATTAGAAAGCTTGGGCAATTCAGCCACTATTTTTCCGGGTATACCATGAGTTTGCCGGTATAGCCTTTCAACCAGCTGCTCACTAATTGCCTTAAATGAAATAATGGCATCGGGCTTACCCGATAAGTTCTGTAAAAAAAGACCGCATTGTTTTTCTGTTAACGGAGGGATTTCTATAAAGTGACAATCACTGATTGATTTATCTGAGCTATTTTTCAAATGCAGCTCATCCTGGGTCAAAGAAAAAACAACTCTTAAGCTCTCGCTTGCAACAGCATATTGAATCACATTTGAAATAACCCCTGGCACTAGCTGTCCTGCATCATCAATAAGAACCACGACTTTCTGGCTGTGCTTATCTAACGAAGTTAAAACGGGTGATAGCTCCTGATTTTTATGCTCTGGGTAGTGTTTTATTAAAAACGTCAGTATTTGCTGCTGAATACCCTCAAAACTTACATTGCCTGTTGCCTGAATGGTGACAATTTTCCAAACATCATTTTTACGGGCTTTTAATTCGTCTAACAGTGTAGTTTTCCCAATGCCCTGCGGCCCGCAAATGGCAAGAGACTGCCTAAGATTAGAAATTAGATGGATCAATAAATCTAATTTTTGAGAACGCTCCAACGTAATTAAAGTCGTTTCCTCTGACCTAGCCGATGAAACTTGATCTTTATTGAATTGATAGGCAAACGGATCTTTATCCTGCATAATTCATCAATGTCTGTTCGAGATACTGCTGTTCAATATTAATGGGCAATGTTGCCTTGCCAATAGAATCCAGCAAAATCAGCCTAATATTGCCATCTACATTTTTTTTATCCACGGCCATTAAGTCAATAAATTGTTCTACCGTCATATCTTTAGGGGGATTTACTGGCAGTCCTGCCAATTTCATTAAAGCAATCACTCTTTCAACATCAGCATCTGTAATCCAGCCCATCCTATTAGAAAGATCAGCGGCATACCCCATACCTATCGCTACTGCTTCACCATGCAGATATTCACCATATCCCATTCCCGTTTCTATTGCATGCCCAAAAGTGTGTCCCAAGTTTAAAATGGCACGTATGCCTGTTTCAAATTCATCTTCGGAAACAATTTCTGCCTTATTAATGCATGACTTTTCAATCACATAAGCTAATGCCCGCTTATCCCTTGCCAGCAACAATGCCATATTCCCTTCTAGCCATTCAAAAAATTTCAAATCCCGAATAAGTCCATACTTAATAACTTCTGCAAGCCCTGCAACAAGCTGTCTATCGTCTAGGGTATCTAAAACATCCATATCTGCAATAACGCATTGAGGCTGATAGAAAGCCCCAATCATATTTTTACCTAACGGATGATTAACCCCTGTTTTACCGCCTACCGACGAATCGACTTGCGCCAATACAGTTGTCGGAATCTGTATAAAGGGAATCCCCCGCTGATAGCAGGCGGCGGCAAAGCCCCCCATATCACCAATGACACCACCGCCTAAAGCGACAAGCGTGGCATTGCGGCTGAATTTTTTCTCAAGCAAGAGATCAAAAATTTGCTCTATATGTTCTAGGTTTTTATATTGCTCGCCATCAGGAAGTTCTATCACTTCTACCTGAAAATCTTCCAGGCCTTTTAACACTTCATCCAAATAGAGCGGAGCTATTGTACTATTGGTAACGATGAGCACCTGCTTAGACTTAATATGGTTAAGCAATAACTCCTTTTGCTGCAGCAAACCTGATCCAATATATATTGGATACCCTTTATCTTTTAACTCTACCCGCAACTCTTTCATATCTTTATTGTGAAGACTCATATGCCTCTAAAATATTTTGCACTACCGTTTTGCTTTGCATGGAACTGGTCTCTATCTTAAAGTCTGCACACGACAAATAAAAGCCCTCCCTTTCTGAAAACAAGGTCTCAATACGTTCCCTAGGATTATCCGTATTCAGCAAAGGTCTCTGACTATCTCTTTTAGTTCTTTGCAATATTTTATCAACCGAACATTGCAAATACACCACAAAACCATTTTCTTTCAGAGCTTTTCTATTCCCCTCTTGCAAAATGGCGCCACCGCCAGTCGCCAGAACAATCCCATCAATTTTTGTTAACTCTTCAATCATATTCTGCTCGCGATCTCTGAAACCTTTTTCTCCTTCATATTCAAAAATCGTGGATATATCTACACCAGTCTGCTCCTCTATCGCCTTGTCACTATCATAAAAGGGCAATTGCAACGCTTTTGCCAATTGCCTTCCTATGGTTGTCTTACCTGCCCCCATAAGGCCAATTAAATAAATATTTTCTGTTTGCATTGTCATTTACCGAGCAGGTTTGTTTTCCAATAAAAAAGGGGGCATTATGCCCCCTTTCTGATTTTTTTTATAGTCTGTTATCTAACTGACAAACTATCTTTTATAATTTTAGGGGTTACAAAGATCAATAGCTCTCTCTGTTTTGTTCCCTGAGTATTCTTTTTAAACAGAAACCCAATACCAGGCAAATCACCAAAAAAAGGAATCTTGAACTCTTCTTTAGCCGAGTCACCTTCATAGACACCGCCTAAAACAATAGTCTCGCCATCCCTCACCCGAACAATTGTCTCAATTTCCCTCTTATCAATACCGCCAGCGGCATTAGCAGCATCTTTTTTTATCAACAGCTCCATTATCACATCCCCATCCGGTGTGATCTGAGGCGTCACATTTAGCTCCAATACGGCATCTATCAATTCAGTCTGGGTTCCGTCTTGACTCACTGTGGTAAACGGTATCTGTACCCCTTGCTTAATAAAAGCCAGTTCTCTATCCGAAGTCATTACTCGTGGGTTTGCAAGCACTTCACCTTTATTTTCATTTTCCAGAGCTGACAGCTCCAAGTTTAAAACATAATCCGCGGCCCGCGCCAAAGTCATTCCCAATGCACCTACTGGATGATTATTTATGGCGTTAGCACCTAAATCTACCAAATATTCGCCTACTTCTGAAGACGTCCCTTTCACTGATCTAGCAAAAGTTCCTCCACTTTCTGAAATACCCGTGTCTGGATCTACCTTACCGGCAGGAATTCCAGATGTTGCACCCGAACCAAAACCAAACTGCGTACCGCTTCCAAAACTACCGCTCTTTGCCACCCCAAACTTAACTCCAATTTCCTGGGCAAAATTCTTATCAGCAATTACAATTCTTGATTCAATCATTACCTGTCTTACAGGCACATCAAGAATTCTGATCATTTTTCTTACTTCTTCCAGCTGTTTAGCCGTCTCTTTGACTATGATAGTATTGGTTCTTGCATCTACTGTGGACGATCCCCGTTCAGATAACACGCCTTTAAGCTCAGTCCTCTGTTTTGTACTGCTAGACCGGCTTGAAGTTGAATTTGAACCGCCAAAAATGCCTTGCTTACCAGACGAAGAACTATTTGACTTTTCAGCTTTAACAACATTAGCCCCAACTAACAGTGACTGAATGTCTTCAGCTTTAGCATAATTAATTTGAATATACTCGGTTCTCAGCGGCTCAAGCTTTAGCTCCACTTCTTTAGCAGCCAACTCATCTTCTTCAATTTTCATAATTTCAGAAGTCGGAGCAACCAGTACCACATTCCCCGTTTTCCTTTTTGACAAGCCTTTCGATTTCAGAATCAACTCTAAAGCCTGATCCCAAGGCACATCATTTAATCGAAGAGTAACATTTCCGCCAACCGAATCGGAAGCAACAATGTTCAGCCCCGTAAAGTCAGCAAGAATCTGCAGCACAGACCTCACCTCTATATCTTGGAAATTAAATGTTAATTTTTTCCCTGTATAAGGAAATTTTTTCTTTAGCGCAGCTTCTTTTTCTTCTGGTGTCAACGGTGAAAAATCGACAGTTAGCAGTCCGTCTGACTGATAAGAGGAATAATCATAATTGCCATCAACCGGCGTTACAATTATATTCACCCCGGCACCTCTTCGCTTGGCATCTATTTTTCGCACAGGCGTTGCAAAATCAGATACATCGAAACTTTTCATCAAGTTTCCCGGAAGTTTTGTATTAAGGAAATTTAATACAACTTTCCCGCCAACCTCTTTCACGTTAACCACTGTATTAGGAGCAGAAAGTTCTAGCAGCAGGCGCCCCTCTCCTTTAGGCCCTCTCCGAAAATCAATATTTTTTATAGTTTGTTCTGGCAGCAAGCTAGAAATCTTCCGGTCCACCTTCTGCTTCTTAACCGAGGATTTATCTGGTGCTAGAAAACCGATAGGTTTCAGCACAACATAAACATTATTGCCATCAATTTTTGTTTCATAAGGGACTATCTCAGACAAGTTAACAATAACCCGCGTACGTCCTGATGCCTCTACAACGTAAACAGTATTAGCGGCCCCCTGATTGACTGCAAACATTTTTTTAGCCAGGGCACTGCTTACACCATCAAAATCCAGGGCAATTCTAGCAGGGTTATCTGTTTGAAAGACTTTGGGCTCGCCCGCTGGGCCGTCCAATTTTAATTGGATCTGTACTTTGTCTCCAGCCAAAGAAGAAAAACTTATCTCCGTAATGGCCGAATTATTTGCCCAAAGCAAGGAAAAAGGCATCATCAAAAGCCAGAACCCTAGAGTTATAACATATCTGGGTTTCCCGTGGAACCTATTCATTTTTTTATTTTGCATACTCATTCTATAACCCTTAATTACTCAGCCAGTACTATTGAAGCCTGTTGTTCACGCCATGATCCCGGTTTATCAGGAACAATCTCCATTAATTCAATTCTATTATCTAAAATCTGAATGATTTCACCATGATTTCGTCCCATGTAATTTCCTTTCTGGACACGATGAATGGTTCCATCGCTAGCCTTAATCAAGGCCCACTTATCTTTTCCCATCATTACTGTTCCGACCATTCTTAATGCATCGAGCGAATAAGCCTCCAGCTCTTCTTTTCTTCGGGAAGAGTCTGGCCTTATCCCAGTTCCTGATGCTATACCAGGCAAATCGTCCTGTTCAATTATTTTTACTGGCCGGAAAGGATTTCGCAAGCCATCGGGATTAAATAGAAATGGCTCAACCACTTTTATTTCAGGCAACAGAGGGATAGTACCCTTCGGCTTAGCCTTCACACTCTTTATATATTGGTTTAAATCGCTAATATCATCATTTACGCAGCCAGCCAAGCCAAGACAGCAAAAGCTAATCGTAACAATACCTTTTTTTGTTTTAATAAAACTATTTTTAGCTAAGCCCATCATTATCTCCGCCGTCCTTTTTTCTTTTTAACGACGCCCGTTTCTTCGTTATACGTTTTGATTACTGCATCCATAACCATTAGCTCCCCTTCCTTTTCCTTAGCAAGGCCTTTAGCGCCGCTTTTACCTTTGCTGTTAGGCAAAATGCTTACATTGTGTACAGTAACGATTCGAGGCAATGATGCCAGCCCACTAACAAAAAGCCCTAGCTCCTCATATTTACCTATTACTTTAATACTGATGGGAAGCTCAGAATAAAAATCTTTCCTAACGGCATTTCCTGGCTTAAACAACCGAAACTCCAATCCGCTCGCCAAGCCTGTCTGAGAAATATCTACCAATAAGTTTGCCACCTCGGCCTTTGTTGGCATTTGCTTAATCATTTCACCCAGGGATGCCTCAATTTGCTTCAGCTGTTCCCTGTAGTCAGGTAAATTAATTGCTTTATTTTGTTTTGACTCAAACGAAGATTTTAGACTTTGCTCTTTAGCTTCCAGCTGTTCCAGCTCTGTTAACTGATCCAGCGTGATAAAATAAACGCCAGCCGTAGCAACAATAATGGCAACAATAGCAATTGCTACAATTTTTATTGGTACTGGCCAGCTTCCGGCAGCGTTAAAATCCCAATTGACTTCAGATAAATTCATTATTTTTTAGCCTCCCCATCCTTTTGTTTTTTCTTTCCCTGCTTAGCCAGCATAGAAAAATCATTTAACTGTCCACCAGATGACTTGGACTTGCTTTTAATAACTTGCAATACCGGTGCCTCTAGCCAGGCGGATGCCTCTACACCGCGCATATAGGCAGAAACTCGGGCGCTAGACTGAGCCTTGCCTGTCAACACTAGGTTTTTACCCGTTTGCTTAAATTTTGAAAGAAACACTCCCTCAGGTATGCTTTTAGCTAGCTCATCAAATAAGTGTACGATTTCTGGCCGGCTTTCCTGCAATTTTTGAATCACTTCAATTTTTGTCATTAATTTTCTTTTTTTAGACTCAATATCCCTAATTTCTTTAATCTTTTTGTTAACAGCTGTAATTTCACTCTGTATCACCTGGTTTCGCCGTTCCTGATATTCCTTCATTGCTTCAATCTGCATATAAACCAGAAAAAACAGAAAACAGGTCATGGCTGCAGCCGCTACGAGCGACATCACAAAATCATGCTGCTGCTGTTTTCTATGCTCCTCTCGCCAAGGAAGCAAGTTAATTTTTGCCATTAATCAAAACTCCTTAATGCTAAGCCACAGGCAATCATCATTGCTGGGGCATCATTGCTTAAACTCTGAGGTTTTACTTTATTCGATAGTGCCATATTTATAAATGGATTAGCGATATAAGCGGGAATACCTAAACTTTGCTCTACCAACTTGTCTACTCCCGGTATTGATGAACACCCACCCGCAAGCACTATGCTATCAATGCTTCTATTTGCACTCGACGATACAAAAAACTGCAATGAACGGGCAATTTGCTGAACCATTGCCTTTTTAAAAGGGTCAAGCACATCAGAAACATAATTATCGGGTAAGCCTCCATGCTTTTTTGCCAGCCCCGCTTCTTCATAAGACAACCCATATCTGCGCTGAATTTCTTCTGTCAACTGCTTGCCGCCGAAACCCTGCTCCCTCGTGTAAACTGTCCGGCCATCAAGCAATACATTTAATGATGTCATCGTTGCACCAATATCTGCAATAGCCACCGTTTGATCCTCAATTGCCTCAGGCAATTGATCAGCCAGCAGCATAAATGCGTTTTCTATAGCAAATGCTTCCACATCCACTATTTTGGCTTTTAGTCCAGCTTTCTCCAAAGCCTCCACTCTATCCTCTACATTTTCCCGCCGAGAAGCCGCTAACAAGACATCCACCATTTCTGGGTTTTTTTCTGATACACCCTGAACTTCAAAATCTAAATTAACCTCATCCAGAGAATAGGGAACATACTGATCAGCCTCAACCAGTATCTGTTCTTCCATTTCTTCGTCGGTTAAAGATCCTGGCATGGAGATGACTTTAGTCATCACAGATGAGCCTGAAACAGCAACACAGGCATTTTTAGTCTTTGTACCGGACTGCTTTATAGCTGCTTTAATTGCATCAGCTATAACATCGACATCTGCAATATTTTTATCAACAACGGCATCCTGGGGCAACGGAGAAACAGCGTAATGCTCAACTCTGTAACGGGCCCCCGCCTTACTAAGCTCCAGCAATTTAATTGCAGCAGTACTTATATCTATACCAAGAACAGTAGGTTGCCCTTTATTAAACCAGTCCATCTATGAACCCTTCTCAATCAGGTAAAAAAATCAAATGTTTAATTGTTTCTAATCTTATGCAAAATCACATCAATTGAAACAATCAGAACTTCATTACTGATAAAGTATAGTAGTCTTTTTATTTTTTCACACTAAAACAAATATATTTTTCAAATATTGCCTACTATTTATTCTCTGCTCTTGAATTGAGAACCTTTACCTCAATTCATGTACCATTGCTTTTTTCTCAATTTAATATTAAGTTACTCCCATTAAAAAATATATTTATTACTTATTACCTGGAATAAAGAATTTAACAATACCCGAAAGTATGTCCCGTAAAGCTGGCTATACAGGCATGCTATGCATCTGTTTTTTTTCAGCAGGCCAGAATAGTAAAAAGACAGATCAGACTCAGATATTATTGAATTCTCATTCCTCAGACTTGTTACAGGATTATTGAGGTCACAAATCGGATGTTTCTAAAAAAAATTTTAAAGGGGATGTTCTTTTTAGCCCTCATTCTTGCTATTTGCCTGGCTATTGCCGGTTATGCTGTTTACGATAATTTACAATCTGAACTGCCAGGCATTAAATCACTTGATGACATTGAATACACTACCCCTTTATCGATATATAGCGCAGATGGACTTTTACTGGCTCAGTTTGGCGAGAAAAAAAGATCGCCCATTACTATAGATGAAACGCCTCGCCAGCTCATCAATGCTTTTATTTCAGCGGAAGATGGCAATTTTTATTCTCATCCGGGCGTTGATATAAAAGGACTTATTCGAGCGGCCACTCAACTAGTCCTCACAGGCAAGAAAAAGCAGGGAGGCAGCACTATCACTATGCAAGTCGCCCGTGGCTTTTTTCTTAGCCGAAAAAAAACCTATTCCAGAAAAGCTAAAGAAATTATTTTAGCCTTGCGCATAGAACAGCAATATTCAAAAGATAAAATTATGGAACTGTACTTAAATAAAATCTATTTAGGTCATCGTTCCTATGGCATTGCTGCCGCGGCATCTACTTATTATGGCAAGAAGCTAGCAGACCTAAATCTTTCTCAGTTTGCCATGATCGCCGGGTTGCCAAAGGCTCCATCAGATTTCAATCCTATATCCAACCCAAAAAGAGCTCTCCAACGCAGAAACTATGTATTGCGACGTATGATCGAGCTGGGCCATATAGACCAGACAGCATTTGACAACGCAGTCAAACAGCCTATTACAGCGTCTTTTCATGCAAACCAGCTTAAATCCCCAGCCCCCTACGTTGCCGAAATGGTTCGCAAACAAATGGTTGAACAATATGGTGATGAGGCTTTTACATCCGGGCTAAAAGTCTATACTACGATTAATAGCTCGTTACAGGCTGCCGCTAGCAATGCTGTCCATTCTGCCTTGCACAGCTATGATGAACGGCACGGCTATAGGTCTTTGCCTCACCCAAACAAGAAAAAATTTGAAGAATCAGATTTCTCTACTATTGCTGATATCCAATCAGCGCAAGTTATTAAAATCAAGAGCGATGTAGCTACGGCAAAACTTAAAAACAATAAAGCTATTAAACTGCATTTTAAAAATATTAAATGGGCCAGGGAATTCAAAACTCATAATCGCCTTGGAGCAAAACTGAAATCAATATCTGAATTGCTAAAACTCAATGACCTCATTCAAGTTAGACAGCTAAAAGACAATAGCTGGACCCTGGCACAAATTCCCGAAGCAGAAGCTTCCTTTGTTGCATTAAATTCACATGACGGAGCTATTTTAGCGCTATCTGGCGGCTTTGATTTTTTCCACAATAAATTTAACCGGGCAACTCAGTCTAAACGGCAGCCGGGGTCAGGCTTTAAACCTATAATTTACACCACAGCCCTGGAAAACGGCTTTACTGCTGCCAGCCTTATAAATGACGCCCCTGTTGTTATTGCCGACCATGACCAGGGAACCGAATGGAGACCTGAGAACTACAGCAAAAAATTCTTTGGCATGACGCCGCTTAGAACTGGGCTGCGCAACTCCAGAAACCTTATATCAATAAGACTGCTTAGACAGCTTGGCATCAGCAAAGTAACTAACACAGCACTCCGCTTTGGCTTTACTCGAAATCAGCTGCCCAACAGCCTGTCTTTAGCTTTAGGCAGCGGTTATGCAACACCACTGCAAATGGCAACAGTCTATTCCGTTTTTGCTAACGGCGGCTTCCTGGTCAAGCCTTACTTTATTGACCGCATAGAAGACAATAGAGGCAATACCATATTCCAGGCAATACCTGATATTGCATGCCCATCATGCAGTACAAACACACTTAATTCTGCAGGGTATGCACCTCGAATAATATCGCCCCAAATTAATTTTCTTATGAATTCTTTATTGCGGGATGTTGTGCAGAGAGGAACAGGAACCGCAGCAAAAAAAGCATTGGGGCGAATGGACCTTGCAGGAAAAACAGGAACGACCAATGATCAGAAAGATGCCTGGTTTAATGGCTTTAGCTCTGAAATTGCAGCGACTGCATGGCTAGGCTTTGACTCATCAGAATCACTGGGGGCCTACGAAACGGGCGGAAAAGCGGCGCTGCCTATATGGATTGACTTTATGAGAACTGCTTTAAAAGATAAGCCGGAACAGGAACTTCTGCCACCTAGCGGGATAACAAAAGCCTTTATTGATCAAAAAACAGGTTTACTCGCCCATACTGGAACCAAGGGCATTTGGGAATTTTTCAGAACATCCCATGCGCCAACAAAATTTGCGCCTATTGCCGAGGCGCCCATTGAGGATCAGGAAGGTGTTGAAGATGAAAGTTTATTTTAAGGGAGCAGGGAATAATTGAAGACAGAGCAAAAACGAGAGCAGCTCCTTTTCAATATCTTTTTGTTCCTCATGGCCAACCCAACCATCAGTCAAGTCAACTCTTTTGCCTGTATATCAGCATGATAAGAAGACCTGACCAGTGGCGCACTTGCTACATTTTTAAACCCTAATGCCCTGGCCATTTCAGCATATCGGACAAACTGCTCAGGCGTAATATATTCTTTTACCGCCAGATGATCCTTGCTTGGCTGCAAATACTGCCCAAGAGTCAACATACTGCAGCCATTGTCCTTTAAATCCTGCATCACCTGACCAACCTCTTTCTCCTGCTCGCCAAGCCCCAGCATAAGGCCTGACTTAGTCACTGCTTCCGGATAAGCCTGCCTATATTTTTTCAGCAGCATTAAAGAGCCTTGGTAATCCGCACCCGGCCTAGCCTCTTTATACAGCCTTGGGACCGTTTCCAGATTATGATTAAACACATCACAAGGCTGCTGTCTGAGTATTTCTACAGCCTTGTCCATACGCCCCCGAAAATCCGGCACCAATACTTCAATTTTTGTTGCTGGCGACAGTTCTCTTATCGCTTTGATGCAGTCAGTAAAATGCCCTGCTCCACCATCTCTTAAATCATCTCTGTCAACTGAGGTAATTACCACATATTTTAATGCCATCGCTTTAATTGTTTTTGCAAGACTGGCAGGTTCCTGCGAATCCAAAGCTTTGGGCTTACCATGCGCAACATCGCAAAATGGGCAGCGTCGTGTACATATATCTCCCATAATCATAAACGTAGCGGTGCCATGACTAAAGCATTCTGCCAAATTGGGGCAAGCGGCTTCTTCGCATACTGTATGCAGACTGTTTTCCCTTAAGGTATTTTTTATACGGGTGATGTTTTCGTTGTTAGCAATTTTTACCCTTATCCAGTCAGGTTTGCGTAATACCTTCTCGTTATTTTCGACCTTTATCGGGATTCTTGCCAGCTTTTCTGCATTACGCTGATGAGATTGCGGAGTGGAGCGTGAAGGTGCTTTTAAGGTCATTTGCTTATTGCTTGTATAAGGTGATGGATAACAGGTACTGCGAGTTCATAGTTTGTTATTTTAACATCTAAATCAGAAAGCCGAGTCACTTCTAAATCTGTATAACCACAGGTATTTATATAATTAAAAGGCGTTAAATCTAAATCATTATTAAGACTCAGCCCATGGTAGCAACAGCCTCTTTTAACTCTGATTCCTACCGAGCCTATTTTCCTGTCATTAATATACACGCCTGGTGCCTCAGGCTTTGCCATTGCCTTTAGCCCATATTGAGACAAAGCCTTTATCATCGCCTGCTCCAGCAATGTTACTACTGGCCTAACCCCCATATTTAAGCGTTCTATATCTAACAGCAGATAAATAACTAACTGACCAGGCCCATGATAAGTGATCTGCCCGCCACGGTCCGTTTCAATAACGGGAATATTAACATCATTAAGCAAATGCTCACGCTTTCCATTTAGCCCTAAAGTGTAAATAGGCGGGTGTTCAACTATCCAGATTTCATCCGCTGTCTGCTTGTCTCTATTTTGAGTAAAGTTCTGCATCTCGTGCCAAACTGTTTCATATTCTTGCAGAGCTAACCTTTTAACAATGGGGGGCATGATTATTGATTTTTAAGGAGACTTTGCAAAAAATAGGATACATCCTGCCTGCTTTGCAGCTGACTTGCCAAAACAACTGGCAGGCTGGGTCTGCGACTCATAACTGTTGAGGCAAATAAACCGCTGCCAGTTCCGATCTGACTGCCCGATACCGAAAATAGGCTGGTATTGCCCAATCCACAGCTAGGCGATTTGTCTTGCAACACCAGTCCAGACAAAGCATGCTGCTGAATAAACTGCAATGCAAAATCTATAAGTGGTTTAGAAACATCAACAGCTGGAGCATTTATTTTCAGCACTTTTATTTCAGAGCCAACCTGCGTTAACTGAATTTTTTCTCTGGGAACACCAAGTCCAATTTCCATTTCTGGACATACAGCTATCAACTGACAGCTTTTTGCCAGCTCTTCTGAAATCAATGCGCTATATTTATCTTTACCGTCGTACCTGACCTTCTGACCTAATAAGCAGGCACTAACCGCAACTAATGGCTTATCCATTCCCCCGCTATAAGCTCATCAATACATCGGGATGATCTGTTAAGCCTTGATATATTGCATCCAACTGTTTTTTACTGGTTGCTTCAATCGTTATGGTTACGGATAGAAATTTATCCCCCGAACTTAATCGAGTTTTAACGCACTCTTCATCTATGCATTCAACATGCTGAGACACTATATCTATGACAATAGTATTGAAATTATCAGTGTTTTTACCCATTGCCTTGATAGGAAACTGGCAAGGAAACTCAAACAATGTATCTTCTTCACTCATAAAGATCTTTTATATTGCTGAAACAATTGATTAATTTTTTTAAACATAGGACCAGGAATGCCCTCACGGACTTTAACTGAATCCAATTCTACAACCGGAACTATTTCTCTGGTTGAACTGGTAATCCAAATTTCAGTTGCCGTTTTCAGCGCATCAAGCGATATAACTTCCTCACTTACCCTGCAGCCATTTTTTTCTGCCAGCTCCAAAATAACCTGCCGAGTAATCCCAGGCAAAATTTCGGCCGTTTTTTCAGGTGTAATTAAAACATCATCTATCACGGCAAATAGATTGCTGGCAGCGCCTTCTGTAACATAGCCTTTCCTATGCAAAATAGCCTCTGCACACCCCTGTTCAATTGCCTGCTGTCTTAACAAAACATTTGCCAACAAAGTGGTGGCTTTAACATTGCACATTTCCCAGCGACTGTCTTCCATTGTCATTGCTTTAACACCCCTTTCAGCGCCAGCAAAAGGCTTTATATCAGAACACATGGCAAAAATGGTCGGTATCGGGTTTTTAGGAAAAGCATGATCTCTTTTTGGCGCAGCCCCTCGGGTAATTTGCAGGTAAATATACTGATCCCTGGTTTCATCTAGCAAAGGAGTTAATATCTCTATCCATTGCTCAAAATCATAATCCAGTTCTAGACGAATTCGGCTCATGCTATCTTGCAGTCTATCCAAATGGTCCTGCATTCTAAACAATTTCCCCAAATAAGAAGGGATTACTTCATAAACACCATCGCCAAACAGAAACCCTCTGTCCAGCACTGACACTTTGGCTTCAGATAACGGCAGGTAGTCGCCATTCAGATAGACTTGACTATCATTCAAACCATTCATAAAGCTACTCCAGCATCAGCATTGCTTCATCGTACAGTTTATCTATAATACTGCCCTGATTAACAGTTTTAAGTGCTATTAGAGGCTTGTCTGCAATAACATCCCCAGCCAAAGAGACATTAACAGAGCCAAAAACCGCACCCTCTTTAACAGGCGCTGTAATTTTTTTATCTACCTTGATTTCTGCTTTTAAATCATTGTAATGTCTTCTTGGAATCGTGACATACAAATCATCTGCAAGCCCTATGGGCAATTTCTTACTGTCCCCCTTCCAAATTCTGGCTTCACTTAAAGCTTTTCCCGCACCATATAGCTTGTGAGTTTCAAAGAAACGAAAACCATAATTTAATAATGTCTGGCTTTCATTAGCTCTGGCATTGGCACTTGACGTACCCATTACTACTGAAATCAAACGCATTTCTTCCCGTTTTGCTGAAGCCACCATGCAGTAGCCAGCTTCTTCTGTATAGCCGGTTTTTACGCCATCAACCGATTTATCGCGCCATAACAGTTTGTTTCTATTTGGCTGAGTAATATTGTTAAAGGTAAACTCCTTTTTTGAATCCCAGCGATAATAGTCTGGAAACTCTTTGATAACAGCAATAGTCAATTTAGCTAAATCACTCGCTGTTGTGTAATGGTTTTCACTGGGAAGTCCCATGCTATTTTCAAAGTGACTGGACAGCATGCCCAATCTTTCAGCATGCTGATTCATCATAGCCGCAAAAGTTGCTTCATCTCCTGCCACGTGTTCAGCCAAAGCAACACTGGCATCATTGCCTGACTGAATAATCACGCCTTGCAGCAAATCCTCTATCGAGACCTGCTTGTTAACCTCAACAAACATTCTTGAGCCAGGTGTCTGCCAGGCCTTTTTACTTATAGTAACTTTCTCATCCAGCAATAAATGTCCACTTTCCAGCTCTCTAAAAATCACATAGACAGTCATGATTTTAGTTAGGCTTGCCGGAGCCAGTCGCAAATCTGCATTTTTTTCAGCTAAAACTTTTCCGCTATTAAAATCCAGCAAGATATAACTGCTTGCGGCAACACTGGGAGCAGCAGGAATCAATATTTTTCCTGTTGCACTTGCTGAGCCCATAATCATGGACAGGGCGATAATAAAAATTGAATAATTGCGTATATTTGTGAATATTTTCATTTATCTGGTAACTCTATAGACTATTGGTTTTATTGTAGCATCGAAATATATTTCTCTTAGAAAGAGTTCGTTATTTCTCAACAATTAATAATGCATTTGCAATCCCCATTTGCGTAAGCTTTTCATTCTCTTTCTCTGCCAGGCTCTCCGAATATAAGGGCCCTACCTGTACTTTATATATATCATTCCCCTTATTTTGTACACGCAATATTCTCGAGAAGGGTATTTTGGAAGATGTTAATCTTGTCTGTACCCGTTTGGCACTTATCGGGCTAATAAAAGCACCAACCTGCAAGTAATATGCTGACTGCCGGCTTGACCGACTATCTGTTTGATTTTTTGTTTCCGCTGAATCGTACTCCAATGCCGTTACTTCGACCAACCCCGTACCCATTTGCCGGATGCCCAGTTTAGTGGCCGCCGTATAGGACAAGTCTATAATCCGATTATCATGAAAAGGTCCTCTGTCATTAACTCTTAATACCACACTGCGTTTATTTTTTAGGTTCGTTACCCGTACGTAGCTAGGTATAGGCAAGGTCTTATGGGCGGCAGTCATCGCATACATATTGTAAACTTCTCCATTGGATGTTTTTCTGCCATGAAACTTAGTCCCATACCAGGAAGCAACACCAGTTTCTTTATAGCCTCTACTCTCCGCCATTACTTTATAGCGCTTTCCCAACACTTCATACTCACCGGGAGGATTGCCCGCTCTAGTCCTTTTTTCATACTTTGGTGTAGCATCAGGCACGGACATTACATCAACAGGCACAGAACTCGGCCCGCCATCTTCCTTATCCTTAGTAACCATGCAGCTGCTAATTAAAAAAGCCATTAACAGAATAAATATTTTTTTCATGACTTGAACCGACCTAGTTTTCTGATAAGTAGAAAGCATATAAGTTATTTTTTTTCATTCTTAAGCTCAAAGCCTTATTGCTTTCTTGCTTTCTTGCTGTCTCTGCTTATAAATAGCCTGGCTCAATTGGTATACTGCCATGCCATATAAGGGACTGTGATTGTAACGGGTTATCACGTAAAAATTATGCAAACCCACCCATAAATCATTACCCTTTTGCTGCTGGTATACCAATAGCTTGACCTTCTCATCAGCCTTCATTAATTGCATAGCATCCACACCCATTGCCTGCAAGGCAAGCCAAGTCATCTCTGGCTTCAATCCTTTTGAAAGGGCTTTTTGATAAGTATTGCCATTTGCCTTAACAGGAAAAGCAACAAACTCATCTTTATGCCAGCCATGCTTCACAAAATAATTGGCTACACTGGCTATTGCATCTGCAGAATTATTCCATATATCACGTTTGCCATCGCCTTCAAAATCGGCGGCGAAATTCCTGTAACTGCTGGGCATAAACTGAGGAATCCCCATTGCACCAGCATATGAACCAGTCGGATCCAGAGGATTCATCTTTTCTTCACGGCAGAGAATTAAAAAATTTTCAAGTTCAGCCGTGAAAAATTTACTCCGTTTTGGATATGCAAAGGCTAAAGTTGAGAGCGCATCAATTACCCGATGATGTCCAGTATTGCCACCATATAAAGTTTCCACGCCTATAATGGCCGATATTATTTCTGCCGGCACCCCATATTTTTCTTCAACGGCCAATAAAGTCGCTTCATTTTCTTTCCAGAACTTCACTCCTCCCTTGATGCGTCTATCATTCATAAATATCTTCCGATACTTGTACCAAGGCAGACCTTCCGCAGGACGTGTCATTGCTTTAATGATATTGTCTTTAATATCAACGGACTTAAACAGCTGTTTCAATTTAGGTTCATCAAACTGGTGGTTTTTGACCATATTATCGACAAAATGGATAAATCCCTCTGTTTCTTCAATAGCGGCCATTGCATTGGCACTGACAATAAAACTGCCGCAAAGCAATAGTTGAATAATGATTTTTTTCATATATAAATCAGCCTTTAAATATTTATAATTTTGTATTTCACGATTCTTTAGATCATAAATTAACAGCATAATCGCTTAGCACCCACCTAACACGGCCATTTCTATGTTAGGCGTGCGCTAAGCGATTATGTTGGCAATAGTTTTCTGTGAGTATGTATCGACATAAGAATGCCAAAACCGGCCAGCAAGGTCACCATTGATGTTCCTCCGTAACTAATGAGAGGCAGAGGCACCCCAACAACAGGCAATATGCCTATCACCATCCCAATATTGACAAACACATAGACAAAAAATGTAAAGGTCAAGCTGCCTGCCAGCAATCGGCTATAAGTATCCTGCGCCTGCACTGCAATATAGAGACAGCGGCTAATAATCAACAAGTATAGTATCAATAAGCCCAAACATCCTGACAACCCGAATTCTTCAGCAAAGACTGCAAAAATAAAATCAGTCGAACTTTCAGGCAAAAAGTCTAGATTTGACTGAGTACTGCCTAACCATCCCTTACCATGCACCCCCCCGGAACCAATGGCAATTTTAGATTGAATAATATGATAGCCTTTACCCATTGGATCTGCCTCTGGGTTTAAAAAGGTCAGCACTCTGGCTTTCTGATAGTCACGCATAAAGTGCCATAAAACAGGCGTAAACCCGGCAAGCACTACCGTGATAGCAGCCATAAAACGCCATGATAAGCCTGCAAAAAATATAACGGCAGCCCCTGAACTTGCGACCAGCAAAGAAGTTCCTAAATCAGGCTGTTTAGCAATTAGCACGGTAGGAACAGCAATCAATAGGGTCGCATAAAATAGCTGTTTAGGTCTGGGTGGCAAGGTATCGCTAGCCAAAAACCAGGCAATCATCATCGGAGTAGTAATTTTAATCATTTCGGAGGGCTGAAACCTAAAAAAGCCAAAATCTAGCCAGCGCTGAGCACCCTTTCCTATCATGCCAAAGATCAGTACTGCGATCAGCAGCATTACTCCGAAACCATATAATACCGCCGAGTGACGATAAAACTGACGGGGATTAATATGTGCCAGAATAATCATCAGTATAAAGGCGACACCTATTCTAGTGGCCTGCCTGATTAATAACGCTGTTTCCTGCCCTCCTGCACTGTATAAAATCAAAAAGCTTAATGCGCAGGCCAGAACAATTCCAATAAAAAGGGGGATATCAATATGAAGTTTTCTAAGTAAGAACCCAATAACGGAAGGCGAGTGAAACTGTTCACTCCTGGTTTCTTTTTGCATCTGCAACTTCCTCCTTTTCCGGCTTCATTAAAAACTGTTTCATAATCTTTCCCGCCATAGGTGCCGCAACAGACCCGCCATGCCCCCCATTTTCCACTATTACAGCAACCGCTATCTGAGGGTCATTTGCAGGTGCAAAAGCCATAAACAAAGCATGGTCTCTCAATTTAAAATCAATTTCATCTTCATTGTATTTCTCCTCCTGCTTTACACCGAAAACCTGAGCTGTTCCTGTTTTTCCAGCTATCTGATAGTTTATGTCTTTCTTTAATGTCCTTGCCGTACCTCTTTTGCCATGAATTACATTTATCATTGCAGAAATAACATCATCTATATTTTTCCCGTCTAGCTTTATCTGACTGTCTACTGATTGAAAGCCTTTATTAACTAAATGAGGCGTTACAACCTTACCCCGATTAGCGAGTGTTGCAGTTGCCCGGGCAAGTTGCGTAGGCGTGACTTGCATAAAGCCCTGCCCTATTCCAGCAATCAATGTTTCCCCAGGATACCATGGCTGATTTTTTACTCTTCTTTTCCAGGCTTTCGAGGGCAGCAGTCCTGCTTTTTCTCCCACCAAGTCTATCCCTGTTTTCTCACCAAAACCAAATTTTTGCAGAAAATCGTGCAGCCTATCAATCCCCAAAGTTCGAGCTAAATCGTAAAAATATACATCACAAGACTGAGTTATGGCAATATTCAAATCTACAGGCCCATGCCCCCATTTTTTCCAGTCACGATACTTATGCCTTACTTTTGGCAGCTGATAATATCCGGGGCAAAAAAGCTTATGGTAAAAATCTGTCACCTGATATTCAAGTCCGGCCAATCCAATAAACGGCTTAATTGTTGATCCTGGCGGGTATTGCCCTCTTAATGCCCGGTTAAATAGCGGCCTTGCATCAGACCCCTGCAATGCTTTATACGCTTTACTGCTAATGCCATAAACAAAGGGGTTTGGATCAAAGCCAGGGCGACTGGCAAACACTAATACATCACCTGTTTTAACCTCTATAGCGACAATTGCGCCGTTAGCTCCTTCCAATGCATCATAAGCCGTTTTCTGCAGATCTACATCCAGCGTCAGATGCAGATTTTCTCCTGGCACCGGGTCATCCGTTGAAACCGTTTTTACAGATCGCCCCTGGGCATTTGTTTCAATTTCGGAATACCCTGTTTGTCCATGCAATTGAGATTCATAGTTTTTTTCAATACCAATTTTGCCAATATGATGAGTTCCTCTATATTCAGATACAGGCAGTTTTTTTAGTTCTTTTTCATTAATTCTGCCAACATAGCCAACAACGTGTGAAGTCAATTCTTTATAAGGATAATGCCGAATCAGCCGGGCATGCACATCGACACCAGGGTAAAAAGGTCTAACAACAGCAAATTTAGCCACTTTGTCATCACTCATTCGCAATAGCAAAGGGATGCTGGCAAACCGTTTTGAACGGTGCTTCTGCTTTAAGAACTGCGCAATTTTCTCATCGGGGATATCTAATAATTGCTGCAGTTTCTTTAAGGTACCTTCTAAATCTTTAATCTGTTCCGGAATGAGCTCTAGACTATAGGAAGGCAGGTTTTCTGCTAAAACTCGCCCATGCCGATCATAAATTATGCCTCGCGTTGGCGGCTGCGGAATAATTTTAATGCGATTTGATTTTGCCATCGTAGCGTAATGTTCATGCCCGACAACCTGCAAATAGACCAGCCGGACAATCAGCCCGAGGCTCAGCAGCAAAATAAAGAAAAATATAGCCACCGTTCGACTCAGAAAGACTCGGCTTTCAGCTAACGGATCCTTAATTGAATAGTGTCGACGCATATCAGTCAACATTCCCCATTAAACTAATAAACCGCAATCCGGAATAAACAAAAGGCCAGCATAATGTGCCAGTCAATACGGGCAGCCAAAAACTCCAGGTCAGTCCAGTGGTACCCTGAATACTTTCTATCCAAAACACCATGACCTGGGACACTAGCAGGCAGAAAAAAACAAAAAGAGCCTGCTGCAAAATAGGATAGACCCTCAACCGCCTATGGAATTTCTGACAGGCATAGTTGGCCAATGCATAAATCAACCCATGCATGCCTAATAATCGCCCCGTCAACACATCTACCAGCAGACCCAGCATCCATGCACTGAAAACCCCCACTCGCTCAGGCACAGTTAATGTCCAATAGATTAAAACCAATAGCACCCAATCGGGGTTCAAGCTTTTCAGAACATTGGATAAGGGTAAAATATTTAACCCCATAGCCATGATGACGGATAAAAAGAACCTTTTGCCATACAGGTTTTTACTTGCTTTCATTCTGACTGCTTTCTTTTTCAGGTGACGAAAGAGGAACAGGTGTTGAATCGCTCCAAACCACCAGCAATTCTCGAATTCTATCCAGTTTGGCTTTCGGTGTTGCAGAAATATTGGCAAACGGCTTATTCGGCTGGGCGGTAAATTTATCAACAACAGCAACGGGATAGCCCTGAGGAAAAGTCCCCCCTAACCCAGAAGTAACCAATAAATCACCTGGTAAAATATCTGCATTATTAGGCAGGAAAGGTAGATTTAGCCGATTCATCTGACCTCCGCCAATAGCAATAGTACGCAGGCCATTGCGATTAACCTGAACGGGGATTGCATGGTTAGGATCTGTAATTAGCATCACTTCCGAGCTCAAAGGCAAAGACCTTATAACCTGCCCGACAATGCCATTTGCATCCAAAACAGCCTGCTTTTCATGCACGCCAAATCGAGAGCCCTTATTAACTACCATCACATGTTCATAAGGCACCAGGTTTACAGAAAGCAGCTCTGCCACTAAAACCTGCTCACCCAGTTTAAATGAACTATCCAGTAAACCTCTTAATCGAATATTTTCATTTTCTAAAGCCTCAAATTTTAGCAGTTTGATATTGTCAACCAGCCGCTTTTCTTTTAACCGTACATTTTCTTTTTTTAATTCCTCATATGAAACGACGCTGTTATAGGCTTGCTCAGCCAATTCCACCGGAAAACTGACCATCATTTGAATCGGATAAATAAGGACAGACAAGATAGATCGTGTGTTATCCATTCTAGAACTGCGATGCTCAACTGCCAGTAAAAAAACTGAAATCAGTACAACAATCAATAACCGGGTATTAAGCGACGGACCAGAAGCAAATAAAAGTTTTATGGCAAACTCCTAAATAATGTACAAACTGCATTCCCACTAAGATCAATAAGAATGATAAAAACAAAAATGGCCAGACAGAAAAGCCTAGCCACCAATATCTAGAATCAAATTCTTTTATTCCAAAGAAAAAGTGGAAAGCCCTTTTTCATCTAACATTTCCAATACCATGCCACCGCCTCTTGCTACACAGGTTAATGGATCATCTGCTATATAGACAGGCAAGCCTGTTTCTTCAGAAATCAGCCTGTCTATATCCTTCAGCAGAGCGCCACCGCCAGTCAGCACAATGCCTCTATCGGCAACATCGGCACCCAGCTCAGGCGGGGTCTGTTCCAAAGCGACTTTTACCGACCCTACAATTCCTGATAAAGGTTCCTGCAAGGCTTCTAAAATTTCATTGCTGTTCAAAGAAAAACTCCTTGGCACACCCTCGGCCAAATTACGCCCGGTGATTTTAATTTCTTTAACTTCACTCCCTGGGTAGGCCGTTCCAATTTCTTTCTTAATGGTTTCTGCCGTCGCTTCACCAATCAGTGTGCCATAATTTCTACGCACATAATTAATAATAGCTTCATCAAAACGGTCACCGCCAATTCTGACTGATGCAGAATAAACAATGCCATTTAATGAGATAACTGCAACCTCTGAAGTCCCTCCGCCAATGTCTAGCACCATAGAACCATGCGCTTCATCAACAGGCATTCCAGCCCCAACCGCAGCCGACATAGGCTCTTCTATCAGATATACTTCCCTGGCGCCTGCCATAGCGGCCGATTCACGAATTGCCCGCCGTTCTACCTGTGTTGATCCGCAAGGCACACAGATTAAAATACGAGGGCTTGGGCGCAGCAACTTAGACTCATGAACCTTTTCAATAAAAAAACGCAGCATCCGCTCCGTAACAGCAAAATCAGCAATCACACCGTCTTTCAAAGGACGAATTGCAGTAATATTCCCTGGGGTACGGCCCAGCATCATTTTAGCATCAGTCCCAACTGCCGCAATGGTTTTAGCCCCCCGAATCCTATCCTCCTTAATTGCTACAACCGATGGCTCATTCAGAACAATCCCCTGCCCAGGAATATAAATTAAGGTATTGGCAGTACCTAAATCAATCGACAAATCATTAGAAAAAAGCCCCCGAAGTCTTTTAAACATCTTTTACAGTATCCTTAGCGATATAAATTTTACTACTTTAACAATCTAATGGGTATTTGAGCAAGATATAAAGTATCATATTTAAAAAAAGCATTATTTGGAGTTAAAAATGTCGTTAACAGCGGATGAAGTGAAAAAAATTGCCCATCTGGCAAGACTAGGAATTGATGAAACAGATATTGACGCTTATGCCAGCGATTTATCTAACATGTTAGATCTTATGACTCAAATGGGAGAAACCAACACAGACGAGATTCAGCCTATGGCTCATCCTATGGATCAAATGCAGCGATTGCGTCCAGATGTAGTAACAGAAAAAAATCAGCGCGAGCATTTCCAATCCATAGCCCCACAAACAGAAGCGGGGCTTTATTTAGTCCCAAAAGTTCTCGACTAACGGAATAACTATGCATAACAAAACCATTACGGAACTGGCCAAAGGCTTGCGCGCAAAAGAATACTCCAGCGTTGAACTGACTCAGGCCTACCTGGATAGAATTAAAAAGTACCAAGATCTCAACTGCTATATCACCGTAGCAGAAGAAAATGCCCTGGAACAGGCCAAACTAGCTGACTCACAGCTGGCTTCAGCAGATTCAGCCCTGCTAACGGGCATCCCCATTGCACAGAAAGATATTTTTTGTACTCAGGGCATTAAAACCAGCTGCGGATCAAAAATGCTGGATAACTTTATTGCGCCATACAATGCCACTGTCATAGAAAAATTCAACGCAGACAACGCAGTGATGCTAGGCAAACTAAACATGGATGAATTTGCCATGGGCTCATCAAACGAAACCAGTTTTTATGGTGCAGTACAGAACCCTTGGGATACAGACACAGTTCCAGGCGGCTCATCAGGCGGCTCTGCGTCCGCTATTGCTGCAAGACTAACCGTTGCGGCTACTGGGACCGATACGGGCGGCTCAATCCGTCAGCCGGCTTCATTATGCGGCATTACGGGACTAAAACCCACCTATGGCCGAGTATCGCGCTTTGGCATGATTGCTTTTGCATCCAGTCTAGATCAAGGAGGGCCAATGGCCCGCTCAGCTGAAGATGCGGCCATTCTCATGCAAACTATGGCAGGCTTTGATACTAAAGATTCAACCAGCGTTGACAGGGCCGTACCCGACTATTCAGCAGGACTAAACAATAGCCTGGAAGGATTGAAGATAGGCCTGCCGAAGGAATTTTTCAGCCAAGACCTGAACAACGATATTGCATCGGCTATTGAATCGGCCATCAATGAATATAAAAAGCTGGGCGCCGAGGTCAAAGAAGTTTCTCTGCCCAATATGAAACTGGCAATACCCGCCTATTATGTCATTGCCTCAGCCGAGTGCTCAGCCAACCTATCACGTTATGATGGCGTGCGCTTTGGCCATCGCTGCCACAGCCCTGCCGACCTTAATGACCTTTATACCCGCTCCCGCGGCGAAGCCTTTGGCGCCGAAGTTAAACGCCGCATTCTGATGGGAACTTATGCCTTATCAGCCGGATATTACGATGCCTACTATATTAAGGCACAAAAAGTCCGCTGCTTGATCTCAGAGGATTTTAGCAGGGCATTATCAGAAGTTGATGTACTGATGGGGCCCGTCTCACCCTCTACCGCTTTTGACATAGGTGAAAAAACTGATGACCCTATTGAAATGTATCTGGCTGATATTTATACAATCGCCATCAACTTAGCAGGTTTGCCTGCCATGTCCCTGCCCTCTGGTTTTGCTGATAGCAAACCGGTCGGTTTACAGGTTATTGGCAATTATTTTTCTGAAGACCGCTTATTGAATATTGCCCACCAGTATCAGCAAGTTACCGACTGGCATCAACAGACACCGAAAGGTTTTGAATAAGGAGAATGAAATGGAATGGGAAACAGTAATCGGCCTAGAAATTCATGCCCAAATGGCAACCAAGACTAAAATCTTTTCTGCAGCCTCGACCGCCTATGGTGCAGAACCCAATACACAGGCCTGCGCAGTCGATTTAGGCTTGCCTGGCGTATTGCCTGTGCTAAATCAGGAAGCCGTCCGCATGGCTGTTAAATTCGGCATGGCCATTGAAGCAGAAGTGGCAGACTACTCAGTATTTGCCAGAAAAAACTATTTTTACCCCGACTTGCCTAAAGGCTATCAAATCAGCCAAATGGAATTGCCTATTGTAGGCATAGGCCATTTGGATATTGAGATAGACGGCGAAACCAAACGCATCGGCGTAACCCGTGCACACTTGGAAGAAGACGCCGGCAAATCGCTTCATGAAGACTTTCACGGACTGACAGGCATTGATTTAAACCGCGCAGGCACGCCCTTATTGGAAATCGTCTCAGAACCCGATATGCGCAGCGCCAAAGAAGCCGTTGCCTATATGCGCAAAATTCACGAACTGGTACGCTATCTGGAAATCTGCGACGGCAATATGCAGGAAGGCTCCTTCCGCTGCGATGCCAATGTCTCGGTTCGTCCTAAAGGTCAACAAGAATATGGTACCCGAGCAGAGCTAAAAAACATCAACTCATTTAAATTTGTTGAAAAGGCAATCAACATTGAAGTGGAAAGGCAGATTGATTTGATTGAATCAGGTGGCACTGTTGTACAGGAAACACGCCTGTATGATGCTGATAACAATGAAACCCGTTCCATGCGCAGCAAAGAAGAAGCCAACGATTACCGCTATTTCCCAGACCCTGATCTCCTGCCTGTAGAAATAACTGACCAATTGCGCGCCCAGGTTAAAGCTGATTTACCTGAATTGCCCAGCGTTAAAAAACAGCGCTTTATGGAGCAGTACGGTCAAGACAAAGAAACAGCAGCCACTTTAACTTCTTCCCGCCAGCTTGCTGACTTTTATGAAACGGTTGCAAAAGAATCAGGATGCACAGCCAAGCTATGCAGCAATTGGGTTAGCGTTAATTTTCTTGGTGCATTAAATAAAGCAAATCTTGAAATAGCTGAAACGCCTGTAAATGCAGAACGCCTAGCGGGGCTATTAAAGCGCATTGCAGATAACACTATTTCTGGAAAAACGGCTAAACAGGTATTTGATTCCTTATGGGAAAGCGATTTAACTGCTGACGAGATTATTGAACAGCAAGGCTTGAAACAGATTACCGACAGTGGTGCAATTGAAGCCATTATTGACAAAATAATTGCCGATAACCCAGCGCAGGTTAAGCAGTATTTAAGTGGCAAGGACAAAGTCTTCGGCTTTTTTGTGGGACAGGTCATGAAGGCCAGCCAAGGAAAGGCTAATCCGGCCGAAGTAAACAAAATGCTTAAAGACAAGCTTAAATAAACAGCCTGCACCGCACACCTAACTAAATATAATGCAAAAAAAACCGCTCAAAAGAGCGGTTTTCTTAAACCAATTACAATAAATTATTGTATTAAGCTTTTCTGTTTCTACGAGCAAAGCCCATAAAACCAAGACCCAAGCCCATTAGAGCTAAAGAAGCCGGTTCTGGAACACTTACAGACCCAGCAGTGTAGTCATAAATAATCTCAGCACTACACCCGGCAGAAGTAGTTTGATTTACAGTAATATTGCCACCACCTCCAGTGAAGTTAGAGCTAGTAAGGGTGTTACAACCTATGGCAACATCACCAGCTCCGACAAATGATGAAAAATCAGCCGCTGCTACAGAAATATTATATACCCCTGTATCAGATGTTGTTCCAAGATCAAGAGTAGCGCCACTTGCTAAGTTTACAAAACCGCCAGTAGTAGCAAGGCTTGTAGTAAACCCGAAATCAGTTACATCATCTCCATCAAGAACCTCAAATAACCAGTTAAGATCCGAATCCCACTTGAAGCTAGAAGCGGCTGCGGCATTATTGACAAGACTAGAAGTGCTTGTAGATGTTCCAGTAATCGCAATAGTTATGCTATTAAGTGACCCTAAAGTTGCATCAAACTGAGCAAAGTTACCAATAGCCGTAGATCCGGGAGCAACTGTAGAAGTAAGATCAGTTGTTTGCGGAGCAATTGAAAAGCTTTCAGTTACTGTAGCAGCCTGAGCGCCAACCGTAACTGCCAATCCAGAAACTAAAGCCAATCCTAATATTTTTTTATTCATTTAAATACCTATATACAAATAATAGTAAAAGTCATCACGGAACATTCCGTAGTTGAGTGCGACCCAGCCATCTCCATATAGAGACCTGAAGCTTTCCGACCCTGCCTCACAGCAGGTGTGGCTACTGCCTAAACGTGAAGACGACAGATTATAAAAAGAAACCGAGCCTTTTAAAACAGCCCAGCCCCAATCATATAGAACCCTATCGATTAGAAGTGTCAAATATAAGATTCAGTATCTTAAAAACTGTAAGACAGTTTGACACAAAAAAACAGGCTTTAACACCTATAATACAATAACTATACCATCAAACTAAAACAATCATTTATACAACAGGTTAACAACAAAACCTTATCCAGATCACAACCAACAAAACACTCACCTTATCGATTGTAAAGAATTTTGACAAAACTTCATAAA
>JALSLW010000104.1 GCA_026988155.1 Methylomonas sp. | reverse complement strand
GGCGCACGTATGATTGTCACCCGCGCTAACCTGATAGGCTGAAACTAAAGAGGGCGATATAAGAAATGCCAGGCAAAAAACAATTCCACAGTGACATGCTTTATAGAAATGAAACGTAACAAATGAAATAAGCCTTTTCTGGCTGAAAATACAGTTATTTTTTTCAGTTCTTCTATTTGTGTTCATAAAATACGTCTCCAATACTATCTGCTTTACGATTACAAAGACTCTAACAGATAAAGCAAAGCTCGTAAAAAGGATCTGAATGTGAAGTGATGCTTTGTGTCTTCAAATCATTGAGCTAACGGCCTATTTGATATTTATCGCTTGCCTTTATCCTAAATGACCCGCTGGGCGGGGATTTATACTGTAAATAATAAAGTTATCCAGGCAAATCTTTTGGACGTTGTATTAAATATCTATCCTCTAAAAATGACCATTTTGGATCTAGCTGAAGATAAGCTACAGTAGCTGTAGGCATCAGTTTCCCATCATCTGGCATTGGGATGCTGGGAGCAAGGTGGCGGACTAAATATTCCAACCCGGGATTATGGCCAACGAGCAAAAGCCGTTGAACTGAATCTGGAATATACAATAAAACCTGGCGTAAATCAGCCAGACTAGCCTGATAAATGCATTTTTCAGTCTGGATAGAGTTTACGGGCAAATCCATGGCGGCACAGACTATTTCTGCCGTTGTCATTGCTCGTTTTGCGGAAGAGCTAATAATTAAACCCGGCAGTAAGTTCTTCTTGACCAGCCATTCTCCCATTAGCTGAGCATTACGCCTGCCCCTTTTATTTAAAGGCCGGTTAAAATCAGTGGTATCGATATTCCAGTCTGATTTTCCATGTCTTAAAAGTAGCAGTTCTTTACTCATGGCTTTTTTTAAATACTGTACCTGAAACACTGTCACATGCAGGGCTTTTCTTGCCGGTACTATTCGGATAAATAGGTTTGATGGGTAAATTAGATGTTTTGCCAGTGGCTTTAGGATTGCGAGGTGCTGACAGCTTATCCAAAAGATTTTCCGGCTCGATCAATTCGCCATTGCACGCCGGTACAATTTTACTGTTAATGTCTTCATGCGGCGCAAAAAACATCTCGGGAAGCTGGTTTTTGTCGACATTTTTTTGTTTAGGTACAGATCCTTTTTTAACAGGTAGCTGAGCCGTCTCAATTGGCTGGCTATGCTGTCGCACTGTTGTATCTGAGCCGTTAAATTGCAAGAAGACAGCTAGCAGGATGCTGGCTGCTATTGGCAAATAAATCCAGTATTTTTCAAAGGCTGCAGGGGCAGGTTCTTCTTCAAGGGAACGTATTTTTCCTAAAATCAAGCTATCTAGCTCTGCAGGTGACTGTAGAGATTTTGTTTTATTATAAAGATGCTGAATCTTATCGTCTGAAACCATCTTGTCACTCATGATAGAACCTGCTGACGTATTTTTTTCAGTGCATAACGCAAACGGCTTTTGGCTGTTTCTGGGTTGGTCTGGGTAATGTTTGCTATTTCACTGACGCTAAATCCCATTTCTAAATGCAATAGGGCCGCTTCTCGCTGGGCTTCCTGAAGGCTGGCAATTGCATTTAATAAGCGTTCAGTTTCCTGAGCGGATTGCACTTGCTGGTCTGGTGCATAGCGGTTATCTAAATTAATTAACTGTTCTTCAGAAAGGTTTTCGTCATCATAAGAAATGGGCAGGCCCTTAGCACTGCGGCGGTAATAATCAATGATTCGGTTATGAGCAATGCGATATAGCCAGGTAGTGAACTTTGCTGATGGTACATAGCTGCCACAGGCCTTGTGAATATTTAGCCAAACATCTTGAACAATATCTTTAGCCTGTTCCTCATCTGAACATTGTCTAATAATAAACCGATACAGTGGGTTTTTGTGACGGTGATAAAGCTGTTCAAACGCAGCATAATCTCCTCCGCGACAAAGCAGTTTTAATTGTTCATCAGTCGCAGTTATGCTGGCTACATTCAAAGCTATATCTCATGTTCTTTATGTTTGAATCCATAAGTCTACCATGCAAGCATAAAAGCCGGCATTATACATTTTCAAAAAACTTAAATTATTTAACCCCTTTTTATACTTTTCACGTTTACAGCATTATCCGCAGCAAAAATCATACGCTGATTTGTGGATTTTAAAATCTAGAACAACAGGAATAATGCTATGAAAAATAACAAAAACATCTGCCAAATGCTATCGCTTCTGGCTTTGGTATCACTGAGCCAAAACGGCTATGCAAATTATAATGTAGATCAGCTGACAAAAGACCCCAAAAACTGGGCGACCTGGGGCGGGAACTATGCGGGCACCCGGTACAGCAAGCTGGATGAAATTAACTCAAAAAATGTAAAAAACTTACAGCTGGCCTGGACTTTTTCTACCGGTGTATTAAGAGGGCATGAAGGAGGCCCATTGGTGGTGGATGATGTTATTTATATCCATACGCCATATCCTAATATTGTTTACGCTTTGGATCAGAAAACCCAATCAGTACTTTGGGAGTACAAACCTAGACAAGAAGATGATTCAATTATTCCTGTGATGTGCTGCGACACAGTAAATAGAGGGTTAGCCTACGCTGAAGGGAAAATATTTTTGCAGCAGGCCGATACTACGCTCGTTGCACTGGATATCACCCCACGCTTAACAGATCGTAATGGAGACGGCAAAATCACTCCCGAGGACCGAGTTATCTGGCGTGTTAAAAATGGCGATCCTAAGCTGGGTGCTACCAATACCCAAGCGCCAGTGGTAATGAAAGATAAAGTAATTACAGGAATTTCAGGCGGAGAATTTGGGGTACGAGGTTTTATTGCTGCCTATGATATTAACGATGGCCACCTAGTCTGGAAAGGCTACAGCATAGGCCCCGATGAAGATGTCATTATCAACCCTGAAAAAACAAAGACCTGGACAAATGGAGAAATGCGATCAGTAGGTAAAAACTCCAGCCTGGAAACCTGGGTAGGCGATCAATGGAAAATTGGCGGAGGAACCACTTGGGGCTGGTACAGCTATGATCCAAAATTAAATTTGATGTATTACGGTTCAGGCAACCCCAGTACCTGGAATCCAGTACAGCGCCCAGGAGATAATAAATGGTCAATGTCAATCTGGGCAAGAAACCTTGATACAGGGGAGGTTAAATGGGTCTATCAAATGACGCCTCATGATGAATGGGACTTTGATGGCATTAATGAAATGGTCTTGGTAGATCAGAACATTGAGGGTAAAAAGCGTAAACTGCTGGTCCATTTTGACCGCAATGGGTTTGGCTACACCTTAGATAGGGTAACCGGCGAGCTTCTAGTTGCAGAAAAATTCAATAAATCAGTTAATTGGGCATCCCGTATCAACATGCAAACAGGACGGCCACAGGTGGTAAATGAATTCAGTACCGAATTTAAAGGTGAAGATGAGAATACTGAAAATATTTGTCCAGCGGCATTGGGCAGTAAAAATCAGCAGCCTGTTGCCTATTCGCCTAAGACTCAGCTGTTTTATATTCCGGGGAATAATTTGTGCATGGACTACGAGCCATTTGAAGTTTCTTACACCGCAGGGCAACCTTATGTGGGCGCTACATTGAGCATGCGACCTTCGGGTGTTGATGCACAAACAGGGCTTGCCTTTAAAGAGAATGATCCCCGAAAATCACATCTGGGGGTGTTCAGCGCCTGGGATGCACGAAAAGGAAAAATAATCTGGTCAAAATCAGAACCTTTTTCAGTTTGGTCAGGGGCGCTGGCCACTGCAGGCGATGTGGTTTTTTATGGCACTTTAGAGGGCTATTTAAAAGCTGTTGATGCTAAAACTGGCGAAGAACTTTATCGCTTTAAAACCCCCTCTGGCATTATCGGCAATGTGAATACCTGGAGTTACCAAGGTAGACAATATGTTGGTGTTTTGTCGGGGATTGGCGGTTGGGCTGGGATTGGGATTGCTACTGGCGCCGAGGGAGATAGCGATGGATTAGGTGCTGTTGGTGCCTATAGAAGCCTTAGCAGTTTCACTAAGCTAGGCGGTACTTTTTCAGTTTTTGCATTGCCTAAAACTAAATAGTCACAAACAGTAACTACGATGCCGCAGACCGTAAGACTCCTCCGACAGATCGGAATAACAAAAATCGCTGAGTAGTTGCCATAAGTTAATGAAGCCCTGTTTCTTTTTAATAAAACCGCTATTTGATCAGGGTAGGCTAAAGAGTCAGGGCTTCTTTATTCGTTCGGAATGTGCTGTTCACTACTCTTATATCCGAGTGCATTTGAATTATAAAAGAGAATATAACCGATGAAAATTTAAACAGTAAAAATGGCAATAGTATTATTGACTGTACCGCTTACAGCCTTTGCCGGCGGGGAAAATGAATATCATTACGATGCTACAGCTTTCTATAGCAGAGAAGAGATTGATACTCTAGACATTAATGGCTGGGGTGCTTCTTTTGAATGCTATTGGAACCCCGTTACCTATTCCGACCTTTATCCGAATAAAGAAGCTGTATTTATAAATCGCCTTGGCTCTATAGGGGTAAGGTATTGGGGGCAGAATTATAATATCAGCGGTTCTGATACTCTAATCACCGAATTTGACACCGCACTTGTTTTAGCAGATAAAGGCTCTAGCCATATATTCCAGATTGACTACGGTTATGGCTGGCTATCTTCTGATGCTTCATATTTTTTGACAGATAATGAAGAAGTTGATAAACATCATATTAATTTTGGCCATCAATATTATTTGCTTAATAATTTAACTGTAGGCGGAAATTTTAGCATCAATTTTTTTGATGACTCCTATTCCAAGCAAGAACAATATATTTACAAAATACATAGCAAGTATTTGCTGGATTTTGGCAATCAGAACTGGGCGGGGAACAGGTTCTTAGATGGAGATGATATGCAAAAATATACGATTGCAATTAATTACCTATTTTAGGCCAAGCTAGGGAAGACTCTTCCATTAACCTAAAAAAATCAGTTGACCGCTAAGCTCAGCTGTAACTTGTTAAATAATATGCTTAAGTAAGTTTTTCTATTCTCACCAGACGGGTGAGACTATTTCGCTTCACGGTTTTGTGAAAAATCTGGACGAAAAATTCTGCAGAATAGCTCTCAATAAGGACTATGGCCATTATTTTCGAGCTATTCTTTGCCTTTTTCGCCCAGATTTTCCACAAAATCCGTGCTCAACTGATTTTTCTAGGATTAAAAGGCCTTAGCAAGAATAGATGGCCATTTATTTCCAGTAATGTCTATTCTTCTACCTCACTTCTATTAATGATATCTTTAATATCAATAACGACAGTGCTTGGAATTGATTCTTTAATCTCTTTGTCGGTAAAATTCAATGCATCTTGCAAACCACCTTCGCCATAAACAGAATCCATCATCATTTGATAGACTTTGATGCATCCTGCCAGAGGGTTTTTCGCAAGTTTTATTTCAGAATCAATGCGCCATTGCAGGCCTGTTAAGCGGCGCTGAATTTTTTCTGGAGCCTGGTCTATAGCAGACTGAATCATTTCAAGTCTTTTTTGCTCAAATTTATCTGGGTCTTTCTCGTATAATGCCATTAATTCGTCGAAATTATCTTCATTTTGGCCATTGCTTACTTCGCTCATGTGTTCCCCCGCTTTCTAAGCATAAATTTATTATAAATACTGTGAAGTACATCATAAATTGAAACGGTAGCAGGAAGCTATTGTACTAAAGTACATATTTTCGATTTTTTTATTATTTGGCAGCCACTCCCCATTAGGTAGAACTTTTTTAAAACTCTCGTTTTTTGTAGGCAGTCGTGATACTGTTAGTCTTTTAGCTTCTTAACAACCTAGCCTGATAACGCGTTAGAAATGGCGGCATTACTTGAACAGCTCAGACTGCATTCGCCTGCCGGAGCATTTTAGCAAGGGCAAGTTCAGGTTTATTTGGACCTAGGCAACTCGCAATAAATAACACACCAATCTTGCTTGTCTTTTTATCCGTCTTCAGCGTTGCAACTTCGGTCACATAGCTTGCTATGCTCCCTTCGTTGCGCCTTGAAGACGAATAAAAATCCTGCGCAATCTGGGTAGGTTATTTAATGCGCGTTACCTTATTGAAATAAGAAAAAAATCAGCTGTGAAATTAGTCTAACCCTGTAATAGCCGACCTCTCTCTGGCTTTCCCTGCGTACTTATTTACGGCAACAATTCACTACTTTAGGAGGAAAAATGGACGAATTATATGGAGAACAGCATAGACGCTTACAGCAAGAGTTTGATACCAAAAAATTAGCGGATAGAGTAAAAGAGTTTATTGTGTCGCCAGAGATAGTGGACGATCACAAGCCCTTTATTGAAAGCCGAGACATGTTTTTTCTTTCTTCTATTGATCACCGCGGTTATCCGACATGCTCTCATAAAGGCGGCGAACCTGGCTTTATTAAAGTTATTGATGAGAAAACCATTGCCTTTCCCAGTTACGATGGAAATGGCATGTTTCTGTCCTTGGGCAATATTAATGCTAATAATAAAGTAGGCATGCTATTTATTGATTTTGAAACGCCACATAGAGTTCGCGTACATGGCACTGCCAGCATAGATAAACAAGACCCTTTAATTAAGGAGTTTCATGGTGCTGAATTGGTGGTACGTATCAAAGTTACTGAAATATTCGTCAATTGCCCTCGCTACATTAATAAATATCAGCGCATAAAAAGCTCTAAATATACCCCCAATACTGATTTTGAAAACCCATTAACACCCCAATGGAAACTTATTGATGGCTTGCAGGAAGCGCTGCCTGAAAATGAAAGGGGGATAGCAGAGAAGCTGGGAGGAACAATTACACCAGAAGAGTACGGTGAACTGGTGAAAAAAGGAAAGGGCTGAAGAATACCGAAAAAACCCAAGGCAAGTGCTTACGAATGAACTCTAGACAAAACTTAAGGCCGTCATATTAAAAATAGATATTGACGGCAAGCCACTTTTTCGCACTTATATCTCCCATAAAATCAGCGCTCAACCGATTTAATGGGGTTTAAGTTGCAGCAATCATGAAGCCAGCCATTGAAAATCTTGAAATATGGTGATCTTCAACTAAAATATTAATCATGAACTGACAGGCCTGTCAGACAGTTTTGACATTTCAGCGACTAAAGCGTCAGCTTCGTAAATGGATAATATTTTTTATGCTTGAACATTCAATATCTCTAGAATCTCTTTTAGAGACGCATGAGCTGCCTTTTGTAATCATTGATGCATCATTAACGATAGTGGGACTCAATAAGGCATGGGAACAGCAGCTCTCTGTGAACAAAAAAGACTGCATAGGACAGCCTTGCTGCAAAAAATCTCCAGACTGCAGGCATCATGAATTATTTCAAAAATTAGAGCCTTATGTTTCAACAGAAACACTTAACGAAGGCGGACATTTAATTGTACGGGGCTATCCTCTGCTAGATAACGATGGAACAGTTTATCTAGGTGAGGCCATTATCCAGAGAAATAATCCGTCAAATATCAGTAGCGCCCCTCGCATGGTCGGCTCAAGCACTGCTTTTGGCCACTACAAAAACAAGTTATTAAAAGCCTCTAAAACTCAAGTACCTACCTTTATAATGGGAGAAACGGGAACAGGAAAAGAGCTGGCAGCCAATTTCATTCACACTCATTCTGCAAGGGCCGACAAGGAACTTGTCATAGTTGACTGTACCGTTTTGAGCGAGGCCTTATTTGAAAGCGAATTATTTGGCCATGAAAAAGGGGCTTTTACCGGTGCAACAGGCTCCAAAAAAGGATTATTTGAACTGGCAGATAAGGGAACACTATTTCTAGATGAAATTGGAGACTTGCCTCTTTCTCAACAGCCAAAACTATTGCGGGCTATAGAATCAGGACAGTTTCGGCGCGTGGGCAGCACAGAAACATTAAAATCAGATGTCAGGCTTATTTGCGCAACCCATAGAAACCTTGCAGACATGGTGAAATCAGGGGGATTTCGAGAAGACTTGTTTTATCGCCTGTCAGTATTCCCTATTCAAATACCGCCTTTGCACGAGCGATTAAAGGACATTCCTGAACTGACCAGCCACCTATTAAAGCAGCTAGGACTGAGAGATGGACAAAACTATAGCATAAGCAAAGAGGCATTAATAAAACTGTTAAAGCATCAATGGCCCGGCAATATCAGGGAATTGAAAAACTGCTTGCAGCTGGCTTGCAGCCTTTGTGATGACCAGCATATATCTGAAGATGATATTTCTTACATGCAGCACCAGCAATCCAGGCTTACACCCCACCCTGAAGACAGCTTAAAAAGTAATCCGCTGCGACAAATGGAAAGCGATGTTATTCAAACACTTCTGCAAAAACATCAGGGAAACCGTAAACTTATTGCCTCTGAAATGGATATTAGCGAACGGACCCTCTACCGAAAACTCAAACGTTTTGAACTAAATTAATCAGACTGAAAGATATGACTCCATCACTAATAAACTGGACCTTCAGCTGTATAGATTCCAACAGTGCACAAGTTGAGCCACCCAACGACTTAAGAGAAGCCGTCAGCCAAATTAAGGAACTGCCCCCTTTACCCGGCATAGCATCTAGAATTATGAAACTTGCTTCCGATCCATTGGCAGATGCAAAAAAACTGACTGAAATTGTTGAGCTGGATCCGCTGCTTGCAACGCAAGTCATTCGCTGGGCCAGTTCCTCCCTTTATGGATATAAAGGGAAAATCAGCAGCGTTCAAGACGCTATCAACCGAGTGTTAGGCTATCAGTTTGTATTTGACCTAGTATTAGGGCTATCGGCCTTATCCCCTCTAAAATCTCCTTCCGAAGGCGTTATTGGAACACGCTCATTTTGGACACATGCATTAGCCAGCACTCATTTAATGAGTGCATTAAACAATAAGCTTCCTATCAAAGATAGATTTGAACCTCAAACAATTTTTGCTGTGGCATTAATGCATAATATTGGCTTCCCTCTTTTAGGGGACCAGTTTAGAAATGAATTTAATATACTGTCTAAATTAGCACAGGCTAATCCTAGCTTAAGCCTGCATAAATTAGAAAAATTTGCTTTCGGTGTTGATCACTGTGAGTTAGGCAGCTGGCTATTGCGCACATGGAACATGCCTGCTGCTGTTATCGATGTTGTATACCACCACCACAACCCAAACTATCGTGGAAATAACTATCAGCTCAACCTGCTAACCTATTTAAGTGACGCTCTTCTTGCATCAATTAATATAGGTAATGTCCATGGAAAAACGGATTGCGAGCAAGTCTTCAAGGAGCTAAATATAAACCCTTTAGATGATACAGCCCTGCTAGAAGAGCTTGAAAACAAACTAGACAGCATTAAATCAATGGTTGAAATATGCATGAATGCTGAATAAAAAACATATACCCGCTTTTTTACAGGCAATTATAATATAATGAGAAGTTGCCATTTAAAATGGACAAAAACTATTATAATAATTTCTATAAGGAGCGCTATAAATGTGTTGGAGTGGTGAAGCATCAGCTGTTTTAGCTGTCGCAGGTTTAAGTACTGCAGCCTATGTTGCATATAAAGGAGAGTCAAAAGAACTATGGATCCCGTTAACATATTTTGCCTTGATGGAGCTATTGCAGGCAGCAACCTACGTATATATTGATTTATGCGATAACCCCAGTAACCAAGTGCTCACATTATTAGGCTATATACACATTGCCTTTCAGCCGTTTTTTGTCAACATGGTTGCAATGTACTTTATCCCTGAAAGTGTCAAATTAAAAATTCGAACAACTGTCTACACCATCTGTGCAATAAGCTCCCTTGCCATGCTAATTAAAATGTTTCCATTTGACTGGGCAGGCGCCTGTAACGTAGGGCTTGAAGGTTTTTGCGGCACGCAAACCTGCTCTGTTTCTGGAGATTGGCACATTGCATGGCAGCTTCCGCTAAATGGACTGATGTCTTCGCCTGTCAGTTGGCTGCCAGGTTTTGACTGGGGACTGCACGGCTTTTCCTACATTTTAGCCGCATTCTATATGCCAGTTATTTATGGCTCATGGCGCTTTGTTGGCTTTCATTATATCGTTGGCCCTCTTATTTCAGACATTACAACATCTGATCCCAATGAATATGCCGCGGTATGGTGCCTGTTTTCAATTGCATTATGTGTTTCTGTCATTAAATCCCCAATCAGAAAATATTTGCACGTAAAAAAATGGCCTTATTACCACAAACAGGTAAGCGATGATTTGTAATAAATAGTCTGGATATATAAAGAGAAAGGGGGCTTAAACGCCCCTTTTTTCAATTATCTTTCTCAAACATCTGTTTCAATCTCCGTTTAAATTTCTCTTTATCTTTAAAATATAAAAACAAGATAAATAGAAAGGGCCAAAACAGTAAAGTTATAATTTTAGCTGCAACTGCAAAACTCATAAGCACCTCCATAAAATATAGAGTATACATAGCAAGTAGCCCTTTTCATAACAATCATTAGAGTGAATCAAACCGGTTTAGCTCTAAAACAGTTAAAATTATGGAACTTAAGGTACAATGCTGTCATTATCCTGGAAAAATTAGTGGCTCATGGTTTTTACCGCAAGCTACCGGCCTTGCTTTCAATCGCGACCAACTGATTTTACTAGGATTGTTTTTTATTTTACAACTATTTAGAATATGAAATTTTCCTTTGAAATCGTACCAAGAACCGAACAGGCTTTTGAGCAGCAATATCAATTCGTCTCAACATTAGGTGAATCTATTAGTATGATCAATGTTCCTGATATCCAGCGATTTGATATCAGAAGCTGGGAGACAGGAGCAAAAATTGACCGAAATAAATATCATTTTGTTCCTCACTTTAGAGCTACAGACTTTTCCTTACAGTCCGGGGAAATATTTCGAATTATTGAAGAAAATCAGCTAGATCACGTACTGCTTGTTTCTGGCGACCCACCGGAAGGCATTAAAAGAAAATTTCATAACACCAGTGTGCTTGACTTAATCAGGGCCGTTAAACAGAAATATCCTGCTATAACCGTACATGCCGGTTTTGACTCGCATAGGAGTGGCATCCAGGATGAATGCAACTATGTTCAGAGGAAAGTTGATGCTGGTGCCTCCAGTTTCTTCTCACAGCCTTTTTATGATATTCGAATGATAGAAATATATGCCGAACATCTACAGGGAATTGAAATGTTCATTGGGTTAAGTCCAATAACAACACTGCCATCAATGAATTACTGGGAAATAAAAAACAAAGTAAAATTCCCGAAAAACTTTAAAGCAGAACACGACTGGAATATAGACTTTTCAAACAAAGTCATTGCTATGGCTAAAGAGACTGGTTTCAATATTTACTTTATGCCAATAAAGATTAACCTTGAAGACTATTTTGGGAAGCTTAATTTAGAACGGGGAAATCAATTGAAGCATGGGAATGCAGAAGACAATAAAAACAGGGCGCAGAAAGCGCCCTGTTTTGAGTAAATCTAAACTAAATTATAGTTTTGATTTAAGGCCTTCAAAAGCTTTTTCGCCTTTTACTAACCATTCTGTAGCTTCTACTAACTCACCTTTCTTAGCAGCTTTTCTAGCTTTTCTCAAGTTCTTGTTAGCTTTTTGACGAAAACGTGAAACCAAATCGTTTGCATTGATTTCTTTTTGTGAATCCATAGCAGCTTTGATAGCTTTTTGAGCTTTTTTACCATCATCACCATCGTTGATTATTTTCATAGCTTCAGCAATATGACCTAAAGTGATATCAATCGCCTGCTCTGGTCCAAAACAAGTTCTGCCATCTTCACAGGCAAGAACAGCTGAAGAAAAAGAACCTAAAGATAGAGCTAATGTTAATGCTACGATAGCGCTTTTTAATAATTTCATGTAATGTAAACCTCATTGTAGTTATTTTAATTAGCACATAACTTCTGAAAAATTTAGCTAAATGCTGGAACGAATTCTAGCACAACTTTTGTGAATATTGCATGAATTAAATCCCCGCTTCGTTTAATCGCAATAAGCTTTTGAATAAAAAACCATATCACATTGCTTATTCATCATCTCTTTTTACGACGAGTCTTGCATTGCCCAGTTCATCCAGACAGAGGTGGAATAAAATGGGATAACAGCAAACAGAGCAGTCTTCATAATATTCCTGGCTGCCTGCCGAACTATCAACCAAAACAGAGATTGTCTCGCCACAGTATGGGCACTCAATATTACGCGCTTCCACCTTTATACTTTTCCAAGTATCTTATCTAGCCATACTGTCGGCAAAATGCGTTTTAAAAAACCAAATAGATAAGTTGGAAAAGTAACGTAGTAGCGTATTTTAGGGCTTTTAGATTCAAGAGCATGAATGACCTT
This sequence comes from Methylomonas sp., assembly GCA_026988155.1. GTDB lineage: Bacteria > Pseudomonadota > Gammaproteobacteria > Methylococcales > Methylomonadaceae > QPIN01. The sequence goes on along the minus strand of JALSLW010000104.1, from coordinate 17,927 downwards.
TTCAGCGACTGCTTCAGCAGGCAAGGTAAAAGGCACCGCAGGCCCTTCTTTTTGCAGCCGCTCTTCCATTGCCCGGTAGGCCTGCTGATGAAAACTGGATTCTGGCTTGATGTTATTCTTGTATAAAGCAAAGGCATTTTTTCTAAATTCACTTGTGATAGGCCCTGGCTCTATCAGACAAAGCCGGATATCAGTATCATGAAGCTCTAATCTAAGCGTATCGACCAAACCTTCCAAGGCAAATTTACTGGCGTTATAGGCTCCTCTATATTTCATGGCGACAAAACCTAGAACGGAACTGTTATAAAGTATGCGTCCATACCCCTGCTTGCGCATAAGAGGAATAATCAAATTAGTCAGCTCATGGGTACCAAAAAGATTAGTTTCAAACTGATGCCTTAAAACATCTCGGGTTAAATCTTCGACTGCACCTGGCTGACCAAAAGCACCATTATTGAATAAACCATCAATTTTGCCATCCGTCAGTTTAACTAGCTGTTTTACTGCTTGCTGTATACTGGCTGACTCAGCGAGATCTAACTGTAACGCCTCAAAACCCTGCTCTTGCAACCGAAGTACATCGGTCTGTTTTCTTGCTGAACAAATGACTCGGTAATCACGTTTTTTTAATTCGATTGCTGTTGTGTAGCCAATCCCTGTTGAACAGCCGGTAATGAAAACTATTTTTGATGCCATTATTTCAAAAGCTCTGCTTCAGTATATTGAAAGTTTTTGGCAGTACTGCAGCCTACGGAAAAAACCAATAGATTAGCCTGACTTGTTACGCTCAATTCATCAGATTCCACCCTGATGCAATCGCCAGTAGCTAGCGCTTTTTGAGCGGCTAAGCGCCTAAATTTTTCAATCTCAGGCAATCTAGCTTCAAATTTTTTTACTAACGGAGGTAACTTATCATGCTGGTAGGGAGGAATGGCAAACGCAGTGTACTGAACAGGATTATCTTTTATTAGCTGCTGATTTATCGCACTTTGCTCAGTGGCATCTTTTTTTCGTTTAGCTTCTTTAGCCAGTAGCTTTTCCTTTTCAATTTTCTGTTCAAGCTCCTTTTGCTGTTTCAATTGCTTTTCTTGCTCTTTCTGCTTTTGCCTAGCCGCTAAATCTGTTGCCCCGCCTGTTGTTAAATCAATTTTAAGCGCCGTTTTTTCCTCTGCACATGGTAATGCCTGGTAAGCCGTTTTACCTTGACGGTCAGTACATTTATAGACACTGGCCAAAGCATGGCCAGAAAATAAGGCCATTGCCAATAGACTTACCGTTAAACTCGCTAATTTCATTTCTGTGTTCTCCAATAGTTGGCTCACTATTACCCAACTTGTTCTTCGTGTAAATAAGTTTTTTCCTGGTAGCGATTGCTTACAAAAACAAACAGTACCGCGGTCACTAGCATTAATCCGGTAAAGAACCAAAAATAGTCGGCTCCGGCTAATTTATGACTGCCATCAACATTCAGTATAAAAAAATTGACGGCACTGGTAAATAGATTACCTAAAGCAATTGACATAAAAAATAGCGCCATCACGAAAGACTTCATGTTCTTAGGCGCTTGAGTATATGAAAACTCCAGACAGGTTATTGATACCATCACTTCTGCAGCTGTCAGCAACAGATAAGCCGACAGCTGCCAGACAATATGAGGAGCATTGCCATTATCAATCTGCATTTGAATAACAGCCGGAATTGCAAAAGCAAATACAGTTAAAAATAGGCCCATTGATATTTTTTTCAACGCTGTCAATTCAACTTTTTTGCTTAGTATAGGATATATTTGATAAGAAAACAGGGGGACTAGACACATAATCAATAATGGGTTGGCAGCCTGAATTTGTGAGGGCAAAATTTCAATGCCAAAAATGACTCGATCCATTTTTTGCGCCTGTAACACCCAGGACGAACCAACCTGCTCAAATAAAGCCCAAAAAACCGCAATAAACAGGTAAATCGTCCCCAGTCTAAAGACAATTTTCAACCCAAAAGGACTTAGAACCTCTTTAATAAAGTCTGTGCCAGCGGGTGGAATATGTACAAAATGATATCGCCCACGCCAGAAAAAAAATGTTGCTATCAGCATTAAAACACCCGGTACTGCAAAAGCAAAGGATGCTCCAAATTTATCCAATAGCCAAGGGATGACCAACATGGCAACAAACGCTCCTATATTGATGGAAAAATAAAACCAGCCAAAAACCCTGCTTAGTAAATGATGATTTGAAGCGCCAAACTGGTCGCCTAAATGCGATGAAACACATGGCTTAATCCCTCCTGCTCCTAAGGCTATCAATCCCAGTCCCATTAGCAACCCCATACGCGTATCATCCAATGCCAAAGCAAAATGTCCGGCACAATAGAACAATGACAAAAAGATAATCGTACGATATTTACCGATGATGCCATCAGCCAGCAATGCACCTAAAATGGGCATAAAATATACCGCAGAAACAAATAGATGAAAATAGCCTTGTGCTTCATTCTCACTCATCACATCCAGAGCGCCAGAAGAGTTCATCAGATACTGCGTCATAAAAACTACTAATATAGCCCGCATTCCGTAATAGCTAAAACGTTCAGCAGCTTCATTGGCGACAATAAAAGAAATTCCTGAGGGGATTGAACTGCTGGGGAGAGGCGCTATTTTATATTTAGACTTCATTGCACACTTACATATAATTATTAGTTAAAATAATGAACTTTACACTACAACACCCGTCAATGGACTTGAATTTTAAGTCATCTACCCAGTAAGGATATAAATAGACATGTCTGAGATAAGTCTAAGCAACTCTCAAATTTCTTTTCAGCAGCTTAAGTCATACATAGGCAAACAGATTATCGGCCAGGGGATTCTGGTCGAAAGAATGTTAATTGCTTTACTCGCTGACGGCCATATGCTGGTAGAAGGTGCACCAGGGCTGGCAAAAACGCGGGCCATTAATGTTTTAAGCAAAGGCATAGAGGCCGATTTTCATCGGGTTCAGTTTACCCCAGACCTGCTCCCAGCTGATTTAACAGGCACAGAAATATATCGTCCGCAGCAAGGGACCTTTGAATTTCAGAAAGGCCCTCTATTTCATAACCTAGTGTTAGCTGATGAAATTAACCGTTCCCCAGCCAAGGTTCAAGCGGCTTTATTGGAGGCCATGGCAGAAAGGCAGATTACCGTTGGAAGCACTACTTATCCACTTCCCAAATTATTTATGGTAATGGCAACACAGAACCCGATCGAACAGGAAGGCACTTACCCCTTGCCCGAAGCCCAGTTAGATCGGTTTTTACTGCATGTATCTATTGACTACCCGGATGCTGAGCACGAAAAAGACATTCTGCATCTTGCCCGAGCTGAAGCGAAAGGTGATTTTAAACAGCACACAAATGACTTTCAGCCAATTAGCCAGCAATCCGTATTGACAGCCCGTGATGAAGTGCTGGATATCCATATGGCAGATAGCCTTGAAGAATATTTATTGCACATAATTTTAGCCACCCGCAAACCGCAAGCTTATGGAGAAGATTTGGCAGGGTGGCTGCAATATGGAGCAAGCCCAAGAGCAAGCATTGCACTGGACCGCTGTGCCAGAGCCAAAGCCTGGCTGCAGCAGCGTGATTTTGTGGGTCCCGAAGATATTCAGGATATGGCTTTTGATGTGCTGCGCCACCGTTTAATCTTATCTTACGAAGCAGAGGCAGAGGGCATCACCACAGACCATTTCATCAAAGAATTGATTTCCAGAATTGCTGTTCCATAAATGAGTAAAGCAGATAACAACAGCCTTGTCTCAGTTCAGTTAAAGACACTGGTTAATTTAGCAAAACCGGCAGCTTTGCTTAAGCTCCACCATTCAGCCATTCGGTCAGGACAAAGCGGAGGCTATATTTCTCGCTTTAAAGGCCGAGGCATGGAGTTTGACGAAGCCAGGCCATACCAGCCAGGCGATGATATTCGCAATATAGACTGGCGAGTCACTGCGCGAACAGGGAAAACCCATACCAAAGTGTTTCGCGAAGAACGCGAACGCCCTGTATTTATTTCTGTGGACAATCGCCCTGCTATGCACTTTGCTACCCGCGGCGTATTCAAATCAGTACAGGCGGCAAAAATTGCAGCCTTATTAGCCTGGACAGCTCAGCTTAAAGGTGATCGCATAGGCGGACAAATTCATACTGACACCCTTTGTCAGGAAGTAAAGCCACAGAATGGCAAGCATGCGGTATTGCGCTTTTTCAATGCACTGATAAATACCCGCTCAGCTGTTACCCTAGATATGACTTTAGAAAGAACATTGGCACGGTTGGTTCAGCATGCACGGCCGGGCAGTCTGGTTTATATTATCAGTGACTTTAGAGGTTTAGATCAAAAGGCAGATCATCACCTGGCAAAATTATCGAGACATTGCGATGTAGTATTAATTCATATTTTTGATCCGCTAGAAAGCCATTTACCTGAAAAAGGCCGTTACCGTTTTACCGACAACCAGCGTGATATAGTAATTGACACCGGTGATAGCCAACGCATTCTGAGCTATCAGCATCATTACCAGCAGCGTTTGGATACTTTGCAGCACACAGCAAAAAAATTAGGCCTGCTTTTCTTTCAATGCAGCACCACGGACAACCCTGTTGAGGTCTTGCGATAATGGAACCGCAAAAACTGCCACTTAAAGACATTCATCTGCCAGATGCTATAGGCTGGTGGCCGCCGGCTATAGGCTGGTGGATAATAGCCGTATTAATTCCATTACTTTGCTGGTTTGTTTTTTGGCTATATAAAAGGGTTACTCGTAAAACGGCGGTAAAAACAGCAAAAAAAATACTGCTGACACTAAAACAGGACAGCAGCCTGGATGATAAAGCTAAGCTAGCTGAGCTGTCAGCCCTAATGCGACGCGTTGCCATCAGCCAGTCACCAAGAGAGGAAACGGCCAGCTTAACAGGTCAGACCTGGCTAGAATATCTAGATAAATCTGTCCAAGGCTCGCCTTTTACTCAAGGTCCCGGCAAAATATTGGCTGATGTACATTATAAAAAATCAATTGCTGCCTTGGATATTGCACCCGTTATCAAACTTTGCGAAACATGGCTTAAAGCCCAAAAATAGATTAAAAAATGATCCATTTCGAATGGCCATTACTGATATTGGCACTCCCGCTTCCTTTACTAATCCGCTGGCTTCTGCCTACAGATATACCGGCTCAGCAGGCAGCTTTAAAAGTACCTTTTCTGGAAGACTTTGGTGACGGCGAAACAAAATCGGTTAGCCAGCAGAAACAATGGCCTTTATTGCTAGCCAGTCTTGCATGGCTCTTCTTAGTTTTAGCCAGCATGAGGCCTCAATGGATGGGGGAGCCGATTGAGCAAGCCGTCAGTGGCAGAGATTTAATGCTAGCTGTAGACTTATCGGGCAGCATGCAAGAAGAAGACTTTATTATCAAGGATAGGCGTGTTGACAGATTAACTGCGACCAAAAAAGTTGCGAGCGAATTTATCAGTCGTCGTGCAGGCGACCGTATAGGGCTGATTTTATTTGGGACTAAAGCCTATTTGCAAACACCGCTGACTTTTGACCGAGCCACCGTCATTACTCTGTTAAATGAATCTTTTTTGGGTTTGGCAGGTGAAAACACCGCCATTGGCGATGCTATCGGGCTTGCTGTTAAACGCCTAAAAAAACAAAAAACAGAAAGCCGAGTGTTAATTTTATTAACTGATGGCGCAAATACAGCAGGAGAAGTGACACCTTTAAAGGCTGCCGAATTGGCAGCAGCCAATCATTTAAAAATTTACACCATAGGTATAGGCGCCGATGAAATGATAGTGCGCAGTTTTTTTGGCTCACGTAAAGTTAATCCTTCCCGTGATTTAGACGAAACAACTTTAAAAGCCATTGCCGACAAAACAGGGGGGCGATATTTTAGAGCCAGAAATACCCAGGAACTAAATAAAATCTATAAATTATTGGATGAACTGGAACCGGTAGAAAAAGACAAACAGTATTTCCGGCCTAAAACTGAGCTGTACCAATGGCCACTTGCTTTCGCTCTGCTATTGGCAGGCATTATCAGTATCGGCCGGATGAACTGGAGAGGCTTGGGGGCATGATGAACTTAGCAGAATTTCACTTTATTAGACCCTACTGGCTATTGGCTATAATTCCAGCCGCTGTCATTGCCATTTTATTATTTAAAAACAAGCTCAATCAGGGTAACTGGTCCAATGTCTGTGACGAAGAACTGATGCCTTTTATTTTGCAAGAAAAAGCAGTCCCCCATAATCGCTGGACCTTATCATTGGGCTCTCTTGCCAGCTTGCTAATAATAACAGCTCTAGCAGGGCCAACGTGGGAGCGGCTGCCATCGCCCATATTCAGAAATGATGCAGCCTTAGTTATTGCACTGGATTTATCCCTATCCATGAATTCAAGCGATATAAAGCCCACCCGTTTAAGCAGAGCACGTTTTAAAATTGCCGATATTTTAAGACAGCGTAAGGATGGCCAAACTGCACTGTTAGTATATGCCGGTGATGTTTTTACTGTAACGCCATTAACTGAAGATACAGAAACCATAGCTAGCCAGCTTTCTGCACTGACAACAGATATTATGCCCAGTCAGGGCAGCAATACTGTTTTAGCTATTGAAAAGGCAGTTGAATTGCTAAAGCAGGCAGGGTTGCAATCAGGTGAAATTTTGCTAATTACCGATGCGGTAAATTATGATGAAACGGTAAATACCGTAGAATCACTTGCAGATTACCACTTATCTATTCTAGGTGTAGGTACAGCAGAAGGCGCTCCCATAAAAGTCGCTCAGGGTGGCTTTCTTAAAGACAGACAGGGCAATATAGTTTTACCCAAGCTAAACAGTAATGAACTTTCTCGGTTGGCATCAAAAGGCAATGGGATTTATAAAACGATTAGCGATGATGACAGCGATATTGAATCTTTGCTCAAGCAATTTGATACATCGATAGAAAAACAGAGTAGCTCAGATAACAGCTTATTTATTGAGCAATGGAATGAAAAAGGACCTTGGCTTCTACTCTTGGCATTACCTTTAGTAGCACTGCAGTTCAGAAAAGGCCTGTTATCATTTGCATTTATTTGTTTGCTGCCATTTCCTAAACCCAGCTATGCATTGGAATGGAAAGATTTGTGGCAGACGCATGATCAGCAGGCTCAACAGGCGTTTAAACAAAAAAAATATCAGCAAGCAAGCGAACAGTTTGACAGCCTCCAATGGAAAGCGGCGTCGCAATACAAAGCAGGGATGATTAAGGAAGCGGCTGAAACATTAAACAAAGATGAATCTGCAATAGGGCTTTACAATAAAGGTAATGCACTTGCTCAGCAGGGAAAGTTAAAAGAAGCTCTAGAGGCCTATAAACGGTCTTTAGAAAAAAATCCATCCAACGAAGATGCTAAATATAATATAGAACTGGTAGAAAAAGAACTGGAAAAGCAAAAACAGTCCCAGCAAGACAAACAGCAAGGCGATGACAAGGAAAAGTCTGAGCAGAAGGATGGAGAGCAGCAAGACAAAGACCAGCAAAGTGGTGAATCAGAAGACCAACAAAAACAGCAATCGGAGCAAGACTCTGACTCAAAGCCTTCTGAAAATCAAAAAAATGAACAAGAACAAGAACAAGAACAAGAACAAGAACAGCAAAGCCAGTCAGAAAATGAAAAACAAGATAAACAAGAGACTGAGGAAAAACAGGCTCAGCAAAAAGCTCAATCTTCAGAATATGATGAAAAGCAGCAGGCAGATGATCAATGGCTGGAAAGGATACCCTATGACCCGGCAGGTTTGCTAAAGCGCAAATTTAAATATCAGTATGGTCAGCGTGGCCGTAAAGAAACTGGCAGCCAGGTGTGGTAAAAAATTTTAAGTATCGCTTAAATTTAAGACAATGATAGAAACTAAAAGTAAATCCCCATTTTTGTGCATAATTTTATTGCTAATCAGCACCCAATCGGCATCAGCTACAGAAATTAAAGCAAGCCTGGACAGAAACCCAATCAGTATTAATGAATCTGTACAGCTAACTTTTTCAGCAACTGAATCGCCTGATGATGACCCTGACTTTAGCCCATTGAAAAAAGACTTCGATATTTTAAACCAGTCCCAAAGCAGCAAGTCATCATGGATAAATGGAAAATCCAGCAAATCCATCCAGTGGATAGTAAACATTATGCCAAAAAAGACTGGGGAACTAGCAATCCCTCCCATCTCTTTTGGCAATGATAATAGCCAGGCCACAATATTAACAGTCACTAAAAGCAAAGTTGCTAGCACTGGCCAGAATGCTGAATTATTTTTAGAAGTCACAGCCTCTCCTGAATCTCCTTATGTTCAGTCGCAAGTACTGTATACCCTGAAATTATTTAGCCGGGTACAATTATCCCAGGCAAGATTGTCAGAGCTTGAAATATCTGATGCATTGGTCGAAAAACTAGGTGAAGTTAAAAAGTATGAGTCCACCCGCAATGGCGTTGAATACACAGTTAATGAATTAAATTATGCTGTTTTCCCCCAGAAAAGCGGTGTAATTACCATTGCTCCCTTGGTTTTGACAGCCGATGTTGTCACTAGCTCCCGCTCACGTTTCAATGGTTTTTTTAATCGGCAAATAACCAAAACAAAACGCGTCTCATCCAATGCCATCACCCTAAATGTAAAGGCCGTGCCAGAAAGCTTTAAGAGTAAACGCTGGCTTCCGGCAAGCCAACTGGTGATTGAAGAAAAATGGTCTGGAGAAACAGACCAGATGAAAGTAGGAGAGCCTTTAACTCGAACATTAACAGTGCTAGCAGTAGGCAATACCATTGCCCAATTGCCCAAACTGCATCATAAATCGGAAATAGAACATTTAAAAACCTACCCTGACCAGCCAGTTTTAAAAGAACAGAAAAGGGCTGAAGGTTTAATAGCATTCAGAGAAGAAAAAATAGCCTATATTCCGTCAAAGCCGGGCAGTTTCACCTTGCCAGCAATAGAGATACCTTGGTTTAATACCCAAACGCAAACGATGGAAGTTGCCCGTATTGAAGAAAGAACAGTCACTGCAATTGCAGGAACAGCATTCCAAAAAAACAGTACCAATATTGAAATGCCGGCAGTAAAAGCTATAAAGACCGGCCCCACTGATTCGAATTCACCTATCATTTATACAAAAGAAAATAATTTCTGGATGTGGCTATCCACCTTCTTAGCTTGTGGCTGGCTTTTGACCGTTTTATATATTTTCTTTCTACGTAAACCGAAACAAGTTATAGCAAAAGACAATAGCAAGGATATTAAACAAAAAGAAATAGTTAAAGCCTTAAAGCAGGCATGTACTGAAAATAATGCCTTGGCAGCTAAAAATGCTTTATTAGCCTGGGGGAAAATTAACTATGGCAGTGAAACATTATCGGCAATAGCACCGCATTGCGAAGCTCGGTTAAGGGATGAAATACTTTTGCTAAACCAGAATTTATATGCAAACCACCGAGAACCCTGGCATGGTAAAAAATTATTTCAGGCATTTACTGAAAATAAGGCACGAAAAAAAGTGACTAAGCAAGCCGACAGTGCCTTAGAACCTCTTTACAAAGTTTGAGGCATGAAACTAACCTCCGCCCAGACGGTTCACATAAGCAAGAAGAAAGAAAACGTTAGCGGCTGTACAGTCAAATGACCAATATACTTTTCTATATGAAAAGGTTCCGTCCCTTTAAAATTTAAAACAGATGCTTTACCATAAAAACAAAAGTTGAACTGTATTTTCAAAACTAAAAGCCCATCCTAATCTATATTTCATAGCACATTCTAAAACCACCACTCGAAACATAGGCACATCTGACCATCTAAAGTCTAAATATTTTTCTTTATTAGTGATTTACAAATCAGCACACAAGCCCTAACCCCCCTCCCGTTTGATAGAATCAATTTTGGAGGGAGCTATTATTGTAATTTTAAATGGAAATTATTATTCTTATTTTTGCAATTTTGCTACAATTTTCTCCTGGATATACCTTGCCCACCAAGGCTGAGGAAAATTCCAGCCGATAAATGCTCCTACTAAAATCCAAAATAATGTACCCATTTCTTTACCCCCTCATTTATATAATCAACCTATAACATCAGCTGTTCACAGTTTATAGCACAAACACTTAGTTTCGCGCATAAAAATTTTATCGATACCTGACAAAAAATTGTTGAGCTTAATTCTACCTGATATACTTGAAAGGTATTAACTTCTAACATGAGGACAGAGTAATGGATTTAATGAAATTAGGCACTCAATTAATTCTGAGTAAATTGGGCGGAAATACTAATGAAAGTGGCATTGCTTCGGCATTATCTAGCCTATTGGGTGGTGGTGGCAATACCGATGGCGGGCTAGATCTAGGCAGCTTAGTTTCCGGCATGATGAAAAATGGCGGAGGCCTTGAAAACATTGTAAGTTCTTGGTTGGGAACGGGGGATAATGAAGCTATTTCTGGCAGTCAAATAAAAGATATTCTTGGCGGTGACAAAGTTGCAGAATTTGCAAACCAGCTAGGTGTTGATGAAGATTCTGCGGCAGATAGCCTTGCTGAAGCAGTACCTCAAATGGTTGATAAAGCAAGTCCAGAAGGCTCTTTGCTTGATGCTGTGGGCGGTATTGATGGAGCCTTAAACCTTGCTAAAAAACTTTTTAGCTAAAACTCGACAGATAAAAAATCCCCGGTTCATACTGGGGCTTTTTTATATTCATAATTAACTTTGTTTCCAGCCCGCAATAAAATTATCAACCAGCAAAGCCACCGTCTTTTCAATATTTTCAACGCCAAGCAAATCCAGCTTTCCAGTTAACGATAATGTACATATGCCATGAACGCCACACCATAAAGCATGAGATGCCTGCATACTCTGCTCTTCACTATGTGTTGCCGTTAATTGTTTAAATTGCTGTTCAACTAGAGCAAAAATTTGATTTACTTTTTGCTGATACCATTCAGGAACTTGTTCACCCTCCTTCAGCTGATGCTCAAAAATCATTCGCCAGCGATTAAAATTTTGACAGGCAAATGTCAGATATGCTTTAGCAAGCAATGCTATTGTCTGCTCTGGGTCACCCGTATTAATAACCGCATTTAACCGCTTAGCAATATCATCCAGTGTTCTGCCTTTAACATGCATGATTAAATCAGCCATATTATCAAAGACCATATAAATGCTGCCAACGGTATAGCCGATTTCCATGGCGATTTTTCGGACTTTCAGCTTATCAAAACCTTCTTCTACCACAACAGTCTCAGCAGCAGTCAATATCATTTCTTTTATTTCTTCCTGGCTGTGCTCACTTCTTCTTGCCATCGTGTAAACTTATTTGGTTTAATTTAAACCTGTTACCTTACACGACATAAGCTTAAGAATCACTCTAATTATGAATACAGAATTTCTCTCAGTTGTTGATGAAAATGACAGAGTTCTCACCGCAATGCCCAGGCATGAAATTCATGCATTAGGGTTGCCTCACCGTGCAGTACATATTTTAGTGTTTAATGATCAGAATCAGCTATTTCTGCAAAAAAGATCTATAAAAAAAGATTTGAACAAAGGGCTTTGGGATTCTTCAGCAGCTGGCCATGTCGATGCAGGTGAGGACTACTTGGCAAGTGCCGTTAGAGAGACTAGGGAAGAATTAGGAATAAACGTTGAAGATACCCTGAAATTCCTATTTAAACTGTCGCCAACACAACAGCTTGGAATGGAATTTATTAAGGTCTATCTTTGCAGGCATAATGGCCCTTTAGTTCTTAATGCAGAGGAAATAGAGATGGGAGAGTGGTGTTCTATTAAAGATATATCGGTTCATGTTGATAATGACAATATTAAATTAACTGAGACCTTTAAAGCGATTTGGCGACAATATCAGACAAATAGCTTTTAATTTTTCTACTAACCGCCTTTTCCAAACAAACTTGATGACAGCATGCCCAGCAATACCTTTCTCTGCATAACAGCTCATTCCCTTCTGTCTGAATTCACTGTTTAAGATGCCAATTAACCATATAACCCTTAATGTAGTATTGTTTTTTTTGCTGACTCAGGATACAATCAAATGCGCAGATAATTCGTTAGGCGGTTTATTAAAATAACAATAGAGAGTTATCTGCTCAATTAAACGCATTTTATTAAATCAGATAGGAGCAATAAGATATGGCTGAAATTCAATACTCAGGCACTATTATCAGTGATACAGATAAAAACGGGATTATTACTAAAGCAAATGATGTTTTCCAGGAAGTTTCCGGCTATTCAGAAAGCGAGCTAATTGGTGCAAACCATAATATCGTACGTCACCCAGATATGCCCCGAGCTGCCTTTAACCTTGTATGGAACACAATAAAAGCAGGAAAAGAGATTAGAGCCTTTGTTATTAACAAAGCAAAAAATGGTGACCACTATTGGGTACTCGCAACTGTTACACCTACAGCGGACGGATACCATGCAGAGCGAGTAGCCCCAAATCCGGACACAATTAAGAATGTAATTGCTCCTCTCTATAAGCAAATGCGAGATAAAGAAGCAGAGACAAATTATGACAATGCAGGAATGGAAGCAGCAACTCAAATATTGCTAGATGTCTTGGCTGATAAAGGTTTGTCTTACGATGAGCTGATTAATGCCCTTGCCTAAGTATAAATAAGCTCTTGGCATAAAAAAACCAGGCCATACCGTCTGGTTTTTTTATGCAAGAAAAATCTGCATATAGTTTTCTGGCTTAAAACTCATGGAGCAGTTACCAATAATAGCGATTATAGTAAAAGTGATCATAGAAAGGGTCATACCGGTAGTAAGGATAGTAATAATGCCGAGGATAATAGCCATCATCGTACTGCTGGTAGTCCGGCCATACATGGACGTTATCAATTGTCAAAATAGGGAGGGTTAAATCTTTTTCCCCGATTTGCCGCTTTATTTCTCCTGCCAAAACACCTGTTACCGTAATTTCCGTCCCTTCTTTAAAAATGACAGGGTCTAAAAACTGGGGACTCGTCATGGCAAACCTGCCTTCTGTTTTCCTATCCGTTAGCGGTCGGCCATAACGGCTGATAGGGTAATACAGAACCTGAACCTGACTTGAATCTTTTTTATTAATAACATCAATTACCTTACCTCCCCAACGGACAGGCGTATTTTTATAAGCAGATATATCTGCTTTAACCGTACTTAGGTGTATGTTTGAATATGAACTGTCACGCATCACGGTAGGCAGGCCGGAACAGCCACTTAGAAGCAATATAAAAACAACAAAAAAACATCTCATAATGATATCCCAGCTCTAAAGGCAGATAATCAACAGACAGCATAAATATCAAAAAGTTCTGATAGAAAGGCAGGTGTACAGACGGAACAAATTAGTTTTCTTGTTCTCATTTTTCCGAGCAATGGGGGGCTTAGAGAAACCCCCCAGGATATATTTTACATTTTCATATTGCCGCCGCACTTCCCTTCGCCACACTTTCCTTCCTTGCTTTTATCGGATTCATTTGCGACTGGCATTGGCTTATTGCCTGCGCACTTTCCTTCAGCTGTTTTTTCTTCGGCCCCCTTTTGCATAGCACCTCCACATTTCCCTTCACCACATGCGCCGTCTTTCATTTTATCAGAACCGCTATCTGCTTCAGCAGTTTGCATATAGCCAGTAGCCAATTCAGTTATCGAAAAAGGGTTTTCTTCAGAGTTTAAGGTAGTTTCAGCCTGTATTGCTGTTGATGTTAAGCCAGAAACTAAAGTGCTTCCAATAGCAATAGCTAAAGGTGACTTGTGTAGTTTTTTCATGATTTTTCCTTTTCTTAAGCAAAATAAATTATAAAGGCAGAGTTATTCAGCCTTAAAATTATAAGCTTACAGAATAATAAAAGGTATAGCCAATTTTCTTTATCGGAAAATTAAAAAAACGAGAGGTTGATCGTTTGAAAAGTACTTAGGAGCAGAACAAAGTGGGAGAGGCCTTTCATAAGAAAATGAAAGGCCTGTATATCTTATTCGAAATTATTATCGAATCTTTTAACATTCTGCAATGCTTCAGCATTTGACTCAAGTGTTGTTGATGCACCAGCCAAAGTCAAGTGATCAGTTTCACGGTCTTTTAATACTAAAACCAAGGTGACAGAAATAATTGTCATTACGATAAGAATCTTTGTAAAGTTACTTTTTTCTTCTACATCAGCCATTTTATAATCCTCGTTATTGTGTTGTTTTTATGACTCCTTTTCCTCAAAAGGAGACAGCTTAAAATAATTAAGCTGCTTGCCGATATTTGCTTTTATTTTTTCGACGGGTCTATTTGACCATGTAGAGGAGGTGGTGTCAAAATAATTATGCCATTTTATTAAATAGACTGTTTCCAAAACAGCACCAGGTTAACTGCACTTTTTTATTACCCTTTGTTTTAATAGAAAAAAAACTATTTTTTCTGAAAAAATGAAAATAACTGAAAAAAGTGAATAATTGAAATTGCAAAGTTAAGTCATGCCGTAAAAAATCAGTTTATAAGGATGCCGCCCAATGCCATTAAGTTATGAGGTTTATAGAGCCAATTAAGCTTGGAGACGGGGCTTTAGCCCCGTATTTTTAGGGACTAAACCCCCTCCTCCGAATGTTTTATGCTTAATTTAAAAACATTGGGATGACACCCCTCGAACCTAGAGCCTAACGACTTCTGGCGCAAAAAAAGGTAAGTTATCAATTTACAGAACGAGTGGATGGATGCACGCCATATACAAGCCCATGCTTTTGGCAAACCTAAAGACGAAAAAATGAACGTCCCAAATTTTGGCCTTATTGGCAAACATTGCCAGCTAAGGGGCAAATGGTAAAAAATAAGCCTTTAAAAGGCACCAGCAGTATAAGCTATCTTCATAAAAAGGCTTTAGCCACGGCCTTAAATAATCCAGCCGAGGCTAAAGACAGTCTATGCATCACTGCTTATTGATCGTTAACCGCTCCTCTTGCACATCAACTTTTACAATATCACCCGCAATAAAGTTACCAGCCAATATTTCATTAGCCAATGGATTTTCCAGCTGATTCTGAATTGCCCGCTTTAGAGGCCGCGCTCCATAAATGGGGTCAAATCCGGCCTTGGCCAATAGATCAAGTGCCTTTTCGCTGATTTCAAAACCGATCTCTCTCTCCTGCAAACGCTCTTGCAAATAGACAAGCTGATTTTTTGCTATGGCTCTGATCTGTTCCTGCCCCAAAGGATGAAATACAACAGACTCATCTATTCTGTTGATAAATTCAGGTCTAAAATGAGACGAGACCACTTCCATTACAGCGTCTTTCATGGCATCATAATTTTCAGTACCTGCCAGATCCTGAATGCGGTCTGAGCCTAAATTAGAGGTCATCACAATTACCGCATTTCTAAAATCGACTGTTCGCCCCTGACCATCGGTTAACCGGCCATCATCAAGCACCTGCAGCAAGACATTAAAAACATCGGCATGGGCTTTTTCTACCTCATCCAGCAAAATAACTGAATAAGGCTTCCTGCGTACTGCTTCCGTTAAATAGCCCCCTTCTTCATACCCGACATAGCCGGGAGGCGCACCTATCAGCCTTGCTACCGAATGCTTTTCCATAAATTCTGACATATCTATCCGCACCATGGCCTCTTCAGTATCAAACATAAATTCAGCCAGAGCTTTGCATAACTCTGTTTTACCAACCCCTGTCGGACCTAAAAACAGGAATGAGCCGTTCGGTCTATTAGGATCAGACAGTCCGGCTCTTGACCTGCGAATGGCATTACTCACGGCTTTTAGCGCTTCCTGCTGCCCAATAACACGTTTACCTAACTCCTCTTCCATCCGCAATAATTTATCTCGCTCTCCTTCCATCATTTTAGAAACGGGGATACCTGTCCATTTTGAGACAACTTCTGCAATTTCATCTTCTGTCACTTTATTGCGCAGCAAAGTCATATCCTGCATTTCTGCCTGAGAAGCTAAATCCAGTTCCTTTTCCAGTTTTGGAATTTCGCCATACTGCAGCTCTGACATTAATGTTAAATCGTTGGCACGACTGGCAGCCTCTAATTGAAACCGTGCCTGTTCCAATTTTTCTTTAATGCTGGCAGACCCTTGCAAAGAGGCCTTTTCAGCCTTCCAGATTTCTTCCAGGTCAGAATACTCTTTTTCCAACTCTAAAATTTCCACCTCCAGCGTCTCCAACCGTTTCTTGGAGGCCTTGTCAGAATCTTTTTTCATTGCTTCGCGTTCGATTTTCAACTGAATCAAACGCCGGTCAAGCTTATCCATCACCTCAGGCTTAGAGTCCATTTCCATACGTATTCGACTGCCTGCCTCATCAATTAAATCAATGGCCTTATCGGGCAGCTGCCTATCAGAGATATAGCGGTGTGACAAAGTAGCGGCAGCCACAATGGCTGGGTCAGAAATATCAACGCCATGATGCACTTCGTAACGTTCTTTTAATCCACGCAATATAGCAATGGTGTCCTCAACACTTGGCTCATCAACCTGTACCTTTTGGAAGCGTCTTTCCAGAGCGGCATCTTTTTCTATATATTGCCGGTATTCATCCAGCGTAGTTGCTCCCACACAATGCAACTCACCCCGCGCCAAAGCAGGCTTCAACATATTGCCCGCATCCATAGCACCTTCAGCTTTACCTGCACCTACCATGGTATGCAATTCATCAATAAACAGAATGATATTTCCCTCTTCTTTGGCCACATCACTCAGTACAGCTTTAAGGCGTTCTTCAAACTCACCCCTAAATTTTGCTCCCGCAATTAAGGCTGCCATATCTAACGACAAAAGTTGCTTGCCTTTTATCCCTTCCGGTACCTCGCCATTGACAATTCTTTGCGCCAGACCTTCAACAATAGCGGTTTTTCCCACGCCTGGCTCACCGATCAGTACAGGATTATTTTTAGTTCTGCGCTGCAGAACCTGAATGGTACGGCGAATCTCATCATCTCGGCCAATCACCGGGTCTAATTTACCCTGTTCAGCTCTTTCAGTCAGATTGGTAGTATATTTTTCGAGAGCCTGCCGCTGATCTTCAGCATTTGCATCATCCACAGACTGCCCTCCACGCATATTATCGATGGCCTGCTCTATTGCCTGTTTATTCACCCCATATTTTTTCAATAAAGTACGTAATGAACCGCTGGCCTCACAGGCCGCCAATAAAAATAATTCACTGGAAATGAAATTATCATTTCGCTGCTGAGCAAATTTATCGGTTAAGTTCAACATTCTTGATAATTCATTAGAAAGCTGAATATCGCCTCCCGTACCGGATACCGTAGCAATACCATCAATTTTTTGTACAATATCTGCCCGCAGTGCATTCACATTGACAGCCGTCTGCACCAGTAGCGGCTTAACACTTCCACCCTCTTGGTCAAGCAGCGCCAGAATGACATGATATGGTTCAATAAACTGTTGATCTTTACCTACAGCTAAACTTTGTGCATCGCTTAATGCCTGCTGGAATTTACTGGTAAGCTTATCCATTCTCATAATGGTATATCCTTTAAAAAATCGTTTAATTACTTCTTATATGGGGCGAACAGATCTGTTTTCAAGCTCAATAGGGGGGGGTGTCAAACAGCATAAGAAGCATAGTGCCCCAGAATTGCTAGCACTGTTATTGTAAGAAAAGCTAGAAAACCGTAATTCGGGACCAGTACCCGTGCTGCCAGATACGTTAAAAAGCCTCAACTCTATTTTCAGCGTCAATCAGCAAAGCTTCTTTCTTCTGTAAATGATGGAAATGGATATACCGGACAACCCAGTCACAATAAGAGCGTTCGGTATAAATGAATTATGCAGCCACCGTAAAATATCACGCAATTCATCCACGATGCTTTTCTTGCTGTTTTGCTCCTACATCTTGCTGTTT
>JALSLW010000103.1 GCA_026988155.1 Methylomonas sp. | reverse complement strand
GTGGCAATAATCATCAGGATATCTTTGAATCAGAAGAAGACATGGTGCGGATCATTGAAGATATTGCTTATGCTTTATCAATAATAAACGTTACACTGACCCCACTTATTACTGACCCCACTTATTAGACCCCACTTATTATTATGTAACAAAAATGAGGAACATGGATGGGTTTTGTGCCAATTATTAATCAACTAATCAGTACGTTTTGGTGGTTAATCCCCCTTGCAATTATCGCCACTGTTTTAAAATCAGCTTGGTTTAAAGGCATTGCTGGGGAATTTATCGTTAACCTTGGCGCAAAACTATTTCTGGATAAAGAAAAATATCATCTTATCAAAAATGTCACTTTGCCAACTGAAAATGGAAGCACCCAAATAGACCATGTTATTGTTTCAAAATATGGTGTTTTTGTTGTTGAAACGAAAAACATGAAAGGTTGGATATTTGGTAGCCCAAATCAGAAAACATGGACCCAGAAAATTTATAAGCATTCGAGCAAGTTTCAAAATCCCCTTCATCAAAACTACAAGCATACAAAAACACTTGAATCACTCTTAGGGTTAAACGAAGAGCAAATATTTTCTGTTGCTGTGTTTGTCGGTGACAGTACGTTCAAAACTGAAATGCCAGAAAATGTAACGTATGGAAAAGGTTACATTAGGTTTGTTAAATCAAAAACACAGCCTGTACTTACTGAAGCCGAAGTAGAAAATATTAAAAGTAAAATTGTGTCAGGAAGACTGACTCCGTCATTCAAGACAAACCGAGAGCATGTAAGGCATGTCAAAACAATTATTGCTGAAAAAAATAAGTAGGGTCAGAAATAAGTAGGGTCAGTGTAACGTTTATCTGATATAGTTAATTCGATTACAGATTGAGAAAACAGAAATGGCACGACTTTTGAGGGTAAGTCCTATTGGAGTGCCACAGAACATCATACAGTGAGGCATAAATAGACAAGCAATTTTTGAGGACGATTCAGATAGGTAGACTCAAGAAATAATAAACGCTACACTGACCCCACTTATTCTGACCCCACTTATTCCTGACCCCACTTATTCCTGACCCCACTTATTCCTGACCCCACTTATTCTTAGCTAAGTTGTAATGTTTAGGTGTGTATTCAGTAAGGCTGGCATACCGCCCTTATTTGTTATGTTTTTAAGCTGGCGGGTATTAGTCCAAGATGATCAACAAATGGTATAAAATCACGATCGCTAAAGAGAAGGGGTAAATTATTTTCAATGCAGAACGTAGCAATTATCACATCATTTGTTTTTCTGATAGTGATTCCTTTTTTGCGAAGAAATCGAAAATTCTCTGCACATTTTTCAACCATATTATGTCCAAACATTTCATATTGCTCTAAGAGCGCAAGGGCTGTCCTTGTTTTGTTGTACTCTCGTTCGGTTTTTATACCTTGTAGAATTTCTAAAAGAATTAAGTCGCCTATCGAAACTAAGCCATCAATTAAAGCTTTATCCAGAATATCTGTCAGTGAACTTTCTTTACCGTTGAAATAGTCAATCCAAACGCTGGTATCAACTAATATCATTATTGGTTCTCATTTCATCTAGGTTCCCTTCCCATTTTATTTTTCCACGTAAGCCTCGTATTGCTTGCTGTTTTTGTCGGAGTATTATTAATTTAAGACCTTGCTCTACAACATCTCTTTTTGTTTTCAATCCTGTTGCTTTAAGGGCGTGCGTCATTAAATCATCATCAATTACAATATTTGTTCTCATAAATTTTATGTGTATAATGGTTTAAAAAATACACAATAGCATGAGTAAAAAAACATAACAAGGTTGGTCCAGCTGACCGTTGGCAGCGCAGATTTTTTTGCGAAGGCCATTTTTGTATCAAAGGTCAGAGCTTTGTCAGAGTTCATCGAAAAATAAGTAGGGTCAGTGTAACGTTTACCTAATATAGTTAAATAAGTAGGGTCAGTGTAACGTTTATCTGATATAGTTAACTCGATTACAGATTGAGAAAACAGAAATGGTACGACTTTTTAGGGTAAGTCCTATTGGAGTGCCACAGAACATCATACAGTGAGGCATAAATAGACAAGCAATTTTTGAGGACGATTCAGATAGGTAGACTCAAGAAATAATAAACGCTACACTGACCCCGCTTATTTCTGACCCCGCTTATTTGGCTGGGATTTGTGATGGGGCAGTTGGGTAACTGGCTGTCCTACCTTGATGCTGAATAAGTAACAAAGGGAATATCAATAGTTAAGAATTAGGGTTAGAATATCAGGATGCCTACAATATTAAGAATTGGTCCATTTCGTTTTTTCTTTTACAGTAATGAAAATGGAGAGCCTGCTCATATCCATATTCAACGTGAACGTATGTTGGCAAAATTTTGGCTTCAACCTGTTGCATTAGCTAGTTCAACAAGGTTTTCTCCGAAAGAGCTTAGAAAATTAGAAGTATTAGTAAACGAGAATAAAGAGACTTTTTTGGAGGCTTGGAATGAGTACTTTAGCAGTTAAACTATACCCTCGGGCATATAACATCAAATGCACGGATGTTTTATTAATTGTCGAGTTAGTTGATGGCAGGACTATCTCTGCACCTTTGATCTGGTTTCCTAGGTTAGCGCAAGCAAATAAAAAGCAACGCGATAATTGGGAACTGCTTGGAGAGGGAGAAGGTATTCATTGGTCAGAAATTGATGAAGACTTAAGTATAAACGGTTTATTAGTTGGTACACATTAAAAAAATCAGCTGAATCGGGTCAGAATAAGTAGGGTCAGTGTAACGTTTATCTGATATAGTTAAGTTGATTACAGATTGAGAAAACAGAAATGGCACGACTTTTGAGGGTAAGTCCTATTGGAGTACCACAGCACATCATGCAGCGAGGCATAAATAGACAAGCAATTTTTGCGGACGATTCAGATATGCGAGCTTATTTAGGTTGGCTCAAAGAATGTTCTGTGAAACATGATGTGGAAATACATGCATGGGTTTTGATGACAAACCATGTGCATATTCTTTGTACTCCAAAAGCTGAAAGAGCCACTAGTAAAATGATGCAATCGATAGGTCGAATGTATGTTAGATATTTTAATTATACTTATCTGCGTACTGGCACTTTGTGGGAAGGTCGTTTTAAATCATGCCTCGTGCAAAGTGAACATTACTTGTTGTCACTTTACCGTTATATTGAGCTTAACCCTGTCCGAGCAGGAATGGTTGATGACCCTGCTGAATACAGTTGGTCTAGTTATGGTTGTAATGCACTTGGTGTAGAAACAAAGTTACAAACACCGCATGAAGAGTATTTGCGCCTTGGTAAAAACAAAGAAGAGAGGCTAGAGGCATACAGGGAATTATTAAACGTTCAGGTTGGCAAGGAGCTATTGACTGAAATACGGGAAAGTACAAACAGAGGTTTGGCTTTGGGTAGTGCTTCTTTTTCTGCGCAAATAGAAAGGTTAACTAATGCCAGAGTAACAAAAAAGAGAATAGGTAGACCCAAGAAAAAATAAACATTACACTGCCCCCATTTATTCATTGCCTAAAATGCAAAGCAGAATGGTAGTAAAGTCTACTCTTTAGATAAACATTCTCGATTATTGAGCAAGGCCTTGTACATTGATTTATATAAATCAATAGGCTAATCGGGTAAGGGCTGGTTTCTCTCCAGCCCTCCCCACACTACTCTGCATGCGGCTCCGCACAGGGCGGTTCATTAGCCATTTGGATAATGGATCTTCACCCTCTATTCTATAACAGACACTAACTCCTGTGCTTTTAGCCAGTCATTATTGAGACTCATTTGTACAGCCTTGGTTTTCGCCAGCCGATAATATCCCTTGGAACTCAAGCCAATATAAATCGCCAGTTTGGTGGAGACTCCCAAACTAATCAGTTTTCCAATACGGGTTTTCATTCTGCACCATTGTTTTAAATAGCACATAAGAATCCGTCTTCTAATCCAGTGATCCAGCTCAGGAGCGGAGCAATAAAATTCACTCCGTCCAAAGTAGTTCATCCAGCCAGAAATATATCGGCTGAGTTATTGATACCGATAAGCTCAGCTCACACCCCACTTATTCTTGTCACTCACTGCTCTGAGAAAAAAAGAGCAAGCCATTCAGGTTAAAGCAGTAAAACAGGACTAAGAAATTATTAGTGCGCCCCCCCCCCGAGCGCATGAAGGAAATGAAAGGGTTTAAAAATAGACAACTTTCACAGTCTCAATAGCGAGTATGTCTCTTAGGGTTTTAATAGCTAATAGCGCTTTACAATTCATATTCAAATTAGAACGGGTCAGAAATAATAAATATTACTCTGCCCGCTATCTTAAAACCACGTAGAATATGCACCCTTTAAAATATTTGCATGTCAGATAAGATTGATGTGCTTCTACTCGGAAAAAAACATGCTTTCAACCGCAAATATCACCATGCAATTTGGCGCCAAGCCATTATTTGAAGACGTTTCAGTTAAATTTGGCAATGGTAACCGTTACGGATTAATTGGTGCCAATGGCTGTGGCAAATCAACTTTTATGAAAATTTTAGGGGGGGATTTAGAACCTTCGGCTGGCAATGTGTCGAAAGACCCGCATGAACGGCTAGGTAAGCTGAAACAGGATCAGTTTGCCTATGAAAAATATGCGGTCATTGATACTGTTATTATGGGGCACGAAGAGCTGTGGGCCGTAAAATCAGAACGTGATGCCATATACGCCAACCCAGAGATGTCAGAAAAAGATGGCATGCGGGCTGCCGAGCTTGAGTCTGAATTTGCCGAAATGGATGGCTACACTGCTGAAGCCCGGGCGGGTGAGCTGCTGTCTGGAGTCGGAATTGATGTGGAGCAGCATTATGGCCCAATGAGCGAAGTGGCTCCAGGCTGGAAATTGCGGGTTTTGTTAGCGCAAGCCCTGTTTTCTGAACCCGATATATTGCTATTGGATGAGCCGACCAACAACCTGGACATCAATGCTATTCGCTGGTTGGAAGGGGTGCTAAATGAGCGTAATTGCACTATGGTTATTATTTCGCACGATAGACATTTCTTAAATAGTGTCTGTTCTCATATGGCGGATTTAGATTACGGTGAAATTCGTGTTTTTCCTGGCTCATATGATGACTATATGAGAGCCGCCACTCAGGTTATTGAAAGTATGCAGGCAGAAAATGCCAAAAAGAAAGCTCAAATTTCAGAGCTTAAAGCTTTTGTTAGTCGCTTTTCAGCCAATGCCTCAAAATCTAAACAGGCAACCTCGCGAGCTAAACAGCTTGAGAAAATAAACTTGGCAGAAATTAAACCTTCAAGCCGTCAAAACCCTTTTATCCGTTTCGATCAAAATAAAAAACTGCACCGTCTCGCTCTAGAAGTTGAAGGGCTAGGTAAAAGTTACGAAACTGAGCTTTTTATAGATTTAAATTTAATGGTTGAAGTGGGGGAGCGTGTCGCCATTATTGGTCCTAATGGTATCGGCAAAACAACATTGTTAAAATGTTTAATGGGTGAAGTGCTGCCCTCGGCAGGGATCGTTAAATGGTCTGAAAATGCTGATATAAGCTATTGTGCTCAAGATCATGCTTCTGATTTTGAAGGTAACGAACAGTTGATTCCGTGGATGGAGCAATGGCGCAAACCGACAGACGATGACCAAATGATTCGTGGCACATTAGGGCGTTTGCTCTTTTCTCAAGATGATCTTAATAAGAAAGTGGGAGTGCTTTCTGGGGGAGAAAAAGGCCGTATGATCTTTGGAAAATTGATGCTGCAACGTGCGAATATAATGCTGTTAGATGAGCCAACTAACCATTTGGATATGGAATCTATTGAGTCACTTAACTTGGCACTAGAGAATTACCCTGGTACCTTGATTTTTGTCAGTCATGACAGGGAGTTTGTATCCTCGTTGGCCACGCGAATACTGGAAATGACACCAGCGGGGATTGTTGATTTTCGTGGAACGTATGAGGATTATTTGGCTGGCCAGCAACTGGGATAAAGGGTTGAAATACAGTAGCAAAGTATGCATTGCACACGCTGTGCATGGAACCTAAAAAATAAACGAAGTGAGAATCTATTGAATTTTACAACGGCCTGCCAGCGCTTTACCAATGCATTTCCTATTTGGGTTTTAGGTGCTGGGGTTCTTGCGATGATTTATCCACCTGTGCTTACTTGGTTTAAAGGCAACTTTATTACTTATGGGCTGGGTGTAATTATGCTGGGGATGGGGTTGACCTTATCTGCGCAAGATTTTAAGCGAATCCTTATTTATCCTAAGTGGATTCTGTTAGGGGTGGTATTGCAATACAGCGTGATGCCTTTTGCTGGCTGGGCATTGGCAGATTTTTTTGAACTGTCAAAAATGATGGCGGTAGGATTGATATTGGTTGCTTCTTGTCCCGGCGGTACAGCATCAAATGTAGTGGCATTTATTGCAAATGCTAATGTTGCGCTATCTGTTAGCATGACTGCATTGTCAACAATGCTAGCAGTTTTTATGACGCCATTGCTGACGGACTATTTGGTGGGAAGCCGTCTTGATGTAGATGCCTGGAAGTTATTTATCGGTACGGTTAAGGTGGTGCTTGTCCCCATTTTACTGGGTGTTGGATTGAATACATTTTTTCATAAAGCCACAGAAAAAATTCAGCCGATTGCGCCACCCATAGCGGTAATTATTATCGCTTTAATTGTCGGCAGCATTATTGGCCAAGGTAAGGCAGAAATAATGGAAGCAGGACCTAATTTGTTTTTTGCCATTGGCCTATTGCACTTATTCGGCTTTGTATTGGGATATTTTATCAGCAAGGTTTTGTTAAAAGATGAACAGGTCGCCAAAACTATTTCAATTGAAGTGGGTATGCAAAACTCAGGGCTTGCTGTAGTGCTGGCTAAGCAAAATTTTGGACAGATGGCCACAATACCTGGGGCAATTTCTGCATTAACTCATTGTGTGTACGGTAGTGTTGCGGTTTACCTGTGGAATAGGAAAAACAAAAGGTAGCTGGTCTTAGGCAACTCGCAATAAATAACCCACCAACCTTGCTTGTCTTTTTATCCGTCTTCAGCGTTGCAACTTCGGTCACATAGCTTGCTATGCTCCCTTCGTTGCGCCTTGAAGACGAATAAAAATCCTGCGCAATCTGGGTAGGTTATTTAATGCGTGTTACCTTACGTGCCGAGTGATAACGATAAATTATATTTTGGATAATATTGATGAGCTATAAAAGTACCTTGGTAAGATTTGCCATTAAACAGACACCAAAAAAAATGGTGCTCTGGCTGGCGAATAAAAAAACTAAAGATATAGCGGAGTTAACAGACTTCAGTTTTAACCTTGAAGAGCGCAAGCTGTATGCACAAATGGTGCTGGCGGGTGAGGAGGAAGCTGTGGACCTAAGGATTGAAGACTTTACCTTGGTGGCTCATGAAGAATCGTTCCGGATTTCCATTCATCAGGTACAGTCAAACCGTCCTTGGCTTGATACCTTGCTAATGAAATTTTTATTAGACCGAGAGTGGAAAGTTCCAGAAAAGCATGCAGATCTAATTCATGAACTGCTTGCTTCTGAAGACCCTGAACAGGAAGAAAGCGAAGAAGAATAGTTTTCACGCAGAATGTGAGAACAGCATAATTATTTTAAATTCTTAACAAACCCTTGTCATATTTTCTTAATCATCATGGCAGGCGGTTATTCAAAATCACAATAATTCTTAGGCAGGGTTTTAATAGATTTCACCCTCTGCGGAATAGCTTCAGCCCTAGGTACTTAATTCTCTCCTTATGCATTGCCCGCGCAGACCATCGCAATTTGAGTGAGAGTTTTATAGCAAAGTATCTTGGAGAGAGTCCTGTTTTTGCTGGTCATTACACTTGATGAGGGGGGCAAGCCCTAGTTGGGATTGGGGCATTCTCGCTGGATGGTTTGTTGACTCGCTAATATCGCTGAAGAACCGTATTCGTAGTAATTTCTGATAAAAAATAATATTGATTGTTGAAATGATCTAGGTCAGTTTGCTTTTTGGTAGAAGTGCTAATCTGGCCTTGAGAGTAGATTTTTTCTGCTCTATACGGCAATCCGTTAATTGTTGTGAGGGTTGCTTTATACAATATAGTCTATTGGAGAGAATAACTTATGAAAATAAATAAAAAAATCATGTTAGCAGTGGCTGTTTTTTTTAGCTTTTCTGCCATGTCTGTCAAAGCGTCCAGCGTATCAGTAGTACCGGCAGGTCAAACGGTGGTAAATGTAGGAGATACCTTTGTATTGGATTTAATTATCGATTTTAGTGCATCACCAACCCTGGGCGGCGGGATTGATATAAATTATGACAGCACCATGGTGGAATTTGTTAAATTTGAATTTGATTCTGACTTTCTAAAGTTAAGCGACCCTCTTTTAACCTGTCCCGGCGCAAACAATTGCTCGCCAATCGACCAAACCGGCAAAGGCAAGGTGGAAAATATAGTTTTAGGAAACTTCATGGGGATTGATAATAAGCATACCGTAGGGACTTTAAGCTATATATTGAATGACTATGCGTTTACGTCCATTAATCCAGCTGTTACAACGGCTTCTGGAGGTACCTTTGTCTCTGCAACAACCAATGAGCCAATGAGCTTGAATTTATACGGTGTGAATTTACATAATGGAGTAATAAGTCAGAGTGGTGGAATCCCTTCTGTCCCTATCCCAGCTACGATGTGGCTATTTATCTCCGGTCTATTTCCTCTTCTATTAAAAGCAGCCCGGGTAACTAAGGGAATTAATGGAGAGAAATTATGAACATAAAAAATATCATTAATTATATAGTGCTCTTTTTTGCGATGGCCTGTGCTCTGCCAGCGTATTCTGACTCCGAAAGCCCCGTTACTATCTATAAAGATAATTTCGATCCCATCAATGATTCATTGTGGTACACAAATGGAGCTGAAGTTTTTGGAGACGGCCACTCAGAGTTTACAAGTGGTGATGCGCTTTATTTTTCCGGCGGGTATCCGCGAGTAGCACAAACTGCTCCCCTGGAATTGGCATCTTCCCGGTTTATTCAGTTTGACCTAAAGTTAGGTAGAGGCGGTAGTTTTTTTAACTACTTTGATTATTATGATCGAATTATATTGGAAGCAACTGTAAATTTTGGAATCACCTGGACATCTTTGGCCAGCTTTTCAACTCGAAATGCAGAGTATTATGGGCAGTGGGGGTCAGCTAAAGTTGCCATTCCAGAGGAGCTTGCAGTATCAGGAGTTCTCATTCGCTGGCGACAGAATTATACTTATTATAGAGGCAGACAATGGGCGATAGACAATGTTGTTATCAATGGTGACGGTACCGTCGATATTGATGGAAACAAATTAAACCCTGGAAGCATTGCTGGCGAATTAGGCCGTACATTCAGCAATCTGCTCGTGGCCGATTTTGATGCGGCAGGGGTACAGCTTAACCCTGGTTTTGAATTGCAGTGTGCAAGTACCTGCTTTAATGTTGCGTTCAACTTAACGAGCAATACGCCAGCGCGCTTTGTGATACCGCTTCGCTCACCGTTAACAAGTAGTCCAGCTGTAGCTCTATATTCATTTACTGATTTTACATGGAAATCATTTTTAATTTCTGACGAACGGGAAAAAATTTCTAGTGCCAATAAAGTCAATGATACTTGTCCAGCCCCCGGCTCTTCTGATTATACTGACGGTATGACACCCGGTCACGAGTGTGTCCAGTTTACGGTTATTGCAGATGGTCCTAACGATGCCAATCACATCTCAGGAAGTGTGGAGCTTGTTGGGGATATTGGCTCAGTCAGCTCAGCAGGTGATTTGGATAACGATGGCATTTTAGATAATGCCGACAACTGCCTTGCTCAACCCAACCCTGATCAGTTAGATGATGATGGCGATGGTGTGGGCAATAGCTGTGATAATTGCTCTGTCGTAGCGAATCCCTACCAAAATGATAGCGATGGAGATGGTGTTGGAGATCTCTGCGACAACTGTATAGCAACAGTCAATCCTGACCAGAACGATTCTGATGTCGATGGAATTGGTGATAGCTGCGATAACTGTCCGACAGTTGCCAATGAAAAGCCAATAGATGATGATGGCAACGTATTGGATCAGTTAGATGAAGATAATGATCATATAG
This sequence comes from Methylomonas sp., assembly GCA_026988155.1. Lineage (GTDB taxonomy): Bacteria > Pseudomonadota > Gammaproteobacteria > Methylococcales > Methylomonadaceae > QPIN01. The sequence continues at coordinate 20,170 of JALSLW010000103.1, read as the reverse complement.
GAGATGCTTGCGATAATTGTTCAATGCTGCCAAACCCGGATCAACGTGATACAGATAATGACGGCTTTGGCAATATGTGTGATGCCGACTTAAATAATGACAATATTATTAATTTTATTGATGTTGGCATTCTGCGGGCCAATTTTTTAACAGATTTTCCTGATGCTGATTTTAATGACGATGGAGTTGTTAACTTCATTGATCTTGGCGAAATGAAAAAGAATCTGTTGTTGGCACCAGGTCCTAGCGGGTTAAATCATTAAGTCTGTTTGCTGGTTTGAGAGGGCCTTATTGGCCTTCTCTGCTTCAGCCCGAATTTATTCTGACAGACTTTTTTCTTACAAAAAGCTCGGCTCACCAAATTGCATAATTTGTACTTTGCGTTGTAACTTAGTGCTGGGTGCTTCTGTGTCGTCTTAGCGGAAATGAAGGCGTATCTTCTTATGCGTTGCCCATCCAGAGTGCGGAACGGCGAAATCATTTCAAATTCTTAACAAACTCTTGCCATGTTTCATTAATCCTAAAAAAATCAGTTGATCGCTAAGTTCAGCTGTAACTTGTTAAATAATATGCTTAAGCAAGTTTTTCTATTCTCACCAGATGGGTGAGACTATTTCGCTTCACGGTTTTGTGAAAAATCTGGATGAAAAATTCTGCAGAATAGCTCTCAATAAGGACTACGGCCATTATTTTCGAGCTATTCTTTGCCTTTTTCGCCCAGATTTTCCACAAAACCCGTGCTCAACTGATTTTTCTAGGTTAATCATTATGACAGGCGGATATTCAAAATCACAATAGGTTTTAGGCAAGGTTGATTTGTATTTCAGCAATTGAACTGTAACCTGTTGCTTTTCAAGCTGGTTAAGCGACTGAAAGCCTCGTCCATATTGCCAGCCATAACCCCAGCGATACCAGACAGGAAAGATGGGCAGGCCGCCAAGTCTAACTCCTGTGTACATAGTTTCGGCCAGCAGGCTGCTATTGGATGTTTTTAGTATGCGGTCTCGTAACGCCTCGTCAGCCTGTTTTTTCTGCTGCCGGCTGCCACCTTGCCAATAGGCAAGGTCATGAGTAATGCAGCAGTCACACCAAAGGTTTTTATCGCTTAATGTGCCATCAGGAAACTGTGAACAGCCGTCACTGCTAAAGGGTTTTAAGGCTTCGGCTGCGACTGTATTGCTTATAAATAACAGTATGATGATGGCCGGCCATTGGTGGTGTTCTGTATGCATCGATTAATTCCAGCTTTTTAATTGGCTAAGATAATAGCGTGTTTTTGCTTTGATATGCTGTTCTTTGTTTTCAATATATGAAGCCAGTAAGATAACGAATAGACCTAATGCAATGCTGCTAATCCATGGCGTATTGGAGTATAGATTAACTGCATATTCCCAATAAAATAAAATGCCGCCGGCTACACAGATATTGCCGCAGAAAAACGCTATTTTCTCACGGTATTTCATCCCATAGACGGTTAAAAAGATACCTGATGCAATAGAGATTACGGGGGCAATAAAAGTAGCGTCCTGCTGGTTGACCATTGCTTCAAGATTTAATCCGATAATAATGAATGAGCTGACAAGGCGGTATAAACGTGAGTGATAAGTGACCTGTGATGATAAGGAAAATAGGATAAAGCCAACGGGTAGGATAAATAGAGAGTTGGTTATATTGCCGTATTCAAGCGATACATTAATCCAGATGCCAATAGCTGCAAAAGTGCCAAGCCATTGGCAGATGTAAATAATGGTGTCCGAAGAAGTATAGCGTTTTATATCATAAATGCAGTAGACAATAACAATGCCAAGAATAGCGGTGATCAGTAATGATGCTGCTGGGTGAAGCAGGCTGCGACCAATAATGATCCATAAGGGTAGGCTAAGTAATGCTCTGGCCGCCAGTCCTTCAAATAACTGCATGCTTTTATCGTTATGCAGACTATGTTCAATGTGTCTGATAAATATAAATAGAGCTGCAATAATAAAAGGAGTGATTTGTGTATCTCGAATAGGCAGTATTAATACTGTATTGGCGACCAGTGATGCGAGAAGCAGTGTTTTAAGGTGCTTGCGAGCCAAAATGGAGTAGCTGGCATAGCTGATCAATACTAGCAATACGCCGGTTAGCATTAGGTCTATAGCTATAATCCCAGGACTGACATGACTGAACTGTAAAGAAGTAAAGGCAGGCTGCAGTGCATTTTCTCCCTGTACATAGGCGTATATCATGGCACTGACCTGCGAAACTTGCACAGATAAAAAGGCTGTGCCTAATCCGAAAAATATTCTTGCACCTTTGGTTTCATTAAAAAGGTAGGCGCAAACTAATCCGCCGCCACATAATAATAAAGTGAGTCCCAAGCTTACCCAATAGCGATAGCTGGCAGAGATTTCAGTATAGCCCTGCAGCATAAAGCTGATGGCCGATAAAATAATTAACAGGGAGCCGATCCAGCGCAAATAGCCGGTTATTTTTGCTGTTATGCTTTTTTCCGGTTGGCTTTCTTCTGCAGATGCGGAAGGCTGTATTTCTGATATTGTAGATTCAAACATGGCCATCTCCTATTAACTGTTGTCAGATTCGGTTAATTTATCAAGCATTATTTTTAATGCCATTGTTTCTTCCTCTTTCTCAAAATCGTTTGAAAGGGCGTCGGTAGTTTCTGCTGGAGCATCAAATTCAGAACTGGCTACACGTTCTTCCCAGCGGTCAAATACTTGCTGAACATTGCCCAAAGGGTCGGACTGATTGTCTTGCAGTGCATTCTGTAAATGAGAGCGGTTTTGCCTAACAGCCAGTATTTCCTTTTTGGTTTTTAAAATTTGCAACTGTTCCTGAATCGCATTGAGATCATCACGTATTTTATTTTCTTGCTCTGCACTTCCTTGCAGCTGCTGTTCAAGCAGGGTGATTTGTTTTTTTGTCTGAACCAAGCGTTTTACGCATTGCAGGGCTTTTTGTTCATCCTGTTTTTTTGCTTTGATGGCGCGATTAGTCCACAGAATTTCCTGCTCTTTCTGTTCTTTCAGCTGCTTTTGATATTGTTCAGTCATTTTGCTGATACGGTGCAAATGCAGGCGGGTTTTACTGGCGATAGTCTGCAGATCTTGAATGGCAACACCAGCAAGGGCTTCATGGTTTTCAAATTCATCAGCTACCTGGTCAACCTGGCCTTTGATGCTGATATAAAGACGCTTTAAACTGTTCATAATAATTCCGTTGTTAAGTAAGTGTTCATGATTCTTATTACAAAACCTGTGCCAAAAATAGTTCTGTTTAATAAACAATGAGATGTGGTTATTGTTATGATTGTTTTTTCTAATAAATACATATTATGAATACATGATGGTGCATATAATGTATATTTAATAGCTCATGGCTAGGCAGGAGACTTTAACGCATGAAAAAACTATCAACGGAACAAAATGATTTTTTTACCCAGGTAGCTTCTCTGGCATTTGTTAACCCTTTTAGTGATCAGCGGGAACAGGCTGACTGCCAGCTGTTAAATATTGCGCCCAAGTCAGAAACCATTTTTCAGCGAGCAGAAAAAATCCAGCAGCTGCTTCATGATAAATTTCAACAGCTGCAGTCTGAGAGATGTTTTAACATAAACCATTATCAAGGCAAGAGTCGGCAAATAATGGAATATTCTTGGCTGTTTTATCAATTCCATGAATTTCAGCAGCCCTTTGTCGAATTGATAGAAAAACAGAATACAGCAGGCGACAGACCGGTTGAACTTGCCCAAGCTAAAGAACTGATCCTCTGTTTTCAGAAGGCAGGGTTTAACGAAGTTGAAACCGAAAAATCTATTGCCCTGTTTTATCAGTTGCACAGAGGCTTTTATTTTATAAGTACTGCTATTTCCGGTGATTGCACTTCAATTATCGAATTGAGGGTGCGCCTATGGAATAATATTTTTACCTTTAATCCTCAATGGTATGTCGATTACCTTTGCGGGAAAATGGAAGATTTTTCCACTCTGCTGCTTGGTGAGACAGGAACAGGAAAAAGCTTAGTGGCTCATGCCATCGGCTGTTCTGGCTTTATTCCTTTTGATCTAAGTAAAAAGCGTTTTAAAGAGAGCTTTACCCAGTCATTTCAGTCTATCAACCTGTCTCAATATCCTGCATCACTGCTGGAATCTGAACTTTTTGGGCATAAAAAAGGGGCGTTTACAGGAGCAATAGATCACCATCAGGGATTATTTGCACGATGCAGTGAGTATGGTGCAGTTTTTATTGATGAAATTGGCGATATAGATATACCTACCCAGGTAAAATTGCTGAATGTTATTCAAGACCGAGTTTTTTGCCCAGTAGGCAGCCATGAAAAAATGCGTTTTTCCGGGCGGATGATTAGTGCAACTAACCGCAATATCGAACAATTGCGTAAAGAAGGACAATTTAGAAATGACCTGTATTATCGGCTTTGTTCTGATGTAATAAAAATCCCCAGCCTGCAGCAGCGCATACAGGAAAACTCCGATGAACTGGGGCATTTGATAGCAAGGCTGGTTAGCCGTGTGACTGATATTTCTGCACCTGTATTATCTGCACGAATTGAGAAGCATATTCGTCAGACAGTGCCAGAAAATTATGCATGGCCAGGTAATGTAAGAGAGCTGGAACAATGTATCCGTCAAATATGCATTACAGGCCATTACCAAATTGCTGAAGAAAATGGCTTAGTGCATCAAAAGGAGTTTATGCTTTCTGATGATCTGGCAGAGAATACTGGGCAAAGGCTTTTGCAGCGATATTGCCGGTTTCTTTATGAGGAACAGGGCAGCTATGAAGCAGTGGCAAGAATTGCACAGTTAGATCGCCGGACAGTAAAGAAGTATATTGTAGGGAAATAGTCTTGGCAGTAAATAGCCAGTCCTTCTGGCTAGGAAAGGAACGCACAATAGCTGGAAAACTGAATTTTTTACTTTGCTTTACTTTTTTAATTTGGGTTTATGATTTTAGCTGATGCCTGAATTTGTGGTTGTCCATAGACTTGTTTCTGGTTGGATCATTTTTAGGCCAATGAATAAGAACTCAGACAAAATTGAGTGGACTAATTTTATGCAGGATTTTTTTTTATATTCAAGGCGCATAAATAGGCGCATAGCTAGCTACGCAACCATTTATGTAACGCCGAAGATAAAAAAAAGACAAGTAAAATGTTAAATCAATTTTGCCTGGGTACTTAATACCTCTCTTCAGAGGCAAGTTATGCGAGCATAATTCACTCCGTTTTGCAAGGACCGGTGATTATATCGCCGACCAGCCTCTGTTTTAACAAAAGAAGCTGATGATTTTTTGTATTAGATATAAAATCTAACACAAAAAACTATCTTGGTTTCAAATACGAGTGGTGCATTTATTATGCGAATCTAGGCTTTATCTTTCTCCGTGACCTCTCAATTTAGTTGAGGGATGCTGAGATTGATTAGATGGCAGGGGATTTGATTCAGGGTAAAGTTGGCTCGCTAGCTGTTGATATTTTAGCTGTTTTTTCAGCTCAGAAGTTAATAACTGCCAGAGTTTAGCCTACCTTTTGTCTCCAAGCGTTTTAATGTTTTTCTTCTAAATGCCTTATGCCGATATTGTGGAATTCAGACAAAATGAAACTGGCAATGCCACAAGACATGTGATAATTTCTAAATCTTCGCTTCTTAGGTAGCCGGAAACAAATAATCTCCCCCCCCCCAATATTACTTGCCGAACGATAAGAAACTTTATGAAAATTCTCGTTATTAATTCAGGAAGCTCATCGATTAAATTTCGGCTTGTGGATGCACAGACTTTTTATCCCATTGTGAATGGCATTCTTGAATGCATAGGAACACAGCGCAGCAAGATAAGTTGTTCGATATATAACGAAAAGGGGATTCATAAAAAGCATGAAGAGTTTCTTTTAATCAATAGCCATGGAGAGGGCGTTAAATTCCTTGTTGACTACTTACATAACAGAGGATTCATAGGAGTTTTCGGCGATTTAGCGGCTATTGGGCATCGTGTTGTCCATGGGGGGGAGTGGTTTAAAAAATCAGTATTGATTACAGAATCAGTTATCGGCAGAATCCGAAAAACCATTCCTTTGGCACCAATCCATAACCCCGCTAACTTAATAGGCATTGATATTTGTCGGGATACTTTTCCTTCAACTCCTCAAGTGGCAGTTTTCGATACCGCATTTCATCAGTCCATGCCAGCTAAAGCCTACCGTTATCCGCTACCGGAATCTTTATATTCAGAGCATAGGGTTCGGCGTTATGGGTTTCATGGGACTTCTCATCAGTATGTCGCTAACCGTGCAGCAGAATTTTTAGGGAAACCTCTATCGCAGCTCAATCTTATTACATTGCACCTTGGTAATGGTGCCAGTGCAACGGCTATTCAACGTGGCCGAGCTATTGATACGTCAATGGGACTAACGCCTCTGGAGGGACTGATGATGGGGACTAGGTGCGGTGATATTGATCCCGCCATTATTTTTTATCTGGCACGTGTTTCTGGGTTGGCGATAGATAAAATTGAAACATTATTGAATCAGAAATCGGGCCTCTTCGGTGTATGTGGCTCAAATGACATGCGGGAAATACAGCAACGGTTCAAGCAGGGAGATGAGCAGGCAAAGCTGGCAATTGAAATATATTGCTACCGGATTAAAAAGTATATTGGCGCTTACCTTGCCATTCTTGGGAGGCTTGATGTGCTAGTTTTTACAGCGGGTGTTGGTGAGAATAGTCCAGAAGTAAGGCTGCAAGTTTGTCAGGGATTGGAACATCTTGGAATTTGTATTGTCCCTGAGAAGAATAAGGCGAAAATCAATTCTGCGACTGAAATCCAGAATGATGCGGGCGCCGTGAAAATTATGGTTATTCCTACTGATGAGGAGACGGAAATTGCCCAGCAGACACAAGCTTGTATTCAAAATTCACAATAATTAACACAATTAATAACCCCTACATCCCTGGAGGATGTCATGAACGAAAAGTCATTATCAGCAGATAGCGTCGAACCTGTGCTTAATCAAACCGAGTTACAAAAAATTAATGCCTACTGGCGTGCAGCCAATTACCTTTCTGTTGGACAGATATATTTAATGGATAATCCCCTGCTTAAGGAGCCGCTTACACTGGATCATGTAAAGCCAAGACTGCTGGGGCACTGGGGAACGACCCCCGGACTTAATTTCATTTATGTACATTTGAATAGATTGATCCGGCAGCAAGATCTCAACATGATCTACATTGCCGGCCCCGGTCATGGTGGTCCGGGGTTGGTCGCAAACACCTGGCTGGAAGGCACTTATAGTGAATACTATCCAGATATTTCCCAGAACGAAGAAGGAATGCGGCGCTTATTTAAGCAATTTTCTTTTCCGGGAGGCATTCCCAGCCATGTTGCCCCTGAAACGCCAGGTTCCATTCATGAAGGTGGGGAGCTGGGTTACGCACTTTCCCATGCCTATGGGGCGGTGTTTGATAATCCGGATTTGATTGTCGCTTGTGTGGTAGGTGATGGAGAGGCAGAAACGGGGCCAATGGCTACTGCATGGCATTCCAATAAATTTCTCAATCCAAAACATGATGGTGCCGTATTGCCAGTTTTACATTTGAACGGCTATAAAATTGCTAATCCAACACTGCTTTCCCGCATTTCTCATGAAGAACTGGAGGCGCTGTTCATTGGCTATGGCTATAAACCCTATTTTGTAGAAGGTGACGAGCCAGAAAGCATGCATGAAAAGATGGCGTTTACTTTCGAACAATGCATTGCCGAAATTCACGAATATCAACATCAAGCTAGAAACAGTGATACTGTCGAACGCCCTCGCTGGCCAATGATTATTCTTCGTTCGCCCAAAGGATGGACAGGTCCCAAAGAAGTGGATGGTAACAAGGCAGAAGGGTTCTGGCGATCCCATCAAGTGCCTTTTGCTCAGTTAGCGGAAAAACCGGAACATCTGGCATTGTTAGAAAGCTGGATGAAAAGCTATAGGGCGGAAGAACTGTTTACAGCAGAAGGTGAGCTTATTCCAGAGCTCAAAGCACTGGCACCTGAAGGTAAGCGGCGTATGGGTGACAATCCGCATGCAAATGGCGGTCTGTTACTGAAAAAATTGCGAATGCCCGATTTCAGAAACTATGCGGTCGATGTTCCCAAGCCTGGCGCTGTTAAGGCGGAAGCAACCCGTGTTATGGGAACATTGCTCCGTGATGTGATGGATGAAAACAAAAAATCACGTAATTTTCGCATTGTCGGTCCGGATGAAACGGCATCCAACCGCTGGGCTAATGTTTTTGAGGTAACATCCAGAGTCTGGATGGCAGAAATGCTTCCGGAAGACACTGATTTATCCCAGGATGGACGGGTACTTGAAATTCTCTCAGAGCATACCTGCCAAGGCTGGCTAGAAGGTTATCTGTTGACAGGGAGGCATGGTTTTTTTTCCTGTTATGAAGCCTTTATACATATCATCGATTCGATGTTTAACCAGCACGCTAAGTGGCTAAAAATTACCCGAGACGAGATTCCATGGCGAAGGCCTATAGCTTCGCTGAACTATCTTCTGACCTCCCACGTATGGCGTCAGGATCATAATGGTTTTTCCCATCAAGATCCTGGCTTTATTGATCATGTTGTCAATAAGAAGTCTGATGTTATCAGAGTCTATCTGCCACCTGATGCAAATACCTTATTATCGGTTACGGATCATGTGCTGAGGAGCCGTAACTATATCAATGTTATCGTTGCCGGCAAGCAGCCCGAGCACCAGTGGCTGGATATGGATGCAGCCATTAAGCACTGTTCTGGCGGAATTGGAATTTGGGAATGGGCAAGCAATGATCATGATGGAAGCCCTGATGTAGTAATGGCATGCGCGGGAGATGTGCCAACATTGGAAACACTGGCTGCCGTTGATATTCTTCGTCAGAAAATACCGGAACTTAAAATTCGCGTAGTCAATATTGTCGACTTAATGGCTCTGCAGCCTGATACAGAACATCCCCATGGTCTGAGCGACCGAGATTTTGATGATATTTTTACCACAGACAAACCCATTATATTCGCTTATCACGGCTATCCATGGCTGATACACCGTCTATGTTATCGTCGCAGCAATCATAACAATCTGCATGTACGAGGCTATAAGGAAGAGGGCACTACTTCCACGCCATTTGATATGGTGGTCATGAATGATTTGGACCGTTTTCATTTAGTTGCTGATGTAGTTGAACGGGTTCCCCATTTACGACAGCGAGCAGCTTATGTAAAGCAGTATGTACGCGATAAATTGATCGATCACCATCAATATACGCGGCAATACGGAGAAGACATGCCGGAAGTTCGTAACTGGCAATGGCCTTATTAAAAGGAGCCAATCCAATAACTGTTTGAATCAATAGAGATATCCAAATAACTGATTCATTTTTTTAAAGGGGACTGAAACCGGCTAGGCCGTTCGTATTATCGTGGAGCATTCCGGTGTTTCAGTATCACCGGAATATTGCTGTATTTTATGGCGATGATAATCTGAAATACTGGAAGTGTTATAATTAAGTTTTACAATTCGGGGCGATTGTATTTTTTGTAATAAGAAAATTTAGGCATTGCGGAAGGCCTAAATTTTCACAAAAGGAATTTTTTCTCACTATCCCAATCTGAAGTAGCAAAATATTTACACTTATAAATTAGGTTAATGCATGACTCTTGACGTTTATCTATCAGTTTTTACTCTGATGTTATTTTCCCTTGGAATTAATATTATTTCACTGAAATTGCGTATTCCTTATACAGTGCTTTTGGTTATAGGGGGGTCGCTATTAGTGCCACTTTCAAAAGTTGACATCTTTTCATTTATTACCAGTTTTCAACTAACGCCAGAGCTGTTGTTTTTTGTTTTTCTGCCTATCTTGATTTTTGAATCCGCATATAACATTAGTATTCGAAATATAAGGGAAAACAAGGTAGCCATTAGCTTGTTAGCTATTGTTGGTCTGCTGATTTCGACCTTCATTATCGGTTTTGTCGGTCAATGGTTTTTTCATCTTCTTGGCTATGATGTTCCATTGTTAGTTACCTTGCTGTTTGGTTCCATTATTTCCGCAACGGACCCGGTTGCTGTGCTGTCTTTATTTAAAGAATACGGTGCTCCTCGCCGTTTAACGCTAATTTTTGAGGGTGAAAGTTTATTTAATGACGGCACAGCCTTTGCTATTTTTCTGGTATTTTTAGGGGTTATTCAACATGGGTTTCACGGTACTGAAACTGTTTTGCAAGGCGTCATCTCATTTTTAACCATGATTTTTGGTGGTGCACTATTTGGTTTATTTATGGGACTTTTATTTTCTAAGCTTATTGAATTGGTTAAAGGCCATGAGCATCTAGAAATTACTTTAACTCTGCTGGTTGCCCATTTCACGTTTCTATTTACCGAGTTAATATCCGAAAAATTGGTTATCAACAATCACCATATCTACTTGTCTTCAATTATCGCAACTCTTGTATCGTCAATTGTCATGGGCAATTTCGGACGTTATAAAATGTCTGCCGGGGTAGAAGAGTATATGGAAAAATTTTGGAGTTATTTTGCCTTTCTAGCTAACTCACTGGTTTTTATATTAATGGGGCTTTTATTTACCAGCCTTTCCATTTCTATTCATGTTGCCATATACCCTATTTTAGTGATGATTTTACTCGTTGCTATCGCTAGAGCCGTGTCTGTGTATTTATCTATTGGCATTGCCAATTTAAATAAAGCGGAAGAAGACATCCCTTTAAATTGGCAGCATTTATTGTCATGGGGCAGTCTGCGAGGAGCTATAGCGGTCATTATGGTTATGTTAATACCTGAAGACCTTATGCTCCCTAACTGGAATTATGAGTTTTCAATCAAGGAATTTATCACTGCGATTACTATCGGCAGCATTTATTTTACATTAATATTCAAAGCAACCACCATTGGAAAAGTAATTCGATGGCTAAAAATTGATGTTTTATTGCCCCATGAACAAATGGGCTATTTTAAAAGTCAGGCATATATTTACCAAACATTAAAAGCAAGAACATTACAGCTTTTAGAGCATGAAGATATTAGTGAGGGACAGTATCAAATACTGGTAAATGAATATCAGACGCTATATCAGCAAGTTTGCCAGCAATGCCAGGATAAAAACCACAACCCTAGCCATGTGGTAGAGAACATGCTTTTAATTTATACCCTGGCAATACAGAAAACGGAATTAAGAGAGATTTTTAGACGCGATGAGATTAACGAAAGTATTTACAAAAGAAATTTATCCATATTAGAGACTCAGACAGAACGTGTGGAACAGGATAAACCGCAGTTAGAAACTCTTAATACCTATTTTGACTCATGGATCAATAAAATCAATCATATTATTCACCGCTTATTTTTCTTATCTGAAGATCTAAGTGAGTCACAAGAACTTTACCTGTATTACCGGACTCAAAACAAACTGATTATCAAGGTTCTGGAAAAATTAGAATCTATGAAAGATTCACCTTTAGTTGAAATTTTTGATGATCCAGCCGTTTTAAAAAATGTAACCCGTATTTATCAGAATTTAAAAAAAATAAATGAACATCAGCTAAATAGCCAGCTTCAATCAAATAAAGAACTTTTAGACGACTTAAATGAACAGTCTGCGACGGCACTATTAGGTATTACCAAAATTGATACCTTAAAAGAGCTGCTCGACAATGAAATCATTTCCAATAAATTATTTATACTGCTCAAAAAGAAAATTGACGATGACAGACTCGCAGGACGATTTTAGAAAGCATGAAACCTCTTTCGCCACGAAAAAAGCTAAAACTCCAGTTCAAATTGCCCGAGAATTGCGTTTGCAATATGAATCAGATGTCGGAATATTTTTTGCTGAAATAGCTAAATTACCGCGGGAAAATTTGTGCAAAATTCTTATCGAATTGCCGAGTGCTATTTTTGAAGAAGCCTTTTCACGAATTCCTCATAAAAAAATGGCAAAGGCTTTATCTTATCTTGCCAGTGATGAATTGACTGATTTTCTGCAGCGCATTAAACAATACGATCGCGATTACGCTAAAAGTACCTATCATCTGCTAGCGCCGGAGGAACAGGCGGAAGTATCGAATTTGTCTCAATTTCCTACGGATAAGGCTGGGGCATATATGCAGATGGAAATGCTAACGGCAAAATTGACTGAAACTCTGTCACAAGTTAAACAAAAAGTCCGTATCTTCAGACAAGAAAAGCCAAACAGCCCTATTTTTAAATTATTTGTTATTGATGCTGAACAGCACTTGGTGGCAATACTCCATTTTACCGATCTAATCTTATTTGATGATGATGATACAATGAAGAAGATTATTGCGCAGGCTACAATTCATCATCAGAAACCGCTAAGTGTTCATACCTCGACACCCATAGAAAAAGTCATACAATTATTTGAAGAATACGAACTAAGCATCATTGCAGTTGTAAATGATCAGGAGCAATTGCAAGGGCGAATAGTGTTTGAAGATATTTATGATCTAATCCGTATGCAAGAACAGAGTCAGGCTCTTAAAATGGCCGGTGCCGATTATGAGGCTGAAGAAGAGAGTTTTAGTTCAGCACGTAAAGCGCGCTTGCAGTGGTTGTTTATTAATCTGGTAGCACTCTGCTGTGCCGCTTTTATTATCAGTTTATATAAAGAAACGATTGAACAGATAGTTGCTCTTGCAGTACTTATGCCGATTGTTGCAGCATTAGGTGGCAATGTCGGTAATCAGGCTGTTACAGTAACTGTTAGAAAACTTGCTTTAGGGCAGATTAATTGGAAAAATGCATTACCGGTCATTAAACAAGAAATAATGATTGGCATTATGAATGGAATTATAATGGGCGCAGTGGTAGCAATGATTACTTTGATATGGTTCGATCAGCCTCAACTCGGGTTGGTGATTGCTATTGCAATTATGATTAATTTAGCAGTTGCAGGGTTTATCGGATCAATGATTCCCCTTTTAATTAAAAAGTTTGGAGGAGACCCTGCTATAGCCTCGCCGCTATTTCTTACGACTGCAACCGATGCAATGGGTTTTTTTGTGTTTTTGGCGCTAGCGGAGATTATCCTGATTTAGGGAGCCTCCTGTGTCAGGAGAGCTGGAGTGAAATTAGCTCTTTCCCAATTAGGCAAATTCAATATTAAATTTTTCGTCTACCGCATAAGCAACATATTCTAAAACATCAAGTGTGATAGATGAATTATTTGGATCTAGAGTTTGGTTAAGTTGAGAGCATGCTCTTCGATAGTTCTACCTTGTTAAGTGATTGGCTCTTCATGCACGAGCCAAATCAATTTCTTTCTAGGCTAAAAGCGATTTTATATAACTGCATTAAATTTGGTCAGAAATCTCAAAATCGCAAGCAACACCCTGATTTTATGGCGCATCTTCAGGGACGGACGAATTGCATTTTTTCGGACCTTGATTGTAAACCTAAATAAATCAGTTGAACGCTTAGTTTAGCTGTAACTTATTTAATAAACTGTTTAATCCAGTTTTTTACTATTCACCAGATGGGTGAGTGCATTTCGCTTCACGCTTTGTGAAAAATCTGGACAAAAAATTCTGCAGAATAGCTCTCGATAAGGACTGCGGCCATTATCTTCAAGCTATTCTTTGCCTTTTTTGCCCAGATTTCCCACAAAATCCGTGCTCAACTGATTTTTTTAGAATAAAAAAGCAGATAAGCTAGGTAGGGTCTGTGTAAAAATCGGTTTTATACAGAGCGGACATATCGATTAATAAATAAGCCTGCATCTTCATTTGAATCTTGATAGCTATCAAATAACGTCATAGCATCAGAGACTGAAATATATGCAAATGCACCATGCCCCGTTCTTTTAATAAAAATCTCGTGTAGACGTTCGATAAACGAAATGCGTTCTTGAGTTAGCTTTGACATTTTAATTCCCCTTTTAACCTGAAAATTGCTGTTTACAATCTTCTGAAACGTAGGTTTATAGTACAGGGCACAGCATGATATAGATGTAAAGTTATACCTTTATTATTGTGAGTTATTTACCATGGATAAAAGGCAGGGGAATAGTTGAAAATTACTGAAACAAAACAGCTAGGCTGACGATTGCCGCACTGGTTAAAATGGCCCATACGGTGCCAGTATGATTTTTTTCCATTTGCTGACGCATTTGCGATATTTCTTTATTTTGATTCTCAATCTGCAGTTTAGTATGCGTGACACTATCTAAGGCATTGAAAATTAATGAAGGCATCTCTGGGAAATGTTCTGCTATTTCAGGAAACTGTTTAACCATTTGCTTAATTTTTGCTTTTGGTCCGATTCTATCGTGAAACCAGTTTTCAAGAAACGGCTTGGCTGTTTGCCATAAATCTAGGTCGGGATATAACTGACGCCCTAGGCCCTCAATGTTAAGCAGTGTTTTTTGCAATAGTATCAGTTGAGGCTGTACCACCATATCGAAGCGCCTAGCAGTTTGAAATAGGCGCAATAATAATAGGCCAAAGGAAATGTCTTTTAAGGGTTTGTCAAAAATAGGCTCACAAACACTGCGCATAGCTGACTCAAAATCTTCTACTCGGGTATCAGCAGGTACCCAGCCAGATTCTATATGCATTTCAGCTACCCGGCGGTAGTCGCGGTTAAAGAAGGCCAGAAAATTTTCTGCTAAATAGCGCTGGTCAGATGAAGATAATGTGCCAACAATGCCAAAGTCAACGGCGATATATTTATCTGGCAAATCAACAAAGATATTCCCTGGGTGCATATCTGCATGGAAGAAGTTATCTCTGAATACTTGGGTAAAAAAGGTTTCTACACCGCGTTCGGCAAGCAGTTTAAAATTTGCCCCTCCTTTTTTTAGCCGCTCTATTTCTCCCACAGGAATGCCATAGATTCTTTCCATGACCAATACTTTTTGGCGGGTAAATTCCCAATAAATTTCAGGAATATAAAGTGCGTCAGAGTCTTTAAAGTTTTCGCGCAGTTTAACTGCATTGGCCGCTTCCCGAACAAGGTTCAGCTCATCCATCAGCGTTTTTTCAAACTCTTCGACCACTTCCAGTGCCCGAAGCCGTTTGGCATCTTCCCAAAATTTTTCTGCTAAACGGGCTAACTCATAAAGCAAGCCCACATCTGAATGAATGCTCTTTTCAATGTGGGGTCTTAATACTTTAACAATAACATCTTCACCGCTATGCAAGGTTGCTGTGTGAACTTGAGCTACTGATGCAGAGGCTAAAGGTGAAGGGTCAAATTCAGCAAAGGCCGCTGTTACTTTTTGCCCCAGCTGTTCTTCAATAACTTTAACGGCCAGCTCATTAGGAAAGGGTGGGACTTTATCCTGCAGTTTAACCAGTTCATCGGCAATATCATCTGGAAGGATATCTTTTCGGGTGGATAGGGCCTGGCCAAATTTTATATAGATTGGGCCTAGTTCTTCCAAGGTTTTTCGTATTCTGACGCCGCGAGGTTCTGTTGGCTTTCTCAGCCAATAGTTAGGTGAGAAAACAGCAAGATAACGGATAGGGCGGAATAAATGGGTTTTTAGCACCAGTTCGTCCAAACCGTGGTACATCATGACCCAGTTAATGTGGATCAGGCGCAGTAATATTTTGGGATGAATCACAGTTATACCTTTACTTTTAGCTGTTCAATGCGGGCTGATAGGCGGTCAACATCAGCACGCATTTCATCAATCTGACTATATAAAATATCGGCTTCAGGCCCTGCCGGAAGGTCTCTAGTTTCTTCCTGTAAAAATTCTTTGGTGTTCAGCTTAAAGGTTTTAATGCTTTCCTCGGTCCATTTCTGGCTGCCGCGAAAAAAATTGCCGATTTTATGAGCCACAACATCACCGGTAACCTGAGATAGCTTTTCTTCCAGATCAATATCAAGCTTGTCGAAAAGCTGCTGGAATTTATGAGCCGTTTCTGTATCACCTTCAATTTTGACCTCGCCATTAAAAATTGATCGCATTGGTGTAGAACTTAAACCCATTAAACCAAGGGCAGATAATGTACCACTGATTTTAGCGTCAACTTCTGGCAGATAGTTTTCTAATACTTGGATTTTTTCTGCGGTAGGGCAAAGATAAATGGTTTCGTCAAATGGCAGGATGTTGATGGCGATGACTTTGTTTGCTAACGGCTTTAAGAATAGACTGACATCTTCATCTAAAGACAGATACTGGTTTAATGCCAGTTCAAGTGCGCTGATTAATAGTGGCTTGATAATCATTTGGTTTGATTGATTGTGGTAGCATAGGAGCAATAAATACTGTCATCTCGATCCTAAGGAAGAGATGACAGTATATTCTGTTAAATTTTATATCCTCTGTGCACCGCAACAATTCCCTGGCTCATATTAAAATATTCACAGCGTTCCAAACCTGCATCTTCCATCATTTTTTTCAGTTCATCCTGCTTAGGATGCATGCGAATAGATTCGGCCAGGTAGCGGTAGCTGTCCTCATCTTTGGCAACAAATTTACCAATTTTGGGCAACAGTTTGAATGAATAAAAGTCGTAGACTTTTTCTGTCACTTTGTCGATAGGGTGCGAAAACTCTAAGACAATGACTTTTCCGCCTGGTTTAAGCACTCTATACATTGAGCGCAAGGCAGCGTCTTTATCTGTTACGTTGCGCAGACCAAAAGCAATGCAGACGCAGTCAAAAGTATTGCCTTCAAAAGGCAGGCACTCGGCATTGACCTGAGCATAATGAATATTGCCGACTAAACCGCGATCAATTAAGCGGTCTCGACCCGTGCGTAGCATTTCGGAGTTGATATCTGCTAAGACAATAGAGCCTTCTTTGCCAACACGTTTTTCAAACAAAGTGGTCAAGTCGCCCGTACCACCGGCTAAATCAAGAATTTGGTCGCCATTTCTGACATTAGCCAGCTGAATAGCCACGCGCTTCCAGATGCGATGGATGCCCAAAGACATCAGGTCGTTCATTACATCGTAGCTGCTGGCAACAGAATCAAATACGCCGCGAACCATGCTGACCTTGTCGTCAGCGGCAACTTCTTTAAAGCCAAAATGGGTTGTGTTTTCGTTTGTCATAATCTTACCATGTTTGTTACGATGCTTTACGCGACTGTCCGGAATTTTGCAGTTTTTCCAGATAACCTGTCCAAAGCGTCTGATATTCGGAACCTAATTTATATAGCATATCCCAAGAGTAGATGCCACTGCTATGGCCGTCAGAAAAGTGGGGTTCTATGCCGTAATTGCCAATAGGTTTTATGCTTAAAATATTAACCTGCTTCTTTCCTGTCTGAAGTACTTCCTGTCCTGGCGCATGGCCTAATGCTTCAGCCGAAGGCGAAAAGACACGCAGGTATTCGCAGGGCAGCTTGAATGTCTCGCCACTATCAAAGCTTACTTCAAGAATGCGGGAAGCCTGGTGGAGTGTAATATCAGTGATATTGCATTTTGCTGGTTCTACCGTTAACCTCATCTTTAAAGGATATAACGGCTTAAGTCTTCATCTTCTGCAAACTCGGTTAAGTGTGAGTCAACATAAACGGCATCAATGGTCACAGTTTTTTCAGTCATATCCGATGCGCTAAAAGAAATTTCTTCCAGTAGGCGCTCCAAAATTGTGTGCAGTCTTCTTGCGCCTATGTTTTCAGTGGTTTCATTAACTTGCCATCCCAGTTCGGCAATCCGCTTAATGCCATCTTCAGAAAAAGTCAGATCAATATCTTCTGTTTTAAGCAGAGCCTGGTATTGCTCAGTTAATGAGGCATCTGGCTCTGTTAAAATGCGTACAAAGTCATCAACAGAAAGTGCGCTAAGTTCGACGCGAATAGGAAAGCGACCTTGAAGCTCAGGGATTAGGTCCGATGGTTTGGTCAAATGAAAAGCGCCTGAGGCAATAAACAGAATGTGATCGGTTTTGACCATGCCGTATTTTGTACTGACTGTACTGCCTTCAACCAATGGCAATAAATCGCGCTGTACACCTTCGCGGGATACTTCTCCGCCGCCACCGCCCAGGTCGGAACGTTTGCAGACTTTATCTATTTCATCAAGAAAAACAATGCCATTCTGTTCAACAGACTGAACAGCCGTTAATTTTATCTCATCCTCATTTACTAATTTAGAAGCTTCTTCTTCCTGTAATGCCTTTAAGGCTTCAGAAATTTTCATCTTACGCGTTTTGGTTTTGCCACTGCTCAGATTTTGAAACATACCCTGCAGCTGGCTGGTCATATCTTCCATGCCTGGAGGTGCCATGATTTCAACGCCGACAGAAGGCGCCTTTAAATCAATTTCAACTTCCTTATCATCCAAATCACCTTCACGCAGTTTTTTGCGCATTTTTTGGCGGGTAGAGGCTTCTGTATCAGAAATCATGCCGCCTTCGGCCGCAGGTAGAAGAATATCCAAAACGCTTTCTTCGGCTGCATCTGCCGCTCGGTTCTGTACTTTTTCCATTTCGGACATGCGGTTCATTTTTACGGCAGTATCGACTAAATCACGGATAATGGATTCAACATCACGGCCTACATAACCTACTTCTGTAAATTTAGTGGCCTCTATTTTTATAAAAGGGGCATTGGCTAGGCGGGCTAAGCGTCTGGCAATTTCAGTTTTCCCCACACCTGTCGGCCCAATCATCAAAATGTTTTTGGGGGTGATTTCATCACGCAGTTCTTCAGCAACACGCATACGGCGCCAGCGGTTACGCAAAGCAATAGCAACTGAACGTTTGGCACTGGCTTGGCCAATAATATGTTTATCCAGTTCGCTTACAATTTCTTTGGGTGTCATTTTGCTCATTCTATTTACTCTTGCTCACTTGTTGGTTCAGCGTCTAACTCTTCAATTCTGAGATTATGGTTGGTATAAATGCAGATATCAGCGGCAATATGCAGAGATTTTTCGACAATGTCACGAGCACTTAGCTCTGAGTTTTCCAATAAGGCACGAGCTGCAGATTGTGCAAAGGAACCGCCAGAACCAATTGCCATTAAATCATATTCAGGTTCAATTACATCGCCTGTTCCTGAGAGAATCAGCGATGTTTTTGAGTCGGCAATAACTAGCAGTGCTTCTAGTTTGCGCAGAGCTCGGTCTGTACGCCAGTCTTTTGCCATTTCGACAGCTGCTCGGGTTAAGTTGCCCCTATGTGTTTCTAGCTTGCCTTCAAAATGTTCAAATAAGGTAAAGGCATCAGCCGTAGCGCCTGCAAACCCGGCAATCACATTGCCATGATACAGGCGACGTACCTTACGCGCATTGCCTTTCATTACGGTGTTTCCTAAAGAAACCTGACCGTCTCCCCCGATTACTACTTTGCCGCCGCGGCGAACTGAAAGTATTGTTGTGCCTCTAAAACTCACTGGATACCCACTAAAGAAAACTTAAATCAGATAATTTTACATGCTCTAGAGATAAATAGGGGGAAATTTCGTGATATTTAGTTAATCTGAAAATAATGGCAATTATATAGAAAGTGAAATATAAGAATGAAACATATTAAAACAGGGGGGTGTAGCTGTTTTCTATGATACAGTCCGTTAAGGTAGCTCAAGTCGAGTTGATTTTTGCATTTTTTTCTAGCAGAAAATTTTGGTGAGAGAAAATGAAAGTATTTCTACTGATTACAGGTATGCTGTTAACAATGGCGCCTATTGTCAATGCTGAAAGCGTTGGAACTGGATCTCTGTACGGTGAGTTTTTTTCATCAGAGACGGAGGCAATAAAAACGGATCCGGCAATGTATGGGGAATTTGGCGGAGCATATGGCGAAAGCTATACTGATATGGATGGAAACCCCGCATATCGCTGGGGAATTTGGAGAGACCCCGGCACTGTCTTTCACTGGTCGGATAATAACCTGTCATTTTCTGGTTATGAGTTTAGTGATCAAGTGCAAGGCGAAACATTTGTTGCCGGTATTATTAGCTATGCTAATGGAATCGCATACATAGGCAGTGCTCCTGGCTTTACCGAGTTAATGCTGAAATCTGTTGGAGACAGTTTGGATTTTTCACAGAAATTACTTAGGAACGTGCACGAAATAACTTCGACAACTTAAAAATTTCCGTTCTTTGGAACAGCAACATAATTCCATAGTTTCAGATGCTCATCAAATACAATTCGCATGGATTCTTTAAACCCTGCGA
>JALSLW010000102.1 GCA_026988155.1 Methylomonas sp. | reverse complement strand
TGTCTGTTAAAGAACAGTGGGTGAAGTTCCATTATCCAAATGGCTAATGAACCGCCGTATGCGGACCCGCTTGTACGGTGGTGTGGGGAGGGCTGGAGAGAAACTAGCCCTTACCCGATTATGTCTTGATGCTCAACACTTTCAGCGGTTATAAATGAATATGCATACGAGCCTAAAACTGAGCCTATTACACCTAGCATTATTGCAAATAAACTGGATATTACCAAAGCCCATATAGGATGTTTTTTAACGTGACTAAGTATACGGTAGTAAAGATCTTTTTTTATGCGCTTAATTTCATTTTGGGTACTTTCAATTTCCGAATAAGAAACTTTTTCTTTTTTTAATTGCTCTTGGCATTCGTCACAAATCTTTGGATTATGACAAGAAACAATTAAGTCAGTTTTTATTCCATTCATGTCAAATAGGCAACCACGAGTTTCATCATGGGTGAAATTGCTAGCCTCGCCAAAATCAGGAATTTTATTTCCAGCGCGGCGATATAAAAGGGTGTAAGCATACAAAAGACGATAAATGACGTTTTCTAAAGGAATATTGTAGTGTTCCAATATTTCACTTATTTGGTGAAAGGTAAAGACAACTTGATTATCACCTAATCTACGCGAATACCAATTTTCTTCAATTGGCACATTGACAATTGCGATCATGAAATCTACTTCCGAAATAACTGGAAGCTGTTCCTTTATAAGAATATCTGAGAACTCCCACTCGTCCCCATCTGAATCACACCGCAATGCAAAATTATCGATCTCGCCAACTATTTTAAATGTTGATGATTTCCAGCTTTCAACTTTCTTTGATTGAAACCCTAAAGGAAGATGTCCTATAGACACCAATTTAATTTTGACTTTACTCATAGACTTCCTTGAGAGACATAACGTTAAAATAACTTGCTGTGTTCAGCGTCAGGACTACGAATAAGAATGTCCTATTTTCAGCAAGATGAACTTTGCATTAGAAGAATTGAGGCAAGTTGATTTTTCTCGTTATAACAAAAAAAGTAAAGCTCCGTTACTTCTATTCTCTTTGCTCTTTTTCTCTTCATTAAATTCCGTGGCAGTCGTCCGCGCTTCCATTTCCGCACTCAACTATGCAAACATCAGAACTCAGCTCTGGCTCTTTCAGCTCTTTCGCTTTTTCTCTCTTTTTCGCTACGGACTTTGAAAAAACGACATCCTACTTTTCTATGTCGAATCCTGATTTTTCACGGGATTATATTCACCGCATCGAGCCTGCTTTTTTCAAATAAAACTAGCTTCACAGCACTCAACTTCAGCTCTTTCAACCAATGAGTTTCTTTTCTGCTACTAGCTCTCGCAGGAAACAAATAACAAGTTATTGTCTAGATCAGGTTATCTTATACGCCAATCCATAAAATTTGGCAAGAAATGGTATTTATACTTTTAACTGTTTTCTGGTTAACATGCATTTATTGAATGATAACCAGATTCGATTAACATGCAATGCTTAAACTTTCCATAACTTTAGCCCCGTAGGGTGCAATAGCGAAAGCGTTTTGCACAATTTTCTGAGTGTGGGGAAGATCCTAAAATGATCTAACTTACTTCCCTAGGTGTATAGTTTTACCTGGTTACTCTACCGTTAATAATTCCTCTTCTAAGGCTTTTATTAACTTTCTTCAATTCGAATTTGAACAGACGAATTATCGTAGGCGACCACTTCACCAATAGTATAAAACTGATGATGGAAATCATCTTTAAGCTCTTCATAATATTCAGCTGCTATTCCTGCCAGCAGCCCCCCCGATGTTTGAGGATCAAAAAGTGCCTTAAATTGTGCTTTTTGAGTGATAGATTCGGGATATTCCTCAGTTTCAAAAGCTTTGCGGTTTTGTGAATGCAGGCTACTCTTGATGTCCTGTAAAATCAGTTTATCTGCACCTGGCAATAAGGGAATGGCATGTATATTTAAACGGGCTGCACAGGCAGATGCCATACATAGCTCTTTTAAATGTCCCAGTAGGCCAAAGCCGGTAACATCGGTACAGGCTTTAACATGAAGCTGGCTTAATATCATTGCTGCATGGTCGTTAGGTACCAGCATGGAAGCGATGGCTTGATTAAAAATATCTCCATCACATTCTGTTTGCATTGCGGCCGCCAGGATGACTCCTGTTCCCAGTGGCTTTGATAAAACCAGTTTGTCGCCGGGGTTTAATCCCTGCTTTTGAAACAGATCTGTTTTCTGCTGAATGCCATTGACTGCCAGCCCTACTGATAGCTCGCTTGTTTCTGATGTATGTCCGCCCAGAAAACGGCATTGCAGTGTATCAAGCTGCGAAGAAATACCCTGCATTAGCGCCTTTAACTGCCTTTTTTGTACCTTTGAGCTAGCATAGGGCAAGCTGATTAGCACTTGTGCAGATTCAGCTTTAAGGTTCATGGCATAAAGGTCACTCAAGGCATGATTGACTGCAATTTTTCCGAATAGCCAAACATCCTGGATGGGCGTTTTAAGCGCGTCCACACTCTGATAAACAATCTTGGCCTGACGGGTAATTTGCACGGCATCGTGTGGCTGGTAATAGTCTTCACCCATGACTTCATTCAGCACTTGCTGCAAAATGTCTGCCCCTATTTTGGCACCGCATCCGGCACAGCGTTTTAACGGGTCGTGCTGCTCTTCTTTTTCATTGTCTTCAATTAACTGCGGACTGATTACTGTATCTGATGGCATTGATAAAACGGGCAATTGATGAAACTGATTCATAAATTTAACATCAATAGAATTCTTCCAGCGCCAGACCCATTCACCCGATGCGCTGAAAATGGATTTTGACCCCGTTGCCTGCTTTTCACCCAGAGCCAGCAAGCTTAAAAAGCCGTCTTGCGGTTCATATTCATGCAGTGTTGTATTTAGTAGCGTGGCTCGTAGGTTATCAAAAAGTATGTCTGCCTGTCTAACGGCATAGACACCTGCTTTGGGCCTAGGTGTTGCGACCATGCAGGCAATGTCGCCTGCTGCAAATATATGATCGTAATGTAAGGATTGCAAGGTTTTTCTAACTTTTATAAAGCCGGCATTATCGCATTCCAACTGGCTTTGCTTTAGCCAAGAGGAACCTGCCGCCTGGATGCACCATATAATTTCATCGGTTAGAATTGTATCGCCATTATTGCAGTGGATGGCACCTTGGCTGAGCTTTTTAACCCGAGAGGAGGTATGAATATTAATCTTATATTTTTTGAACTGCCGTTTCACTCTGCTGATGACAGAGTGGTTATAAGTGGATAAAATCTCTTTAGAGGATGTAACCAGGTGGTACTGTAAAGATATATTAAGCATCTTTAGCTTATATGCCATCGCCATGATGACTTCTACACTGCCTGCTCCGCCGCCTACAACAGCCAGAGATTGTATTTTTCCTTGCTGGGCTTTCTGCTGAATCTGTTGCCAGCGCTGGTAAAAGTTGCTTATGGGCTTTATGGGCGTGGAGAATTCAGCGGAGCCTTCTAGCTGTTGGTTTGGGGTTGAACCAATATCAATGGAGACTGCATCAAACTGAAGGGAAGGACGATTTGCCAGTTCTAGCGTATTTGTTTCTGCATCAATGGCTGTCACGCTATCTTGAATAAAACGGATGTTAGCCCAAAGTGACAGTTTTACTAAATCAATATGCGTTTCAGCAAAACTGTAATGTCCAGAGATTAACCCTGGAAGCATACCTGAATAGGGCGTCATTGTCTGTGGACTTATCAGGGTAATGCGTACACCGGGCAAGGGGTTCATTGCCCATTTGCGTAAAACCAGCGCATGGCTGTGTCCGCCTCCGACTAAAACAAGGTCTTTAAATATTGGAGCGTCCTTCATAGTTTCACCGTTTGCAAATGTTCAGCGGCCCAGGCTAAAATTTCAGGTTCTGTGCCTCGAAATAAAAGTTCGGACTGTTTATTCTGTAACTGATAGTGGTACATCGGATCATAGTACTCTACCAGCAATAGTCTAATGCCTTCATTAAATAAATCACTCTCTCCCGCTGCGAATAAATGATGCAGAGCCAGAGTAAATGAGCTCTGCATTTTTTTATAGCGGATACCGCCCAGCCTTTTTTTTATACGTGCCAGATTGTCCAGTACAAAAGAGGAAAATTTGTCTTTTGCAGCCTCTTGATAATGTTGCTGATAGAGTGGCCAGCTATTGGCAATATAATCTTCAGTTATGTTGGCTACGCGCCGGTCCAAATCTTGCTCAAGGATGATATAGGGCGAGTGAGCCATTTTTTCACTGAAGCTAGTGGGAAGGGTAAGCCGACCTATCCTTTTCCCCTCATCTTCTAATAGCAGCCGAGACTTTGGGGCCTGATGCCAATGCTTAAGACAGGCAATAGACAATTGATTTTCTAAGTTAATCTGAGTAGGCTGTGAATCATGAACGTCACAGCCAAAAGCGGACCCTCTGTGATTGGCCAGCCCTTCAAGATCAATATGGTGATCTGTTTTCTTTAATGTCTGAGTTTTTCCTGAACCGGTAAGTCCGCTTAAAATGACGAAAGGAATTTGCTGCAGGTCGGCTTCCAGCTGCTGCAGCAAAAAGGTCCGCATAGATTTATAGCCGCCCTTAACTAGCGGGTAGTTCAATCCGGCTTCCTTAAGCCAGGCTTGTGTTGTGCGTGAACGCAGGCCGCCGCGAAAACAATACAGATAGCCTTCCGGATAAGTGTTTGCAAAGTGTTTCCACTGTTGCATTCTGTGTTCTCGAATCTCCGGAGTCGCCATTTCCAAACCTAAGGCAATGGCCGCATCCTGTCCCTCCTGTTTAAAGCGGGTGCCAATAGCTTGGCGCTGAGAATCATTTAGAAGGGGAATGTTTTGACTGCTAGGAAAAGCCCCTTTATTAAATTCAACAGGTGCCCGAACATCCATCAGAGGTATATCTTGCAGAAAAATCCTTAGGTAGTCCTCTGTATCTTGTCGGCTCATATTATGCTGATAGTAGTTAAGGTTATTGTTCCCCCTCGCTTTAAACGTATTTGATATTAGGGCAACGGGAAACAAATAACTCACCCGCCTTGCTTGCTTTTTGTCCGTCTTAGGTTTTTGCCGCTACGGCTACATAGCTTGCCATGCGCCTTTCGCAATAAAAATCTAAGCCGAAAAAAATCTACGCAATATGGGAAGGCTATTTTATTTCCAATTGCCTAGATTACCATTTATACCTATTTTCCAGCAACTGCTTCCATTGTCGAACAGAAATGATTTTTAATTGATTCTAACGGTGAAGAAACCCCGCCAGAAGTTGAATAAGTCATAGAAACATTGACACCATTATTCTTAGGTACGATCCCAATATTCAGAGGAACAGTTTTTCCTTTTCCAAAGCTGACCGTTTGAGATGCACTAATAATACCTAGACTCTGGTCAGTATTTGTAATTGACCAGCCATCATTAATTGTATATTGGGCTGCTCGCTGCATGGCAGTTTTTTTAGATACTCCTTTTATGAAAACGTGTGACTTAAAGGTGCGACCGGCTAGAAAGCTGCCATTGTAGGTAAAGTTCCGGGCACATTCCCGTGAATCATTTGTTTTTAAAGTCTGTGTTCCTGACGAAGCACACCCGGCTGTAAAAGCTATAGCTACAATTGTTAAAATGCTTTTTTTCATTGTTCCTCCATAGTAAAGTTAAAAAGATATACCGCCGGCAATAGGTGATGCTGGCAGTTATAAAAAGACAACGATAGCATACTAGCCTAACGTAAAACTAGAGTTGTAATAATAAATGTGGCCAAAAGGTTTATGTGTATTTCTCAGATAATAATTGCCAATAGTCCTTATCAAAAGCTATTTTGCTGAGATCTTTATATATAATTCTGTTTCTTGCCAATTGATATTAGTGGGTTAAGCTCAAATAAATCAGTTGATCGCTAAGTTCAGCTGTAACTAATTAAATAATATGCTTAAGCAAGTTTTTCTATTCTCACCAGATGGGTGAGACTATTTCGCTTCACGGGTTTATTTAAGTTAAAACAAGCCAAATCACCTGCTGGGTGAGTGATATAGCCTATTTTTATTATTTGTGTAATTTTATCAAATATAATTTCCAGCTGGTATCGACTGCTTTTATTAACCAATTCGTTGTAATAGATGCTATTTTTAGTTTTTATTTCTCAGACCAATACAATGCCCCTAAGTATATTGATAAACGGTTCATTTTTTGCTTTAAAATAAGGTTTGCTTAAAAAATTAATGCGTGCTCAAAATACAATATATACCTCTATCATTGCTTTCGGATAAACAATAATGAATTCCCTTATCAGCTGGTTTACCCGTAACAGTATTGCCGCCAATTTGCTTATGTTGGCCATTTTGCTCTGGGGAATGGCATCGTTGGGAAAAATCATTGTTGAAGCACACCCCGCTTCGCAGATGGACAGCATTACTGTTAGCGTTGCCTACAGAGGGGCAACGCCTGCGGAAATGGAAGAAAGTATTGTTATTCGTATTGAAGAGATTACCCAAGATCTTGAGGGAATCAAAAGCATTAGTTCGGAGGCGATGGAGAATAGTGCGACAGTTACTTTTGAAGTGCTGGAAAATTATGACCCTCGGATACTGCTAGAGGATATAAAAGCACGGGTTGATACCATTAATACCTTTCCGGTTGATAGCGAGAGACCTGTTGTCGCACTAGCACAAAGACGCTGGGAAGTGATCAGTGTAATTGTGGCTGCCGATATTCCTGAAAAAGAATTGCGTAAGATTGGCGAGTGGGTTAGGGATGATATTGCTGGCTTGCCTGGTGTATCCCTGGTGCAGCTCACGTCAGTCAGACCATACGAACTCGCCATTGAAATCTCAGAAAAAAACTTGCATCGCTATGGTTTAACTTTGGATGACGTGGCCCAGGCAATTAATCGTTCTTCTCTAAATTCACCGGCGGGTGTGATTAAGTCCTCAGGTGGCGAAATTCTATTGCGTACCAAAGGTCAAGCCTATGTAAAAGCTGATTTTGAGAGCATTATTTTATTGCCCCGTGAAGATGGCAGTCATTTAAGGCTGGGTGATATTGCTACAATTATTGATGGTTTTGAAGAAGAGTCGCTGGTGACTTATTTTAATCATAAACGCAGTGTAAAAATAGAAGTATTTCGTGTAGGCAATCAGAGCGTTATTAATATTGCCCAAACGGTTAAAGATTATATTGCAGATAAGCAAAGTACGATGCCGCCAGGGGTTGAGTTAACCTATTGGCGGGATCACGCTAAATCTATCAAGATAAGACTATCCACTTTAATGAATAGTGCAATACAGAGCATTCTGCTTATCTTTGTTGTGCTGACTCTGTTTTTGCGATTATCTATTGCCATCTGGGTTTCTGTAGGTATTCCCGTTGCCATTGTCGGTGCTTTTGCGATAATGCCGATCATGGGCGTCAGCATTAATTACACCAGCGTCGGTGCATTTATTATGGCGCTAGGTTTGGTGGTTGATGATGCTATTGTGACAGGCGAAAGCATCTACTCTCGATTACGAAATAAAGTCGATCCTGATTCCACAACAGCGGCTATCAAAGGAACTCAGGATGTGGCAGTGCCGGTTACCTTTGGCATGCTGACAACCATTATGGCTTTTTCTGGATTGATGATGAATACGGGCGGGGCATTAAGCCGTATTTTTAATGTTGTGCCTATCATTGTTATTTCTGTATTGGTTTTTTCTTTTATTGAATCAAAATTTATTCTTCCGGCCCACCTTAAGCACCTTAAGGCTGATAATGACGATGATCATTTATTGAGCCGTTGGCAGCGTCGGTTTGCCGATGGTTTAGAACAGGCTATAGACCGGTTTTACACGCCGTTTTTGGTAAAGATAGTTCAGCGGCGGTATCTAACTTTTTCTCTATTTGTTTCTATTGCCATCATTTTAATCAGCCTGATTGCCAGCGGGCAGATAGGTTTTACCTTTTTCCCTAGAACGCAAAGCGATACGGCCCGTGGTTCTATTACCATGCCAGTTGGTACCCCCTTTGAAACCACACAAAAGCATGTCCGAAAAATGGCTAAGGCAGCCGAGCATTTACAGCAAAAATATATAGACCCAGAAACACAGAAAAGCATTATTACTAATATTTTTAGTTCTGTTGGCAGCACCGGCGGCGCTGGCAAACCTCAGTCACATCTTGGGCGGGTGATGTTTCAGATTATACCGCCAGAAATTCGCACATTGGATATTAGTTCGCAGCAGCTGGCCAAAGAATGGCGACAGCAGATTGGCCAAATACCCGGGGCGGAAAAAGTCAGTTTTATTGGCCATATACGCCATGGCGGCATGCCTTTGGATATAGAGTTTAAAGGCCAGGATTTTGAACTGTTAACCGAGCTTTCCAGGCAGGTTCAGAACTATTTAATGGGCTATCCTGGAGTGTTTGATATTTCAGATAATCACGAACAGGGCAAAGAAGAATTGCAGTTAAGCATTAAGCCAGAGGCAGAGCTGTTAGGCATTACCCTGGATGACCTAGCGCGCCAAGTGCAGCAGGCTTTTCTTGGCCGGCAGGCACAGCGGATTCAGCGGGGACGGGAGGATATTAGGATTATTGTCCGCTATCCGGCAAACGAGCGACACTCAGTAGCAAACCTGAAGCAGATGTATATACGTGCTCCTTCGGGCATGGAAGTCCCGTTTGCCGATGTTGCCGAGATAAAGGTTGAGCGAAGTGCCGCTGCGATTCACCGTACAGATCGCTTCCGTACACTTAATATAACAGCGGATATTAATAAAAAAACAGTGCAGGCGGAGGTTTTAAAGCGTGATTTAAGAGCCTGGCTAAAACAGGCGGTGGCTCCCTACCCGGGCGTACAATATAGCCTGATAGGCGAAGCAAAAGATCAGGAGGAATCTTTTGCCAGTGCTATTTCTGGTGCATTATTGGCGCTGGTTGGGATTTATGCCATGCTTGCCATTCCTTTTCGCTCATATAGCCAGCCGCTTATTGTTATGTCTGCTATTCCCTTTGGTTTGCTGGGGGCAGTGCTAGGACATATGATTTTAGGGATAAACCTGACTATTAACAGCATTCTTGGCATGGTTGCACTGATCGGCATCGTGGTAAATGACAGCCTAGTACTGGTTGACTTTATTAATCGCCGAAAGCTGGCTGGCGAAGATATTGAGCATGCAGTCAGTTATGCCGGAGCCGCCCGTTTTCGTCCCATCATGTTAACGTCACTAACTACTTTTGCAGGTTTGCTGCCATTAATGTTTGAGAAAAATGTTCAGGCTCAGTTTTTAATTCCTATGGCTGTATCATTAGGCTTTGGAATTCTTTTTGCTACCTTTATTACTTTGTTGCTGGTACCTGTTAATTATATGATTTTAGAAGATCTGTTTAGCTTTGGCCGAAAGTTTCGGGCGGAGGAAAAAGTATGAAGCATACATTCTCGTTCCTACGCCGTGCGTGGGAACGCATATTAAGTTGTGGATTCGCTTTGATATGGTTCCCCACGCAAAGCATTAATGCCATTATGTTGGGTATTGGCAACGGTAGGCTGGGGCAGAATGGTAGAGCCGTTCCTGCTTTTTACACAAAGCTGGGGCTGCGCTTAAGCTTCACCCCAGCCTACATTATTCTTTTGTGCTTAATGGTAACGCTGCCAGGCTGCAGCTATTTTAGCGCAGTAGATTCTGCGCCAGAAACCGTAAAAATTCCAGAACAATGGACATCCGCTATAACTAAAGAGCAAGAACCTGTCCGCCCTTGGCTAGATGAGTTTTCAGAGCCCCGGCTTATTGAGCTGGTGAAAGAAGCCTTTCAGAAAAACCCTAGCATTCAAAGCTTAATTGCTGGCATTGCGATTGCCGAAGAGCAGACCTGGCTTTCCTGGGCAGGTTTTTGGCCAAAAATTAACGCTGGGTTGAGGGCCAGCAGAAATCAGCGCAGCAATGCTTCCGGTTTTTCTGTTTCTTCTACCCGTGTCAATAATGTAGGTTTTTCGCTGGACTTTTTGTGGGAAATAGATCTTTGGTATAAGCTGGGCAATGAGCTAGAAGCAACTGAATACGAAAAAACCGCGACACTCTCCGATTTATATGCCGCTCAATTATCATTAGCCGCCAATATCAGCAAAAGCTGGTTTGATGCCATTGTGGCCAGCCAGCAAGTTAAATTGGCAGATAAAACCATAAACAGTTTTAAAAATGCTCTGGATATTATTGAGCGGGGATACGACAGGGGGCTTTATAAGGCTCTCGATGTACGTCTGGCGCGCAGCAATCTATTAAATGCAAAAGGCCGTAAACAGAATTTCCTAAGAATCAAGGATGAAGCAACCAGAACAGTTGAGTCTTTATCAGGCCGCTATCCCTCTGCAAGCCTTGAATTACCCGAACAGCTACCCACTGTCTCCCAGTCTCTGCCCAATAGCGTACCTTCCAGTTTATTGGAACGCAGACCGGATATTATTGCCGCCGAACAGCGTTTTTTTGCATCTGACCAATGGCTGTTAAAGGCCAGAAAAAATATGCTGCCTACGATCCAGATCAGTGGTTCAGGCGGTACCAGCACTAAAAAGCTGGCTGATATTTTTGATCCTGAAGGCCTGATCTGGAATATTGCAAGCAACCTGTCTCAGCCCATATTTCATGGTGCGCAATTACTGGCTGAACGTAATCAGGCGGAAGCTCGGGTTAAAAAGGCTGCTGCTGATTATGCCCAGGTAGTGCTGCAGGCTTTTCAAGAAGTTGAAACTGCCATGGCAGCAGAAAAATGGCTGCAAAAGCAATTGATGCTTTTGCAGGCAGAAGCTAAAGAGTCAGCTGATGCAGAATATTTGGCAGAAAATGACTACATCACCGGGCTGACGGATATTATCACTTTGCTGGAAGCTCAGCGCCGTGCCTTTGATTCTGAAAATAGTCTGCTTGAACTGCACAAACAGCGTTTGCAGAATCGCATTAACCTTTATTTGGCTCTTGGCGGCCCAGTACTTACTCCACTATCAAAATGAAACTAATACGAAAACTGCTGCCTTTATTGGTCATTGCGTTGAGCCTATTGATTGCTTTTATTATCTATAATAACAAGCCTGTCGCCAAACGCCGTCCTTCTCATCCAAAAATATTAACAGTAGAAACGGTTAAATTGCAGCCACAGAACTTCCCAGTGCTAATACATACTCAGGGCATTGTTGAACCCAGAACAACCACGACACTTATTCCGCGCATTTCAGGGGAAATAATTAAAGTGTCCTCCAAATTTCGGCCTGGCGGTTTTTTTGAAGCGGGCGATACATTATTGACCATAGACTCAACTGATTATAAATTAGATATAAAATCAGCACATGCCGCATTATCTGAGGCAGTATTTAATTATAAAGAAGAACTGGCTCAGGCGGAACAGGCGGCAGAAAACTGGAAAAGACTGGGGCGAACTGAAGCACCTTCAGATCTGGTTTTGCATAAACCTCAATTGGCAAGAGCTAAAGCATCGGTTGATTCTGCTAAAGCAAAATTACAGAGAGTGGAGCTTGATTTAAAGCGCACTCGCATTAAAGCGCCTTATGCCGGCCGTATTCTAGAACAGTTTGTCGATCGTGGGCAGTACGTTTCACCAGGTAATCCTTTGGCTAAAATTTTTGCTATCGACTATGTTGAAGTTCGTCTGCCTATCACAGAAAAACAGCGTGGCATGATTGATCTGCCACGTTCATATCGCGGCGAATCAAATCAGCCCTATAATGGCCCGGAAGCTTCGGTTTATGCCACTATTGGCGAGAGGGAGTATAGCTGGCAAGGACGCGTTATTCGTACAGAAGGTTCTGTGGATAGAGCTACTAGGCAGGTATTTGTCATTGTGCAAATAGATGACCCATATAAACGTCACAGTGATAATCGGCCGCCATTAGAAATTGGACAGTTTGTTAAGGCTGATATTAAAGGGAAGGTGCTAGAGGGAGTTTATGCTATTCCGCGTACTGCCGTGCAGGGCAGCGATACCATTATGGCTGTTGATAAAGAAAGCCGTTTACAGCGCAAAACTATCAAGCCTGTATGGGAAACTCATGATCAGCTGCTGGTTAAAGGAGGTTTGTCTGAAGGTGAGCAATTATGTGTGACGTATGTACCTTTCGCAGCAAATAATGTGAAAGTGAATTTAGCCCCTGAAATCTCAAAGCGTAAATCTGCTAACGATCAAAAAGAAAGGGGAAAACGTCCCCACTCGCATAAGCCAAAAGAGCAGAAATAGCAAATGAATGCAATGATCGTCTGGTTTGCACGCAATCGCGTTGCTTCCAACTTGCTAATGGCTGTGATTGTGTTCACTGGCCTTTTCGTCATGCTAACGATGGTACCCGTTGAATCATCACCGCAATATGAACGTAGCCGTCTGTATGTGAAGTTTAACTACCCGGGTGGTACGCCGGAAGATATAGAAAAATCAGTTACCACCCGTATTGAAGAGGCGATTTATGATTTGCCAGGCATAACAGAGCTGCGAAGTACATCCAGTGAAGGTGGTGGTTCCGTTACTATGGATACTGCGGATGGGTTTGAATACAGAGAGGTAATGAATGATATTCAAACTAGAGTCGACCTTATCACAAGCTTTCCTGATGAGCTGGAAGACCTTGAAGTAGGCGTAATGTCCAGACGATTTGAAGTAATTAGCATTTCGCTGAGCGGTGATTTGCCAGAAGCTGAACTACGCACATTAGGAAAAAAAGTGCGAGATGAAATTGCAGACCTGCCTGGCGTAACCCAGGTAGATTTGACAGGCGTTAGGCCTTTTGAAATTTCCATCGAAGTTTCAGAGCATCAGTTGCGCGAATATGAGCTGAATATTGCTGATTTGGCGGATGTGATTCGTCGGTCATCAGTTGATATTCCTGCTGGTGCAATTAAAACGGGCGATTCTGAATTTTTAGTGCGCACTACTGGGCAGCTTTATCATGCTGCCGATTTTGCTGATATTGTGGTCAAAACAAATGCTGATGGCAGTAGTCTGCGCATTGGAGATATTGCCCGGATCCATGATGGTTTTGTAGATCTTCCAATTTTATCTCGTTTTAACGGTGTGCCTTCAGTGATGATTGAGGTTTATCGTTTGGGTGATCAGGATGCACTGAAAATATCTGAGCAAATAAAAAAATATTTGAATGACGCACAAAATAGAATGCCGCCTGGTGTAAAAATAGAGTATTGGCGCGACCGTTCAAAATATATAGATAACCGTATTTCATCACTTATTCAAACGGCCATTCAAGGAGCCGTTTTAGTTTTTATTCTGCTAACCCTGTTCTTGCGTATGGAGCTGGCATTCTGGGTGGTTTTGGGCATTCCTGTTTCAGTCGTCGGTGCATTTGCTTTTATGCCGATGTTTGATGTCACCATTAATTACACCAGCATGTTCGCCTTTATTCTGGTACTGGGAATTGTAGTGGATGATGCCATCGTCACCGGTGAAAATATCTATAAGCATATGGGGCAGGATGAAGACCCGACTGATGCAGTAATTCGGGGCACGCAGGAAGTTGCAACAGCGGTTACTTTTGGGGTGTTGACTACCATTGTCGCTTTTGGAGCATTGCTGACTATGGAAGGCGCCCGCAGTAAAATGTTTACTATGATTCCTGCCATTGTGATTCCAGTATTGGTCTTGTCATTAATTGAAACTAAGCTGATACTTCCTGCTCATCTTAAACACTTGCGAGAAGAACGATCCTTTCCGTTACTCAATAAAATTCAAAACTACGTCAGCGATAGTTTAAAAAGTTTTATCGATAATATTTATCAGCCGCTATTAAATAAGGCGTTAAAACAGCCGGGGCTGACACTGGCATTATTTTTCAGTGTGCTTATTATCATCTGCAGTTCTATTTTTAGCGGCTGGATTCACTTTACTTTTTTCCCCAGAGTGCAGAGTGAAATTGCCAGAGCGCAGGTGACTTTTCCTGAAGGTACACCTTACGAAGTCACGCGCCGTCATGTAGAGCATATT
The DNA here is from genome assembly GCA_026988155.1 of Methylomonas sp. Classification (GTDB taxonomy): domain Bacteria; phylum Pseudomonadota; class Gammaproteobacteria; order Methylococcales; family Methylomonadaceae; genus QPIN01. Next base: position 17,003 of record JALSLW010000102.1, on the reverse strand, counting down.
GAGCAGGCCGCTATTGCATTGAGAGATAAATATAACAGATTAGATCCTAATGAAAAAATCATTACCAATGTTTATTCTACCGTCAGCATACAAGGCAGTGTGCGCATGGGGCTAAAGCCCAACCAAGGCTATGTGAATTTTGAGATTATCCCTCAGGAAATGCGAACTAATCATGTCAGCAGCATAGAGTTGGCCCGAGAATGGCGAAACCTGGTCGGCCCCATTGCGGGGGCAAAAAAACTCACCTTTCGAGCCTCCATCTTTAGGCCAGCCAATGCCATTGATATTATGCTAAAAGGACATGATTTTGATGAGCTGAATAGAGTTTCTGCAAAAATAAAAAAGCAGCTGGCACAATATCCTGGCGTTATTGATGTTGGCGATGATTTTTCTCAAGGCAAAGAGCAAGTCCAGCTGCAAATTAAGCCTGAAGCTAAACTGCTGGGGCTAAATACTGTAGATCTAGGTTTGCAAGTACGAGGTGCCTTTCATGGTATGGAGGTGCAGCGAATGCAGCGTGACGGGGAAGAAGTTAAAGTCTATATCCGTTATCCAGAATCAGAACGAGAATCGTTTTCCAACCTGCAAACTATGAAAATCCGTACAGCGGATGGCAGAGAAGTGCCTATCCAGCAAGTTGCGGATATAACCATAACCCGAACACCTGCCGTTATCCACCGTTCAGACCGCTATCGTACCATTCATGTTACTGCGGATACGGATAAAAAAATGGTACAGCTGCCTATTTTAAGGAGAGAGATGAATGGGTTTATTGGTAAAATATTGCAGGATCATCCCGGTGTTACATTTGTTGAAGAAGGCGAGGCTAAAGAAACACGTGCCTCATTTAAAAGCTTGGGCTTTGGGATGGCATTGGTTTTATTTATAATTTATGCACTGTTAGCAATCCCGTTTCAATCTTATTCTCAACCCTTTATTGTGATGTCAGTTATCCCCTTTGGTCTGATTGGTGCTGTTTTGGGGCATATGATCTTAGGGCTGGATTTAACTATTCAAAGTGTGCTGGGGATGTTAGCTTTAACGGGGGTTGTGGTAAATGACAGCCTGGTTTTAGTGGATTTTATCAATCGGTGCAGGCGTCAGGGCTCTGAATTACTTGATGCTGTTGTACGGGCTGGCAGTGCGCGCTTTAGAGCTATATTATTAACTTCGCTTACTACTTTTATCGGACTGATGCCGATGATGTTTAGTGCTAATACGCAGGCTCAGTTTCTAATTCCTATGGCGGTGTCTTTGGCTTTTGGCGTTTTGTTTGCCACTTTTATTACTTTGGTTTTAGTGCCGTGTTTTTATTTGTTGCTGGAAGGAATGAAACAGCGAAGGGGTGGGGTTTTATAAAAATGCAGGAGAAACCGTTTATGAATGCCTTTGCCTATTCTCTGGGTGTAAGAGTATCCCTGTTGCAATAAGTGAACTGGCTGGACGGTTCGTTTCGGGCATTACTCCTGTCCTAACTATTCACATCCATGTGGAAGTTGAGTATGAAAAAATTCTACGTTAGGTAGCGCGCATTAAATAACCTACCCAGATTGCGCAGGGTTTTTATTCGTCTTCAAGGCGCAACGAAGGGAGCATAGCAAGCTATGTGACCGAAGTTGCAACGCTGAAGACGGATAAAAAGACAAGCAAGATTGGTGGGTTATTTATTGCGAGTTGCCTTAGCTGTTCAAACCTTTCCTTACGCAGTCCTGAAGATAGACAAAGTCGAAAGCTACTTAGATTTTTTTTCCTTCTTGGCTTTTTTAACCTGTTTCGTTTTTTTAGTTTTGCTGGCTTTTTTTGCCTGTTTGGCCTTTTTGGTTTTGCTGGCTTTTTTTACTTGTTTGGCCTGTTTTGTTTTCTTGGCATTTTTCACCTTAGAAAAGCGAATATCAGACTTATTTTTTTTAATGGTTTTTTCGCCTATTCCTTTAACATTAGTTAGCTCGGCAAGTGACTTAAAAGCACCGTTTGCTTTTCGATATTTTACAATGGCAGTAGCCTTTATTATCCCAATGCCTTTTAAAGACTGAGAAATGGTTTTCGCATCTGCTTTATTAATGTCTACGGGTGCGGCATAGATATTAAAAGAAAAAATAGCCAATAAGAGTGTAAATATTTTCATCTGTAGTTCCTGAAGAGTTAGAATGGTAGAGATCGACTTAATAAAAGAATTGATAACTGTATCGACTATAGATTAGCTAATTTTTTTATCTTTGCAAGTAATCATCTGTGAAATCATATTAATCTGTGGCATTAAGACAAAATTAATGAAAAAACTGGCGTATTGGTTTATTACACTTCCTAGACGAAGCAAAGCAGGCATTCTGATAAGTGCAGATGTACTGTTTTCAGTTTTTTCATTATGGCTGGCATTTTCTTTGAGATTGGGAGAGTGGTATGTACCTAAGGGATATGTTTGGCTTTTATTTTTCATCGGCCCCGTACTTGCTGTTCCAATTTTTTTAAAATTTGGTCTGTATCGTGCGATTATCAGATATATCGGTGGGCGTGTTTTATGGGTTATTTTTCAGTCTGTTACTTTATATTCTTTGATTTTTACGGTAGTTGTCTTTCAGACGGGGATTGGGCTTGTGCCCCGAACTGTTCCGCCTTTAAACTGGCTGATACTGTTGCTGCTTATTGGGGGGAGCCGGTTTTTTGCTCGCTGGTGGCTGGCTGATACCTATTCACGGCTGGGCGGCAATGTCGCAAAAGATTGCCGTGTTAAAAAAGTTATTATTTATGGTGCTGGCAGTGCAGGCGTTCAGCTATCTCTGGCGTTAGCCTATGGGCAGGAGTTTAACCCCGTTGCCTTTTTAGATGACGATAAGCAACTGCACAAGCAAAAGGTTAATGGCCTAAGGATCTATCCCTTGTCATCACTTAGCTATTTGATTGAAAGACATGGGGTAACAGAGGTTCTATTGGCCATTCCTTCTGCCACGCGCGCCCGTAGAAGTGAAGTTATCAGGCTATTGGAGCCTTATCCGGTTCATGTGAGAACCATACCCGGAATGGCGGATATTGCACAGGGAAATGTTAAGGTTGATGAGTTGCAGGAGGTCGATATTGCTGACTTGCTGGGCCGGGACACGGTTGCTCCAGATCAGGCCTTATTCGATACGAATATTGTGGGGAAATCTGTTTTGGTAACCGGTGCTGGGGGGTCGATAGGCTCAGAGCTCTGTCGACAAATTATTCAGCTGCAACCTGAAAAACTGATTCTTTTTGAATTAAATGAGTTTGCACTCTATTCAATTGATAAGGAGCTGAAACATGCACTTTCTCAGCATAAAAAAGATCCTGGCTTTGAAGTTATCCCTATTATAGGCTCTGTCACAGATGAGGGACGGGTAGAAAAAGTATGTAAAGTATTTAATATACAGACAATTTATCACGCGGCAGCCTATAAACATGTGCCTTTGGTAGAACAGAATCCCTGTGAAGCAATTAAAAGCAATGTCTTTGGAACTTTCAGTGTCGCTCTAGCCGCAATAAATTCCAAAGTTGAAACGTTTGTGCTTATTTCGACTGATAAAGCTGTTAGACCAGCCAATATGATGGGGGCAACAAAGCGTTTTGCTGAATTGGTACTGCAGGGTTTGAGTCAAGGTAAGCAGCATAGTACCCGTTTTACTATGGTACGTTTTGGCAATGTACTAGGCTCATCAGGCTCCGTCATTCCACTGTTTAGGGAGCAGATTGCACGGGGGGGGCCTGTTACAGTGACAGATCCGCGTGTTCTTCGCTACTTTATGACCATACAGGAGGCCGCACAACTGGTTATCCAGGCTGGTGCTATGGGTTTAGGCGGTGATGTTTTTGTTTTAGATATGGGCGGGCCAATACATATTGTTGATTTGGCAAAGCGGATGATTAAATTAAGCGGACTGGAAGTGAAGGATGAAAACCATCCCGAGGGAGAAATTGAAATTAGATATACTGGGTTAAGGCCTGGTGAAAAATTATATGAGGAATTGGTAATTGGCGATAATGTCTCTGACACTGCACACCGTAGGATTTTAAGAGCAGAAGAGGACGTTATTCCCTGGCCAGAATTGAACGATAGACTGGAGCGGCTGAAAACTGCAGTAGATAATGATGATTTTGCTGGAATAATGCTACTCTTAAAGCAGTCGGTTTCAGGGTTTACTCCACAAGGTGGTGTGCGTGACTTGCTGTGGAGAGCTAAGTGTGCTCAGGAGGCTGGAAATAAATAATCACCCCGTCCATAAAAGGATGATTATTTATTTTTAGCTCCCTCAATAGAGGGGCAGGGCTTTCCTTTCGGCAAAAAAAAACCTCTCAGAGCAAAATAGCTAAGAGAGGTAAATACAGGCAGAATATATGAGGAGGTTCTGCATGTTGTTACAACACTAAGGAGTTAGCAGGTTTTCAAGAATGGCTGGAAACCGAAACTCGTCTACCATACTGTAATCCGGTAAAGTATTTGATGAGGCATCAAATAAGTTAAACCTAACTATACAGAGAAAAAAATTGTATACAATAGGTTAATTATTAAATACATTGTTTCCTTGTTGTAAATAATTACTGCTCCCTGTAAAATTCAGCTTAACTGCAATAGTTGTAAAGGGTGTTGAATGGATAAGTTAACCAGTATGAATGTGTTTGTGCGTGTAGCAAAGGCTGGAAGTTTTGCGGGAGCCGCCAGAGATTTAGGCATTTCCAGGGCAATGGCCACCAAACATATCATGCATTTGGAAAGTGCGCTTGATACACGTCTATTGAACAGGACAACCCGGAGTTTAAGCTTAACTGAAGTTGGAATTTCCTATTTGGAGCGCTGTCAGCAAGTTTTGGTTGATGTTGCTGAAATGGAGACGGCTGTTACACATTTGCAGGCTGAGCCAAGAGGGGTGCTAAAAATCAGCGCCCCCCCTGTGATAGGTGCAACCCATATTGCACCTGCGTTAGCTGAGTTTCTAAAGAAGAATGACGACTTGACAGTGGAAATAATCCTAAAGGGCAGTCATGTCGATTTGATTGACGAAGGTGTTGATATCGCGATATTTTTGGGGAAGCTGCAAGATACCAGTCTAATAGCCAGAAAATTGGCCAGTTCTGCATTAGTTGTCTGTGGAGCGCCGGAGTATTTCGAACGTTATGGTGTCCCAGAAGAACCAGAAGACTTGGTAGACCATAGCTGTTTGGTAAACTGGGCCATTCCTCCTCGTGACAGATGGAAATTTCGGGGGATTTTAGGGGAAAGGGAAGTGAAAGTGACGGGGCGCATGCAAGCTAATGTAGCCGACCCGATTAGAATTGCTGCTGATAGTGGGCTGGGATTGATTATGCTGCCCAAATATATCGTTGGCCGTGATATAGAAAAGGGGAAATTGCAGGTTGTGCTGGAGCAATACAGCATCGCACCTTTGGAGATTCATGCAGTTTATCCTCATCGAAAATATTTATCAGCAAAAGTCAGAGACTTTTTAGATTTTCTGCAAGCCTGGATGCCGAACCGAGTAGGTATGGAGTGATTTTCCCAGGAATGTGGCATAATCCTAAATAAATCAGCTGAACGCTTAGTTTAACGGTAACTTGTCAAATAAACTGTATAATCCGGTTTTTCACTATTCACCAGATGGGTGAGTGTATTTCGCTTCACAGTTTTGTGAAAAATCTGAACAAAAATTCTGCAGAATAGCTTTCGATAAGGACTGCTGCGATTATCTTCGAGCTATTCTTTGCCTTTTTTGCCCAGATTTCCCACAAAACCCGTGCTCAACTAATTTATTTAGGATAATGGATAAGGCTTCTATAGAATCAAAGTGGGACCGTATTTATGAAAGCAGTGACTGCTCGGCAGTTGCAGGTGTTTTGCTAGATAATAATTTTTTATTGCCCGAAAAGGGGGTTGCACTAGATTTAGCCAGTGGATTAGGCGCAAACGCTCTTTTTTTGGCTGAAAAAGGCCTGGATACTCATGCCTGGGATATTTCGTCGGTTGCGCTGAAAAAATTAAAACAGAATGCAAAGAAGAATAACCTCAAGGTTTCCGTAAAGCAAACCCAAATAGAGCCAAATAGCTTGCCTAAAAACACTTTTGATGTGATTGTTTTGAGCCGTTTCCTTGACCGTTCTCTGTGTAATGCGATAATGGACAGTTTAAAACTTGGAGGGGTGCTTTTTTATCAGACGTATGTCAAAGAAAAGTTAGGTTCTAGCGGACCAAAAAACCCTGAGTTCCTATTGGCAAGAAATGAGCTGTTACTGCTCTTTAGCCCATTGACAGTGCTGGTTTATAGAGAGAATAGCCTGGTTGGAGATTTGGATTATGGTGAGCGTAATGAAGCTTTTTTTATAGGTCAGAAATGTTAGGTGAGAAATGATAGAAAATTTAGATCCAAAGCAATCCTGGACATTTTTGCAGGAAAACTCAACGGCAGTCATGCTTGATGTGCGAACGGCAATTGAACATTCTTTTGTAGGCCATCCGCCAGAAGCAATTCATATTGCATGGAAGGAGTTTCCTGGAATGAAGGAAAATGAAACTTTTGTTGCTCAGGTTGAAGAAAAGATAAGTGATAAAAACGTACCCATTCTGCTGCTTTGCAGGAGTAGTGTACGTTCAGTAGCGGCTGCTAAAGCGCTGGAAGGCGCTGGGTTTAACCGGCTAATCAATATAGCAGAAGGCTTTGAAGGTGTGCTAGATGATGAGATGCACAGAGGGAATATAGATGGCTGGCGGTTTCACGGTCTTCCTTGGGTGCAGAGTTAAGCTCTATTTGGCGAATTTAGCCCGGTTTTTCTAATCTCGAAATGTTCGGGAATAGGGCTAAGGAATATTAACAAACATTAACAAAACAGTAAAATATTAAAGTGATAGAAAAATTAAGAAATATAGCAATTATTGCTCACGTTGACCATGGCAAGACAACCTTGGTTGATAAATTATTAGAGCAGTCTGGCACTTTCTCAGAGCATGAGCAGTTGAGTGAGAGAATGATGGACTCTAATGATCTTGAAAAAGAGCGTGGGATTACTATTCTGGCAAAAAATACTGCTATTGACTGGAACGGCTATCATATCAATATTGTAGATACCCCAGGGCATGCTGACTTTGGCGGAGAGGTCGAGCGGGTGCTGTCTATGGTTGACTCTGTATTGCTATTGGTTGATGCAGTTGATGGGCCAATGCCTCAGACGCGGTTTGTTACGCAAAAAGCGTTTGCATTAGGCCTGAAACCGATAGTTGTAATCAATAAAATAGATAGGCCAGGCGCTCGTCCTGACTGGGTTGTAGATCAGACATTTGATTTATTCGATAATTTGGGAGCAACTGATGAACAGTTAGATTTCCCAATTATCTACGCATCGGCCATCAATGGCTACGCAGGGCTGGAAAACGATGTTTCCAGTGGCGATATGACACCTTTATTTGAAACAGTAGTCGAAAAAGTTGCGCCGCCAACTGTAGATGCTGATTCGCCTTTTCAGATGCAGGTAATTAGCCTTGATTATAATTCATATGTAGGCGTCATTGGCGTTGGACGCATTCAGCGTGGCTCTGTAAAGCGCAATATGCCACTTACTTTGATTGATAATGAAGGAAATACACGTAATGGCCGTATGCTGAAGCTTTATGGATTTAGCGGGTTGGAGCGTGTTGAAATTGAAACGGCTCAGGCCGGAGATATTATTGCTTTCTGCGGCATAGAAAAGCTGCAGATATCTGAGACATTATGTGACCCTTCAAAAGTAGAGGCATTGCCAAAGCTATCAATTGATGAGCCAACAGTAAGCATGACGTTTCAAGTCAACAACTCACCGTTTGCTGGAAAAGAAGGCAAGTTTATTACTACACGGCAAATTTTTGATCGATTGGAAAAGGAGTTGCAGCATAATGTAGCCTTACGTGTAGAGACAACAGATGACCCAGATAAATTTAGAGTATCAGGCCGAGGAGAATTGCATCTTTCAGTTTTGATTGAAAATATGCGCAGGGAAGGTTTTGAAATGGGCGTTTCTCGCCCTGAAGTTATCATCAAAGAAATTGATGGCGTTAAATCTGAACCTTTTGAATACGTAACGATTGAAGTAGAAGAGGAGCATCAGGGAACAATTATGGAAAAGCTGGGTGACCGCAAAGGTGACCTAAAAGATATGGTGCCGGATGGCAAGGGGCGCATCCGTTTAGAATATATTGTGCCTTCCCGTGGTTTATTAGGTTTTCAGACGGAGTTTTTAACTGCAACCTCAGGTTCTGGCCTGTTCTACCACGTATTCGATCATTATGGTCCATTAAAAGAGGGCAATGTTGGTTCGCGTATTCGAGGCGTGCTTATTTCTATGTCAAAAGGGAAGGCTGTTGATTATTCTCTGTATCCATTGCAGGCGCGTGGAGAACTATTGGTGGTTAATGGTGATGAAATTTATGAAGGTATGCTGGTAGGCATTCATTCTCGAACCAATGATTTGGTAGTAAACCCGACTAAGCCAAAGCCATTAACGAACGTTCGAGCATCAGGAACAGATGAAAGCTTAACCTGTGCGAAAATTCAGAAAATGACATTGGAGCAGGCACTGGAATTTATCAGTGATGATGAACTGGTAGAGGTTACGCCACAGTCGATAAGACTGCGTAAAATTTTATTGACAGAGAATGAAAGAAAACGGTCGTCTAGGGCTTAGTTTTAATGACTGAAAGCAATAAAGCCCCAAGGTAGGAACTTTGGGGCTTTATAGATCGCAGATAACACTGATTGGCAATGTTCCCCTTCCATGGCAACTTCCTGTTGGAAATCCTTTAAAATCCATCTTCTATGTGGCGATTAGCATATTATGCCAAAAAAATGGACAAAAGTAAGTCAGTAAATGATGAATTTTTTGTAGGACTTATATTACTTTTTGATTATTTGATTGGTTGTAATTTATGCAGACTCGCCCAGTGTCAATAGAAAATGGGCTTTCAAGGCTACTCAACGAGCTCTAGGTCCTGTGTTACAAGCTGATTTTTATCTTCGATTGTGCGTTTTTATTGTTAGGTAACGCGCATTAAATAACCTACCCAGATTGCGCAGGATTTTTATTCGTCTTCAAGGCGCAACGAAGGGAGCATAGCAAGCTATGTGACCGAAGTTGCAACGCTGAAGACGGATAAAAAGGCAAGCAATATTGGTGGGTTATTTATTGCGAGTTGCCTTAGTATTATGTCGGAAAACGCTAACGCTATTCCAGCCTATGGTACTAACCCCACACTCTTTTCACCCAATAGCCGATCCAAACTTGACTCTGATGCTCGTTTGGAAAATTCATTTATAAACACATCGGCTGAGGGCAAATAATATCCATCTTTTGGCCATCGCGAACCAATCTCTGGTTTTCTGGAAAAAGTTGTCGCCTTTTCTATATAGGCGGTGTAGGCATCTCGAAAACCTTTGCGCAATGATGCGATAATTTTTATTATTTCATCTCGGTTTACGGTTTTGCCAGGGTAGGCCCGTGGGGTTGCTCCCATAATATCATCAAGTACCCAGTCAGTTTTTGGGCTGTCGGGGTGATCATTATGACACTGATACAAGGTTGTACGGAGGCATAATCTGGGAACATGTCGGTGAACAGCCCAGTATCTTGTACATAGAAAAATTGTGGCTGATGATCCTTTTTTATTTCCTTGAAGGTCTCTTTCTGCAAATCCTCGAAAAGGTTGGACTAATTGATGGGAAAGTCTGATCCCAAAAAGAGACTTAGCCGAATACCATTTTTTTCTAAGCTGGTGGCCGCTTCACGTAGAAAAAGAGTAGGAAATGGCCCGGCCTGTATGCCTTTATCACGCCAATTTTTATCAAATTTTAGTCCCGCTTTTTCCCTCATACCGACGGTTTCACGAGCCCATAAAGTTCGGGCAATACCATTTCCGGCAGCAACGAGCTGAAAAAAAGTTTTAATGGAAATTGTTTCGCTGGCGACAGCATTTTCTTCTGGAAGCGGTACGGGCGCCTGTACAAAGAGATAGATGATGAGGGCGACCAAAATTAGGATGGTAAAATAATTGTAGGTCTATTCATTAGTTTTCTCCTTGACCGCATAATGGTTATTTTTTGAATGAGGGGGAGGACCCACGGCTTTCTCATAAAAACTCTTAATATCTGTAGTAAAATCCGAGCCCCTAAAATTTGGCACAACTCAGTGATACATGAACAGCGAATTACCCGTCAGTAACAAACAAATAACTAGTTTTGTAGATTTATTGAAAAATAACTTGCCAGAGCATCGAGATAATCGTGGTAAGCGCCACACACTGGTGTGGGTGATCGTTAGTTTTGTTTTAGCAATGTTGATAGGTCGACAAAAGCTTTCTAGTGTTCACCGTTCGCGTGAAACAGTTGATATTGCTAAGCAAAAAACAACCTTTGATACCTCTTATTATGTGAGCAATTCCGCAATTGAATCTAGCTCGATACAAGTACTGACCGAAGAATTGGCTAGAGCTATTCGTTGTCACTGGCGTGTGAAATCCAACAATTGGATTCGTGATGTCACTTTTAATGAAGATCACATCAAAACAAAAGCAGGCAACCAAGCCAGATTATGGCTTTGCTTCGTGGCCTCGCAATTAAGCTGATCAGAAAGACGTCACCCAAAAACTTTCAGGCTGCTATAGAGAATTTGTCCGATTCAATTGCAAACCTAGAATCAATACTCAGGCAAGTAAAGTTTTAAGGGGAAAGTTCTTTTCATTAATGGATTTCCAACTGATTTTCTAGATTTTATGACTATTAAAACAGACAATTGTTCCTTTTAACAAGAAGTCGTTTTTGCAACAAAGTGTACCATCTTAAACGAGATGACTAACTTCTACTAAAATGAGTATTTAAATGCTCTAAATAGGCTGCTTCAATCCAGCTTGTATCGCCTGCAATTACATTCCCAGCATGAAAGGTCGGTATTTGATCCCGAATACTCAGATATGTATTGGTCATTATCAATGGTTGTAAAATATCATCAATATGTGGCGCATTTTTTAAAACGAAGCCTTTCCCTAAATCACTAGATTTCATATTTGATGTGGTCACAATCATAAATTTATCAGCTGGTAGTTGACCGCCTTCACCATATTCTTCTGTAATAACAAACGTTTTTTCATAAAGTAAGACTTTACCAAGCCATTTGACCATTGGGGCAGGCATGTTAAACCACATGATGGGTGTGATATAAATTATTGTGTCAGCCCATAATAGTTTTGCAACTTCTCTATCCACATTCCAGGTATCTTTTGTTACATCTGAAATTTTTATCTTATGGCCTTTTTCAGAAAGGTTCTTTTCAGTCAGATAGGCAAGAAAGCTATTTAGCTGCCCTTTTGCATCAAAAATTGAATATCCAGCAGTTACCAGTAATATTTTCATCATTTCCCCTGTTTATTTGTATAAATTCCAATCGGCTAATACTATTTTTCCAATTGTATTCCCTTGCTCAATCAATGCATGTGCTTTACGCAAGTTTTCAGCATTAATTGGCTGGATAGTTTTACTCACTGTGGTAACGAGTTCGCCTTTATCCACCAAATCAGCAATTGTATTTAAGAGTTGTTGTTGCTCTATCATATCTGGCGTTTGGTACATGGGCCGAGTAAACATGAACTCCCAGACAAAGGCCGCACTTTTACTTTTTAATAGACCAAGATCAACTGTTGTGGCCTCAACAATCGAACAAATTTTACCTTGTGGTTTGATGGCTTCTGCCATTGCTGGCCAGTGGTGATCAGTGTTATTAAGACAGAGAATATAATCTACATGGGGAATATTCAATAGACCAAGTTCTCCATCTAAAGCATTTCGATGATTAATGATACTGTTAGCACCCAGCTTCAAGCACCAATCGCGGGATTCATCCCTTGAGGCTGTTGCGATTACATTTAGCTTAGCTATTTTACTTGCTAGTTGAATGGCGATTGAGCCAACACCGCCCGCACCACCGATGATTAAAATCGATTTTTCCGCATCATCGCCCTGTTGTGAAATGGCTAATCTATCAAACAAGGCTTCCCAAGCAGTGATGCTTGTTAGTGGTAAAGCGGCGGCTTCTGCAAAAGACAAAGACTCTGGTTTGTTACCCACAATACGCTCATCAATTATTTGAAATTCACTGTTAGAGCCTGGGCGAGTAATATCACCTGCATAGTAGACCTTATCAGCTACAGAGTAGTGTTCAGCTTCCGAACCCTTTGCCACTACGATACCAGATGCATCCCAACCTAAAATTTTAGCTTCTGATTCTATCTTATCTTTTGGTGCGCGTATTTTTGTATCAACAGGATTAACCGAAATAGCTTTTACCTCTACCAATAAATTATGACCGCTGACTTCGGGTTTTGCTATTTCCAGATCTTGAAGACTATTTTTATCCTCAATAGGCAAATATTTATATAAACCAATGGCTTTCATTTTTACACCTCAATTATTTTTTAATCAAAATTTCATCTGTTTTAAATAACAGTTCTACCCTTAGTCCATCGGGGCCTTCGGCGAAAACCTGATGTTCATTTGTTAACGGCACCGTTCGTTCAACCTAAAATAAATCAGTTGAACGTTTAGTTTAACTGTAACTTGTTAAATAGTGCTTGACCAAAAAAAGCATAAACCAAAAATGACCACTCATGGTAGGGGTTAGCTCGTTAGCAACTCTTCACTTTTTACTGCGGAACCCCATCGCTTAGCCAAATAAGAATGTAAAAAACTATTTTTTGGACACAGCTATATTGAAAACCACCGGATGTCACATCAATGAAGATGTCGGCAATATCTGTTTGACTTATTTGCATTTGTGGCGATTTTACGGTTCTCATTGGCAGGCAGTGAAGTTTTCAGGAATTTAATGAATATTCTGGTTCCAGCCTTGGCCGGCTTGAACCATGGTCTTTTAATATCAATAAGTTGAAATATTTCTGGGTTAATTCTGAATTTGATGGTGGTGAGCCTTTATTCTCATATTTTACCATAAGTGTTTGTATTGAAATGACTATGTTGTTTTTCGGTCTGGCTCTATATAAAAATCATCATCTAGTTCTTCAATGCCCACATTTCTCTTTAAGATAGCGTCTTGGCTAGTTTTCTGTAAGACTATAACGTCCTTTACTTGGCCTATACAGCGTTTTGCATCATCGTAACCCTGATCTATCCATTCATTAATTTTTGATGCCTTAAAACTTAATAAATCCTTAAACTGAGATTCTTTTGTAATGGACACTTTAGGGCGTATCTCAAGAATAGTCGTATTGGGGAAGTCATTTCGATCCCAAGAACTTCCATCGGTTAAGTGAGTTACAATAACATGGGAGCATTTTTCTTGTTCAACCAATGGAGTAATAGGTGTATTACCTTGTGACTTCCTCCACCCTCCTAACCCGCCGTCTGAATAAGCTTCCCCATCAATATTTTGTGGCGTAAATAATACAGGCAAAGCAGCAGAAGCAAAAATAACATCCTGTTGTTTATCACAACTAAATGACTGCACATGAAAAAACCTAGAGGCTTTTGTATCAGAAATACCTAGCATACCTAAAGCAGTATTAGCCAAATCATTTATAATTCCGTCAGTTTGATAAGCAGACAGATATAAAGGCAAACCTTTAGTCAATACTTCAGGAGATGTATACCTATCAATAAGCGCCCTAATGGGAGACTGCTGCACTAAACTAAAATCAATATTATTTAAAATATTTAATTCATTTATGTATGCCATTACCCATTTTGGTAATGCCTCAGATGTTTTTTTTAATGTTTTAGCACTCAGTAAAACAGAACGGCTAATCGGGGAGAATCGACTACTCCCCATGAGTAAAAAATAGGCTAAATAAGACCCAACACCTACGCCATTTAATTTAAGAGGTGGCTCCTTCGCAAGCGCCTGCCATAAATCATTTAATGTCTGATAAGCCGCCTTTAAATTGATAGCTCCAGCAATAATAGAGCCATTCAAAGCCCCTATACTTGCACCTGAAACGGCCTGTATTTCAATGCCAGCCTCAGCCAAGTACTTTATAACACCAACTTGATAAGCACCTTTTGCGCCTCCGCCAGAGAGTACTAGTCCTACTCTATCTTTGTTCATATTCATAACGGCTCCTGAAGCTTTGAATCATATGCTCAACAGCATTATTAGCATCTAAAATATAGGGCAGACTATCAACAACTAACTCTTCACCCGATTCGACAGTTAAGTAACGATGAAATATCCAAGGCATTGGTATTTTTTCTTGTTCCCCATAATTAGTTAAAAAAGTGAGTGCCTGTTTTCTATCGGCATTTAATTTTTGTAGGCTACTCCCAATTTCTTGCTGCCAGGTAAAGACTCTCTCTGTCTCCATATTCATGGATTTCATATCTTCTTTCATCTGGATTATTGCCTTATTCTTCACCTGATCAATCAACCGTTGAATTTCATCAGTATTTACCTCATATTGACGACAATAAGTGCCAAAATCTCCCCAGTACATCTCATCTAAAACTAAGTAAAGTCGCACTAATAGCGGGTATTCATCAAGCTTCCCTACTTGCCATTTATCATACACAGCGTCCATTTGCTGAGTAGCCAAACGTCCCGCATCAACTTGGTACAATTTATTTTTCAAATCAGAAAACTTCCCATCCAACTGCTCAACATAAATCATCAACCCATCGACTTGAACTTTTAAGTCTTTATGATGAGCCTGCAAGCGCATGAGACCTTGCCGTGTTTCAATTAATTTTTGACTAACAGTCGTAATTGCCAAATCACTTTTTACTTGATTACTCTGCAACACCTGCAACCAATCAGACACAGCATGCAACCCTGCTTCCATATTTTTATCAATCTGTTGTTGACGCGTATGTGAGTCCCCCGTTAAGTCTTGCCATACACGGGAAATAAATCCTGTATTCACCTCCTCCCTAACTCGAATGAGATCGTCATTCACTTCCATACCATTAATAAAATCCACAATAGCTTTTTCTTTTAGCTGAGGGCATTCAGCATATAAAATGTCCAAATCATGATTAGCTGACATTAGGGATTACCTCTTGCAAAGCTTTATCAATAACTGCTAGATCTTTATTCTGGGTGCTAACGTGATCTTTTAGGGTTTTCAAACGTATTTTCAATGCTTCGGCCTCTGTCTTTTCTAGGTTTTTCTGTGATTGCTCTCCATCGATTAATGCACCTTTATAGCGATCTAAATAAGTGACCAGCTCAGACAAATAATCATCAAGTATTGATAGATACTGAGTATTTAAATATTCCTCAAAAGAAGCACCGAACTGACTGTTAATATGTGCAAACTCATTTTTAACATCCTCGTGTATTTTTGTCACACCTACAAAATAGGTTGTTTTGGTTTCAGAGTAAGACTCCCAACCCCAATCAGCTGTACCGATTAGACCACAGATCCCACCCCATATTCCTGAGGATCTTCGCGAGTGAGGCGTTGTATGTTCTTCTGATTTAGATGCGTTATTAAGCATTTCTTCTAATGCTATTTGTTCACAGTTGAGGGTCATTGCAGGTGGAGTTAGTGTTAAATTAAAACCTGTGTCACCAAGCGTCTTTTCAGCTGCCGCCAAAATATCGTTAGTTTTTTGATTAATCGAACCTTCAACTTGGCTTGATAACTCTTTTATATCCCTATCAAATATTTCATTTAAACTTTTGTCATAAGATTCACTCAGTTCTTTAAGCCCTTTATTTATATCATCTAAAAAATCACGGGCATCTTGCTCCTCATTAAACGAAATCCCCCCATCTTTTTCAATTTCATCCTTAGATTTTTCAAACTTTGCCTTTATATGTTCCTTTTTATTCTTAGTACGGTCCACCCTCCCACCAGACATAACACCTGCAAGAAATGTTCTAAAATCACCACTTACAGTGTTAATTCCCTCCACAGAAAGCTCATCAATCGCCTTCTCTGCCTGCTCTACTCCACACTCAAGGAGCTTACCTATCTCTGTTTTCAACGAGTCACTATATTCTGTAATATTTTCCTTAAGCTTCTCCTTAAAAACAGCCATTCTGTGATTAACTTCATTCCCTAAACTCTGCTGAACGCCTTCTAAGTTCTTAATATTTTCGGCTAAACCTTTAATAGCTTGCTCAATCTGTGCAATTTCTTTGCCCAAAGCATGGTAGCGTATATCAACAGTATTGCTAAATAACTCTTGTATATGGCGCAGCTTTTTAACAGCAGCTGTAACACAAAGCTTTGCTGCATTGGCGTGAGAATCTTTAATCACATTGTCTATCGGTTCTTGGAAAAAGCTACCTTCCCATAGCTTATTGGCAGACTTTTTGACGCGGGTAGTATTACTAATATCCTCACTCCAGAAGATACCCAATGCCTTTTCACCAAAATCTACAGCCCAATTCAGCTCTCCTTCAACAACAGATGGCATTTCACCTTCAACTTCAAGGTAGTTTAAAGTTCGATTCGCAAGATAGGCTTCCCAGGCAGAAATAGGAAATACCCTAGACTGTAATGTTGAATCATTCATCAGCGTGCTTGCCACATACTCCTGCACTTCTTCTTTTTGCATAGATGTTGCATTAGCTTGATCAAACTTATTGACCAAAACGGACAACCTATTTTTGTCTAATTGCTCTCTAATGCTCTCAACCTGCTCTCTTACAGCCGCCTCAGCCTCGGATTTCATTTGCGTATAATCAATCACCAGCATAACTGCAGTTGCTCGTTTCAATTGATGTAAAAAGACCGTTTTCAGTGCTTCACTTTGTCCAAATTCATTGGGTCCAGGCGTATCAAGGATGGATAAATTACCATTAGCCGTTTTACCCATGGCTTGCAAATGACAAAATTCAACTTCGATAACTGGCAGATCTTTACTTTCCTGATAGCTTGAATACACCTTCTCAACCGATAAGCCTAACGAATAAGGTTAGATTGTGATCGCGAAGCGAGCCACAATCTGAACCGTTTGTTGGACAAGCCCGGTTTACCCTTTGAG
Organism: Methylomonas sp.; assembly: GCA_026988155.1. Classification (GTDB taxonomy): domain Bacteria; phylum Pseudomonadota; class Gammaproteobacteria; order Methylococcales; family Methylomonadaceae; genus QPIN01. Next base: position 39 of record JALSLW010000102.1, on the reverse strand, counting down.
ATGAATTCCGCTATTGCAAATAGCTTTTTGCTGAACAGC
>JALSLW010000101.1 GCA_026988155.1 Methylomonas sp. | reverse complement strand
CTTACTGATATTGTTTCAAATATTAAAATAGAGTCTATACTCTCTAATATCGATATTATTTAATGCGTGGTGGCACTTAATGTTTTTTAACAGACAAAAATTAATTGATGCAGAAAACGAAATTGCAGGACTTAAAAATGAGGTTCAGAGCCTAAAAGACGAACTGGAAAATACACAGTTTGAAAAACAGCTGATAGAACAGAAAATTGCTTCAACGGCTGATTCAGATAGCTTTTATAATGGCCTGTTTCAATTGCTTCAGGAATTTGGAAATTCAATGATTTCCATGCAAGGTTCTTTGGCATCCTTAGCTTCAGTTATGACGACGGAAAAAGATCATGCTTCCAATACAGCGAAAGTCTTAACAGACACTCATCAGGCGGTTTCAACAATATCAACATCGCTTTCTGCAATGGCTTCTGATATAGAGAATACTGCTTCAACCGTCGAAGGCTTAAACAGAAGTGCCGGCGATATTGAAGGGATTATTAATTTAATTAAGAATATTTCAGATCAAACAAATTTACTTGCATTAAATGCGGCTATTGAAGCGGCCAGAGCGGGAGAGCAGGGACGTGGTTTTGCAGTGGTTGCTGATGAAGTGAGAACGTTGGCGAAAAGAACCAATGATGCCACTATTGATATAGAAAGTCTGGTAAGTACAATTCGGGTTGAAACCAATAACGCAAAACAGCAAATGGACGAGGTTGCTTCGAATTCAAGTGGTTTTGGTGAAATAGGGGGGCAGGCATCAAGTAAAATGGATCAGCTGGTCTCCTTGTCTACTCAGATGCAAGGGGTTATTTCGGGCAGTGCTTTGCGCAGTTTTGTTGAAGTCGTTAAACTGGACCATCTTATATATAAAATGGAAATCTATAAGGTTATTATGGGGGTTTCAAACAAGAGCCTGCATGACTTTTCCGGCCATTTAGACTGTCGCTTAGGTAAATGGTATTATCACGGAGATGGCAAAGATCTTTTTTCCGGTTTAAACGGCTTTAGAGAATTAGAAAGCCCACACCAAACCGTTCATCAAAGTGGTGTTAATGCAATTGAATGCATGAGTAGCGAGGATAAAACGGGCGCTTTAGCCGCTTTAAAGATTATGGAAAATGCAAGTATGGATGTATTAGACAAACTGGAAAATCTTGCTTTATCTGCTGAAAAGGCTGCATAAATTTTCCAGTTTTCTGGTTTTACATTATAAATAGAATCTTTAAAATGCCTTTTTGAGTAAATTATTGAGAATTAATTTCAGTTTTTCTATAGAATTAGTCAATTGCAATAATTAAAATTAACTCATCCCCCAGGCTTTTATGGATCTAAAATTTCTAGACTTTGAACAACCTATCGCTGAGTTAGAGGCGAAGATTGAAGAACTCCGCAAGGTGGAGTTTGATAATGATATTAATATTTCCGACACACTCAAACAGCTGGAAGAAAAAAGTGAGCAATTAACTGCCTCAATTTTTTCTGATTTGTCTGATTGGCAAATATCTCAGCTATCGCGTCATCCGGAGCGACCTTATACTTTGGATTATATTGAACATATGTTTACTGATTTCCATGAATTGCATGGAGACAGGGCTTATGCTGATGACCCGGCTCTTGTTTGTGGACTGGCGAAGCTGGAAGGTCAGCCAGTTATGGTGGTCGGACATCAGAAAGGACGTGATACCAAGGAAAAAATACATCGTAATTTTGGTATGCCCCGACCAGAAGGCTACCGTAAAGCCTTGCGCGTAATGAAAATGGCTGAACGCTTTGGATTGCCCCTTATCTGTTTGATTGATACGCCGGGTGCTTATCCGGGGATTGGGGCAGAAGAGCGCGGACAAAGTGAGGCAATTGCCAGAAACCTATTTGAAATGTCCAAATTGAAAACGCAGATCATCTGCGTTGTTATAGGAGAAGGCGGTTCGGGCGGTGCTTTGGCTATTGGTGTGGGTGATCGGCTTATAATGCTGGAATATAGCACTTATGCAGTAATATCTCCTGAAGGCTGTGCATCCATACTGTGGAAAAGTGCAGAAAAGTCAAAACTGGCAGCTGAGGCAATGGGAATTACTTCGGATAGAATACGTGAGCAGGGGTTGTTAGATGAGGTTGTCCGTGAACCAGTTGGTGGAGGACATAGAAATCATCTGCAAACTGCAGTGACTTTGCGCGAGACTTTAATCAGACATTTGGATGAATTAAGACGGGAAAATATGGATGACCTTCTAGAAGCCCGCTATCAGCGGATTATGCGATATGGTTCATTTATTGAGGAAGCAGTGAAGTAAAGTTATTTTATGGATGATTTTTGTAACTGTCCATTATCCTAAATAAATCAGTTGAGCACGGATTTTGTGGGAAATCTGGGCAAAAAAGGCAAAGAATAGCTCGAAGATAATGGCCGTAGTCCTTATCGAGAGCTATTCTGCAGAATTTTTTGTCCAGATTTTTCGCAAAACCGTGAAGCGAAATACACTCACCCATTTGGTGAATAGTAAAAAACTGGATTAAACAGTTTATTTAACAAGTTACAGTTAAACTAAGCGTTCAACTGACTTATTTAGGATTATGGTTTGTCACTCCGAATAATAGCAATTATAGGCTGGGGTGAAACGGCAGTGCAACGCCGGATTATCCTCAAAATCAATGCTCATATATATTGATTCCTCATTTATTTCAAGGCCGGCTTATGCCGGTCTTTTTCGTTAAATATGCTAGTACCTGACTGTATTGTTTCAATTGTCCCTCCGAAAACTGAAAAGATATTCATTGCCTATAGCGGAGGTATGGATTCTCACGTTTTATTGCATCTGGCCGCTTTAAATGCTGATTTAAAATCAAAAATAACAGCTGTTTATATCAACCATGGCTTGCAGATTGAAACAGATGAATGGGCTGAACATTGCGGAAAAGTTGCCAAGGCATTAGGGGTAAAGTTTGAATGCTTAAAAGTAAAAGTACAAAAAACGGCGGGGCAAAGCCTCGAAGAACTTGCAAGGGAAGAGAGGTACCGTGCATTAAAGATACTGTTAGGGCCAGATGATGTAGTATTGCTTGCCCAGCATAGGGAAGACCAGATGGAAACAGTGCTGCTGCAGCTATTTAGGGGAGCCGGTGTGCAAGGTCTTTCCGGAATGCCAGCATCAATTTCTTTTGGCCTGGGGCTTATGTGCCGTCCGTTTCTTGATATTTCAAAGCAAGAAATTGATGCTTATGCTGCAGAACGTAAATTATTCTGGGTAGAAGATCCTAGCAATAAAAGTGATGATTTTGATCGAAACTTTTTGCGTAACCAAGTTGTACCGCAATTAAAGCAAAAATGGCCAGCCTTGGATAAAACAATTGCCCGTTCAGCGCGGCATTGTGCAAACGCACACCATCTGTCTGAGAAGTTGGCAAATGAATTATTAAACTATGTGGTTGATAAGTCAGATCAAACACTTATCATCACTCATTTGCTTGAATTTGATATTAATCGGCAGCATCTGGTAATACGGCAATGGTTTAAAGCCAATCATTTAAGAATGCCTGCAGAAAAAAAAATACAGGGCATTGTAAATGAAGTGATTAACGCAAAAGAATCGGCAAATCCTGAGGCTAGAGGGCAAGGGTATAGCATTAGGCGATATAGAAATAAATTATACTGTTTAAAGATCGGGGATATTAACCAAGAATGCAGCCAGCAATACTGGAATGAAAATTCAAAGCAGCTGGAGCTACAAGATGGCTCTATATTAATGCTATCTGAATCTGCAGAAGGTATTCCTAAAGCGGAATGGAGCAAAGCCGAGGTGACAGTAAAATATCGGCAAGGTGCTGAGAAAATTAGATTGCCGGGGAGGGTGGGCAGTCATTCGCTAAAAAAACTATATCAGGAAAAATCCATTCCCCCCTGGCTGCGCGGCAATATTCCGTTGCTCTATTTAGATAATAATTTAGCTGCTGTTGCAGATTTATGGGTAAGTGCAGATTATTTCAGCCATAAAAATGAACCGTGCTATCAAGTTAGCTGGATAAAATCGTAAACAATAATATTAGGTTAGTTAATGAGTGAAACAAACATTTATCAAAACTTACAGCAGCTAGGCAGTAAAGCTGAGCAGCCTGATGTACCTGAACAGGCAGTATTGGAAAGTGTGGAGAACCCACAGGCCGGTGTTGATTATATGGTGCGTTTTGTGGTGCCTGAATTTACTTCGCTTTGTCCAATGACCGGGCAGCCAGATTTTGCGCATTTAGTAATCGATTACATTCCTGCAGCTCGCCTGGTAGAAAGTAAATCATTAAAGCTGTTTCTTGGTTCCTTTAGGAATCATGGTGCATTTCATGAGGATTGTACGGTTAGCATTGGCCGGCGGATACTGGATGAAATTTCACCTAAATGGCTGCGGATTGGCGGGTATTGGTATCCTCGTGGCGGTATGCCTATTGATGTATTCTTTGCTCAAGGTGAAATACCTAATGGTGTGTGGGTTCCTGAGCAGGGTGTGCAGCCATATCGAGGGCGTGGTTGATGAGGGCGCACACAAACTTCTAAAATAAAGTTTATCTATTTTTCTCTGTTGCAGCCAAGAGCTTTTAAAAAATCATGGTATAACGTCGTGAAACCTGACAATTTCCTGCTTCCTAATCTGATTCTTAATCACTGTTTTCGCCTATTGAAATTCAGGCCGTTATAATATGGCTAAAATGCGGTAAGTTTTGAAATCTACCTACAAGATAACTTATTTTAATAATGAAAATAGCACTACTGGCAGGGACACAGTCCGGCTGTGGGAAAACCACGATTATGCTGGCTTTACTGCAATGTTTAAAAAAGCACAACCTGCACATTACTTCCTTTAAGGCCGGTCCTGATTTTCTTGATCCACTATGGCATCAAATGGTTACAGGAAGAACTTCCTATAGTCTGGATACCCGGATGGTAGGTTTGGATCAGTCCAGACAGCAGATTAATAAGCAGCACAAGCATGTAGATTTGGCTTTGATAGAGGGTGTGATGGGGCTGTTTGATGGCCGGAGCGGTGTTGGACTCGACGGCTCCAGCGCAGATTTGGCAAAAGGCTTGCAGTGCCCCGTTATCTTGGTGGTCAATGCTAAAGGTATGAGCGGTTCCATAGTACCTTTGGTTAGTGGTTATTGTGACTATGCAGAAAAAATGGGGGTGACTATTTCTGGTGTCATTGCAAATCATGTGGGCAGTGCACACCATGCAGAACTGCTGACACAATTTTTGTTAGATTATGATATGCCTCCCCTATTGGCCTGGATGGAGAAAGAGGTGCCAGCATTGTCAGAGCGCCACTTAGGTTTAGTCATGCCTGACGAAATTGATATCCCTGATTTTTCAGATGTTTTTCATGTTGATAAATCAGCACTGTTAGCTGCATTTTCTGATTGGGCCGAAGAACTGCAGCCTGCTAAAGTTGTGACGAATCAATTGTTAGGCAAAAAAATAGCAATAGCGAAAGATAGGGCCTGCTGTTTTATTTATCCTGCCAATACTGATTGGCTGACTGACCAAGGGGCGGAGATACTTTATTTTTCAGTACTAGCAGGGGATGATGTACCTAAGGATGCTGATGCAGTCTGGTTGCCAGGCGGTTATCCTGAGCTATATGCTAAGCAACTGTCAGATTCAAAGAGCTGGGCTTCGCTTGAGCAGTTTATACAAATAGGGAAACCTGTTTTAGCAGAATGTGGCGGTAGCATGCTGCTAGGTAAAGAGCTAATAGATCATGACAGCATTTCATGGCCGATGGCTGGCATTTTGCCTTTCCATTCTAGAATGCAGAAAAAACTTGCCTCTTTAGGCTATAGAGAAGATGTAAGCGGCATAAGAGGGCATGAATTTCATTATTCGGTCAGAGAGAGTACGGAAGAATTGCAAAGCTGTTTTCAATGTTTGCGCGGAGATAAGGGAATAAGGTATAAAAACCTTAGGGCATCCTATATTCATTGGTATTTTGCCAGTGCACCAGAGGTTGTCGTTTCGTGGTTAAGTCCGAATATAAACTAATGATATACTCTTAGCAGTTTAGCTTAATGGTTTGACGTATGTTTTTGCGCTTAAGTTTTTCGGCACACTGTTTCACTGCTCCTGCATTGCTCTGCCTTCTTCATCTATGCAGTTGATCCCAGGCTACATTTTTTAACTAAATGAGACGGGCCGAGACCTAAGGAACTTGCTGACAGCTATCCGTCAAACCAACGTGGCTAGAGCACTATTAAAACTATTATAAGAGGAATTCAGGTATGAAATGGCGTAACCGAAGAACAAGCAGTAATGTTGAAGATAGAAGAGGGGTACGTGTTGGAGGCGCTAAAAAAGCGGGAGGCTTAACCGTCATTATAGTCACTTTAGCTGCTATGTATTTTGGCGTTGATCCAAGAATTATTATGGGCGTGGTGGATGGTGTTTCTTCAGGCGGCTCAACTACACAGCAGTCAAATTATCAGCCCACGGCAAAGCAGCGACAATTAGGAGAGTTTGTCGGTGTGGTTTTAGCGGATACGGAAGATACCTGGAATGCACTTTTTCAGCGACAGGGTATGCGTTATGAAGAACCAAAACTAGTCTTGTTTACTGATACGGTGCGTTCAGCATGCGGACATGCCGAAGCGGCAATGGGGCCTTTTTATTGCCCAGGCGATCATAAAATTTATATTGACCTGGGGTTTTATCAGCAGCTTAAAGCTCAGCATAATGCACCGGGCGATTTTGCTCAGGCTTATGTGATTGCTCATGAGGTGGGGCATCATGTGCAAAATTTACTGGGCACTTCAACAAAGGTACGAAATGCGCAGCAACGGATGAGTAAAGCGCAGGCAAATCAATTATCTGTCAGGCTAGAACTGCAAGCAGACTGTTTTGCTGGTATTTGGGCGCGCAATACAGAAAAAACAAAACATGTACTCGAACAGGGGGATATTGAGGAGGCGCTGGTTGCAGCCAGTGCGATTGGTGATGATCGTTTGCAAAAACAGGCCAGGGGCTATGCATCACCTGAATCATTTACTCACGGCACCTCTAAACAGCGGGTTAAGTGGTTTAAAAAAGGTCTTTTAGATGGATCCATACGGGGTTGCAATACCTTCCTGTAATATTGTAAAAACAGGCTATGAACGGGTGTGTGAGTTTTATTAGACTCACACACCCCGGGTTCAGTTTTTAATAAAAGAAATTACTGGTAGGTTTTGCCTTTATGTTTTAGCCAGCCGTTAATATGTCGCCCGGCAGGATCGTGATGTGTCCAGTGGACAATGCCACCTTTTCTGTTCCACTCATATTCGCCATAAAACTCTACGGTATCTCCTGCCCGCAACCCCTCAATTTTTGGTGCTAAATCAATATTGTGAGCTACCAGTACAGATAAATTATCGAATTTTAAAATAAATTTTTGATGCCTAGAGCCTTTAAGATCGTCAGGCAGCACTTTAGCCACAATGCCTTTTTGCTGTACCTGAATATCACTTTGGCGATGGTCATAGGCTGACTGGATTGAGCTGTTAGTGTTTGCTGCCCGAGTCGACGACCGAATTGTACTGCTGGAGGTTTCTGTCTGAGGAGAAGGCTTGAGTAGAGATAGCCCTGTTTTTTGCTCAATTATATAGGCTAAAACAATAATGACTACTGTATAAAGGGTTCTTTTCATATCTAAAGGGCGGCTAAAAAAGGTAAGTTAAAGTTGCAGGTATTTTAACTTGGAATCAGAGAATTGTGCTAAAATCCATCGATAGATTTAATTAACCAAGGGTAAGAAAATGTCCGAAACTTCTCCAAGTAGCCAAAATGCAGCGACTGTTTCAGCGGATGCTAAATCAGCTCAAGTATTAGGTGCTGCTTTATTGGGTCTTATGGTATTAATGGCTGTTGGCTTTGCGCCTGTTGAAGTGATTCATAATGCCACGCATGATACCCGACATAGTTCAGGTTTTCCCTGCCATTAAAGGCTTTGCTGGAAGTGAGGAGTTTGCTTCATTTCCAGCAAAGCATCTGTTTTATGCCTGGTGATGAATATATTCAGTAACGGGTTTTCCCTGCAAAAAATGTTCAGCAATAATTCTGTCTAACTTTTCACTGGTTATATCGTAATACCAAACGCCATCGGGCTGTACACAAAGCAGGGGGCCAGATTTGCAAGTACCAAAGCAAGTTGCCCGGGTTCTTTTAACCCTTAATTCGCCTTTGTCTATTCCGGCTACTTTAAACTTCTCTTTAAGTTCTTCATATAGAGCCTGTCCCTCGCCATTTTCAGTGCATCTATTGCCAACACAGACTAATAGGTGGCGGTGGTAATCCATCATTTTAGGTTTTATTGCTTCAGTCATTATTCTGCTCCTGAGTTTCTCTTTTACCCAATGCCTGCCAATCAAGCTGAAAGGCCTGTAAAAGAGTAGGGTTAAATTCACCTTCCTGTTTGGTTAGCAGTACGCGGAAAATTAAGCGGCCATGCTGGTCAATAAAGTGCAGGCCATAGGACTTATCTCTGCGACTGGCAAAGTAGGCCGAGGTCACTTTGCTCCAGTTAACATGCAGATGGAAAGCATCATTTTCTATGCTCAGCCAGTCATTTTTCTGTTTAAAATCTTCGCCATGTAAAAATAGTTCAACGATTGCTCCAGAATCGGTGCGAACAACACCGCGTAAGCGTCCCCATTTTTTACAGGCATCTAATGCCAGATCAAGGCTATCTGCTTTTACTGCCTGATGGCTTAAAGCATTTTCTTCCGGTGCCTGTGCAACAGCAGATAAAACATCTCCAACAGGAACATTAAAATAGTCGGCGACTTTTTCCCAGGTTAATTCACTATGCTGGGCAAGATATTCTCTTAGGCAGGCCTTCCAGCCTTCCAGCCCCATCGCTAGTGAACGGCCGGCCTGTTCGCCATCTTTGGTATCGCCTGTAATATCGTTGTACTTATTGGAATATCCACGGGGGGTGATCATTAACCCCTGTTCAATATAAGTAGAAGAATTGCCGATCAGTACAGTTGTCAGCATACCTATTTCCTGGTCAGCCATTTCATCGAGGCGTACTAATTGAATGGCCTGTCTGCGACGATAGGCAGATTTAACAATGGCAACAGGGGTTGCAGAGTTGCGATATTTTAGCAATATATTTTGTGCTTCAACAATTTGCTGGGTGCGCCTGCCACTTTTAGGATTGTATAGTGCGACCACAAAATCCGATTGAGCCGCAGCATCTAAACGGCGGGCAATGGTAGGCCAGGGCGTTAATAAATCAGAAAGAGAAATTGAACAGAAGTCGTGAGTTAACGGTGCGCCGACTAGCGATGCGCAGGCGGATAATGCGGTGCTGCCTGGTATTATTTCTACCTCAATAGTACTGTCAGGTGTCCATCCTGCTTTAAGCAAAACTTCATAGGTTGGCCCTGCCATACCATAGACACCAATATCGCCAGATGAAATAAGCGAGACTTTTTTACCCTGCTTAGCCTGTTCATAGGCCTCAATGCAGCGGTCTATTTCTTCAGTCATGCCTTTTCTGATGACTTCTTTGCCATCAAGCAAGTCTTTTACTAACTTGATATAGGTTGTATAGCCAATGACCACATCAGATTCAGCAATAGCGCTTTTGGCTCTGAATGACATATGTTCTTCGGCACCTGGGCCGAAACCGACTAAGAATATTTTTCCGCTCATATTATTTTTGATTTTTAGCTATATAGTGGGAGGTTTCCCGGGAAGAGAGGCTTTAGCCTCGCCTGTACTTCAGTGCAAGGATAAAGATTAGCCTCCATGGATTTACGGGGTTTTTACGATAGAAACTGTAGCATTTTTTCCGTCAGGACCACGGTGTTTGAATTTCTCAACAAGCAGATTATTCATATCGGTATCGGCTGCCAATATTGCAGCGGCTTCGGAGACAGACGGCGTGCCCATATATTTTAAAACGACAGCTGATGGGCTGGGAACCTCCACTTTAGCCAATTGTTCAGCAGGGTAAAAGCTTAAAGGCCAATGCTGTTTTTCTGCTAGCTGCAATATGGCCTGCTCATCATTTTTTTTATCTATTGTTGCAAGTTGCCGTACGGATTCTCTGTTTAAGCTAATCGAACTTAGCGCTTTGTCCACCACATCTTCTAATGTCTGCAATGGTGTGCCGCGGTCGCAGCCTATTCCTAAAATGACATTCATTTTGCAGGTCTGTAGACAACCAGTCTTTCATCGAACTGTTGCCAAGTGGATTCGGGAATTTCTTTATGGGTAACCCATAACAGTGCTTTAAAATGATTTAAATCGACATCTTCAAACCGCTCAAATAAATGAATATTTGAGGGCAGGGGAGTAGGCCGAGTCCACCAGTTCTTTTCGCCAGCTTCCTGGATAAAAGCGACAGGCTCTTCATTAACTACATGAGCCGATACACGGGTAATATTGATTTTTGGGGCCTCGACTTTCCAGCCCAGTTCACGTCCGAGAATATCGACAGGAATTGTTTTTCCAACATCAGAAGCCGTGGTTAGTACAGCTGTTCCGTTAGTCAATTGTGCGATTTTTTCAGCATAGGCATTAGCCCCGCCCACATGACCAGAGAGAACAGGAATAATAAATTGTCCTGCATCATCAACTACAATAATGCCAGGATCTTCATCTTTAGATTTCAGGTGAGGGGCAATCAGCCGAACAACTGCACCGAGTGAAACAAGAAAGACCAATTGATCATAGCCTGAAAATAATGAGGCGATTTCATTGCGAAATGGGCCAGTGTAGGCGCGCATATTATTGCTAAGCCCCGCCATTAATGGCGCAAATTTTTCAGAAACAACAATGTCAGCTTCTGGCAGTTTTTCTGCTAATGATTTAACCTGTCCTGCGCCGTGTTTAGTAATGGCGACAAGTACAATTTTGGGATCTGCTACAGTCATTTTTTAATAAGAAAAAAAGAAAATATTATAACCTAGTATTTAAGTCAGGAATAGAAAATAGCAAGCTATGCCTCTGCGCTAAGATGGCAGAAACTCATGGGCAATCAGCTTTATCTATACATTAAGTAGCGAACCAGGCTGTTCCACAGCTAGCAATCATTGAACATCTGGTCAGCAGGGTCTTTATGCACTTTGATGATAAACAGTGATAATGTCAGGTTTTCTTGCGACAGCCTCTAATCATCTCGCCGCGTATTCTATGGTGATTATTGCTAATCATCATCAATGATAAATAATTTACCTTTTCTCCATATAAACTGGCTACATCATGCACAATACGCTCTTCTGGCGAGCCTGCCTTTTCAATAAAACAGCTGTTTTCCAATAGCTTTTTTTGCTGAAGAAGATCGATAATATCATCAAGGATGGGCTTCACTTTTAATAAAACCAAGGTATCAAAATCATTTAGCATTGAGTCGATCATTTTAAGGCCATAACCGGCAGGAATAATGGCAACGGTATCATCAGTATCAGCCAATGGCATTTCTGCACGGGCGGCAGCGGCATTAAAGGAGGGGACGCCCGGGATGGTTTCTATCTCGATGGTTTCGTCCAGACCTTTAACGGTTTTAGCCAAATGCTGAAAGGTTGAGAAAGTTGAAGCATCACCTTCTACTAAAAAAATAGCATCATGGCCTTGCTGTAAAATTTTGATAACGGTCTGGGCGGCCTGCAGCCAGTATTTAGCCAGTATTTCCCTGTCATGTGTCATCGGGAAGATAAGTTCAGTGCTGTTTTCCGGTTCGGTCAGCCCTGCTTGCAAGGCAATTTGCAAAGCATAGCTGCCTTTATTTTTCTTTTTTACCGGATAGGTCCAATAGGCATCCGATTGCAATAAGCCCCAGGCACGGCGGGTCATTAAATCTGGATCGCCTGGACCTAAAGATACGCCATATAGTTTACCTGTCATCATGTGTCCTCTGCGCAGAAACTACCCAAACTGGGTTTTCTGCCTGCATTCTATGCATATGTAAAATGGGCTGGCTACGAGAAGCTTGCAGCTGTGTCATATCCCAGCTGGCATTCAATGTTTTTAAAGTTTCAATGGCTGCAGTCAGGTTTTCGATAGTGACAAAATTCATTATTAGCCAGCCTTCAGGCTTTAAGCGGTTTAGGCATAGCTTAATTAATTCTGCTAATTCTCCCCCCGTGCCGCCGATAAAAATAGCATCGGGGTCTGGCCAGTCATCTAGGCCAATAGGGGCTTTGTCATTAATTAACTGATAATTGTATATGCCGAGCTGATCTGCATTTTTCCCCGCTATTTCAAAGTCTGCACTGTTTTTTTCTATTGCATAAACATAGCCCTGGGGACATAAACGGGCAGCTTCCAGACCAACTGACCCAGAACCTGCACCAATATCCCAAACGACACTATCGGGTCTTAGCTGCATGCGGGCTAAAGAAACTGCGCGAACCTCCCGTTTGGTAATCAGCCCCTTATCTGGTTTGCGCTGATGAAAATCGCTGTCTTGTAGGCCAAATAGAATGGCTGGCTGACGCTTTCTTTTTCGGTTTAAAATGACAATATCATTGCCATTAAAAGATTGCTCGGCAATAAAGGCAACTGAGTGGTTGTGTAGGACTTTTTCGTCATTGCAAAGTAAATTTTCGGCGACTGTTATTTCAAATTGATCCGCTATATTTTCAAGCATCATCATTCTGGCGATGCGGTCAGGCGTATTTTCTGGCCCTGTTAGAATCGCTAATTTTTCGTGATTGAACAGTGCCTGCAATAGGGCGTAAAAACCATGATCTGGCCCAGCACCTTTTTGCCATTCCCCTGCATCTTTGCTATGCACGGAAACAATTTTTGCATCTTGCCAGGATAGGCCTATTTGGGCAAAAGCCAGCTGTATTGAGGAGATGTTAGGGATTATCTGCAGCTGTTTGGCTGGCAGTTTTTTATATAGATAGCTGGCAATGCCATGACAAAGCGGGTCGCCTGTTGCTAGAACCGCTACCTGCTTATTAGTTTGCAGCGCATCTGCAATCCATGCTGGCAGCTCTTTTAAATGGCCGGTTAAATCTTTTTTCTCAGCATTGATTATCTGTTCTGAAAAGAGAGTTAATGTGCGGCTGGCTCCAATGATCAGGTTGGCGGATTGAACGGCGTTTAAGGTTTCGGCGGTTAAACCTTGTATGCCGTTATCCAGCACACCTATAATTTTACAAGTCATTTATGATCCTCATAATGTGACAGTTTTTGTCCCTCAAAATCACAGACTAAAATGCTGTAGCAAAACTGGTCTGGGTAACGCTTTTTTAAAGTGTTGACCACACGCCTAGATAATTCTTGGTAAAATTCAGTGCTTAATCCTAATTCTTCCATTACCTCGCCTGCATAGCGCGCGGTTTCATTCTGACTGATTGAGTCGCATATGCTTTTTTCAGCACCTATTTTGGCCGCAATATCAGCTAATAGCTGGGTATTGACTGGGTTTCTGCGAGCATGAGTGATAACCTCGCCCTGTGCTATTTTAGTTAGTTTTCCGACCATGCCGCCGATAATAATATGATGAATCTTACATTGTTTGGCGGTATCTAAAGCTGGCCCTAGAAAATCGCCCATCTGGACAAAACAGGCCGGCTGCAGCTGGGGCAGCTCGCGAATGGTAAATTTTTCGGTACGGCCGCCAGTGGTTAAGACCACGGTATCTAATCCTTGGTTGGCGGCAACCTCAATGCCCTGAACCACACTGGCTCGAAAAGCGGCTGTGGAGTAGGGGTGGACAATGCCTGTTGTGCCAAGAATGGAAATGCCACCGATAATTCCTAAACGGTCATTTAAGGTTTTCTTTGCCATTTCAACACCGCCAGGTACAGAAATAGTTACTTTTAAGCCCTGTCTCAGCAATAGTTTTTCAGCAATTTCGCGCACATTTTCCTTAATATTTTTTCGAGGAACTGGGTTAATTGCAGGGCCGTTAACCTCAAGGCCTAGGCCTCGCATGGTAATGGTTCCGACGCCTTCACCGCCTGCCAATATGATCTGATTTTGCTGCTCAGGCAAAAGATCAATGTCGGCCGTTAACTGGGCTTTATCGGTACAGTCAGGATCATCTCCCGCATCTTTGATAACCACAGCATGGGCGTGGGTCTGGTCACAGTATCCATCGGTAACAGCAAAATTAACACGCTGACCATTTGGCAATAATGATTCAACTGAATCAGGTATTTGTCCCGTGACTAAACCGATTGCAGCTGCTCTAGCCGCCGCGGCAGAACAGGCGCCTGTGGTAAAGCCTTTTCGGGTGCCTTTAGGCTTTCTGGCTTGCATGGAATTATTTGCTTTGCGCTTCGGCCAATGCCAATAAGGCATGAATGGCGGCAACCACTAATGTTGAACCGCCTTTACGTCCATGGGTAGTTATCCAGGGCACATTGCTTATCAGTTCTAGTTCGGCTTTAGATTCGGCAGCAGAAACAAAGCCTACCGGCATGCCAACAATAAGTGCCGGTTTAACATTATTTTCTTTAATTAAACGGATCACCTCCAATAAGGCGGTGGGCGCATTTCCTACTGCAATAATGCTGTCTTCCAATAAGCCTGCCCTGTGTGCTTTGCGCATAGCCTGTATTGCACGGGTTGTATTTTCAGCTTTTGCCTGAATAATGACATCTTCATCAGAAATGAAATGATGGGTGGTAACGCCAAAATGACGTAAGCGCGGTTTAGAAAGGCCCACGCAGATCATTTCAACATCAGCAATAATGGGGGCGCCCTGTAGAATAGCTGTCAATCCAGCTTCAACAGCCTGTTTGTGAAAACGGGCCAGGCCGTTAAATTCAAAATCGGCTGTTGCATGAATCATCCGGCGGACAATTTGCCATTGAGCTTCTGTGTAATTATGTATTCCTACTTCATTATCGACAATAGCAAAGGAATCGTGTTCAATTTTTTGACCAGCCTGGGTCATTTGTTCGGTAACAGTGTTGTGGCTCATAATGCTATTGATAAATTTATAAATTGATACAGTATAATACTTTGTATGGGCTTCTACCAAAGCACCGTGTTTTTTTAGAGAAATGGATGATATCAACCGTTATACAAACACACCTTTTAACTGCAGAAGAAATTTTCAAGATGAATGGGCCTGTGAAGTGACACTTGAATTTTTAGCTAAAAAAGCCGAAGAATAATTCGGCTTTTCAGTTGGCAATTAATGATGATGCCCATGACCATGCTGTTGTGCAAATTCTCTATAAGAACAGCCGTCACATTCCATCATTGGCTTTTTATCAGGTTGCTGTAATGCTTTTACATTGTCATCGAGCAGACTGAAAATTTCAGGCTCAAACCCCAGGTAATGGCCTAAACCAAAACGAACCTGCGGGTATTGGCTTTGCAAATATTTATGCTGTTCTGCAATGCGGCTGATTAAGGTGCCGGTAAACAGGTAGTACGGCAATATGGCAATCTGTGTCATCCCCAGTTTAACCTGTCTTTGCACCGCTGTTTCCAGGCGCGGATAAGTAATGCCCGTAAACGCTATATCAATTAATTCATGATCTCTTTCTTCAAATAGCCAGCGCGCCAGCTTGGCTACTTCTCCATTAGCAACTTTATCAGAAGAACCTCGGCCCAATATGATAACGCCAGTCGTTTTAGGGTCAGGCATTGCCATGGAATCCATCACTTGCATCAGCTGACGTTTAACCGCATCCAATAGAGACATGCTCACGCCCAAATTTTTTCCATAAATAAACTCAACATTGGGATGGCGCTGTCTAGCTCTTTCCAAATGTTCGGGGATTTCCATTTTTACATGGCCTGCAGCATTGAGAATTAAGGGAATAACTAAAACAGTAGATGTATTTTTAGCTGCGTTATCAAAACCTTTATCCAATAAAACATCGGCAAATTCGATAAAGCACACTTCAATATTCCAGTCTGGGTGCAGCGCTCTCCATTGCTCTGAAAATTGTTCTATTTCTTTGTTGCCATTTGGGTCACGGGAACCGTGTCCTACTAATAAAATTGTTTCTTTCACATTTATTCCAGTAATATTTATTTGATTGTTCCCATGCGCAGTCTCATTGCCATTAAGTTAGCAAAAAACAGCAATCAAGCTTTACATGGGGAATAAGTTTTTTTTAAGCTTCTGCCTTACGGAATCGATGAGTAAAACCGGCATCATAAAGCTTAGATTTTTTCAGTTCAGGCCAGTCTCTTGCGCCTAATGTAGGGCTGGCGATAATCATTGCCTGGCTGTTAATGCCTGCCTGTTTGCATTTGTCTCTAATATTTTCTATGGTGCCCCGAATGATTTGTTCCTCACCTGGCCAGCTGGCTTTATAAACAACTAAGATAGGCGCATGCTCGGACCAGCCAGCAGAAATTAATGCAGTTTGGATTTTTTTTAACAGGGTAATCGATAGATAAAGGCATAAAGTGCAATGATGGGCTGCCAATTCTTCCAAAGACTCACCTTCCGGCATAGGGGTACGGCCTTCTACACGGGAAAAAATAACAGTTTGCGTAACTTCAGGCAAAGACAGCGTTTCAACTGCCGCTGCAGCAGAAGCCATTGCCGAAGTAACGCCAGGCACAACAGCAACATCAATACCCGCTTTATCCAAGGGCTGAATCATCTCAATCAATGCGCCATACAGACCAGGGTCCCCTGTCTGCAAGCGCAGAACTTTAGCATTACCTTTTGCTTTGCTAATTAGCCAATCGCAAATCTGTTCAAGCGTCATGCCTTTAGAATCCTGTATTTCACAGGATTCACCAGCCCAGGTCATGGCCGCTTCAGACACTAGCGAACCCGCATATAAAATGGCATCCGCTTCACGTATAAGACGCTGAGCTTTTAACGTTAACAGCTCAGCATCACCTGGGCCAGCACCAACAAACCAAACTTTTGCCATGTAAACTATCCTTAAAAAAACACACTTTATAGCATAAAAGCTAAAAATGCGCTTTGGTTTGGCGCTGGGTGGGGGATTAAAGTGAAGTAAATGCGAAGATACTGCTGTAGTGGGAACAGTCTATAAAGTTAGATAATATAAACAGTAAAAATAAAGAGTGTTCACCACCCCTGCGCAGTGGTGCGTCTATAGCTATTAAACCCTCATTCATTTTTGTTTTAACCTCGCGTTAAGTTTTTACAAAGCATTTAGTCAGAATCTAACTATACTTACTTTTATTTACTTTCAAACTAAAAAAACCATGGGAAGGTTTATATAAAGATGAATTCAAAAAGTTCAGTAGATATTGATGAATTGGTTGCTGAAATATCAAACCTGATATCGTTACCTGAGGTGTATTTGGAAATCAGAAGACTGATGGATGATCCTCATTCTGTTCTCGATGATTTTTCTGCTGTGGTTAATACTGATCCCGGCCTGCTGTCAGTTGTCTTAAAAATTGTTAACAGTGCTTTTTTTGGTTTCTCAGGACAAATAGATAATGTCAGCCGTGCATTAAATATGATTGGAATAGGGCAGTTGCATGATCTTGTTCTTAGTCTTTCTGCAGTAGATTCCATGGATCTGCCGAATGAAATTGAGGATTTGCATGTGTTTTGGCAGCGCAGTATTTATTGTGGGGTGGTTTCTCAGTTATTGGCAAAAAACCTTAAACTGCATGAGGCTGAAAGCATGTTTGTAATAGGCTTGCTGCATGAAATAGGCCGCCTCCTTTTATTTCTTGTATATCCTCAGCAGTCTAAACAGATTATTGAACTGACACGTACTGGAAATAGGCCATTATCGGAAATGGAAAGAAATGCGTATGGCGCTGACTATGGAAAAGTTGGGCGGGCATTGATGGCTGAATGGAAGCTGCCTTTAAAATTTCAATATATCACTGAGCATCATACCGAGCCGGGCAAAGCGACAGAATATTGTGTTGAAACAGCAATTGTTCATATTGCTCACCAGGCTGCCGTTAACAAATATCCGGGTGCTGACAGTTTTCATCTGCTTTTGACTGAGGGTTTATTGGCTATTTTAAATATCTCTGAGGAAGAGATGAGCAAGGTATGTGTACAGGCCAATGATACAAGCAGTGAAATGGAAAAGCTGGTTCTTGGAAAATAGCCAGTTTAAACTAAACTTTAGTAAATGATACCCGCTCACAATATATTAACAGGCGTTGCCAACAAAATACCATTACCTGCCGTTTACCACAGTATTAGAGGATTAATCGTCAGGCGAGATGCGACAATTGATGATTTTGTGGAAGTTGTAGAGCTTGATTCTGCATTGGCTTTACGCATTATCAGAATGGCAAATAGCCAATTTTTCGGCTATTCCAGAAAAGTCAATACGGTAAAAGAAGCTATATCATTAATAGGAACTATCCAGCTGCATGATCTTTTGCTTAGCAGTTTGGCAATCCGGGCTTTTTCTGGAATTCCGTTAGAGCTTATAAACCAGCAGGAATTTTGGCGGTGCAGTATCTATTGCGGCATAACTGCACGACTGCTTGCCAAGAAATGCGAGCTTCCAGCGAGTGAGCGACTTTTTACTGCCGGGCTTTTGCACGAAATAGGTCATTTGGTGATGTATGCTCAAATTCCTGAGCAGATGCAGGAAATCTGTTTTGAGCTTCAGGAAAGCTACAAGCCTCAGCATCAGTTAGAACGTGAAAGAATAGGGTTTGACTATGGTCAGGTGGGCTGTGAAATCATGCGATTGTGGCATTTGCCAGAAAACTACTGCGATATTGTCAGAAACCATATGGAACCCACTAAACCCTCTGATATTAAGCTTGAGCTTGAAGTGGTAAATCTGGCTCGCTCTATCATGCTGGCTAAAGAGGGAAACCTGAAACAGACAGGCTATTCAATTTTAAACAGCGCTGATTCATTGATAAGTAAAAAAGTAAAAATACAGGATGCAGAGCAGATAGCACATAATGCTTTACCATTTGTTGGCGAGGTCATGGATTGTCTATGTCCTCTTTTTAAACCTAGAGAAATCAGTTGAACGCTAAACCTATTCGCAAGCTATTGTATGTTATACCTATCTAAAATATTTACCAGGCACGCATTCGGTGAGATAAAGTCGCTACACGGTTTTGTGAAAAACCTGTGCTTAACTTATTTTTCTAGGATAAAGGCTGGCGAAGATACATTTTTCATGGCGATGAGGCTTGAGAGTTGAAAAGCTTTGTTCAAAATTGGCTGGATATTCAATCTCAATCGATAGAAGGGCTATGCAGTGCTCTTTTTCTATTGTTTGATCCAGAAAGCAATGGCTTAAAGCCTGAATTTCAATGGCCTGTAGGCAGCCCAGAGCCATTAGAATTGGTTGTTATTGCCAAGCTTGCCCTGCAGAGGCAGGCAAGTGTGATTAATGCCGGTATCAGTGATGAGGCCGATGATGGGAAGATATTTGATTATCTGGCCGTCCCTGTAGTTAGTGATAAACGCCTGTTAGGCATTATTGCCATAAAAACAGCTCATCATGGTGAACAAAAACAGCAGCAAATACTGCATACGCTAACCGCGGATATAAAATGGCTGGCAATGCTTCAATCAACAGAACAGAAGCCAGATATTTTTTACAGCAAAGTAGTTAAGTTCGCTATCAATTGCCTACAGCAGGATTCATTGGGTAAAGCGCTGACAGCTCTGATTGCAGACTTTACGAATGAATATGATTGCCAACGGATTGCCATCGGAGTACTTAAAAAACATCATATACAGGTAACTGCTTTATCGAATAGTGCAAAATTTGATGATAAATCTAATTTGATCAGTATGATTGCTTCGGCTATGGATGAGGCAATGGATCAGGATAAAGTGATAGTTTATCCGGCAGAAGGCGAAGAAACACAGATTATGCTGGCGCATGCAGAGCTGTCCCGTCAATATGGCAATGGTGCTATTTGCACCATTCCCTTAGTTTACAGTGGGGCCATTTTTGCAGTGCTGACAATGGAAAGAAGTGGAACTCAGCCTTTTGATCAGGAAACTATTAATACCTGTGAACAGACATTGGCACTGGTTTCGTCTTTTCTTAAGCTAAAACAGGATGATGAACTGTTTTTTGTTGAAAAAATGGCAAAAGCAACTAAAAATATGCTTGCAGATGTTTTTGGCTTTAAATGCATAGGGCTTAAATTGCTATCTTTGGTGACGCTTGCCATCATCATTCTTTCTCTATTGATTGAAGGGGACTATAGAGTACATGCTGATGCTGTTTTAGAAGGCAGAATTCAGAGAGTAATTCCTGCGCCCATGAAAGGTTTTATCGACTCAGCTAAAGTCAGAGCGGGGGACACTGTTTTAAAGCAAGAAATAATGGCAACCATGGAAGATGCCTATCTTAAGCTTGAAAAAATAAAATTGGCATCCGAACGCCAGCAGCTAAAAAGAGAATACCGAGATGCTATGGCAACTAGGGATCTAGTACAAGTACGTATCCTTAATGCTCGGCTAGCACAGACCAATGCGAAAATAAAATTAAAAACTGAACAATTGCAAAGAACTGCTATTCGTGCACCTTTTGACGGCATTGTCATTAAAGGAGATTTGAGCCAATCTTTAGGTGCGCCAGTTGAAAGGGGAGACAGTCTTTTTACAGTTGCACCTCTCGATGGCTACAGAATTATTTTAAAAGTTGATGAACGTTCCATCTCATATATTCAGCAGGGGCAAAAAGGCTTGTTGACATTATCCAGTCAGCCAGACAGAAAATTTCCATTGCAGGTAGAAAAAATAACCTCGGTTGCCAGTATTGAAGGTGGGCGCAATGTTTTTAGAGTGGAAGCAACTTTAAGTAAATTGCCTAAGCAGCTTAGACCTGGCATGGAGGGGATAGCCAAGGTAGACATCGGCCATAAAAAACTATTTTGGATTTGGACACACGAATTAGTCGACTGGGTCAAGTTGTGGGTGTGGTCATGGTGGCCCTAGCGGTGAATCATTATGAGTGAATCTATACTTAGTCCTCACTGGTATCGTGTGCGCAATTTAAAGCCGCAGATACGTGTGCATGTGGAAATTTGCCGTCATGATTATCGTGGCTTAATCTGGTACATCTTGCAAGATAAAGCCAGCGGACGAAGTCATCGCTTTAATTCAACGGCCTACCAGGTTATTGGCTTGCTTAGCGGTCAATTGACTGTCGACCAAATCTGGGATCAGGTCAATGATCGCTTAGGAGATTATGCGCCGACACAGGAACAGATGATTCAGTTACTGGGTAAACTGCACGCAGCTGATTTATTAAAATCGGGTATGTCTTCTGATATAGAAGAGCTATTTGAACGGGATAAACAACATAAAAGCAACAAAATAAAACAGCGCTTTTCCAATCCCATTGCCATCAAAATTCCGCTTTGGGATCCGGAAAGCTTTTTACAGCGCCATGTGGGTAAGGTTAGGCCTCTATTTCATTGGTCTTTTGCTGTAATTTGGCTATTAGCTGTTTCTACAGCAGGGTTGGCTGCTGCGATTAACTGGACTGCAATTAGCGCCTATTTCAGCATTAATGCTTTTTCGCCCTATAACTTAGTTATTATGGGCCTGCTTTATCCGCTGATTAAATTTTTGCATGAACTGGGGCACGCCTTCAGTGCAAAAATTCAAGGGGCAGAAGTGCATGAAATGGGCGTGACTTTCTTGCTGTTTATGCCCATTCCCTATGTTGATGTGTCAACTGTCAACTTTCTGCGCAGCAAGCATCAGCGCATATTGGTCAGTGCTGCAGGCATTCTGGTAGAGTTGTTTGTCTCAGCTTTAGGGCTGTTTCTTTGGTTAAGTGTCGAACCTGGACTAATAAAAGATATAGCCTTCAATATAATGATAATCGGTGGCATATCTTCTTTATTTTTTAACGGCAATCCACTGCTGAAATATGACGGCTATTATATGCTGGCAGATGCACTGGCCATTCCCAATCTTTTTCAGCGCTCTACTCAATACTTAGGGTATCTTTGCCAGAAATACCTGTTTGGAGCGACGGGGCTGACATCGCCTGCAACAGCGCCAGGCGAGGCGGGATGGTTTATAGGCTATAGCATAAGCTCGTTTGTGTACAGGATGGGGTTGCTTTGGTTTATCATCACTTATATTGTCGATACCTTTTTTATTGCGGGTGTCATTTTGGCAGTCTGGATGGTGGCCAGGCAAATACTTGTGCCTATAGGCAAAGGCATTCAGTATGTATTTTACAGTCCTTCCATTCATCGGCGGCGAACCAGGGCAATAGGCACTTTATTGGGCATTTTTGCAATTTTTTTTGCAGTGTTATGCTGGATTCCTGTGCCCGTCTATACTTGCTCGGAAGGAGTGGTGTGGATGCCCGATGAAGCACAGCTCAGAGCAGAAGTGGATGGTTTTTCCGGGCCGCTATTGGTTGATTTGACCAGTACAGTAAAAAAAGATGCTGTCATTCTCGAAATACATGACCCTTTGCTGAAAACTAAAGTTGAGGTGCTCTTTGCCAAATTGAAAGAGCTTAATGTACAGTTCAGAGCCGAATGGAACAGCGATAGACTTAAAGCCTCAAATATTAAAGAAGAAATGAAAATTTTGGCCTCAGAATTAAAGTATGCCAAAGACAAGCTGCAGGCCATGCAAATAGTGAGTCAAAAATCAGGCAAGCTGGTAGTGCCTGATGCGAGTGATTTAAATGGACGGTTCGTACATAAAGGTGAAGTAATTGGCTACGTGATAGACGATTCTATGCCCACTGTTCGGGTTGCTGTTGCACAATCTGATATGGGGCAGCTTGCCAAGCAGGTCAAAACCGTGCAAATCAGACTGGTGAATCAGCCGGATCAAATTATCCCGGCAACTATTGCCAGATGGGCGCCAGAAGCTACAAATTATCTGCCAAGTCCTGCATTGGCAACGGTCAATGGCGGAAAAATTGCAGTAGATCCAGCCGCTCAAGATCAGCTGGAAACATTGGAAAAGGTCTTTTATATTGATTTGCAGTTTACCCCTGCTGAACAAATGTCAGCCATTGGACAGCGGGTATATGTCCGGTTTGATCACGGGTCAGAACCAATTGCCCAGCAATGGTATAGAAGGCTGCACCAAGTCTTTTTGAGGCAATTCAATGTCTAAATTGCGTCCTGGCACAACTTTAGGTCTATATCCTCAATGCCATGAAAAATGGCCGGGTGTTTTGGAGACACAGGCGCGCCTGACTGTTGCCAAGATAAAGTATCTGTTTCAATGCCGCAAATATACTTTAAAGTACATTGGCAAAAGAGTGGGTGCTTTTGAACGCCGTATTGCTAAACTCTCAGAGCATGAAATGAAGACACATATCAGCCGGCTGAGAATGAGGCTGCATAAAAACGGCTTGCAAGATAATCTGGTCGCAGAAGCTTTTTCTACTGTCAGAGAGGTTTCCAATAGAACATTAGGGAAAAGACACTTTGATGTGCAGCTACTGGGCGGCTGGGTGATGATGAATGGTATGCTGGCAGAAATGGAAACAGGACAGGGCAAAACGCTCACTGCCGCACTGCCTGCCTGCACAGCCGCCTTAGCCGGTATTCCTGTGCATATTATTACTGCCAATGACTACCTGGCAGAGCGGGATGAGGAAATATTACGGCCACTTTACCGGCAGATGGGGTTAACCTCTGCTTCTGTAGTGGACGGTATGGAAACTGATGATCGTAAAAATGCCTATCAGTGCGATATTGTTCATTCTACTGGCCAGCAAATTACTTTTGACTATTTGCGGGACCGGATGGAAATGGGTGATGAAATTGGCGCGCTGCAAATTCAGCTAAAACAGCTGCAAAATCGGCGACAGCAAAAAACTTCGGCATTTTTTCTGCGCGGACTTTGTTTTGCCATTGTAGATGAAGCGGATAGCCAACTGATTGATGAGGCGAAAACCCCGTTAATTATTTCACAGACTCGACAAAGTGATGAACAGACCCAAAGCTATTTTGATGCCCTTTATTTAGCATCCTCGCTAAACAATGATGCCGATTTTAAAGTGAATGAACAGTTGCATGAGGTTAAGCTGACCTCGGCCGGAAAAGATAAATTGGCAGAGTTGGCAGAGACTTTAGATGATTCCTGGCAGCAACGCAGACGAAGAGAAATAATGGTGGCCCAGGCTTTAAGGGCTACCAAACTTTTTATTAAAGATAAGCATTACCTGGTGCGGGATAGCAAAATAGAAATCATTGATGCTCTGACAGGCAGAGCAATGCCAGACCGGTCTTGGGAACATGGCCTGCATCAGCTGATAGAAGCAAAAGAAGGCTGTGAAATTACTGGCGAAAGAGACCCTATAGCCAGAATAGGCTACCAAAAATTTTTTAAACGCTATCTGCGCTTGTCAGGCATGTCGGGATCGGTGACAGAAGTTGCCGGAGAGTTAAATAGAGTATATGGTTTAACCGTCATTAAGATAACTACCCATCAGCTTTCCAGGCGAAAAATGCATCAGGAAAAAGTATTTAATACCAGTAAGCAGAAATGGCATGCTTTTATGCAAAAGATCAGCAAAGTACACAATACAGGACAGCCGATACTGATTGGCACCAAAACGGTTGCTGATTCGGAAAAGGTCAGTGCTATTTTAAGCAAACATAAAATAGCGCACCAAGTACTGAATGCACTGCAAGATAAGCAGGAAGCTATGATTATCGCCAAAGCAGGGCAGTTAAACAGCATTACAGTTGCAACCAATATGGCAGGAAGGGGCACGGATATTTCTTTAGGAGCGGGAGTTAAAGAAAAGGGTGGTTTGCATGTGATCGCTACAGAAAGAAATGATGCACGACGCATAGACAGGCAATTATATGGCCGCTGTGCCAGGCAAGGTGACCCAGGCAGTGCAGAAGCGTTTATGTCATTGCAGGATAAAAACCTGACAGAATTCTATTCGCCTGCTATGCTTAAATTAATCTCCGCATTTGGCAGAAATAGCCGTCCCTTACCTAATTTACTTGGAAAGGCTGTATTGGCACTGCCACAGAAATGGATAGAGCATCGACACTGCAAAATGCGTAACATGCTAATTAAGCATGACAGACAGCTGGCAAAAACTTTATCCTTTACAGGGCGGATGGAATAAAATTTCAACCTAAAGCTGCGAACAGAATAACATCTTCAACTGGGAAATATTAACCTGCCAATTTGTGACATATTTTGGTTTATCTGTGCTTTATTTGATCCGAAGTACGACAGTATGAAAGAACGGTAGCCATGAAAATTTATGGCATTGAACAGACGCTCCATCATCCCGTAAGATTTCTCCAGCCGGTTGGAATGATAAAACACGCTGAGCAGTTAAAATAAAACAAAAAGTAATGGATATGAAAATAACAGATATTTTATCCGGCATTTTAATGCTGATGATTCATCTGCAGGTTTTTGCAGAAGAGAAAGCTACACTAGACTGTTTAGTTAAACCAGAAATGTATATAGACATCAGCAGTCCAGTTAATGGCATATTAGAAACTGTAGCAGTTAATAAATCAGATACAATTGTCAAGGGGCAGGTGCTGGCAAAATTAGTAGCTTCAATTGAACAGGCAAAAGTAGAAATTGCCAAGCAAGAAGCTTTAATGGATAACCTGGTTTATGCCAAAATAGTTAAACGGGCTTATGCCATACGAAAAGCAAAAAGAATCAAAGGGCTGTTTAAAGAAAATGCCTCATCTGCTCAAGAACAGGATGATGCGGCTACAGAAGTAATTATCGCTAAAACCGATCTGGCGCAAGCGAAATTAGATAGAACAAAAAATACATTAAAATTAGCGCTGGCACAGGCAGAGCTAAAACAAAAGACTATTTTAAGTCCTATTGATGGCATTGTAGTAGAACGCTACCTTATGCTGGGGGAATCAGTACAAAATCAACCCATTCTGCAAATTGCTAAAATCAACCCTTTGTTGGTTGAAGCGGTTGCATCGGCAGAGCTGTTTGGCAAAATTAAAGCAGGAATGATGGTGGAGATTAAGCCGGATTTTCCTGTTAACAGTTCATATAAGGCAACTGTCAGTACTATTGACCGAATTATTGATGCGGCCAGTGGAAGTTTTACTATTCGATTAGAACTGCCTAACCCCGATGCCAAGTTGGTTGGGGGAACAAAATGCATGGCCATTTTCCCGATAAAAGCAACGCAAGTAAAGCATTCTGCAAGTGATAGTCCTGATGACGCTTTACCTGAGGATGTTAAAACCTTGCTTGGACAGTAAAATATTTATAATACAGATAGGTAAAGTGCATAAAAGCATAGTGATTACAGGGAAAAGGACCCATGCAGTTTTAGTCTTAGAAATAGATTGAAAGAACTTGTGGAACGATTAATGTTTTATGCAACTCATTCTAAACTGTAGTCTATTTATAGCGGTAAAGCTTTAAACAGAGCTAAAAAACGCAAAATGTGATGAAGCTAACAATTAAAATATTGGTTTTGGTGGGTGTAAATTATTGACAGCAAGTATTTAAAGGCATGTTAAAGTTGGCGATAAAAAAATAGCTGGCATTGTATTTTTTTAAGGAACTGAATTGAAAGCGTTTTTGTAGGAAAATATGGAAAAATAAAATATTCATACAGCTGCAGAAGTAAAAAACTAGCTGAATGACAACACTGACAAAGCAACCGCTATAAGCAGATTTTTTACCGTTTTTTACTATACTCTACATAAGGAAAAATAAAACAGACAAACTCGTTAGAAATCGGTATCAAAAGGTAAGTTATGCTGCACAATGTTCATGTAAAATTTCATTCAGAAGCACTACTGGAAGAGCTGGAAGCACGCCAGCTATTTTCAGGCGGCATAGAAGGCATACTGGCTGATAATAATGAACCAGAAATTGCAGTTCATATGGATGTGTGTTCAGAACCTGAAATTATAAAATGTCCAGAAACTATAGCTGAAAGTACAGAAAACCTATTACGGCAGGAGTTGGTATTTATAGATACTGAGGTAGAAAACTATCAGCAATTGCTAAATGGCATTATCAGTCAGGATACAGAAGAAAGAAATATTGAAGTGGTCTTGTTAGATAAGGAGCAAGATGGCATACAGCAAATAACGGAAACATTAGCGGACTTTCAAAATCTAGATGCGGTACATATAATCTCCCATGCCTCAGATAACGGTGTAGAGTTAGGCAATAAAACACTGGATGCAGTAACTTTAAATGAAAATTTACTGGAGATTAATGCCTGGGGAGATGCGTTTACGGAAGAAGGCGATTTCCTGATTTATGGATGTAATCTGGCATCGACTGAAGAGGGAAAAAGCCTAGTTGATGCAATAAGTCAGCTTACTCAAACTGATGTTACAGCATCGGATGACCTAACGGGTCATGCTGACCTTGGCGGTGATTGGGATCTGGAGTACCAGACTGGTACGGTAGAGGCCGCTATTATTATCAACCCCGATTTAAACCTGAAATGGGTCGGCACTCTGGATACCAGCACAGGACTGGTTGGTCATTGGACTTTTGATACAGATGCCACAGATTCAAGCGGTAACAATAATGATGGGACATTAACAAACGGCGCAACAATTGATACGGCTACGGCTGCAAATATTGTAGGTGATGGGAAACTATCTTTGGATGGAATAGATGATTATGTCGATCTTAACGCTCGTATTGCCAACTTCAGCGGACTCAACGAAGGAACAATTTCAGCCTGGGTTAAACTGACTGATACGGGTGAAAACACAATACTGGGTCTTTCAGACCAGGGTGATAATTTAAAGCTTGCAAAATTTTCTGTTCAGAATGGTCAATTGAAATGGTTGACTTATAATGATGCAGGGCAAGATGTTGTAGCCCAAAGCACACAGACAATCAATGATGGAAACTGGCATCATGTAGCTGTAACTGTCGATGCCAGTGGCAATACCTTATATATTGATGGGCAGGTTGCACCTGCAACTTATGGTGGCGGCGGAGATGGGAGTACCCAAGGTTTTTTTAACGATATTAATGATATCGACTCCATGGATATAGGTCATACAGTACGTAATAATACAGCCGAGACTAATTATAATGGCTCCATTGATGACGTTAGGGTTTATAATAGAGCATTGACTACGAGTGATATTGTTGCGCTTTACAATTTTCCTACGGACATTTCTTTAAGTCAGTCTACCTCGGTTAATATTGTCAACCCTGGGTTTGAAGCTCAAGCTTTGGGCGAGGATAATACCTCCCAAACAATTACAGGCTGGTCCAGTCCCGCAAATGCGGATACCTCAGTATGGAATCCCACAATATTCGATTATACGAAGGAAGCTCCTGAGGGACAAAACGTTGTTTTTATTAGGGCCAATACAAGTGGAGATACAATATCTCAAGTCCTCTCTGACACCTTCCAAGCTGGCAGAAGCTATACGCTTAGTACACAGATTGGAGAAGCAAAAGACAATCTGAATGATGCTTCTGGCTGGGAAATGCATTTGTATGCGGGAGGTCTGTCACTTGGCTCGGTGTCCAATTCTGACTTTGACCCTAATAATAATGAGTTTGTTAAAGCCACATTACATCTTGATGCTGACACTTTAGCAGGCTATTCTGCCAAATATGGCAGTGCTCTTGAAATACGTTTCTACAATATAGGTGATCCCTTATCTGTAGATGTTGTAGATATTGATGACGTGCAACTCGAATACACAGCTATCACCGTGTCTGAAGTTGCAACGAATGGAACCGTTGTCGCCAATGTGTCCAGTACAACGGATAAAGACATTAATGATGTCCATAGGTACACTTTATCAAATAATGCCGGTGGTCGATTTGCCATCAGCAGTGCAGGTGTAATTACTGTTGCTGATAGCACACAATTAAATAATGCGATTAACTCCAGCCACAATGTTACCATTCGTACTACGGATGCCGCTGGACTAACGTATGATGAAGTTGTAACCATTCAGGTTAGCAGCAATAATGCTCCTACTGATCTTATAACTTCAGGCGCTCTTAATTTTGATGGCAGCTGGGGCGGTATTTCGGCATCAATTCTGGAGCTGGATAACAGAACTGACTTCACGGTGGAACTGGAAATCAGGCCTAGCAGAATTGAAACTAGTGGCTGGTCATACGCCTTGATAACGCAAACCACCAACTGGAATGATAATGGGTTCTACCTGGATATTTATGATGGAAAGTTAGATTACGCTCAATATAACAATACTGTATACAAAGGAGGAGCCGTAAGCTCTCCTGGCGAACTTAAAGTCGGCAGTTGGCAAACTGTCACTCTTACACGGGATGCAAGCAACACAATTATCATCTATCTGGATGGGGTTCAAATTGCAACAGGCACCACTGCTGAAGCAATTGTAGATTCAGCAGGTGATCTTACGTTTCTAGACAATTTTGAAGGTGATGTTAGAGATATTCGTGTATTTAACAGAGCATTGACCGGCTCAGAAGCGAATACAGGTCTGAATTCTGATCTGCTGCTGCATTATGATTTTGAAGAAGGTAATGGAACAGCCATACTGGACCGCAACACGCCAACTACCAGTAATAATGGAACAATAGTAAACCCCGCAGCAATAAACTGGGTCACCATCAAGGAGATTCCAGAAAATAGTGCGGCAGGTACTGTTATCGGCTTTCTCTCTGCGGATGATCCTGATGCAGGTGATAGCTTAACTTATACCATCCAGAACGATCCTTCCAATAATTTTGAAATTGTAGGCCGTGAAATTCTCGTTAAGGCAGGTGCTACGCTCAATTATGATTCAGCAAGCAGTCATGTTATTACAATTCGTGTTACCGACTCGGATACTCCAGGGCTTACGTATGATGAAGATGTCACTATTCAACTCAACAAAGCCCCTACTACAGGCAATGCAACTAGCGGCAGCCCAGAAGATTCTGCTTCAATCACCATCAACCTAAATGGTTCGGATGTTGATGGTAATGTTACCCATTTTAAATTGGTTAACCTGCCGTCTAACGGTACCCTTTACCTTGATAGCAGTCTGACGGCACCGGTCAATGCCAACCAAGACTATGCACGTAGCAGTGCATTACTTCCCATGTATTTTGTCCCTAATGCCAATTGGGCCGGCAGTACTGGCTTTACTTATTTAGCTAAAGATGACAGTGGGCAATATAGTAGATCGGCTGGCACAGCGACAATTACCGTGACTTCGGCCAATGATGCGCCCTTATTCGTTGGTGCTGATATTGTAAGTAACGGGACATTTGATACCGATTTAAATGGATGGGCACCAACAGGAAACGTTGATTTTTCTTCTGGAGAAGCTCGGTTTGGGCAAGTCGGTGGGCCGAATGGGGTGTTGTCTCAGACGTTAACCACGAGCATTGGCACAACTTATTACGTCACCTTTGATTATGGAGATCGAAGTACCAGTGCTAGCCAATACCTGCAATTCACTGTTAATGGAAGCGCTTCACTGATAAGTGCAGATATCACCACAGGTAATTCAGAGAACACACTTGGTTTGCGTGCCTTCAGCTTTGTGGCTGATTCTACCACGACCACGATTACCTTCACAGATACCTCACCTTCACATTCTGGAGTCCGAGGGTATATTGATAACGTAAAAGTCTTGCCACTAGCAACACCCTTGTCAGTGTTGAATTACAGCGAAAATGACGGTGCGGTGGTCATTGATAATCAAATTGCCCTTTTAGATATTGATGACAATCAGCTTGAATCTGCCAAGGTGCAAATTACGAATAACTTCATGAGCAGCGAAGATACTCTCGCGTTTGTAAACCAGAATGGAATCAGTGGATCGTGGGATTCGGCAACAGGCATTTTGACATTGACTGGTACAGCATCGATTGCAGATTATGAAACAGCTTTAAGTAGCATCACCTACGCAAACAGTTCAGAGACCCCTTCAGAACTAACTCGAACAGTATCATATACCGTCAATGATGGCGCTGTGGATAGTGATATCGCTACGCGTGGTATTAGTGTTTCTTCAGTCAATGACGCGCCAGTAATAATAAAAGAAAATTTCCCCGATAGTCAACAGAGTATGCCTAATTCATTGACCAGGTCAACAGCGATGGGTGATATAGATGGTGACGGTGATATCGATATGGTTGTTGTAAATTATGGAGAGAGCAATACGGTACTGTTAAACGATGGCAATGGTGTTTTTACTGATACGGGCCAGGTTTTTAGCCCTGGTTATCCCTTTGGAGATTCGGGCGTAGCTGTTGCATTAGGTGATATGGATAATGATGGCGATCTTGAT
The DNA here is from genome assembly GCA_026988155.1 of Methylomonas sp. Taxonomy (GTDB): domain Bacteria; phylum Pseudomonadota; class Gammaproteobacteria; order Methylococcales; family Methylomonadaceae; genus QPIN01. Next base: position 25 of record JALSLW010000101.1, on the reverse strand, counting down.
ATGGTTGTTGCCAACGCATCCGGGT
>JALSLW010000100.1 GCA_026988155.1 Methylomonas sp. | reverse complement strand
TCGGGCTGTTCAGCAAAAAGCTATTTGCAATAGCGGAATTCATCTCAAAGGGTAAACCGGGCTTGTCCAACAAACGGTTCAGATTGTGGCTCGCTTCGCGATCACAATCTAACCTTATTCGTTATGTCACTGTTAAAAACATCACAAATGAATCGTTGACTAAGTCCGTGCGTATAGTGATTACTAACCCCAGTATCCCTGTTTCAAATAAAGTGGGAATGACCAAGGCGGGGGATGCTTATTTACAAATGGCAGAAAACTTAGCTGCGGGTGCAATGACTAAAGTTCGTGTTGATTTTGAGTTAACCCGAGTACCGCTAAATTTTGGCATTTCTCTGCAAACGCCAGCTGAATCGTGTCAACCGTCGTGTAACGTGCCTCAAAACCTGAATGCAAAAGCAGCGACAGGTGCGATTGACTTAACCTGGGATACAGTAGCTAATGCCACGGGCTATACCCTGTATTACTCAATAGATTCTAATTTCCCTTCAGGCAGCACAGAGAAGAAAGAAAATGTACAAAGCCCTTATAGGTTAACGGGATTAACCAATGGGAATACTTATTATTTAGCGTTGACTTCAGAAGTCAACGCGGTAGAAAGTAATTTTTCGAATGAAGTGAGTGCGATACCTGCCAGCAGAGGTGCTGCAAAACCGCTTAACGACACCGGTATTACTTGGGGTGGTGATTACCCTAGTGGTAACAGCAGCACATGTGCCGGCACGGCTATCAGCGCACAAGACTGCTCAAGCGGCCGTGATGCAACGCATAATGATGATAGTGATGGACATGCAGGGTTTAGCTTTACCAAGCTGGATGCAAATGGCGGCGAATTGCCCGCTTCAGCAAATAACTGGCGTTGTGTGCGTGATAATGTCACCGGATTGATTTGGGAAGCTAAAACCGATGATGGAAGCATTCATGATAAAGATAATAGGTATCGCTGGGGCGGGCTAACAGCCCTGGGGAGTGGTACGGTTGGCAGTTATTATAATGACTGGAATACACTGGTAAATGGCAGTAATGCAGAGTCTCTGTGTGGTTATGCAGATTGGCGGGTGCCTAGTACTGATGAGTTGCTGAGTCTTGTGGATCATAGTCGCTTTGGAATGGCAATTGATAGTGATTACTTTCCTTATACTGCGTTTAATGTTTGGTCTTCGTCGCCGAGTGCCTACTTTACAAACGGCGCGTGGTATGTCTATTTCTACAATGGCTATGCCGGCAGCAATTACCGTAATAGTGCTTGGCAGGTTCGTTTGGTTCGTAGCGGGCAGTGATTTTTGTTTTTTGACTTTTAAGAGGTTTTATGCAATTTTCACGTTTGCCTATCTGGTGCGATAGCCAATTGTTACTGGTAGAAGTCGAACAGGCGGTACGTCAGTTTCCTCGTTATCATAAATACACGATAGGGACTGATTTGCGGCAGCGGGCAATACGAATTTTAAGGCTTTTGACCCGGGCAATTAATGCGCAGGGGCAACAAAGAGAGCATTATGCACGTCAATTGGTCGGGGCTATTGATGATATATAATTTTTAATTACAACCGCGAAGACATTGCAGGCTTTTGCAAGTTTTAAACAGTTTCAGATTTTAGCTGAATTGGCGGTTGCACTGGGTAAACAAAGTGGGGCATGGTTTCGTAGATTATCAGGCAATTATTTACGGTCAGAACCTGTTAGCTAGATAGGGCTTTTATCCTATTGCCTGACAGGGTGTGCCGAGTATCACTGTGTCCCGATGGAGCCTTTAAGGCATGATAATTGATTAAATACTACCTTGTTAGGCTGTGTTTAATCAGCAAATATCATTGGGTAGCGTTTAATGTTTGGTCTTCGTCGCCGAATGCCAACAATACGAACAACGCGTGGAATGTCAATTTCAACAATGGCAATGCCAACAGCAATAACCGTAATAATGCTTGGCAGGTTCGTTTAGTTCGTAGCGGAGAGTGGTTGGGTCGGGTTATCTATGGAGATTGTTTTCACTTTGTTTTTTTGCTGTCTTATATTTTGACTGCCTTGTTCTCAGGCTGCACTTGGGACTAAGTGGGGTTTATAGTTTTGCTGTGAGTTCGGTAAGCGGAGCATACGGCCCATGCATTCCCAAACTGAGTTTGGGAACGAGCGGGTGTGGGTGTCTGCCCGTCTATCTACACTACCACCGCCTTGTTCCCAAGCTCCGCTTGGGAATACGTGGGTTCACAGCTCTGCTGTGAGTTCGGCAAACAGAGTTCGAGAACGATAATTAAAAACACCAGGCAGAAAAAAAAGGAAAACAATGGGTAAAAGTCGCTATCAATTTAAAGAACTGGATAAACCCTATTTTATGACCCTGACGATTTGTGGCTGGCAACCTGTGTTTACACGACCAGAAACAGTACAAATTATTTTTGAATCTTGGCAGTATTTGCAACAGAACGCTAATTTTAAACTCTACGGCTATGTGATTTTAGAGAATCACCTGCACTTAATTGCTCAGTCAGATAACATACAAAAAGACATACAATGTTTTAAATCATACACGGCGCGTAGATTGATTGATTTTTTAAAAGAGAAAAAAATGAGCCTTATTTTGCGACAACTCGCATTTTATAAAAAAGAACATAAGCAGCAATCAGACTATCAGTTTTGGCAAGAAGGGAGTCATCCACAAGTTATGGAAGTAGAAGAGGTTTTAAGGCAAAAGCTAGAGTATATGCATAATAACCCTGTACAGCGGGGGTATATTGAAAAGCCGGAACATTGGCGTTATTCCAGTGCTTGTGATTATTCAGGTGGGGTTGGGTTAATTGATGTGTTTAAGGCTTGGTGAGCGCATGGGTTTACAGCTTAGCTGTGTGATTGGTAAGCGGAGCTTACGGTACATGCATTCCCAAGCGGAGCTTGGGAACGAGAGGGTGTGAGTGAGTGCGTACGTACTCTATTGTTCCCAAGCTCTGCTTGGGAATACGTGGGTTCACAGCTCTGCTGTGAGTTCGATAGGGCAGACTTAAACATCCCCTGACAAAGTTTAGGCATAAATTGGATATAACAATGTTAGCGATTGAATTTAAAGAAATTTATACCGCCTGGCTACAATGCAAGCGGGGTAAAGGCAAAAGCCCGCAAGCACAGCTTTATGCCATTAACTTACTGGATAACCTGTTTGCTACTCTGTATCAGCTGCTGCACCAGCACTGGAGCCCTAAAGCCCCCATCTGCTTTGTGATTCATTACCCTAAAGCGCGCGAAGTCTATGCCGCTCAGTTTTCTGACCGTGTGGTACACCATTGGCTGGTGCCACAGCTGGAACAGTGTTACCAAGGGTATTTTATAAACGATGTATACTCCAATATAAAAGGCAAAGGAACCCATAGCGCGGTGAAACGTTTAAAGGCATTTATGCGATCATTGTCAGACCAGTCCTCACCCGCGTATTTTTTACAGCTGGATATCGCCAATTTTTTTAATAGCATTGATAAACCCGTGTTATTTCAATTATTGCAACGGCGATTAAAACAGCAAGTCAGAAAAACGGCCATCAGCGCAGAAAAAGCCAATGATTTGCGCCAGGTCTGCCATCAGCTGTTAAAGCAGGATGCCGGTGCTTGTGCCAGACAGATAGGCCGCGCTGAAGAATGGGCACATATTCCAGCACATAAGCGTCTTAAAAATGCAGGCATAGACAAAGGCCTGCCCATCGGTAATTTAAGCAGCCAGTTTTTTGCCAATGTCTATCTTAATGAACTGGATCAATTTATTAAACATCAGTTGAAGTGCCGTCACTATTTACGCTATGTCGATGATTTTATACTGCTGCACCCCAGTAAGGAACAATTGATACAGTGGCACGGCGCAATTGAGCAATTTATTCAGCAACAGCTATTACTTACGTTAAGACCCGAAATCATTTTACATCCGCTATCGCACGGTGCCAATTTTCTAGGGTATATTGTCAGGCCGCATTATTGCTTGGTGCGCCGGCGCGTAGTGGGGCAATTAGTGCAACGCTTAGAGCAGTTTCAAGTGCAATATATAAAAGGAAACCAAAATATCGGCTGGTGCCTATCCCTGCCTGCTACGGCAAGAGAGCCATTAAACGCTGTTTTAGCCAGCTATCTGGGGCATTTTAAACAGGCAAAGCATTATAAATTGCTAATACGGATATGGCAGCGTTTTTTATGGCTGGCTTTACTCTTCAGTCAGCGAGAATGTTATCTAACACCCGCATGGAAGCCTGTTTATGTCAGCAGCTTTTTCAGTCAGCAAAGCTACTTTCAATCCCGCTATCCTAATGCACAGGTTCGCCTGCAAAAAGGCTATCAAATGCTATCGCTTTATCCCAAAGCAGCAAAGAACAATGCAATACCCTTACCCTCCCCAAATTTAAACCGGGCGAATAAAGAAAATCAATTTTTTACCGCAGTAGAATTATCTATAAGCGCACAAGTCACGCGCGTTATTGTTAAGCAAGAAGGCTATTTGCCAGGCGGTTTGCGTGAACGCTGTGTGAATCAACTATTTATCAACCCAGGAGTCCCCTTATGTATCCATTGAGTCGTTTCGTATTATTAGGCGCATTATTAACCCCTTGCCAGGCCTTATTGGCGCAAACCTGTCAGTCAGATTATCCGGGAACCACGCCGACAGAACGCTTTACCATTCAAAATGATACGGTCTATGATACCCAGACAGGGCTAACCTGGAAGCGCTGCTATCAAGGCTTGTCAGGCACTGACTGTAACCAGGGAACTGCCCTGGAATTTACCTGGGAGCAGGCATTGCAGACAGCTGAGGCTGAAGCAGGCTGGCGCTTGCCTAATATAAAAGAGTTGCAAAGTATTGTTGAAAGGCAGTGCTACTCCCCGGCATTAAATACTCAGGTATTTCCTGGGGATACTGCGTTTAATGTTTGGTCTTCGTCGCCGAATGCCGGCAAAACGGGTGGCGCGTGGTTTGTCTATTTCTACACTGGCACTGCCTACGGTGATGGCCGTAATAATGCTTGGCAGGTTCGTTTAGTTCGTAGCGGACAGTGATTTTTGTTTTTTTGCTTTAGCGTTACTTGGGCGTGCATGGTCTTACAGCTCTGCTGAAGCAGAATTTACGGATATGCATTCCCAGGGAGAAAAATAGTGAAAGAGGAAAAAATAGGCAAATAAAAAAATAGCTTGATTAAATCCTTTATAGTTACTCTGCGGGCCCTGTCTTGCGGTCCGTGTGAGTATACTTACGGGTCGCAGTATTCTCTCTTATACTGTAGGGTTTCTCTGCTATCGCTCCATCTATTGTTTCACCTCCTGTACCCTTTCAATTCTAACGGTCTTTTATCCGTTTTCAATACTCACAAAAAAAATGGCCGCGAGGCAATATTGTCAGGAAAAACTCTGTCTGATGGCCATTTTTTATCAATGCAGATAGTTGCTTCAATATAGGTATAAATACTAGTAGGCAAAACTATCACCCTTTTTTTACCCATAAAAACCCCCCTACGCTCTGTATATTTTTCGGATATTATTTTTACAACGAAAAAAAACGCCAAAGGGGAATCATATGAATTCAATAGAAAGCATTGATGATGTGAAAAAGCAGTTGAGAAGTGGCCAAGTCAGTAAAATAGCTAGCCCTGACTGTCAGGTGAGCCGTTCTTATTTTTTATTATTGGCAGTTCTTTTTACTCCGTCTTTATCTGCCGCTGAAACTGTTGATATTCTGTTAAGTAATGCCAGTGTTATCCATAATCCTGATGTTTCTGGCAGTCAGGGTGTCACTACGGTAAATGTTTCTGCTGGGAATCAGAATCAGCAGGCCAACATAGGTGTTATTGCCATTGGGGTTGACGGTGGAAGAGCCGATACCCGCTCCATTATTATCCAAAAAAATCAGAAAAATATAGATCATGCGCCGGACAGGGCAACAGCCAATATCACGGGGCATGCATTTTCTAACAGTTATGGCTGGACTGCAGTTAACCAGGTAAGCGGCCAGTCGAATAGTCAGGCTAATATGCTGGAAATAGGCATAGGCGGGGAATATGAAATTGGCGCCGTCAATGATCAGATGCTTGCTCAGTCTTTCTCAGACACCAGCAAATCGGAACCCGCAGTGGCAAACCAAGCTATAGACCGGTCTGCAAGCATTGATGATACGGCTCTGAGTGGTATGAGCGGCGTAATACAGGTTAATCAGGTAGCAGGGACAGACAATATAACCGGCAATACATTTGTATATCGGGTCAATGGGATAGGAAACAGATAGCCAAAGTAAAAAATAAGAACTTAACGGGAGCAGGAATGCCCGTTTCGGTAGCAGATGAAGATATAGCTTAGAAAAATCAGCTGGATCACGGTTTATGGTTTTCTTATAAACCCACGCCCAACTGACTTTTCTAGGCTAAAAATAACATAGGCACTGAGAAGAGGGAGAAAAGATCAGGGACGTGCTTTGTTTCCAAAATAATTTGGGAATAAATTGCCGCCAGCAGCCAGGAAGGGTGCCTGCGGAGGTATATGACTTTAACTTTACATGTAATAAGGAAAAGACAATGAAAACTATAGCAAAATTAAGTCCAATCGCATTGATGGTTTCAGCCCTGCTAAGCACGGGTGCAATAGCTGACCCTGCTAATCTTGATCAAAAGAGTACTTTTAATAAGACCGCTGATAAAACATTTACCGATGATGCCCAGATTTTTTATTTTAACGATGTCAGTGTTGAAATAGATAAGTCTATTGACGTCTCAAAAACGGGTAACGTAAAGGCAGATATCACCTTTAAAGGGGAAGATATTAAGATCGAATCGTTTACCCAGGCGCTCCTGGACAATAAGCAGATCAATATTAACAATATGGATACCAGCATTGATACCGACAATGATTCTGAAATCAAATTGGACGGTACCGTAGGCAACGTTGGGGCGAACGCCGCGGCCGGCAATTACAATCAACAGAAAAATGATGTTGCAATTGCGGTGTCTGATTCGAAGGATGTATTTCAGTGGCTAGATGCAGAAACATTTACCTACCAGGATACAGAGCACAATTCAACCAAGTATGAAACTGTTTCTAATATAGCCGACACCGTCATAACGGGTGGCAACGGAAATATCGGATCAAACTCTGCAGCCGGAACAGGCAATGAACAGTCCAATGCATTGGCGGCGGCTGTTGGAATCGGAATACTAGCTGAAGCAACAGGATATATCAAGCAGCAAGTTGACAACAACGATGTAAGCAATAATTTTGTTGAAAATGAAGCATTTTTGCAAGTCAGCAATTTTACAGGAAATCTAGGATCTAACGTTGCGGCCGGTGTTAACAACCAGCAGGCAAATAGCCTAAGCATTTCAGTAAGTCGCCAGGGTATAGGCGTTGGCAGTATTATCGCGCCGTAATATGTAGGCGTAGGTTCATTGGGGTTCAGGGTATCGGGCTAAAGTTCGGTGCTCTGAATTAAAACAGGGGCTCTCTCATGATTTACATAAGGCTCTATTCAAAAATGACTTGCCAGAGTTATGAAAATGGATTTTTCAAATTAATGCCAGGCCAGAAAAAAGATCAAATGTTTACAGATAAAGGTCAGGTCATTTCTGAACAGAATCTTGGTGGATTTATAAAACAGACGGTGATAGTTCTATTGCTGTTCAGCTTTTCTCTGCCTCCCTGCCAATCAGCAGATATCCGTCTGCCCGGGGCATTTTCAGGAGGCATGATGTACAAAAAAAAGGTTGTCAGCATGCGTGAAGCCCGCTATAGCGAAATGATTCCGCAAAAAACTGATTTCAGCTGCGGCGCGGCGGCCTTGGCTACCATTTTAAGATATGGCTATGGGGAAGATATTACCGAACAGCAGATTATAAAAGCAATGCTTAAACTCAGTGACCCAGCCGTTATTAAAAAGAAAGGATTTTCATTGCTTGATTTAAAAAAATACGTTCAGACACGCGGTATGAGAGCACATGGCTACAAGGTCAATCTGGAAGCATTGGAAAAATTGAAAATTCCGGTCATTGTTTTGCTGGACACCGGTGGCTACCAGCACTTTGTCGTGGTAAAAAAAGCCAGAAATGGGAAGGTCCATGTTTCCGATCCGGCACTGGGCAATAAAATAATGCCAGGAGACACGTTTATTAAAGGCTGGAACGGCATTGTATTTGCCGTAGTTGGCAAGCCGATTAAAAAGGACTCGCCATTGCTTTTAGCTAATGGACCATTTCAGGTAGAAAAGGAAAGGATGCTTAACATGGTACAGCGACGGATAAGCGGTACAGACTTTGGGCTGATTCCCAAACAGCTATTTTAGTGAAAACAAGATTAAAAATGGGAGGTGATAATCATGAACAGACAGAAATTGAATGGACACAGTCAATTGCACAGATTATCACTGATAATTGCTTTCCTGCTTCTAGCCTATGCAGTACAGGCGGAGGTATTGGATAAAAGTTCCATTAGCGATGTGCCGGAAGTGGTCTCAGATGCAGAAATGGCAGAGATGCGGGGCCGTTTCATTCGTCAGGGACGGCCGATATATTTTGGCATTTACATGCAGAGCCAATGGTCAACAGCAGCCGGCGCCAATATAAACATAGGCATGAATATAGGCATCAACCTGCGTAAAGATATTGCGACAGACAATAGGATCGCGATCGGTATACAGATGGATGATATTGCTGGCTCTACCGAGGGTGCGGTGCCCATCGCTGCCGCCACTCCATCCTCAGATGTAAATATCGGCGGTCTTGACAGTGCCCAGGGCGTAGTTCAGGCCATTACCGTGGCTGGAGATGACAATCGGGCACATAACAGAACCTTTATGGCCATGCAGATGGTATCGCCTGACCAGACTGAACCCGGAACCAGAATATATTACTTCGGCGGACAGAACCTGTCTGCTGGGAAAACAGCAACAGAAATTGCCTCAACAGTGAGCCGGACGAATGAAAACGGGGTAGTGACCACAGCATTCGTTGATGAATCAGGGATAGGCATAAAAATAGAGGTGCCGGAACAGGGCCAGGCAATGCAGCTTCTGCGGGGCAAAAGCGAAAGCCGTGAGGGGTCAGGCTTTTTTCAGACCATACAGATAGGGGGGAGCAGCAACAGCGTGACCAATCAGCTTAACTTTATCGCCGAGTTTTCCCCGGCAGACGGCAGTGCCAATGCCATATCCATCCGTCCTGCTCTGGACTCGCTGAAACTGATTCAGAGCATAGGGATACAGTAGTACACCAAGCAGCAGAAGGACACACTGTTTATTCATAGAGCCTGTAAAGTCTATGAAAAGATATTTTAGCTGTCAGCATGAAGTTTAAAATGTCATAACCATAGGGACTTATATCATTCGATTGATTTACCTAACAATCTTTTGATACATAATAAACTTTGGAGAAAACACATGAAAACGAAAATATTTAAACATAATCTACTTGCTGCAGGAACCTTAGCAGTGCTGGGATTAGGGGTTACAACTGGGGCGCAGGCATTGCCTGAAGCTTATGCTGTATCGTCATTGGAAATTAGCAATTTTACATTTGATGGAGACCCGCGGGATTTCATTGAAGGTCAGATAGAGTCTGCCACCGATTGCAAAAGAAACCCGGGATTGCCTGCCCCAGACGACAATGATGGAGAAGTGGCTGCTATAGCTATTCCTCCTATTCCGGCCACTCATGATGCTCAGGCAGCAAATTGTGGTAGCAGCCGAGTTAATAATGCTTTTAATTTTATTGGAAGTGGTGAAGCTGATTATGGTACAGGTGATGCTTATGTGGCAAACACTAACCTTTTCTTTGGCGGGGCTGCACAAACTTTTGGTGAAGCTCATGAATTTGAAACTGCATTAAGAACTTATACTGGGGAAGGAAGAAACACGCTAGCCACAAGATTCCAGTTGATAGCGAATACTACTATTTTAACATTTGCTTTTGATGCAAAATATATGGCTTATGCAGAGATTAAAGATAATGGGCCTCAAACCCTTGCTAATTCAAACTCTAGCTTTTCTTTAAGAGTAACTAATGTTACAGATCCTGATAATCCTGTTGTGGAATTAGAATTTAAACCTGGAGATCTTCAGCCTAAAGCGACGGTTGCTGTATCGCCGAATTCTGATGGCAGTCTAGTGATTGACAGTACTGCGTTTAGTGTATCTACGCCTGCATTAGTTGCCGGCACTTATACATTAGAACTTGAGATGGTATCGAAAGCCACCGTTAAATTAGACCCGCCACCAATTGTATTCTTGGGGGATCACTACCTCTGCTATAAGTCATTTGGTTCATTTTTAAGACAGGAGGTTAATCTGGTAGATCAGTTTGATGATGTGAATTTTGATGTACTTAAACCTAAAATGTTCTGTAATCCTGCCATTAAACCTATAAGAGACCCAGAGGTAGGCATCTTAAATCCTGAAGCCCATTTATTAAGCTATAAAATTAATGAAGCCCACAGAGAGCCAAGGCATGTACGGCAGACAGTAGTGATGCACGATCAGTTCTTTAGTGCATTAACACTGCAGACTGTTAATCCAGATCGATTAATGGTCCCCAGCGGTAAGAGCTTAGATGGTTCCATTCCTAATGATCCAGCGGGTTCCATTAATCATTTTAAATGTTATAGAGTCCGCACTTTAAATGGTTTTCAGGAAATTCCTGTCAATATAGCGGATCAGTTTACGGATGATATCAATAATTTGATTGACCCTCTTGATGCAGGTGTTGAAATTGAGGGTAAAGACTTAGTATTGATCAGGCCCACTCGAATGTGTACCCCAGTGGATAAAAATGGAGAAGGCATCGTTGAAAATCCTGATGCAGATCAGGCTGATCCACGCGACCATTTGATGTGCTACCGAGTTAAAACGGAGAAAGGTGCGCGTTTAAACAGAAGAATTGAAGTTACAAGCAATAACCAGTTCCGTAACGAAGATTTGGTCTTAAAGCGTGAGTTGGAATTCTGTGCTCCGGCAACAAAAACTGTAATAACAGGAAGAGGAACAGGAGGATAAGGTTACCCCTTTCTTTATGATTATGTAGGCACTGTTTTCAAAGGTGTCTGCATAATCATAAGATTAGACGCTCTATAAATATACAGGGAATGTTAGTAAAAAATATGAAATAACATAAAAAAGGGGCTTCGTTATGCAAAATAGTATTTATAGCTATTTGGCAAAAGCAGGGCAAAGAGCCCCTTCTGCAGGCAATATGCAGCCTTGGTTTTTTCATGAGAAAAATAATCAGCTTGTTCTCTACATGGATTTGGAAAAGCTCGAAGACAGCTACTTTAACCGTGAACACCCAGTAACACTATTGGCAGTGGGGGCGGTAGTAGAAAACATAATTCAGGCTGCTCAATTAAATGAAATAGATTTGGAATTCGATTATTTTCCGCCTCAAGATTCTGGGAAATGTGCTTTTTTTCAGGTTAAAAACAAAAGTTTCAAGCGTGCAATGAAGGCAGAACGGCTGGCTTTATTCAATAGACGTACCAATCGACTTCCATTTATTAAAAAAGCCATTCCGCAAAATATTCTAGATGAGTTATTAAACTTATCTACTGCAAATGCCCAGCTTGTTGCTTACCAGTCGAAAGAGAAAATATCCCTATGGTCGAAATGGCTGTATACCGCTTCACAGACACGCTTCCGAACCCCAAATATTCATCAATGGTTTGAGCAGACTTTAAAAGTCACCCCTGAAGAGGTCGCTACCCGTGAGGGACTGGATATTAAACTGTTAGAACTGTCAGCAATTGTCAGTTTGATTCTTAAAACGGCTCAAGCCTGGAAAAAAATGAGCCTATGCAATAAGTTTTATATCTATAAGCTGCTGGCAAAATTTGAGATCCTCAATATAAATGCTGCTCCTGCTTTAATAGGAATAATCGCATCTCCGGGAATACCTTTTGCAATTGAATCGGGCCGGCTAATGGAAAAAATGTGGATAAAGGCAAATGAGCTTGGGTTAAGTGTTCAGCCTTATTATGCCGTCTCCGATCAGGTGTATCGGTTGAAAAAAGGAATAATATCTTCTAGCCTGGAAGAGTCCATAGCACATTTAGATAACGAGATTAACACTGCCTTAAAACTTAAAAATGCATTTGTTTATATCTTATTTAGGGTTGGATATTGTGATAAAAATCCTAAGAAGTCATTACGGCACTTAGTGAAAATCTAAACACAGATTAAAATGCGGAAAATAATAAACCCTCTCTTAAGACCAACTCGCAACAAATAGCCCAAGACCTGACGTTTCTTTGTACTTGATTGATTTATAAATAATAAATGGTAATATTACCTTTCAATTTTATCTCATTTTAGTATTCTGACCTTAAACTGATTTAAGAAAAACTGTAAGTGCAGAAAATGGCTCGCTACCTATTAATTAAATAGTAAAGCTATTGCATATAGATTGAATTTAACTAGGTTCACTAGGTTGTCGTACTTATGTTTTAGCAACTTAAATTATGATTTAATTTGAACGTGCGTATTTTTTTACTCACCTTCTGTCTTATCTATTAGGTGTAGGAGAATATTATGGAACATGTAAAAGTAATTGTTGCCAGTGAAGATGCTATGGTACGAGAGCCTCTTATGAAATATTTTTCCGAGTGGGGAATGGAAACGCTAGAATTTACAGAGCCACCTAAAAATTCTACTGTTGAGCAACTGTCTCCGCAACTGATTTTTACGGAAAAAAAGTATCTCAGAAATTACGAACTTATGAATGAGAATACAAATGGCCAATGTGAACTAACTGCGAAACCGGCGATAGTTATTATTGTAAAGCCGACAGAAAAAATGCCTTTGTTAGAAGATGTTGGAAACAGCTGTATTCTAAAAATGCCTTATTCTCCTGCGTCCTTGTTCAATACGGTTAAACAGGCTTTATGCTCCAATGCTATGGAGTTTTCAATGGAAGCTGTTTTAGCTAAGCTGGATATTATTCTTAGCATGCTGATAAAGGAATCTAACCCTGCATATCAATCGACGATTCATGAAGCCATTGAGTGCAAGTCAGATAAAATATTTCCCTTAGAAAAGAAATCAATGCTTGATAATCAGTGTGGCATTATTCCGAAATCGAAAATGCTAATTTCTAGTTTGCTTAAAGAGGCTGAAAATAATAGCGAACTTTGTCGGTATGAAGGTCAGTTGCATCTCCTGAAACAGTATCTTGCAGAATTGGAGTGTGAACAGATAAGTCATGCTAATGATCCTGATCTTGATCCTCTTCTGGCTTCAGATCTGTTAAAAACGCATTCGCTTTCACGTAAAGAAGCTAAGGTGTTTTCTTTAATTACTAAAGATATGACGACTGAAGAGATTGCAGATAAGCTTTTTATTTCGCCAGAAACAGTTAAATCGCATCGTCGCAATATTCGTAAAAAACTGTCTCTTGTAGGGAATAAAGTGTCCCTAGGTGATTTTATCCATCATTTGCACGATGACAGCGACACTTTCTCTATTTCAAATAATGCATTTAAAAAAACTAAGTTAGCCTGTTAAATTTTTGATTTATATCCACAGATTTTTTCCATTAGAAACTGCCTTTATCTGTCTTCTTATTCCTCAATTTCATAAGATAAAATGATATAGTATTTTTATCTTATGGCATTTTGGGATTTCAGTGAACATTCAGCAGGCAACTTATAAAATCTTTGAAAAACTGGGTGAAAGTATGCATGCTAATGTTTATAAGGCATTAGCAAATGGCCAGAAAAATACGCAATATGTTGTTTTAAAAAAGATCAAATCTCAATTCTGCAGCCCCGAGCTGAGCCATTATTTAAAGCGGCAAATTGATCAGCTAAATGAACTGGAGTTACCTAATGCTGCTATACCTGTCATTGAATCTCCAAATGCAGAAATAACTCAATTGATTCAGCCCTGGTTTGCTGGCCGGACATTAATGCAATGGATGCAGCAAGGCGGCCACAATGATTTGGTAGAAGAAACGCTAGAGATTATTATAGCCATTGCCCAGCAACTGGAACGCAGACACAGGGCTGGCCATATCCATAAAAGCGTCAAGCCCAGTAATATTTTTCTTGATGCAGGCTCTATTAAGGCAAATTTAATTGATGATGTTCGTGTACTTGATATTAATCAGATTAGCCACTTTATTTATCAAGACAATTTTCGCACTCAGACCTTGCCTTATCTATCACCAGAACAGACGGGACGGATAAAGCATACCGTCAATTATTCAACGGACTTGTATTCATTGGGAATGGTGCTTTTTGAATGTTTGACGGGGAAACCGCCATTCTTATTTTCTGACCCGATTGCCATTATTCATTCGCACCTGGCAGAAACTCCGCCTTTTGTACAGTCGGTTAATATAGACGTTCCCGAAATGCTCAGTAAAATTACTGCTGAATTATTGCAAAAGGCACCGGAAAAAAGATATCAGACGGCTGCCGGTTTGGTCTACGATTTAAAGCAATGTCTTAAAGACTGGAAAGAGCATAGGCATATCGGCCGCTTTACACTGAAACAGTATGATTTTAGCAACCGAATTACTATTCCATCGCTGATGGTTGGCCGTGAGCAGGAGAAAAAACAATTATTGGATGAACACCAAAAATCCTGTACGGGTTTATTCCGTTCTGTACTTATTTCAGGGTTGTCTGGCATAGGAAAAACCCGATTGATTCAAGAGTTGCAATTGCCCATTGTTAAACATCAGGGTTATTTTGTATCGGGTAAATTTGATCAGTTTAAAAAGCATATTCCCTATAGTACACTTATTCAGGCACTAACAAATCTCGTTAGAGTCTTTTTGACGGAAGATATTCAGCGAGTTGAATATTGGCAGCAGAGAATTTCACAGCAATTAGGGGAGCATGGGAAATTAATGACAGATTTAGTGCCTGAACTGGAGCTGATCATAGGCAAGCAGCCTGAAGCGGTAGAATTGCCGCCTATTGAGGCACGTAACCGGTTTAATGATGTGGCGGGGAAATTTATTGCCTGCCTGGCTAGCAAGGAGCATCCATTAACACTGTTTATTGATGACTTGCAGTGGTGTGATGATGCAACATTTGATCTATTGCAGCGACTGTTTGACAACGCATTGGATTACCCCTATTTGTACTGGATTGGAGCCTATAGACATAATGAAGTTGATGCTTCACATCGGCTTACATTTCTGATTGACAGAATAAGGGCTCAGTCTCATAACTCTTTAGTTGAAATTAGATTAAAGGCACTGCAGCCATCTGATGTCAATGAGATGACTGCCTATATATTAAATACCTATCCAAGCCGAACCATACAGCTGTCAGATGTTATTTATCAAACATCTGCAGGAAATCCATTATTCGTAAATGAAAGCTTGCGTTGGCTGCATAGCTATAAGCATCTTCATTTAGCAAAAGATGGCGCCTGGTCTTGGGATGATAAACAGTTGAGACATACTAATATTCCAGAAACAGCATTGGATCTATTTAAAGATAAAATTGCCAAACAGAGTAGCAAAATACGCGAGCTTTTAGGCATTTCTGCCTGTTTGGGAGCCAGTTTCGATACTAAAGAACTAGCCTTAGTGGTGAACACATCGCCGCCTGTTTTATTGCAGAGTTTAAGCGATGCTTTTGCCGATAACATTTTAATGCATGAAAAAGAACAAATATTCTTTTTTCATGATCAGGTGCAGGCCGCTGCTGAAAGTTTTCTCGATGACTTGGAAAAACGGCGTACTCATAAAAAAATAGCCAGAGCATTAATCAATGCTATTGCAGAAAACAGCAATGTTGAACAGTTGCCTAATCTGTTTTCAATTGTGGAACATTTGCTGCTGGGCAGAGACCCATTGCAGACCGCAGAATCAAAAAAACAGGAAGCTGAATTTAACTTCTATGCTGGCAAGGCTGCCATGCAAGCACTGGCAATGGATAATGCAAATTTCTTTTTTCATCAAAGTTTATTGCTATTTCCGGAACCCTCATGGGACATTGACTATGAGTTTTTATTTTCATTGCATAAATACTTAGCCCGTACTGAAATGGCGTTAGGCAATCAGCCAGCATCTGAAGAAATCCTGCAAACGCTTATTAAAGAATCAAAAAGTGATTTAGACAGAGTTGACTGTCTATATGAACAGACTACCGGGTTATCTTCCATGGGCAGGTTTAAGCAGGCAATTGAACTGGGCAATCAGGGCTTAAGTTTTTTCAACCGTCAGATTCCTGCAGATGACACACTGGCATTAAAAAAATCAGCAGAAATTATTGAACAGATTCATGGCGACGATAATAATATCTGGCAGCAGATATTGAAGATTGTGCCAACAGGCAATAGGGCAACTAAAATTGAAACTGGAATATACAGTGAGTTGATTCCAGATTATTATCTAGCAGGGATGGTGCCACAGCTCTATTTAGCAGCTATACAATCAACTCAGAACTGTTTGGCTGGCGGCGTTGATGAAACTGTCATTTATGGTTTTTCTATGGTCGGTTTATATTTGCAGCGTCAAGGACAGTATGAAATGTCCTTTAACTATGAAGATTTAGGGCTGGCTCTATCTGATCGCTACCCTGATACTTTTGGCGCGACAAAAGGCATTAATGGCATTTTATGGACCAATATGCATAATCGCCGAAATTCTGAATATATTATTGAGCAGTGCCAGAAAAACATTTATCGCGGTAAAAATTGCGGCGATTTATATAATGCCGGTCTGTCGTATGGGCCTTATATCTGGCATTTAATTAATCAGGGACAAGATCTAAAGCAGGCTGCAAATGTTGCAGAGGAATGCTGTCAGTTTTCAAAAAAATTTAACCTGTCTCTTTCTCTGGGCTTAGCACAAAGCGCTATTGCCGGATGGTCTGATTTAATGCTGACTGGAGTTGCAAGCTATAGCTCAGCACAGATGACTGAAAAGTTAGCTCTTTGGGAGCAGGATAAGCATGTTGTTTCTATTGGCGGCTATTTTACCCTTAAAGGCATTAGTCAATATTATCTGGGAAAATATGTAGAATCGGCGCAGGCACTGACGTTAGCAAAGCCTTATTTGCGGGGGTTAAGTGATAATATTCTTAATAGGCTGTGGTATGTTTTTTGGTTTGTAAGTAGATTGAGGCTGCACCAAGATATATCAGATGAAGAAAAACCGGAATTAAAGGGCTGTTTAAAACTGGTTAAAACATGGTCAAACTTCGGTCCCATTTTAAAGCCATATTTCTTGCTGATGAAAATGGAAAATAGCATTCATCAGCAGGATTTTAGCAATTTTCGCCGCTATGCTTTTGACGCAATTGATTTGGCAATCAAGAATAGGTTTATTCTGTTGGAGGCTTTTATCAATGAAAGGCTGGGCCAAGTATATATCGAACAGCAACATGAACACGCTAATTACCACCTGACCAGGGCAGCCGCTCTGTATCGGACATGCAACGCTCATGTTAAAGAAAAAAAACTATGTGAACAGTATTCTTTAACTATTACTAAAAAAAAGGCATTAACTGAGCGGCCACTGTCAGAAATATTGGACGTAAATTATTTACTGGATGCTACACAGAATATTATCCGTCAGCAGGATTTTAACTTATTGTTAAGTACTATTTTACAGGCAGTAATGGAAAGACTGGGTGCAAAAACAGCTTACTTGCTAATAGCAAATAGACAGCAGTTAGACGTTGTGGCTAGGGGGGATAAACATGACTTTGTTAAAGTTAAAATAAAGAATAATAAAAAAATAGCTACAGAAACTCTAAGCATGGCCATCGCAAATTATGTATTTCGTACAGCAAAAATGCTGGTGATAAAAAATGCTAGTGAAGAGAGTGATTTTAGTACAGATGAAACTGTACAGGAACAGCGGTTAAAATCCATTTTTTGTATTCCTTTAGTCTTAAAGCAGGATGTTTTAGGCGTGCTGTATTTAGAAAATAAATTAATGGCATCCGTTTTTACTCATGAACAGGTTGAGCTGACAAAATTGTTGACTGCGCAAGCAGCCGTGGCTTTGCAAAATACCAAGCTGATAAGGGATATGCAGCAAAATCAGCGGGAGATTGAATCGTTAAATATAAACCTTGAGCAGCGTGTTGAAGAAAGAACAGCTACTTTAAACAGAGTGAATGAAGAGCTAAAAAACTTTGCCTACGTGGTCTCGCATGATTTAAAAGCCCCTTTACGCGCAATTAATCAATTGGCAGGTTGGGTGGCCGAGGATTATGCTTCCTCATTTGATCGGCAAGGCAGAGAACAAATTGCCTTGATAGGCAGTCGAGCAAAACGGATGCATGAAATGATAGATGGAATATTGCAGTATTCTCGAATTGGCAGAATTAAAGAAGATGCCGAAAAGGTGGATCTTATTGCGTTAATAAAAGATGTCATTCATTTGATTGCGCCACCGGATCACATAGAGCTGAAAGTTTTGACACCGTTTCCTATTGTAAAGGGAGAAAAGCTCAGGTTTTATCAGGTTTTTCAAAATTTAATTGATAATGCTATAAAATATAATGATAAAGACAGGGGAATTATTGAAATAAGCTGCATGACACAAGATGATTGCTGGCAAATATCAATTAAAGATAATGGCCCGGGCATTGCTAAAAAATATCAGGAAAAAATTTTTCATTTATTCCAAACTTTAAAGCCTAAAGATCAGGCTGAAAGTACAGGTATAGGTTTAAGTTTAATTGAAAAAATGGTTGCTCACTGGGGCGGAAAAATCTGGATTGAGTCGGAAGAGGGTGAAGGGAGTTCTTTTATTTTTACCATTCCCAAAGAGCAGGAAGATGGGTGAGAGTAGCGTTATTGGGAGCATCATTTTCCAATATTGCTTATTCTTAGGCTGTCTGCCCGTGGCTGCCCTGTAAACTATGGACATTTATTTAGTATAAAGGGCAGTCATAAGGGGCTGCCCCTGAGGGTATTTAGGAAAGATGAATAATATACAGCCTATTTTATTGATAGAAGATGACCAAGTCGATATTATGACGGTTAAGCGCGGTTTTAAAGAGCTTGGGGTCTTAAATGCGCTGATAGCTACGTATGATGGCGAAGAAGCTCTGCATTATCTGAAATCCCCTGGCCAGGGATTGCCTTGCGTTATTTTGTTAGATATCAATATGCCTAAAATGAATGGGCATGAGTTTTTAACGCATTTAAAACAGCATGCTGAATTTAAAAATATTCCCGTTATTATGCTGACTTCATCAAAGGAACAGCAGGATGTTGATGATAGCTTTGAACAGGGTATCGCAGGCTATATATTAAAACCTGTTGATTATCAGCGATTCCTTACTTCAATACAGGTTCTTGAACCTTTTTGGACACTCAAGGCCCAAGCTTCATTCTCCAGCTGAGTTTCAGCCTATTAATAAAGAATTTAATAAGTTATGATGGCTTATTGCAACATTTTAAAATTATATCAAGAAAACAAATGGTTTCGGATTCTGATCAAGAAAACACAAAAACTCCAATAATAGATCCTTATGCCCAGCGTGAAGCTGAAAAATATGAGAACCCTATTCCAAGTCGGGAGCTTATTCTTCAATTGATTGAAGAAGCAGGTGAACCGTTGCGGCGACAGCAGATAGCCCGGCAGTTCGGACTTGAATCGGCAGATAACCTGGAAGCACTGCGTCGCCGTTTGCGTGCGATGGAAAGAGATGGTCAGCTGCTATTCAATCGCAGACAAAAATATTGTCTGGTTAATAGTAAAGATTTAATTGCGGGCAGAATTCTGGGGCATGCCGATGGCTTTGGATTTATAAAGCCTGATGATGGCTCGGCCGATCTGTTTTTATCGCCTAGAGAAATGAAATCATTGATGCATAATGACCGTGCGGTGGTGCGTGTTGCAGGTTTTGATAGAAAAGGGCGTAGGGAAGGGGCTGTTGTTGAGGTATTGGAGCGCAATACAGCTCAAGTTGTAGGCCGCTTAATTAAGGAAAAAGGCCTGTTTTTTGTTGTACCGGATAATAACAAAATAACTCAGGATATTTCGATACCCAAGGATGAAGTGGGCAAGGCAAAAAAAGGTGAAATTGTTGTTGCTGAAATTATTCAGTACCCAAGCAACCATCGGCAGCCTATTGGACGAATCGTTGAAATATTGGGCAAACATATGGCGCCTGGTATGGAAATTGATATGGCCTTGCGTTCGCATGATTTGCCTTTTCAGTGGCCTGCTGATCTGTTGCAAGAAACAAAGCATTTAAGCAAAGAGGTACCTGAAGAGGCTAAAGCAGATCGAAGGGATATTAGAAACCTGCCATTAGTCACTATTGACGGTGAAGATGCCCGTGATTTTGATGATGCGGTTTATTGTAAAAAAACACCCAAAGGCTGGAAGCTTTTAGTTGCCATTGCCGATGTTTCTCATTATGTGCAAGTAAATACGGCATTGGATGCAGAAGCAAAAAACAGAAGCACTTCAGTTTATTTTCCTGAGCAAGTTATTCCCATGCTCCCGGAGATTTTATCTAACGGCCTGTGTTCTCTTAATCCAGAGGTCGATCGTTTGTGTATGGTTTGTGAGCTGTTTATTAGCCATGAAGGCAAGGTGATTCGGTCTGGATTCTTTAATGCAGTGATGCGCTCTCATGCACGGTTAACTTACACTAATGTCGCAAAAATCCTGGTCAATGGCAATAAGATGCTGGCAAAGAAATATGCCAGTTTAGTGCCTCAGCTGGAGGAGCTGTATAGTCTATATAAAGTTATGCGTAAACAGCGTGAGCTGCGTGGTGCAATGGATTTTGATACTCAAGAGACTCAGATTATTTTTGCTGAAGATAGAAAAATAGAGAAAATCGTTCCGACACAGCGAAATGACGCCCATAAATTAATCGAAGAATTTATGATTACGGCCAATATGGCCGCGGCACGTTTTCTGATACGTAAAAAAATGCCCCATTTGCTGCGGGTGCATGAAGGGCCGGGGACTGAAAAGCTGCTAAACCTTAAAAGCTTTTTAAATGAATTGGGTCTAGTTTTAGGCGGCGGAGATAAGCCAACCCCTTTAGACTATATGCACTTGCTGAATTCAGTACAGGGTAGGGCGGATGCCCATTTAATTCAGACTGTATTGCTGCGTTCAATGTCTCAGGCGGTATATAGCCCTGAAATAAAAGGCCATTTCGGTTTGGCTTTAGATGCCTACGCCCATTTTACCTCACCGATCAGGCGCTACCCTGACTTGCTCGTGCATAGAGCGATAAAGCATTGTCTGCTTAATAAACCGGCAAATAGTTTTTTCTATGGATTGCCTGATATGGTGATATTGGGAGAACACTGTTCTGCCAATGAGCGCAGGGCAGATGAAGCAACCAGAGATGTAGTGAGCTGGCTGAAATGTGAATATATGATGGATAAAGTGGGTGAGGAGTTTAAAGGGATTATTACTGCTGTTACTGGTTTTGGTTTTTTTGTAGAGCTGCAAAATATTTTTGTCGAAGGTTTGGTTCATATCACCAATTTGCCTCAGGACTATTTTCATTTTGATGCAAAAACTCACCAGTTAAAAGGTGAACGGACAGGCATTAGCTTTCGTTTAGGTGATAAGGTTAGCGTTAAGGTGGCTAGGGTTGATTTAGATGAAAAGAAAATTGATTTTGACCTGTTAGGCGTACCTCGATCAGGAAAATCGAAAAAAGTATCAGGTAAGAAATATAAAGAAACTGATAAGAAAAAATCTAAATTCTCTAGGTCTAAAGCAAAATCTAAGGGCAGCAATAAAAAAACAGAGAAAAGAAGGCCTGTAAAAGCTAAGAAAACAGCTAAAAAGAACAGCCAAAAAACATGAATGTAACAAAGATATTTGGTATTCATGCTGTTCAGGCTGCTTTGGATTTTTCCGCCAATAAAATACAGCATGTCTGGGTTGACAGTCAACGGCAAGATAAGCGACTGCTTCCTTTGCTTAAGCAGTTAAAAGGCCTAAACCTTAAGGTAGAAAAATCCGATAGAAAACGGCTGGATAAATTGACGGATAGCAAGAACCATCAGGGCATTGTTGCGGAAATCGAACTGCCCGGTGTTCATTCGGAAGAAGAGCTAAAGCATATTGTTAATACGATGACTGATATGCCGCTGTTTTTAGTTCTGGACCAGGTACAAGATCCGCATAATTTAGGTGCATGCTTGCGTTCTGCTGATGCGGCAGGCGTTCATGGCATTATTATCACCAAGGATAATTCAGCAGGCATTACTTCTGCCGTATGTAAAGTAGCCAGTGGAGCTGCAGAAACAGTTCCTGTTTATCAAGTAACAAATTTGGCTAGAACGCTGCGCTGGCTTAAAGATAAAAATATTTGGATTGTAGGAGCTACAGGAGATACCGAACAGTCAGTTTTTAGTACTGACTTAAATTTGCCTTTGGCTTTAGTGATGGGAGCAGAAGGTACTGGGATGAGACGATTAACACAGGAACAATGTGATTTTCTGGTAAAAATTCCTATGGTTGGACAGGTAGAAAGTTTAAATGTATCGGTGGCGGCAGGCATTATGATATATGAAGCATTTAAACAGAGAATAAATTAAAGGGGAAAAATAAATGGATGAAGCGGATAAATCCTTAGCTGCTTATGAAACACTTGCTAACAGCGTGCCTTCTATCGGTTTTTTAAGTCGAAAAAAGAGAATTATTGCTTTTTTAAAAGTGACTAGGAAAGTCCAGGAAATGATTGATAATCAGGAACTCAGTGAAGACAATGCACTTTATCTGCTCTCTATATTGACAAAGAAAACAGCTAATTTTCAAAAAGCATCCATGATGACGGCATTGCACTTGGCGACGGTTGATAGAAAATTAATACCGGCGGTTGGCTTTAGGTATGCAAATGAAATGCGGGCTAATTTGCAGATGCTGCCGATTGATTAGACTTTTCTTAGTAATTGTTACTCCTGCCTACAATTGCTATCACTTAAAGTAATGGACGTGATGTTTTGCATGGTAGTCACACATGCTGCTGAATAGAATTATGATGCTCTGCGTTCGTTAATCCTAAATAAATCAGTTGAACGCTTAGTTTAGCTGTAACTTATTAAATAAACTGTTTAATCCAGTTTTTCACTATTCATCAGATGGGTGAGTGTATTTCGCTTCACGGGTTTTGTGAAAAATCTGGGCAAAAAATTCTGCAGAATAGCTCTCGATAAGGACTACGGCCATTATCTTCAAGCTATTCTTTGCCTTTTTTGCCTACAGATAACTCTGTAATTAGCATGAGTAAATCCTTAAAATTCAAGTGTGCCCCAGGAATAGCTTTACTGTGGTATGTTAGCACTGTCAAATTTTGGTTCTTTACACCAGGATGCCAGCACCTTAACCCACTCCGGATTATCATTTAAGCAAGGAATCAAAGTGAGTGATTCGCCACCTGCTTCAATAAAAACCTCCTTCCCGCGAATTTCAATTTCCTCCAATGTTTCCAGGCAGTCGGTGACAAAGGAGGGACAGATTACCAATACGTTTTTAGCCCCGTTTTTAGCAAGCTGGCGTAGATGGTCTTCAGTATTAGGTCCAAGCCATTTTGCACGGCCAAGGCGGGATTGAAAGGATGCGGAATATTTTTTTGCTGATAGCCCGGCCTGTCTAGCGAATAGATGCATGGTTTGAAAAACTTGATGGCGATAGCAGGTTTTATGCGCATCATTTGGCAGATAGCAGCAGACATTGCTTTTTAGACAATGCTTTTTTGATTTATCAAGCTTGGTTATATGCAGTTCAGGCAAACCGTGATAGCTGAAAACCAGATGATCATATTCTTTCTGCAGATAAGGCAGAGCACTGTTCACTAAAGCGGTAATGTAGCCTGCATTTTTATAGAAGGGTTCAAATACAGTCAGAGAAACTTTAAGCTTATGCTTTTTAATGACTCGTTTTGCTTCCATTACCGATGTGGTAACAGTACTTTCGGCATAATGCGGGTATAGGGGAATAAATAGAAGTTCGGAAACATCTGGGTTCTTAGTTAAATTCAATAGCTGACTTTCTATGCTAGGGTTTCCGTATCGCATTGCTATAGCAATAGGAAAATTAACCTGAGTCTGTAAAGCCTGGTTTAATTGTTCAGATAATGTAATCAGCGGTGAACCGTCTTTAGTCCAGATGCTTTGGTATGCCTTAGCAGAAGTTTGAGGTCTTGAAGGCAGTACAAACAGATTGACAATCAGTTTTCTCAATAGCCAAGGCAGCTGAATCACATAGGGGTCTAGCAGAAATTGCTCAAGATATTTTCTAACATCTTCTGTTTGAGGTGTATCCGGAGAACCTAAATTAGCAAGTAATACTGCTCTTTTTTTCATAAAGGTATGCTTGAAAGTAAATATGGTGGGCAGATATTTAATATTAACAAGATTTTACCATGAAGCGCATGAAAATCCTGAAGAAGAGAATCGGTAGCTTGTGATTTGCTTAATCATAATTTATGTTGAAAATAACCTGTATATAGTAATGGTAAATGGTAGGATGACTTCTGATAGGAAATGTTTTTAGAAGCTGTATTTTTTAATATTTAGGCGTAAGGATGCTATTTGATTCCTGCACCTTATTAGGGAGCGAGGATTTAATGATTTCTAGATTTTGACTTGCCTTTTGCCTCCGCAGAAGCACCAATAAAATCGTTGCGTAGCCTGCTATGCCCCCCATTTTATTGGCACTCCTGTGAAGTGAAAACTGTTTGCCAAACTTTCGGAAGTTATTAAATCCGCGTTCCAAAGGAGAATAACTAATGAAACTTGAATTTCACGGCGCAGATCAAAACGTAACAGGCTCTTGCCATTTATTTGAGGCTGGCGGCAAAAAAATCCTAATAGACTGTGGTCTTTATCAGGGTGGCCGGGATATGGATGAAGAAAATGCAAAGCCATTTGGCTTTGACCCTGCCAGTATCGATTATTTGCTATTGACCCATGCGCACTTAGACCATTGCGGACGTATTCCATTACTGGTCAAGCGTGGGTTTACCGGTGAAATAATTACCACATCAGCATCCCATGAATTAGCACGTCTGGTTCTGCTAGATTCAGCTAGCCTGCAAGAAAGTGAAGCGCGTTATAAAACAAAAAAAGCATTGAGGCATGGAAATAAAAAAGACACAGTTGAGCCTCTTTATAATACGGTTGATGTACTGAATAGCTTTGATTGTTTTGGCCGCAAAGCAAAATATAATCAGCCATTAGCAATCAATGGCGGTATTCAGGCTACTTTTATTGATGCAGGACATATTTTAGGCTCAGCGTCTATTGTGCTGGAAGTTGAGCATAAGGGGCAGCCGCGAAAAATTCTATTTTCCGGTGATTTGGGCTACAGTCACCGAGCTATTCTCAGAGATCCTACACCGCCGCCAAATGCTGACGTTGTGGTTATGGAGACAACCTATGGTGATCGCTTGCATAAAATGCTAGAACCGACGCTGGAGGAGTTTTATCAAACGATTAATGCAACTATTGCCAAGGGAGGCAATATTATTATTCCAAGCTTTGCCTTAGAACGGGCACAGGAACTGCTTTACTATTTAAGAGAAGGAATAGACCAAGGGTTGCTGCCACATTATCTTCCTGTGTTTCTGGATTCGCCTATGGCAATCTCTGCTACTCAAATTTTTCAGCGTCACCCTGAATGCTTTGACAAAGAAACCTGTGAGGTTTTCAAATCCGGAACTGACCCTTTTATGTTTTCTGGAGTGCGATTTACCCGAGAAACTGCGGAATCAATGGCAATCAATAATGTTGCAGGGGGCGCGGTAATCATTGCCGGTTCTGGAATGTGTACGGGTGGCCGTATCAAGCACCATCTTAAACATAATCTTTGGGGGCGAAACAATACCATTGTTTTTGTCGGGTATGCCGCTTATGGCACATTGGCGCGTAGGATTGTAGATGGAGCAAAACAGGTGAAAATATTCGGTGAAGAAATTCCGGTAAATGCATCCATTTTAACCATTGGCGGATTTTCTGCCCACGCTGACCAGGCAGAACTGTTGGCCTGGCATAAGAGTACTGGACAGCCTAAAACCACTTTTTTAGTACATGGCGACAAAGATGTTATGCCCCTGTTTGCAAAGGAATTGCAAAATACACGGGTGGAAATTCCAGCACTGCATCAGAGCTATCATCTGGATGAGTGGATGTAAGCATTCTTTTTATCGGAAAGATAACTTTATAAAGGGGGCTTCAGATCCTGATGGTCAGGCTTAAACACATGTCTGACCATAGCCAAGAATAAAATGTACATTCCCCCCCCCTTATAGGTAAAAATGACTGGCTCTTCTATCTTTAGGATTAATGTCCATTTGGCAAAGGTCTAATGGTTTTAGCAACATAATCAGTAAAAATAGCAATAGCCTTGCTTTGAGCCTCTGTTCTTGATTGATAATTTTTATCTTTAACAGGAACATCATATTCGCCAGAGAGCCTTATTGTCTTTTCAGCATTTTTTTCTGTCCAGTAAGCCCAGTTGACTGATAGAATTGCCTGGTCCTCAGTATTAACATCAAGTCTCAATACTTCAATAGATAAATTAATAGTCGCCTTAGCTCCATTTAATTCGGAATACATGACCGCATGGTCAGGTGCTATCCGGCTATTGAGGTTTTTAGTAAAAACACGGGTAAATTCATTTTTTAAAGGTTCGGCCCAGCGGTGGTTTTTACTTAATTTAAATTTGTAATCATTGTCTCTTACAATTATTTGTGGACGGTCTAAATATTCTGGAAATTTTATTGGATTGACTAAAACTATTATAGGCTCAGATTGGAATTTCTTCAGCTGAATATTTTCTGGTTCTATCGCCTTTAATAGATAAAAATAAGTCGATGGGGTAGAACAGGCGACTAGAAGGAAAGGTAAGCTGATAGATAAAAATATTTTTTTAAAGGTCATGGCTATCTCTCTTCTATTTCCGAATCTTTGCCAAAAATCAAAGCATTGGGGTGGCGCTCCAGATAGTCCACCAAGGAACGGGTTGACCTGGCTGCGCGTGTCAATTGCTCCATAGTATTCTGTATGCCCTGGATTATTGGCGAATTATTATTGACTAATGATTTAACATCATTTAACGTTGAATTGGCTGTCTGCAAAGCATTTTTTCCTGCCGAAACGATTTGGCGACTATCTTTTAGCAAGGGTTTTGCGTTGCTGTCTAGAGTTAATAATAAGCTATCTGCCCGTTTTATTGTTTTATTCAGGTTTTGACTCAGAGGCCCTATATCATGATTTAGAGTGCTTAGAACCTGCTGTAAATCTAGCATGCTGCTATTGAGTGCAGTCAGGGTACTTTCAGTCTGTTTTGAGCCTGTTATTTTTTCAATGTTATTTATGGTTTTCTGCAGGTCGGTAAATAGCTCTGTTAAATCAATGGTTTTTGTACCTTCAAGAACATTTCTCAGTGCTTTCTGAATTTCATCACTTTTAGATGGGATAGAGGGGATTTCTTTAAGACTGGTTTTATGGCCATAAAATTTTTCTTCAGTATCCGGTAAAAAAAGAGCCTCAATAAATAATTGGCCGGTTAATAGACTGCCTAATTGCAATTGTAAGCGAAGACCTGAATTAATTAATTTATCGACTTCTGAATTGTCCCAGTCTTTTTTTCGTGTATCAATATAACTGGCGATTTTTTCCTGATTAACTTCGAAGATTACAGGGATTAAGGTCATATTATGCTGCAAGTCCCGCTCAACATTGATTTCGGTAACATGCCCAATTTGTACTCCATAAAGCTTAACGGGTGCCCCCACATTAAGGCCATTTATTGATTCAGTAAACACAACAATAAAGCGGTGGTTTTTACTGAACCAGGATTCACTGCTAAAAACAAAAATGCTGATGATTACAATGCACAGGGCACCGATAATAAAAGTGCCTATTGCTGTTGGGTTTGTTTTATTGTTCATGAATACTGCTCTGATAAATACGTTTTACCACGGGTAAGGAATTGACGGACTTTGGGGTCTTTACTTTCCTGCAGTAAGATATTTGGATCACCGACCGCGATCATAGTTTTAGAATCTGCATCAAGAAAAATAGAATTATTGCCAATGGCGAAAATGCTGGCTAATTCATGGGTGACAATGATTATTGTTGCCCCCAGGCTATCACGTAATTCTAAAATCAAATCATCCAGCAGTTTTGCACTGACTGGGTCCAGTCCGGCAGATGGTTCATCAAAAAACAGAATATCGGGATCCAGGGCAATGGCTCTTGCCAGACCTGCCCGTTTTTGCATCCCGCCACTGATTTCAGAAGGGAAATAGTCTTCAAATCCTGATAACCCCACTAGTGCAAGTTTTAATGAAACCAGCTCACTAATTTCGACTGTGCTTAAATCAGTGTATTCAGCTAAAGGCAGGGCGATATTTTCTGCTAACGTCATAGAGCTCCATAAGGCACCGCTTTGATAGAGAATACCATTTTTGCGCATAATTTCATTGCGCTGCTGTTCATTGGCTTGCCAAAAATTGGTGTTTTGATAGAAAACCGATCCATTTTTAGGCTGTTTTAAACCGACTAAAAGGCGAAGCAAGGTGCTTTTACCACAGCCGCTTCCGCCCATGATGATAAAAATATCTTCTTTATTGACAGTAAAGCTCAAATTCTGCTGGATAACAAAGTCGCCATAGGCCATGGTCAGGTCATTAACCGTGATATGTGCTTTTTGTGCCATAAAATCAGATACCGAGACTTTCAAATAATAAGGTAAAAATGGCATCAGCAACAATGATGATGACAATGCTTCTGACTACGGCAGTAGTCGTCGCAATACCAACTGCAGAAGCGCTACGGCCACATTGTATACCGCTCATGCAGCCAATGATAGCAATCAGTAAACCATATACGCTACTTTTAAAAATGCCCGTAGACCAGTCAACTAAAGTAATCGACTGCTGGGTTTGCAGATAATATTCAACCACAGAAATATCCATCACTCCAATTCCAATCAATAGACCGCCCAGTATACCGATGACATCAGAGTATATGGTCAGTAGCGGCATCATTAATGTCAGTGCAAGAATTCTGGGCAGTATCAGAAAATCCATGGCAGCAATGCCCATAGTCTTAAATGCATTGATTTCTTCATTCACCTGCATGGTGCCGAGCTTTGCTGCGAATGAGGCACCAGTACGTCCAGCCATAATGATGGCCGTCATCATTGCACCCATTTCCCTGGTCATGCCAATGGCGACCAGGTTGGCAACATATATATCGGCACCAAAAAGGCGCAGCTGAATAGCCCCCATAAATGCTAAAATTAAGCCCATCAACAGGCTAATCAGGGTGATGATAGGCAATGCACTAGGGCCGCACTCCTGAACGACTTGCCAAAAATCCTGATTTCTAAAGCGGGCCTTTCCCTGGATAAACCTGGCCATACTTAAGTAGACTTCACCAATAAAAGTAGTGAACTTTTGCACTTCGGCCATTGAGCTGATCGCCTTCTGACCTAATTGTGTTGCAAAAGAAGGCTGGGTCTTCTTTTTGTGAGTATCCTTTCGTGCCGAAACAGTTGTTGCCAGCCGAATAAGACTTTGGATGCCCGAAGGCAGGTCTGTAATGTCCAGTGAAATATTGTCTTTACTGAGAACTTCTGTCAGCCGTAAAACAAAAGATACTAATCGGCTATCCCAGTTGCCGAGTGAGTGGCTATTAATAACAATATAGCTGATGTTTTGATACTGATAGAGTGATTTCTTGACCTCATTCAAACTGGGTATAGCATTACCTATAACCCAGTCCCCACCCAGCTGGAGTTCTAGCCGGCCATTGCTGAGTGGCTGTATTTGATAATGGCTTGGGATGAGTGGGGCAGTCATTAAATAGTTTTTTATAAAAGGAAAGGCTCGGTTCAAGCAGGCTTTTCAATAAATTCTAAGGCATTGCCATCAAGATCACGGCAAAACAGAGCTTTTCGTCCCGATGCGCTTAAAGTATAGGCTATGCCGCCTTTATCTAAAGACTGTTTGACTAAATCAAGATTCAGCACATGAAAAGCAATATGGCGATCTTTGCCGCCGTGTTCGGGGCGGCCTGTTGTTGGATCAGGGTTGGGCAATTCTATTAGATGTACTTGCTGTAATCCCAGATCTAGCCACGCACCGGCATAAGGGAAGTTTGGACGCTCAAGCTGTTTTAAACCCAAAATATCACAGTAAAATTTAAGTGAAGCCTGAGTATCTGCAACTAGAACGCTGGAATGATGAATGCTTAAAATATTTTCTGACATGGTTGGGTTTTATTTTTTAATCATAGAGATAATGTTCTAACTCGCGGTCTATTCCCTTTGGGTTAAAAAAACAATAAATGTAGGCTGGGATGGAAGTATAAGTACCTGAGTTAAACTAATTTTACTTGGGTACTTAATCCCAAATTTTCTCATAATGCCGAGGTTGCGCTTGAGATTCACCTCAGCCTACATGTTTATATTTTTTAATAACTTAACGGCAGGCACAAAACATGGGAATGATAAAAGCTAATTATGCTCTGGACATGTATTTGCCAGTATCAGTATTTACCTTGATGGTTTCGCCCGTTTCAATATACTCAGGAACCTGAACCTCTAGACCTGTTGTCAACTGTGCCGGTTTAGTACGGTTTGTTGCACTTGCCCCCTTCATGGCAGGTGGCGTTTCGACAATTTCCAGGCTAACCGTAGTAGGCAGCTCAATACCTAAGGGCGCATCATCTAACAGTAAAATGACAATGCCTTCTAAACCTTCGGTGAGGTAATGGATCTGCCCTTCAAGATCTTCGGCATTAAGTGTGTATTGCTCATAGCTTTCAAGGTTCATGAAGGTATAGCTTTCGCCATCCTGATATGAATATTGCACCATTAATCTAGCACAGTCAGCTTCTTTAAGAAAATCATCACCTTTGTAGCTTTCATCCAGTTTTTGCTTGGTTTTCATATGAGCAAAACGGATTTTATACAAAGTAGATGCACCTCTGGAGGTGGGGTTTCTTACTTCAATTTTTTTAACTGCATAGGGCTCGCCGTTAATTTCTATTGCAGACCCCTGTTTTAAATCACTGGCTTTTGGCAAAATCTTGTCCTCTTTTTGTATCCATCATTAAAGTGTTGAATTATACTGATACTACCTTGAATATGTAGAGGGAATTGATATGTTTTGTTGCAACTGTGGAAATCAATTACTTGCAAATGCAAACTTTTGTACAGAATGCGGTAATAAAGTAGTGGTAAAGGTGGTAGATTACAGTAAATTACAGAAAATAAATAATCTAATGTGTCACGAGGGCAAACCTTATAGTGGTTCTGGCGTTGCCTTTTATTGCAATGGCCAGAAAAAGCATCAGGAAACCTTTAACAATGGCTTGGGCCACGGAACCTGGAGCTATTGGCATGAAGATGGCAAAAAAGCTCAGGAAATACGTTATTTAGAAAATCAGTTTGATGGCTTAGAAATCGAGTGGTTCGAGAACGGACAAAAGAAAGCCGAAG
>JALSLW010000099.1 GCA_026988155.1 Methylomonas sp. | reverse complement strand
TTGGGAAAGGCGATTTCTTTGTCACCCTCTGGGTGAGTGGTTTTTGGAGGTAATACCATGGCTCGGCTCAGGTGATTTAGGTACTTGGGATTATAACTCTATATTCAACTGATTTTTTTAGGATGATAGCCAGCGGCAGAGTCATAGTCAGGTTAGGTATTGAATTTTAAAATGCTTTTTTGAAAAGTCAGGCGTGAATTCTTTTGGCTGGGGATGGGTAAATATGGAGGGCTAACCAAATAGGTTTTATCTCTGGATCTGCCCAGTATACGCGATGTTTTGTATGCGAAGGAAATAAGTATCCAAGTAAAATTAATTTAACGTTTTAAGAAAATACCACCTTGTGATTTTTTCCAATATTAGAAAGCACCTGAAATAATTCCTGTTCAAGCGAATGATAAGACTCATAGGCTGAAAAAGGAAGCCACTCGTATTTTATTTTTCGCCATATAATCTCAATAATATTTAACTCGGGCGAATAGGGAGGTATACGATAAATAGTCAGGCCTCTTTCTGTCCACGCTTTAAGATTATTGTTAAACTCATGGCTTGTATGAGTTGATGCATTATCAATCTCAAGCGTTGTTGGGATTTTGATCTGATGCGAAAATGCATCAATACACGCGACAACACAAGAGCTGTTAATCGACCCTTCAAAAACAAAAGAATTGAACTTACAATCCCTATTAACAAATCCTAAAACATTAAGCCGTTTACTTTTTGAGCTGGGTATTTCGATGGTTTTTCCGACTGGCTGCCATGCATAGGGAACGCAAGGCTCTAATGTAAAGCCTGACTCATCGAAATAGCATAAATCGATTTCATTGTCTTTATGCTGTTGTATTAACAGTTTCAATTCTTCTTTTGACACGTCAAAGTCATCTTGATTACGTTTTTTTCGCAATGATTTTCTAACGCGTTTCCATACAAGCCCTGCTTGTTTGCATATGTTCTTCAGCGTATCAATACTCATGGTAAAACCTAGCTCACTGCTAAGATTTGATAATACGGCCTTTAACGATCGCGGATATTTCTTCACTTGCCTGATCACAGCACTTTTTTGCTCATCACTCAAAAGACTTGGGCGTCCTCTCCCTGAATTATCAACTAAACCGCAAATGCCTAAAGTTTCCCATTTAGTGAACCAAGTGGAAACTGTCTGACGAGACACTGAGTAAATTGAATAAATCATGGGAACTGACATTCCCTGATGGCTTAAAAAAATGGAATGGGCTCTTTTTCTACTCATATGCAACGGATGGTTTTTATGCATCTCATTTAATGTAATAGTTTCTTCTGTAGTTAATGGCTTTACGTAAATCACTTGAATTTATGATGGCAAATAATTGTTTATTATCTCACTTTTTCGTTAAAATCATTTTTCATGGGTACTTATAAGATAGTCGCCAGGCCTTAAAAAATAGGAAATGAATTGTTTTCGAATATTAATTTTGCTTTTCCTTCAATTATAATTATCCACTCATCTTGAACTTGGTCATACCATTCGTCGGTGAGGGAGCAATGTCCTTGAGAAATGATCCCTTCTATTTTGATTGGGCCTTTTGCAAGAAGGGTTTGGAATAATTCTTTGGGAACTTTCTTTGGAATATCAGTTAATATATTGCTAATATTGGGGGCATGATTATTGTTAAGATGTAAGTTGGTTTCTGTTTATCATAATAAAAAGGCAGGTTTTTACAATGAATAATAAATATATTTCAACAATTATTGAAAAAGCTCCAGGTCTGATCAATTTGTTGATTATCTGGTGTGATAAGGCAAAAGTAGTTGATTTTATTGCACCACTTTTTTTGAGATTATATCTGGTTCCAGTTTTTTGGATGGCTGGAAGCAAGAAATTTATGAATTTTTCCGATACAGTTGACTGGTTTGGAAATGAAGACTGGGGACTTGGTTTACCTTTACCTTATTTGTTGGTTTTTCTAGTTGCTTTGGTTGAGGTGTTAGGAGCTATTTTTTTATTAGTTGGGTTTGGAGTTCGCTTGATATCTATTCCGCTGATGATTACTATGTTAGTTGCCGCTATCACAGTACATTTGAAAAATGGTTGGCTTGCTATTGCAGAAGGCAGTGGCATATTTGCAACAGAAAGAACGGTTGGAGCCATTGAGCGTTTAGATATAGTAAAGACGCTTTTGAAGAATAATGGTAATTATGAATGGTTAACTGAAAATGGGAGTGTAGTCATTCTTAACAATGGCGTAGAATTTGCTGTAACTTATTTTATAATGTTGCTAGTATTATTCTTTATTGGAGCTGGAAATTTTGTAAGCATTGATTACTGGTTGAAACGTAAATTTATGGATTAAGCTCTTCCTAACGAATTTCAAAATGAGTAAATGTTTCTGCTGATATACTTTTGTTGACGAGCACATCCTTGACGCTGGCTAGTATAGGCCCCTTATGGCAGCAACTAATAAAGGCTTCCAGTTGACAAGGGGTAGCACGTGCAATAACTTCAACAGAGCCATCAGGTTTGTTGCGAACAAAACCTGTTACCTGATGCTTAATAGCCTGTTTTTGAGTAAAAGCCCTAAAGTAAACGCCTTGTACTCGTCCACTAATGGTTAGATGAACTGTTTTCATTTATGGGTAATTTTCCAGCAATAATGGATTTTTGGGCTTCTTGAAAAATCTGCCGGTATCGTGGATGACGAGATATTTTTAATATTTGCGTTGATAATAGCCATTTCATCAAGCTTGAAGCGTTTAAAGTTGGTAGAAAAGTACAATGTACCGCTACTTGTCAATAAAGCTAAGGCATTATTTATTAAGGTCGCATGATCCCGCTGGACATCAAATACATTATCCATCCTTTTTGAATTTGAAAATGTAGGCGGGTCTAGAAAAATTAAATCATATTGTGATGGGTTATCTTTTTTACGCTCTTCTTCAAGCCAAATTGAAGAGTCTGCGCGAATATGTCTGTCATTGCCTTTTAGATTATTTAAATCAAAATTCTTTTTTGCCCAATCTAAATAAGTATTAGATGAATTAATGCTGGTAGTGGATAGAGCACCGCCTATGGCTGCATGTATAGAGGCCGTTGCAGTATATGCAAACAGGTTTAAAAAGTTCTTGTTTTTAGCCTGCTGCTGGATTTTGAGGCGAATAGGGCGGTGGTCAAGAAATATTCCTGTATCTAAATAGTCTTCAAAATTGATTGCAAATTTACAATTATTTTCTTCAATAGTATAAAATCTTTCTGTATTTGCCTGTTTTTCATATTGTTCGGTTTTTTTTTGTTTGCGGCGAATTTTTAGAAAGACTTGTGACTTATCAATATTAAGTATTCGAGGTATTTCTGCCAAGATGCCTGCAAGACGTTCATTTGCCTTGTGGGCAGCAATGGTTTTAGGTGCTTCATACTCTTGTACATTTACCCAAAGGTTATCACCTTGGTAAATATCAACTGCAACGGAGTATTCAGGTAAATCGGCATCATATAGACGATAACAGCTGATGTTTTTCTGTTTTGCCCATTTAGACATTTTCTTCAGATTTTTTTTCAGTCGGTTAGCAAACATTTCAGCAGTATGTGCAGGGTCAGTCTCAGAATTTAATTCTTTAGTGACACGTTCTATACGTTCCTGCTGTGATTTTGCTTTAGGTATGAAGAATGAGTTTTCCTCTATATTTAATCGCAATAATTTGCATTCCAAAGCACCATTGAAAAGCGTGACCGGTTTTTGTGAGCGAATGCCTAAACGAAAGCCCATTTCTGGGTTACTAATAATGAGTGAAGCTTTCCAGCCTTGGAAGCGGGATTTTAATATTTCGCCAAATTGCAGGTACAGTTGAGATGTTT
The DNA here is from genome assembly GCA_026988155.1 of Methylomonas sp. GTDB lineage: Bacteria > Pseudomonadota > Gammaproteobacteria > Methylococcales > Methylomonadaceae > QPIN01. The sequence goes on along the minus strand of JALSLW010000099.1, from coordinate 28,234 downwards.
TCTCCTCATCTCCTAACCGTTCACCGTAGGGAGGGTTGCAGATTACCAGGCCTGGTTTCCAGCTAATTGCTGGCTCTGCATCAGAAATATCTCTTTTTTCTACATGTATTTTATTCTGAAACCCTGCATTTTCGGTGTGTTGAATCGCAGTGGCTACAGTGCGGCGACTTTGGTCAAAACCTGCAATGATAGGCATGTTTTGAAGTCCAGTTGTCTTGCGGTCTTCAGCTTCAGTGAGAAGTTTTTGCCAGCATTCTTCGTCATGCTTTTTCCAGCCAAGAAAACCATAGTAGTCTCTCATTAACCCTGGTGCATAATCTGCTGCAATTAAAGCCCCTTCTAATAATAAAGTACCAGAGCCACACATTGGGTCAATAAGTGAGCCCCCCCGTTTTGCAATTTCAGGCCAGTCGCTTCGTAACAGCATCGCAGCCGCTAAGTTTTCTTTAATGGGGGCCTGTACATTGGCAGCTCTGTAGCCCCGTCTGTGTAAGCTTTCACCAGAAAGGTCCAAGCTTAATTGTGCATTGTTGTTGTTTAAATATACATTGATCTTGATGGTGGGGCGATTAAGATCAATATTAGGTCGTTTTTGAAATTTAGCCCGCATTTGGTCAACGATAGCATCTTTTACGACCAATGCTCCGAAGTGTGTATTATTTATTGCTTCAGAATTTTTCGAACTGAAAGAAACAGCAAAAGTTTCATCGGGTTTAAAGTGCTCAAACCAATTGATTTTTTTTACAGCTTCATACAGATCTTCTTTTGAGTTAACTTCAAAGGATTTTAAAGGAAGCAAAATACGATTTGCAGTTCTTGACCAAAGACATGCTCTATAGGCCATTTCAAGGTTGCCTTGAAAAGCCACGCCAGCCATTTTTGCCTGAACATTCTCTGCGCCCAGCAGTTTTAATTCATTGGCAAGAATGTCTTCCATTGCCTTGGGAGTTGTTGCAAAAAGCTGATATTTTGTCATGTTTTCAAATAAAAAAGCCTTGCTTAAGCAAGGCTTAATTGATGCCTAAGAGGAGGTTATTGCTTAGAAGCTTAGCAGTTCAACTTCAAAAATAAGGGCCTCGTTTGGACCAATATCTGCCCCTGCGCCACGTTGACCATAAGCAAGTTCAGAGGGAATGAAAAAACGGTATTTGGCACCGACATTCATTAATTGCAGACCTTCTGTCCAGCCTGCGATCACTCTGTTTAATGGGAAAGTGGCTGGTTCATTGCGACTGTATGAACTGTCAAACTCTTTGCCATCCAGCGTGGTGCCTTTATAATGCACAGTAACATTTGTTGTTGCAGATGGGGAAGGACCTTCGCCTTTAACAAGAATTTCATATTGCAGGCCACTTGCTGTGGTTACAATATTTTCTTTTTTAGTATTTTCAGCAAGAAAGGCTTCTCCTGCCGCTTTATTTTCTTCTGGTGAAGTGGCGTTTGCCATAGAGAACATAGTGATTCCTATTAAAATAGCGGATAGAATGACAATAACTGGGTTTTTCATTAAATATTCCGTTGTTATTAGTGATTGAGAGACATAGTTTACCAAAAAAACCAGGATGTGCTTTCTAATTCCTCTTTGCAGGCAGATAACTGGGCATTAAATTGCTGAGATTTTTTAGCAACTTTTTTAGCTGTTCTTAAAAGCCAGCGTTTTTTTAAATAGGTTTTCCGTTTATAGCCACTGTGGCCTTCATGATAGGCTAGATAAAGTTTTTTTGCATCCCATTTAGAAATGCCCAGTTTGCGATGACTGGTAGCGCAATACCAGCCAATAAAGTCAATGGAATCAGAAAAGTCATCTCTATCTGCACCCCAGGTTCCGGCATTCATTAGGTAGCTGTTCCATGTGCCATCAATAGCTTGTGCATAGCCGTAGGCACTACTAGGTCTAAACCAGGGTATTATGCCTAATAGGCGGGTGCGAGGCGGTTGCGCATCGGCTACAAACCGTGATTCCTGATACATTATCGCCATATTAATGTGAATGGGAATGCCCCATTTTTCATAGGATTCTTTTGTCACATCGTACCAATCGTTCTTTTCTCTGAAAATTGAACATATATTGTTGGGATTTTTTGGAGCTGTAGCTGTACAGGATGATAAACAGAATATTAGACCAAGGTAAAAAAATTTTTTTTTCATAAAAAAATGCTAAAGGATGGAATAACCATAATAATTAACTATACTTTGAACCATGTCACTATTTTAGAAGAAAATGAAATGTCTGAAGAAAAAAGATTTTATCGTAAAAGCCTTAGCTCGCATGGACTCATTTATATCGCAGATGAGGAATTGGAAATTACGGTAAAAAATTTATCTATTACCGGGTTATTAGCCGAATTAGATGCTAATAAAATTATTACTGAAGTAGATGAACTGTTTCATGCTCTGGAGCCTTCGGCAACTATTGATCTTTATTTGCCAGAAATGCGTGTTGCAGGTGAAGCTGATGTTGTTCGTGCGGAGAAGGTTGATGGTCTTATCTATTTTGCTCTTGAATTTAGAAACCTGTCTTATGATGTGAGCAACCTGCTGTATAAGCGGAAAGCTTATAGAAAATCATTAACGGCTCCAGGTGAAATTATTTTAAATAATAAAACTTACGTGTTTTTAACTCATAATGTATCGGTAGATGGACTGATGATTCATTTAAAAGAAAAGGTTGATATTAAAGAGGGAATGCTAACCACGTTTGATTTTCAGCAGCTTGACTTGAAGGGGGAGATAGAAGTTATGTGGGTTGAACATGAAGATGATGGCTCTACTCTAATGGGGTTACGGTATGTATTTATGGCGCAAGAACATATAAAAGGGGTTCCTCGGTTTTTATAACGAGTGATAGAGGTGAGGAGCTATTAGTTATGAAGGCAATTAGGGGGCATAGAAGTAAGAACAGCGTTTCATCTGTTTCATCATCTAGCATTAGTCTTTTTGACTGAGCTTTTAAATAGTTTATTTTTATGAGATTGTTAAAAGACTATTAGGAGCTGGCTATATAATAGAAACTCACTTTTATAAATATATGAGCTAAAGATGATTTTTTTATCGAAATGGCGATGGGAGCTGATTTCCCCTTTAGCAGGCCTGTTCCTAACCTTGGCATTTGCCCCTTTTAATTATTCATTTTTAGCTGTTGTTTCATTAGTCCTTATCTTTTTGGCCTGGCTAAACTGTTCTCCCGGTCGTGCGGCTTTTCGAGGCTATCTATTTGGAGTGGGGTTATTTGGAAGTGGAATTTCCTGGGTATATATCAGTATTCATGATTATGGAGGTGCACCTGTTTTAGGTGCGGCTCTGCTAACTTTTGCCGTTGTATGTTTCTGGTCTCTATTCCCCGCATTTACGGCCTATCTTTCAGTTAGCCTATCAGGCAAAAAGCATAAAGCCCGAGTTGTCTGGTTCTTTCCCTTTGTCTGGATTTTTGTCGAGTACTACAGAGGCTATTGGTTTCTCAATGGTTTTCCCTGGCTACAAATTGCCTATACCCAGCTAGAAACACCTTTGCAAGGCTTTGTGCCCATTGTTGGGGTATACGGTACAGGGTTTTTGTTGGGGTTAACTGCATCGATTATTATTTCTGCAATTAATAGAACGATTAAATATAATTGGGCACTTATTGTGCTTTTATTGCTATGGAGCATGGGAGGCTATTTAAGCACAGTTAAATGGACTGACGCTATAGGGGAGCCTATTCAGGTGGCCCTTATTCAGGGGAATGTGCCACAAGACCAAAAGTGGCTGCCTGAAAATAGAGTAAAAACCTTATTAAGCTATCAGGAATTAACTGAGCAGCACTGGAGTTCTGACATAGTCATCTGGCCTGAAACAGCCATTCCTGCCTACTTATCCCAAGTAAAAACTTTTTATCTTGATCCTCTTTCTGCAAAAGCCAAGGAAAAAAATACAGATTTAATTGTCAGTTTGCCTGCCAGAGGCGAAGCTGATGAGTATTTTAATGCAGTTTTAACTTTGGGGGAAAATGAAGGGCGATACAATAAAAATCATTTGCTGCCTTTCGGAGAATACCTGCCCCTGCAGCCATTGTCAGGTTTTATTTTAGGTTCATTGAATATACGTTTAGGGAACTTTACCCCGGGCGGGGATGATCAGGTTCTGCTAGAAGCTGGAGGATACCCTTTTTCTACCTCAATTTGCTATGAAGATGCTTTTGGCGAAGAAGCAATAAGAGGGATGCCCGACGCTGCTTTTTTAGTCAATGTCACAAATGACGCATGGTTTGGAAATTCAATTGAACCGCATCAGCATATGCAAATTGCACAAATGCGGACGTTGGAAACAGGGCGCTATTTGCTGAGAGCTACAAATACGGGGGTGACGGCAATTGTCGCGCCTGATGGTACAATTGTTGCCAAAGCTCCTTTATTTAAACAGACTGTTTTAACAGGAAATATTTTACCTATGGGAGGGATGACCCCCTATGCAAAATTGGGAGATAGAATTGTTATTATAATGCTGGTTTTATTGGTTTTTTTGCTTTATATTTTTACAAATAAGCGCGAGATATAAAGTTAGGTAAGATTTTGATTAATGATAACAATATTTTTTTAAGTTCTTCGACAGAGTTGACCCGAATTGATGTCCAGGAATTGAAAGTGGGCATGTATGTGTCGAAACTTGATCGTCCCTGGCTGGAAACGTCTTTTCTGTTTCAAGGGTTTGAGCTGAAAAATGCAGCTGAAATAAAAGAAGTGCAAGCTCAATGCGACTTTGTTTACATCGATACCCTAAAGCAAAAAAAAGATACCCGGCTTAAACAAAAAAATACAGTTTTTTCTAAGGGCTGGCTTGAGGGGCGTGAAACTCCTGTCCAAAAAATAAATTTTAATGCTGAATTTGAATATGCCGAATCGGTTTATCATGAAACCACCAGTTTGGTAAAAAGTTTTATGCAAGAGATTGCTTTGGGGAGAGCTCTTAATGCAGAAATTGCAAAAAAAGCCGTAGCACAATGTGTCCAAAGCGTTATTAACTCGCCAGATGCTCTAATGTGGATGACTCAGCTAAAGAATAAAGATGAGTATACTTCACAGCATAGTATGAATGTCTGTGTCTTTGCTATTGCATTGGGGCGACATATTAACCTATCTGAGCCAGAGCTTGAAGAGCTTGGCTTGTGCGGTATGATGCATGATATGGGGAAAATAAAAATCCCTCTGGAAATACTCAATAAACCAGGACTGTTTGATCCGGAAGAGCGAAAAGTTATGAAGACTCATACAGCTTTAGGCTGGAAGCTATTGATGGCTAGCAGTGGAATGTCAGGCTGTGCCATAGATGCTGCATATGGGCATCATGAACGACTGGATGGAAAAGGCTATCCGCGGGGGCTGACGGAAGAATGCATTCATCCTTATACACGAATTGTAACAATTACGGATATGTATGATGCAATTGTAAGCAATCGAGTCTATAGGAAAGGCCGGACACATTTGGAAGCAATTAAATTGCTGATAGAGTACAGCGGTACACAGCTTGACTCGGCTCTGGTCATTAAGTTTATAGAGTGTCTAGGCATATACCCAACGGGCAGTATTGTAGAGCTGACAAACGGTGAGGTCGCTATTGTTGTAGAAGTCAATCAGGCAAAAAAATTAAAACCTAAAATTATCATATTGCTAAATAAAAAGAAGATACGGGTTGAGGCCTACCCAATTGATTTGGCGAAAACCGATACGGACAAGACCGGTGAAAAATATAGAATAAAGCGAATAGCAAGAGCGGAAGAATATGATCTTGATACGAATCTATTATATAAAATGGGGATGATCAATAATAAATTAGCGATTAGTTAGGTGGCTAGCTGCAAGTCACTGCTCTTTTAGCCTTTTAGTTTTAAATCGACTCAGAGCAATGCATCCGGCAATAATGCTTGATAGCTGGATGCATTTATTTTTGCTCCTTCTCGGGCATTAACTAACCGAAATGGCTAATGAATTTCAACATACAGAGCACGGTACTCATCAGTCAGTTTATGATTAGGGGCATAATGAACTAAAGGCTGCGATGCCGAATGAGACTCCCGCACTTTAACCGAAGGTGAAATCTTAGTGTCTAGTACAGGAAGTTCTTCTGAAATCAATTCTTCGACCAGCTGTCGTGGCAAATTCGCCTGTTTTTGATATTGGTTAACCACAATACCTTCGATTTCAAGGTTTTCATTATGATCTGCTTTTACCTCAGCAATTGAATTCATTAAAGTATATAAAGAATCTCTGGAAAATGAATCACAATCAAAGGGGATTAAGCATTTATCTGCTGCAATTAATGCAGACTGACTAAAAAAATTGAGAATGGGCGGCGTATCAATATAGATAGCATCAAAGCCTTCTAGTTTGTCTAGAGCTTCTCTGAGTTTAAATATCTTATATTTCGAATCTAGTCTGCTTTGCAAGGCCTCAAGTTCCGGGTGGCTAGGCAAAACAAATAAATTTGGGAAAGGCGTTTCGTGAACTGCACTATCTAGTCCTTCCTTGCCACCGCCAAACAGAGTGATGCCTAGGCAATCTTTAAAAAAATGAGCAATAGTTTTATCAGGGTCAGTGATTTTATGGCCTAGCAGGTATTGCGTCGAATTTCCCTGTATATCAAGATCGATCACTAGGGTTCGCTTACCCTCTACAGCGCTAATAGCAGCCAAGTTACAAGTAATGGTTGATTTGCCTACCCCACCTTTTTGGTTGAAGATAACCCTGCGCATATTATTCCCTCGTGAAATGAGATAGATAAAACTGCATTATAAGCCTTGAAGCAGTAATATCAACTGCGAGTGAAAGTTTTTGCATGACATTCAGGGCATTCAGGTATTTCGCTAGTTGATTTAAATGCTATTTTCTTGCCGCATTGGTCGCAAATAAAAGTACCGGGCCCTGTAATATTACCACTTCTATAAGGATGGTATTTATTCGCCTGCTTTTCAATCTTGGCCAATTCAATGCGCGTTTTATCGGCAAGACTTAAAAAGGCATCCAATGCAAAGTTTTCTATTAGCTCAACGTCAAATTTAAACCATTCGGCTAACGAGTCTTTATCACTGACCGCAGGTGTAGAGTCAGCCGCATGTTCAATGTCACGCATTAAAAAGTCAGAGACTTCGTTTATTTCTTCTTGAGTCAGCCCGCCTAATTCGCTAACTTTTTCTTTGGCCAGTTCCATCGCATCTGAAACAGAATGCAAGGTATCGTCCATTATTTCGTATAAATGTTCCATCAAGTGGTCATAGGCTTCAATAAATTTATTATCACTCATAGCTTTCTCCTTAAAATACACTTTAGATTTAAACGTCTGTACTGTATTCTAACGCTTTTGTATGTAAAAAGACGAGTAGGATGGAAGAAAATTACACGCCATTAGAAATTGAACAGACAGCCCAGAAAAACTGGGAGAAAGCTAATGTGTTCAATACCACCGAAGATGCTGATAAAGAAAAGTATTACTGTTTATCAATGTTTCCCTATCCCAGTGGAAAGTTGCATATGGGGCATGTGCGAAATTACACAATAGGTGATGTCATCAGTCGCTATCAGCGCATGCAAGGTAAAAACGTAATGCAGCCGATGGGCTGGGATGCCTTTGGTTTGCCAGCAGAAAATGCGGCCATGCAAAATAAGGTACATCCTGCTGACTGGACGTATAGCAATATTGATTATATGCGAGACCAATTAAAGCAATTGGGTTTTGGTTATGACTGGAGCAGAGAGCTGGCAACCTGTGACCCTGAATATTATCGCTGGGAGCAATGGTTTTTCTTAAGGCTGCTAGAAAAAGGTTTGGTCTATAAGAAAACTTCGCCTGTCAATTGGTGCCCTAACGACAAAACCGTTTTGGCCAATGAGCAGGTGATTGATGGCTGTTGCTGGCGTTGCGATACTCAAGTAGAGAAAAAGGAAATTTCTCAGTGGTTTGTAAAAATCACAGCTTATGCTGATGAATTGTTGCAGGATTTGGATAAACTCGATGGCTGGCCGGAACAGGTCAAAACCATGCAGGCAAACTGGATTGGCCGTTCCGAAGGTGTGGAAATGGATTTTTCCGTACCGAGAGCTGAGCCTATCAGAATTTATACTACCCGTCCTGATACCTTGATGGGTGTAACTTATCTAGCTGTGGCAGCAGAACACCCGGTTGCCATAGAAGCCGCCAAAGGAAATGCTGAAATAGGCACTTTTCTGGATGAGTGCAAGGTAATGGAAACCTCTGAAGCAGCCATGGAAACCATGGAAAAACGTGGCGTAGATTCTGGTGTAAAGGCTATTCATCCTATTACGGGCGAAGAAGTCCCCGTCTGGATTGCAAACTTTGTTTTAATGAACTATGGCACAGGTGCAGTTATGTCAGTACCTGCGCATGATCAGCGTGATTATGAATTTGCCAATAAATATGGCATTGCTATCAGGCAGGTTGTTTTTTCAGCCGAAGGCAAAGAAGATGACATATCAAAGCAAGCATTTACAGTTAAAGGCGTTTTGAAAAACTCTGCGGGATTTGATGGTTTGAGTTCGGCAGATGCTTTTGATGCCATTGCCAAAAAGCTTGAAGCAGATAATAAAGGCGAAAAAAAAACCAATTTCCGTTTACGAGACTGGGGTGTTTCCAGGCAGCGCTACTGGGGAGCACCTGTTCCTATTATTTATTGTGATGACTGTGGCACAGTCCCCGTACCTGATGCTGATTTGCCTGTTGAGCTGCCTAAAGATGATGTGGTGCTAGACGGTTCTCAATCCCCTTTGGCAGCTCATCCAAGCTTTCCTCATGCAGACTGTCCAACGTGTGGCAAAGCATCAAAAAGAGAGACGGATACCTTCGATACCTTTATGGAATCATCCTGGTATTTCGCCCGTTATGCAGGCAAGAGTGATGATAGCATGCTAGCAGAAAGTGCTAAATACTGGCTGCCGGTGGATCATTATATAGGAGGGATAGAGCATGCGATTTTACATTTATTGTATGCCCGCTTTTACACCAAGCTGTTGCGTGATGAGGGCTTGGTGAGCTGTGACGAACCTTTTAAACGCTTACTGACGCAAGGCATGGTGCTAAAAGATGGTGCAAAAATGTCCAAATCAAAAGGTAATACAGTAGACCCGCAGGGATTGATAGTGCAATATGGAGCAGATACTGTCCGCATGTTTATCATGTTCGCCGCACCGCCAGAACAGTCATTGGAATGGTCTGATAGCGGAGTAGAAGGGTCCTATCGTTTTTTAAAGCGCTTGTGGCGCCAAGTGTTTTTGCATGTGGATAAAACCCAGCAGGCACCCGCATTGGATAAAAAGTCTTTAACAGATGATCAAAAAGCCATTCGCCGTCAACTGTATTTAGCATTAAAGAAAGCCACCGATGACTATGGTAGGCGCTACACCTTTAATACTGTTATTGCAGCCAATATGGAGCTGGTTAATGCCTTATCAAAATTTAATGATGATTCTGAAAATGGAAAAGCTATCCGTCAAGAAGTGCTAGAAACCATATCATTAATGCTTGCACCGATAACGCCTCATATCTGTACGCAAATATGGCAGGAATTAGGCCATGATAGGGATATTGTAATTGAACCCTGGCCTGCAATAGATGAGTCGGCATTGGAGCAGGACTCAATAAAAATGATGCTGCAGGTTAATGGTAAGCTGCGTGGCGATATATCGGTGTCAGCGACGGCCAGTAAAGACGATATTGAAAAAATGGCTTTGGCCGATGAAAATGTTATGAGGTTTATTGATGGCAAAACCATTAAAAAAGTAATTGTGGTACCTAAACGATTAGTTAATATTGTTGTTTAAATCTTCAATCAATTTATGAGCATTGAGAACTTGAAAGTTATGCCCCAAATTAAAAAGACCGTACTGTTGACTTTGTTATTGTTCGTTTCTGCCTGTGGATACCAATTGCGGGGCAGTATTGATTTGCCTGAAGGATTAAAGAGTATTTATTTGCAAAATGCTTCTGCTCAGTTGCAAAAGACTATGAAAAAAACGTTAAAGTCTTCAGGCGGACAGTTAGTGGATAAAGTTGAACAGGCAGGGCTAATAGTGCAAGTTATTAAAGAAAAAATGGATAGACGAGTGCTTTCTTTAAGTTCAACAGGCAGAGCAAGTGAATATGAAATTATTTATCAGCTCGAGTTTAATCTGCTTGATGCAGAAAGGAAAGCATTGTCTAAAACGCAGAAGATTGAAATTACTAAAGACTACTTTAACAATCAGGAAGAAGTGCTGGGTAAAGATAACGAGGAGCGAGTTATCAGAGATGAAATGTACCGCAGAGCAGTGCAGTCAATTGTCAACCGCTCTAGAGTGGTGTTGGAAAATCTAGAAAGATAGCTGTGCGTTTAAATGCCGAACAATTGGCTGGCGCGTTAAAACAGCTTGCGCCAGTCTATTTTGTGACTGGAGATGAGCCTTTGCAGCAAGGTGAAGTTGCGGATGCCATTAGGCTGGCCGCAAAAAATGCAGGCTATTTGACACGAGAAGTTCTATCGGTAGAAACGGGTTTTGATTGGGGGGAGTTGAGTCTGGCCGCTGATTCACTATCACTTTTTGCAGATAAAAAAATAATAGACTTAAGACTGCCCTCAGGCAAGCCGGGAACCGATGGGGCAAAGACTTTAATAAATTATTGTCAGCGTTTGCCCGAAGATACCCTATTGCTTATTACAGCACCAAAAATAACAGGTGCCACCTTAAAGACAAAATGGTGTCAGACGCTCGATCAAACTGGTGTCATAGTTCAAGTCTGGCCGTTAGATGGAGTAGCTTTGATTCAATGGCTGCAACGCAGAGCCCAAAAGAGAGGGCTGCAGCTAGCCACTGACGGAATCAAGCTATTAGCCTCGCGTATCGAAGGCAATTTGCTGGCAGCTGCTCAGGAAATTGAAAAACTCTACATTTTATATGGAGATGCAACAATCTCTAAACAGGCTGTAGAGCAGGCGGTTGCAGACAGTGCCCGTTTTGACGTGTTTAAACTAACAGACTGTGTGTTGGCCGGCCGAATGGGCCGGGCAATTAAGATTTTAAATGGTTTAAAAGCGGAGGGAATTGCTGCGCCAGTGGTGTTGTGGGCTTTGGCTCGCGAAACCAGAATGCTAATTAATATAAAAATAGCCATTAGCGAGGGGCAGAATAAAGAACTGGTATTTAAAAATAATCGCTTATGGGATAAGCGGAAACAGTTAGTTAACGCCACCGTGTCACGAATAACAATTCAGAAACTGCAGGAGATTTTATTGCAGTGCGCGAAAGCTGATCGGCAAATTAAAGGGCAAGAGCAAGGTGATTGCTGGGAGACATTATTATCACTTTGCATGTTATTTCCGGTAAAGACGGTACGTTGAGATTACCCGAATGCTAACAGTCTCTTGCTAAAGGCATTCATAATAGAAAAGGGTTATAGGTGGCTATCTTTAAAGTCCTCAAATGCGCCAGTTTGGGCAAAGTTAATTTCAAATTCTAAATCGCCTATTTTATCAATTCGTACCGAATCTATCCCTATTTCTTGGAGTGTTTTATTTGTTACCAATTCACCCTCGTCTATTTCTAAAATATCACGTAATATCCATTTACCTAGTTCTTTATTAGAATATGACATCAAGGCTTTACCTCCAGCCTGGCAAACCTTAGATGGTAAAATTTTATCCGAGGGCAACCTTAAATTAAATCTTGTATTCCTATCTGGGAAAAAATCAGGAAACACAGTATGAACAGCGGAAGGTATTGGAATATAAACCTCATCCGCATCTCGTGGCCTACCATCTGCATTCCATTGGTTTAACCCGCTTCGCGGAAAAACTGTATGGTTCTGTCCATATAATGGAAGATAAACTGTTTGTAATATAGTATTTTTTTGTTGGGGGTGTTGTTCCCCGTCGTGAAAGTAAAGGTGGCTTTCTAATTTACTTAATGGATCATTAATAATATTAACGTCAAATTCATGAACTACATTTGTGGTAACAAATCTTTTAGTAAGTGTGCTTTTAGATAATAAGAACGAATACTCATGAATTCCATCATTGAAAACTATAGAACGATCGTCATTTTTTGTAATAGAAATATTACCAATATCAATTAATGACATTTCTTCTTCAAACACTTTGAATCGGTTTGGCTCTCTAATAATACAATGATAGATTGAGCTATCCATATTATGCGTTTTTTCAGTAAAGTTAATTCTAATATTTCTTAATCTTGCAATTTCTCTGATAAGCTCAATACTCGGTAAATCTGTATAGTTTGGTCTATCACTATTAAATTCTGCTACTTTTTGAAAAGTATTGTGGTTCCCCGCTAAGAAAGTTTTTAACCCTATACCTACACCATCCTTTTTTGCATCAGATGAAACATCACTTCTTGATAGATCTTCTGCATTAAATGCATCGCAAAAAATTCTTTCAGCTACTCTGTAATATAAATACGGGGTATCTGATTCGGAAAATAAGTTGGATAAGCTACCAACAATTCTTAGGTATTTTTGGTAGTTATTCTTTTCTTCATTTGTTTGGTTTATATAAAACATTAATTACATAGCTTTCTTAATTTCTTTAGCAATCCTTTCTACAACAGGAATAGATACAGAGTTTCCAATTTGTTTATATAGTTGGGAGTCAGCAATTTTAGGGAGTTTATAATCTTTGGGAAACCCTTGGAAATTTGCACATTCTCTAGGTGTTAATTTTCTTATTCCTTTGGCATCTAAAATTATTGGGACGTTATGGCCACCTGTCCCCATATTTGCTGTAAGGGTTGGGCAAAGATTGCTTTTGTTTTCTCGAACATATTTTCTTCGCCATTGGTAAATGGTATCTCTGCTTTTTATGTCATCAACAATTCTTTCATAAAGCGGTTTGCCTTTGTAATAGTATTTTTCATCTACTTTACCGGTAACTAAACAATCATGAATTGTTTTTGTAAGAGCAATTTTTTTCGGGAATTGAAATTGATTATAAGCTTCTTTTGATAAAAACCCTACAATGTAAATTCTTTCTCTATTCTGTGGTAATGCGCCATATTCAGCCGTATTAAGAACAGCATCTGCAACATGGTATCCAAGTGCTTCCAGCTCCTGATATATTATTTTTAATGTTGAGCCCGCATTGTGAGTTTTTAAGTTTTTCACATTTTCAAGCATAAAAGCTTTTGGCTTGTTATCTTCTAGTATTCGCAATAATTCAAAGAATAAGTCCCCTCGCCCCTTATCCATGAAGCCCTTTCTATAACCAGCTATGGAGAATGGTTGGCATGGAAAGCCAGCTGTTAAAAATTCAAAGGGAGGTAAAATAGATGAAGTTACGTCTGCAATGTCGCTCAGATATAAACCTTCATCATTCTTTGATGAAGTAAAATTGTGGTCAAAAGTGGTTTTGCAATATGCATCAAAATCATTAGAAAAAACTGATTTAAATTCTGATTTTTCAAAGCCTAGCTTGATTCCACCTATGCCAGAAAAAAGGTCAATAAATGGCATGCTTAGCATAAGCTTCTCCGTTCAGTTGAGGGTAATCGTGAGCAGTATAATATAGCAAAAAGTAAGCATCATTAAAAATAAAAAAGAGTTAGATAAAAAAAACAAGTCTGGAGCTGGAGCTGGAGCATATTTTGGAAAAGTTAAAAAATTGGGGAATGATCTACTTAAAAGCAAAGAAAAGAACTTTAGCCAACAGTAATCAAATGCTCGGCCTTTGGTTTTGTATTTACTGCAAAAATCAGCAAGAACTGAAGGTGAAGTCTTGAGAGTAAACCACTGATTGATCCAATAGGGAATAGTCGCATAAATTATGTTGAGCGTGCTTGCATGCTTCTCTAAATTACTCGTGGGTTTATTGGTGGGTTGGTAAAAATCTGTTATATCATGCGCTTGTGACTGATAATATTAATACCAAGAGCTTTGAAAGGCTGGGTCCAATCAATCTCGGCAACCTTTCAGACTATGTGGAACTTCAGTTCTAGTTACGGCCAAAACTTAAACAGTCCTTCTAAAACTAAAAATATCTCTTGAAAAAAAAATTAACGCCCCCAAATTTAATTCAATCAAACGAAATAATAGGAAACGAGTAAACCATGACTGTTGAAGCTAAAAAAGAAACCTTAGGTTTTCAAACTGAAGTAAAGCATTTGCTGCATCTGATGATTCACTCTTTATATAGCAATAAAGAAATCTTTCTGCGTGAATTGATTTCAAATGGCTCTGATGCGATAGATAAGCTACGTTTTGAAGCGCTGTCTAATGATGGGCTTTATGAAGGAAATAGTGAGCTTGCCATACGCGTTGCTTTTGATAAGGATGCGCGTACAGTGACAGTGACTGATTCTGGCATTGGAATGACCAGAGAAGAAGTGCAGGATCATATCGGTACCATTGCTAAATCAGGGACTAAGCAGTTTTTTGAAAAAATGACGGGTGATGAGGCTAAAGATAGTGAACTGATCGGTCAATTTGGGGTTGGGTTTTACTCTGCCTTTATTGTTGCAGATAAGGTTACTTTAACTACCCGTAAAGCAGGTGAAAAAGAAGCGGTACGCTGGGAGTCTGCTGGTGAGGGAGACTATACTATCGAGGCTGTTGAAAAAGAGAGTCGCGGTACAGAAATTGTCTTGCACCTAAAAGAAGGTGAAGATGAATTTTTAGATAGCTATAGGTTACGGTCAATTATCACAAAATTCTCAGACCATATTTCTGTGCCTATTATCATGGATAAAGAAATTCCTGCAGAAACTGATGAGGATGGTAAAGAAACTGCTCCTGCACGTATTGAAGAAGAAACCGTTAACAGCGCATCTGCATTATGGACCCGCTCTAAAGATGAAATTACAGATGAAGAGTATAATGAGTTTTATAAGCATGTAGGGCATGACTTTCAAGAGCCATTAGCACATGTACACAGTAAGGTTGAAGGAACTAACGAATATACTTTATTGCTTTATGTACCTGCGCGAGCACCTTTCGATATGTGGGACAGAGATGCTAAGCATGGTGTAAAGCTATATATCAGGAAAGTGTTTATTACTGATGATGCAGAGCAGTTAATGCCTCGCTACTTGCGGTTTGTCCGTGGAGTGATTGATGCAGATTCATTGCCTCTGAATGTTTCAAGAGAAATACTGCAGCAAAGCAAGCAAATCAGTACCATCAAAGCGGGTGCAGTTAAAAAAGTTTTAGGGCTTTTGAAAACTTTGTCCAAAGATGCGGAAAAATACGAGAAATTCTGGTCTGAGTTCGGTAATGTCATAAAAGAAGGCGTGATTGAAGATCACAAAAATAAAGATGCGATAGCTAAGTTACTGCGTTTTTCTTCTACTCATACTGATAAAGAAAAGCAAGATGTATCGCTGGAAGATTATGTCAGCCGTATGAAAGAAGGGCAGGATAAGATTTATTATGTAACAGCTGATAGTTTTTCAGCGGCTAAGAACAGTCCGCATTTAGAAATTTTCCGTAAAAAAGGCATTGAAGTCATTCTGATGGCTGATCGTGTTGATGAATGGCTAATTTCTAATTTAACCGAGTTTGATGGCAAGCAGTTGCAGTCTGTTGCAAAAGGCGAATTGGATTTAGATAAGCTTGATACGGAAGAAGAGAAAAAAGAGAAAGAGGAAACCTCTAAAGATTTTGAGTCTATTCTTAAGCAAATGAAAGAAGTGTTAGGTGATAAAGTAAGCGAAGTTCGTGTTACCAATCGCTTGACTGATTCTCCTGCCTGCTTGGTAACGGGCGATAATGATATGAGTCTTAATATGGAGCGTATTATGAAGGAAGCCGGCCAGTCAATGAATATGATGGGGATGGGAGGAAGCAAGCCCATTTTTGAGATTAATCCAACACATGCTTTAGTGACTAGCATTAAAGATGAGCAGGATGACGATCGTTTTGCGGATATAACCAATATTTTATTTGATCAGGCAATATTGAGTGAAGGTGGACAGCTGGATGACCCCGCCGCTTTTGTACATAAGTTGAATGGACTGTTGCAAGGGTTGTTGAAGTAGCTGTTTATTTCAGTTTAGCTTAATAAAAAAGGCCAGTTTACTGGTCTTTTTTTTGATCAGTATCGTGTATTATTTAATATGGTATCTGATATAGAAAATGGGCATCCCATTACGATGTGAGGAAGAGTTTGTAATAGTGTTAATATGTTTGAAGAAGCCTTGTTGCAGCCTGGGCATAAGTAAATGGCATGTGTTCATATTGAATATTAACATTAGTGAAATGAATGATGCCTTGTAATAGTAACAATAACATATGAAATATTAATTACTTTTTTAATGGAATTTAAACTAAAAAATACTGATGGCCATGCACGTAGAGGACAGTTAAAATTTGCCCGCGGCATTATTGAAACGCCTATTTTTATGCCTGTAGGAACTTATGGCTCTGTTAAATCGTTAACGCCGGAAGAATTGACAGGCATTGGTGCGCAAATCATATTGGGAAATACCTTTCATTTAATGCTGCGTCCGGGCATGGAGGTAATGAAAGCGCATGGCGATTTGCATGATTTCATGCACTGGGACAAACCTATCTTAACGGATTCTGGCGGCTTCCAGGTGTTTAGCCTTGGGGCAATGCGGAAAATTACTGAGCAAGGCGTAACCTTCAAATCACCCATTAATGGCAGTAAGATTTTTATGGGGCCGGAGGAGTCTATGCTGGTGCAGCGAGATTTAGGTTCTGATATTGTAATGATATTTGATGAGTGTACGCCTTACCCTGCAACTGTACAGGAAACTGCAGACTCAATGCGATTGTCTTTACGCTGGGCTGAGCGCAGCAAAAAGGCGCATGGCGATAATCCATCAGCTCTGTTTGGTATTGTGCAAGGTGGTATGTATGAGCATTTACGGCAAGAATCTATAGATGGTTTGATTGATATTGGCTTTGATGGCTATGCGATTGGCGGACTATCGGTAGGTGAGCCAAAAGAAGAAATGATGGCGACTTTAGAAGTAGTCCATCCGAAAATGCCAGTGGACAAGCCACGGTATTTAATGGGGGTAGGGACACCAGAAGATTTGGTTGAGGCGGTTAGGCGGGGGATTGATATGTTTGATTGCGTAATGCCTACACGAAATGCCAGAAATGGCCATTTATTTACTAGCACAGGCGTCGTTAAAATTAGAAATGCTCAGTATGAATTTGATACGGCACCATTAGATGAGACATGTGCCTGCTATACCTGCCAAAATTATTCGCGCTCCTATCTGCGCCATTTGGATAAATGCAAAGAAATGCTGGGGCCTAGGCTTAACACCATTCACAATCTGTATTATTATTTAAAGCTTATGCAGGATATGCGAGATGCCATTGAAAAGTCTGAATTTGGTGATTTTATCCGACAATTTTATCAGTTGAGGGGTAAATCCGTACCAACTGTGTCATAATGCACGGTTTTGAGCTGGATTGTCAGGCTGTTGATGATTTGGCAGAGTAAATAATTATAATAATTGAGGGTAACAATGAGTTTTTTTATATCTGATGCAATGGCTCAGGCCGCTCCAGCAGCAGCTGCGCAGCCAGGAATTGAGGGGCTGCTCTTTCCATTGGCAATTTTAGTATTCTTTTACTTTCTTTTTATTCGCCCTCAGTCTAAACGGGCTAAAGAGCAGAAGCAGATGCTGGCAGCTCTGGCAAAAGGTGCTGAGGTTGTAACAAGTGGCGGCATTTTAGGAAAAGTTGTTAGTGTAGATGATAATTTTGTGAAAATTGAAGTGGCAGAGAATACTTTTTTGCAGGTCCAGCGACATGCTATCGCTAATATGATGCCTAAAGGAACCTATAAAACAGTAAGCAAGAAATCAAGTGGCAGCAAGTAAAAGGTTTAAAGTGTAAAGTTGTTAGTTTTTAGAGAGATAGGGCAGCGGTGATTGCTGTTGGCTCTATTGCTTATGGCATTTAGAATAAGATCAAAGCGATTTGCAAGAATGGTTTGCTCATATCCTGATGTTTAATTGTTGGAAGAAAAATGCAAAATCGATTCCCTTTTTGGAAAAATCTTTTAATTTTGGTAATACTGTTTATCGGAATTATTTATGCATTGCCAAACCTGTTTGGCAATGACCCGTCAGTCCAGTTGTCTTCTTCGACAACGACTAAAATGGAACAGGCTAAAGCTGATGAGATTGAAAAAATCATTAAAAATGCTGGTTTCAAGGCAAAATCATTTGAATTTGATGATGGAAAAATTCTGGTTCGGTTTGATAATACGGATGATCAGTTAAAGGCTGCAGATATATTAAGAGATTCAGTAGGGAACGATACTACAGTCGCTCTAAATTTAGCACCGGCCACACCTGGCTGGCTGCGAGCGCTCGGTGCAGACCCAATGTATCTGGGGCTAGACCTTCGGGGCGGGGTGCATTTTCTGTTGCAAGTCGATATGAATGCTGCCATTAAGCAGGCGGAGGACAGATATTATAATGATATTAGATCTGGTTTTAGAGCCGCTAAAATAAGATACCAGTCTATAACTAAAGAAAATGGCAGCATCAAAATAAAATTAAAATCGGAGAAGTCAGCATTTACAAGCTTAGAGCTTTTGGATAAAGATTTTAGAGCGCTAAATGTAGTCGAAACTGATGATCCAACAATACTATTGGCAAATATTTCTGAGGCAGAGCAAAAAGAAATTAAAAAATTTGCTTTAGCTCAAAATATGACCACTTTGCGTAACCGTGTGAATGAGATTGGCGTGGCTGAGCCAGTCATACAGCAACAGGGCGATAGCCGTATTGTGGTTCAACTGCCAGGGGTTCAGGATACTACTCGGGCAAAAGAAATTTTGGGTACAACGGCTACTTTAGAATATCGCTTGGTTGATGTTGAGCATGATGTGCAAAAAGCAGTACGAGGACGAGTGCCCGTTGGAACTCGCCTGTTTTACGAGAAAGATGGCTCTCCCATTTTGCTTAAACGGCGGGTCATCGTTACCGGTGATCAGATTGTCGACGCTTCGTCTGGGTTGGATCAAAATGGTTCGGCGGCGGTTTTCATTACCTTAAATGGCATCGGCGCAAAAAAAATGGGCAAGATGACACTGAAGAACATCGGCAAGCCGATGGCTGTTGTGTTTATTGAATATAAATCAACTACACGTACCGTTAACGGCAAAAAGGTTAGGCATAAAGAAAAAGTAGAGAAAGTAATTAGTGTTGCTACCATTCGGGACACATTTAGCAAGCGTTTTCAAACTACTGGACTGGATAATCCTCAGGAAGCGCGAAATCTTGCTTTGTTGCTAAGAGCTGGCGCGCTGGCTGCTCCTGTTGATATTGTTGAAGAGCGTACGGTAGGGCCCAGTCTTGGTCAGGATAATATTGATAAAGGCCTGATGTCGGTCGTTGTTGGTTTCGTTTTAGTCTTGATATTGATGGCGGTGTATTACAAAACCTTTGGATTAATAGCCAATGTAGCACTCGCATTTAACCTGATTGTCATTGTTGCTGTTTTATCATTATTGCAGGCAACGCTTACCTTGCCTGGTATTGCTGGTATCGTATTAACAGTAGGTATGGCAGTAGATGCCAATGTACTTATCTTTGAAAGAATCAAGGAAGAGATTAAAATAGGCAATACACCTCAGTCCAGTATCTTTATCGGCTATGAAAAGGCCTTTGTCACTATTTTAGATGCTAACATCACCACCTTATTAGTCGCCCTAGTGCTATTCGGTTTTGGTACAGGCCCCGTAAAAGGCTTTGCCATCACCCTGTCAATCGGCATTTTGGTTTCCCTGTTTACTGCAATTTGGGGGACACGGATGATTGTTAACTGGGTTTATGGCAATCGTCATGTTGAAAAGTTGTCGATTTAGCATTTAACTGGAAGAAAAAAGATGTTTAAACAAGATATAGATTTTTTAGGAAAGCGTAAACTGGCGCTGATATTTTCGAGCCTATTAATTGTCATTTCGATAGGATCATTAATTGTAAATGGATTGAAGCTTGGGATTGATTTTACTGGGGGTACTTTGGTTGAGGTGGGCTACAAAGAGTCGGCAGATTTAACCGTGCTGCGTAATTCGTTGGCTGAAGCAGGTTTTGAAGATGCTACTGTACAGCATTTTGGGACAACTAAAGACGTACTGATTCGGATAAAACCCCAAGATGGGGTAAGTAATGCGATGTTAAGCAATAAAGTAATCGATGCTGCTAATAAGACATCGGCAGAACCAGTTGATAAGCGTCGTGTAGAGTTTGTTGGCCCTCAAGTAGGTGATGAGTTGGCCGAAGATGGCGGTTTAGCATTGCTTTACTCTATGTTTGGCATTCTAATTTATGTGGCTTGGCGTTTTGAATATAAATTTTCTTTAGGTTCAGTTGCTGCCCTGTTTCATGATGTGATTATTACCCTGGGTTTTTTCTCACTTTTTCAGATGGAATTCGATTTAACCGTTTTGGCTGCTGTTTTGGCGGTTATTGGGTACTCTTTAAATGACACAATTGTGGTTTATGACCGGATAAGAGAAAACTTTAGAACTCTCAGGGCTGATTCACCAGAAAATATAATGAATATTTCGCTTAATCAAACATTAAGCAGAACCTTGATGACGTCGATTACCACAGCTATCGTGTTGGTTGCTTTAGCTTTGTTAGGCGGAGAGATTATCCATAACTTTGCCATTGCGCTGTTGATCGGTGTGGGGATCGGTACTTATTCGTCTATCTATGTTGCAAGTCCTATCGTACTGACTTTAGGCATTTCTAAGGAAGATTTGATGCTGCCGGTTAAAGAAGGCGAAGAATTTGATGGGATGCCTTAATAGCAAATGCAAAATTAAAGAGGAAAGGTGTAGGGCCGAAAACAAAAAGAGCAAAAGCATGCTCTTAATCTTTAGCCTTACTCCTTTCCTCAGCTTTTATAATTATTAACAAAAACTTTTGGAGTTTTAACAAATGGCAATAGAACGTACTTTTTCAATTATTAAACCCGATGCAGTTGCTAAAAATGTAATTGGTGAAATTGTTACTCGTTTTGAAAAAAATGGTTTAAGAATAGTTGCATCAAAAATGCTGCAGTTATCAAAAGAGAAGGCGGAAGGCTTTTATGCTGAGCATTCAGAGCGTCCTTTCTTTAATGACTTAGTTGCGTTTATGACTTCAGGTCCAGTTGTTGTGCAAGTGCTTGAAGGTGAAGGCGCGGTATTAAAAAACCGAGACCTAATGGGAGCGACTAATCCAAAAGAAGCCGATGCTGGTACTATACGTGCCGATTTCGCTGAAAGCATTGATGAGAATGCAGTTCATGGTTCTGATGCTGTTGAATCAGCTGCCAGAGAAATAGCATATTTCTTTTCAAGCGACGAGCTTTGTGACCGAATCCGTTAAGACAAATTTACTAGATTTTGACAGAAAAGGCCTGGCGACCTTTTTTGTTGGGATCGGTGAAAAAACATTTCGGGCAACTCAATTGCTGAAATGGATCTATCAGGAAGATGTTACTGATTTCGATCAAATGACTAACCTGAGTAAGTCATTGCGTGCCTATTTAAAAGAGAATTGTACGATTGTTGCACCAGAAATACTGATTGAGCAGATTGCCAGTGATGGAACAACAAAGTGGGTCGTGGAAATGGGGCTGGGCAATCGAATTGAAAGTGTTTTCATCCCAGAAGAAAAGCGTGGCACTTTATGTGTCTCATCTCAAATTGGCTGTGCCTTAGCCTGTACTTTTTGTTCTACGGCTAAGCAAGGGTTTAACAGAAATCTGTCGGTTGCTGAAATTATTGGACAGCTTTATGTGGCTCAGAAACGGCTGGGAGATAAACAGAGAATTACCAATGTCGTGATGATGGGCATGGGTGAGCCTCTGCTTAATTTTAACAATGTTGTAGCTGCTATGAACTTGATGATGGATGATTTTACCTATGGTTTGTCTAAACGCCGAGTAACGGTCAGCACATCTGGCATTGTTCCGGCCATGCATAGATTAAATGAAGTTTGTGATGTTAGTATGGCGGTTTCATTGCATGCTGCTAATGATGAATTACGGGATGAATTAGTTCCCATTAATCAGAAATACCCATTAAAGGAATTAATGGGAGCCTGTCGCGAGTATGCTAAACAGGGACCTAGAAAACACATTACTTTTGAATATGTGATGCTGGAGGGAGTTAATGATTCAGTTCAGGATGCCATGGCTTTGATAAAGCTGCTAAAGAATGTTCCTGCAAAGATAAACCTTATTCGGTTTAACCCCTTTCAAAATTCAGGCTATCGCTGCTCTTCAATAGATACTATTTCTCGTTTTAAAGATATTCTGCATAAATCCGGCTTAGTGACTACTATTAGAAAAACCCGTGGAGATGATATAGATGCTGCCTGCGGACAGTTGGTGGGCAAGGTTAAAGACAAAAGTCGACGGCATTTAAAATTGCAAAATATGAGTACAGCTAATGTTGCATAAAAAGGTTATTAAATGTCTGGCTATCATACTGCTCAGTATTCTAGTCAATGCATGTGTCAGTTCAAATAGTTCCAAAAGCTCTCTGTCTAACAAAGAAGAGGCAAAGCTCTATTTGCGGATGGGAGTACGCTATTTAGAAATGGATATGCTTAAAATAGCAAAGGAAAATTTAGAAACTGCGGAAAGCATTGATCCAAATAGCGCTACCATCCATAATAGTTTAGGAGCACTGTATGAACGGTTGAAAATGTTTTCAGATGCAAGACAGCAATACCAAAAAGCTGTTGCTTTAGATGCAGATGATGCGGCTGCAAAAAACAACTATGGCCGTTTTTTATGTGAAAGAGGGAATTATGAAGAGGGCATGGAGCTGTTAAATGAGGCTTTAGCATTGCCTCTAAATAATAGGAAATGGTTTACATATACAAATATTGGGCGTTGTGAACTAAGAAACGGAAAGAAGGGATTGGCAGAAGCCAACTTTAGGAAGGCCTTGCAGGCAAATAAATATTTTTCACCTGCATTGTTTGAAATGCAGAAAATAAGTTACCTTTCTAAAAAATATATGTCAGCCCGGGCGTTTTTGGAACGCTACTTATCTGTAGCGACGCATAATGCCTCAACCCTATGGTATGCAGTTCAGACCGAACGGGCATTAGGCAATAAAAAGCTAGCCGAAAGCTATATGGAAAAGCTAAATGCTTTATTTCCTACCTCTAAAGAGGCTCAGCAGCTTAAAATTAAAGTTAAGTGATTCTAGAAAATGAGGCTTTAGCCTCGCCAGGCATAAATAGAGTAATCATAATAAATGGCAAAGAGTAATCAGTCAGTTCAAGCAATACGTGGAATGCACGATATATTGCCCGAGCAATCTTCACGTTGGCAATATGCTGAAAAAGCAATAAAAGGTGTCTTAGCAAACTATGGCTATTTGGAAATCAGGTTGCCAATTGTTGAAAAAACAGAATTATTTAAGCGTTCTATCGGAGAAGTGACCGACATTGTCGAAAAGGAAATGTACACCTTTGATGACCGCAATGATGATTCGCTTACCTTGAGACCAGAAGGAACAGCCGGCTGTTTAAGGGCATGTCTGGAACATGGCCTGTTGCATAATCAAATACATAGGCTTTGGTATTATGGTCCTATGTTTAGGCATGAACGTCCGCAAAAAGGGCGTTATCGCCAGTTTTATCAATTTGGTGTGGAAACCTATGGTCTTGCTGGGCCTGATATTGATGCTGAACTGATTTTTCTTACTGACCGTATGTGGAAACGGCTGGGAATTCGTCATAAGGTAAGATTAGAGCTTAATACGCTTGGAACAACAGAAGAAAGATTGGTTTATAGAGAAAAACTGGTTGAGTATTTTAAACAGCATATTGAATTGCTGGACGAAGACAGCCGTCGTCGTCTGGAAACTAATCCATTAAGAATTTTAGATAGCAAAAATAGAGATCTGAAACAGCTCATTCAAAATGCACCTGAATTAATGGAGTGTATGGGGACGGACAGTCTAAGCCATTTTGAAATGTTAACTCAAACATTGGATGATTTGGGCATTGAATATAAATTAAATAGCCGGCTGGTTCGAGGGCTGGACTATTATGGAAAAACAGTTTTTGAATGGATAACCGATGACCTAGGTTCACAGGGAACTATTTGTGCGGGTGGTCGCTATGATGGCTTAGTTGAACAGTTAGGCGGCAAAGCCAATCATGCCATTGGTTTTGCCATGGGCATGGAGCGGCTGCTGTTATTGATAGAGCAGTTAGAAAATGTGGCTATAGAGCAAGCTGTTGATGTCTATATGATTCGAGTGGGTATGGAAGCAGAAAAGGAAGGCATGCGCCTGGCTGAAAAAATCAGAGATGAAATCTGTGGCATTAAATTGCTGGTCAACTGTGGCAATGGCAGTTTTAAAAGTCAGTTTAAGAAAGCTGATAAAAGCGGGGCCGAATATGCTCTTATCCTGGGAGATGATGAGGTAAGCCGTGGAGAGGTCAGTTTAAAGCCTTTAAGATCAGGGAAGGAACAAAAAAACATGACTCAGAATGAAGCTATTCAATTATTAACAGAATCACAAAATAGGAAATAAACGTGGAAGTTTACGAGACAGAAGAAGAACAGGTTGCCGCCATAAAAAGATGGTGGAAAGAAAATGGTACATCAACCATTGTCGGTGTTGTTGTAGGGATCATATTGATTACTGGCTGGAATTTCTGGAAAGGCAATGTCAAAGAACAGGCATATCAGGCTTCTGCACTGTATGATCAGTTGCAGGCGAGCATGAGCAAAGGAAATAATGAATCTGTACAGAAAATTTATGACAAGATTTCGGCAGAACATGCTGGTTCTGCCTACGAAAGCTATGCCGCTTTGCTATTGGCTAAAACTAAAGTTCAGGAAAAAGATTTGGAAGCGGCCAAATCTATCTTAGAAAAACAGATGAATAGCGCCAGTTCTAACGAGTTAAAAAATATTGCCAGATTAAGGTTTATTAAATTACTGTATGCAACAGGTGAAAATGAAAAGGGACTGCAGCTGATTGCAGAGTCTGACCAGGTAAGTGCAAAAGGTTTTTCTGCCAGCTATGATGAGTTGAAAGGGGATCTTTATGTTGCTCTGGACCGTTTAGGTGAAGCGCGAACCGCCTATCAAAGTGCATTAAGAGAGGGCGCAAAATCGCCTTTATTGCAATTTAAATTAGATGATATTACTTCAGCAGAAATCATAGCCGAGTAAAAATAAGCAGTATCTAACCTAGGTATAGGTTGCCGTATGTATTCCCAGGCAAAGCATGGGAACGAGGAAAAATGAGACAGATTAAATTTTATTTAACAAGCTGGGTTCTGTTGATGCTTGTTGGCTGTTCTGCGATAGAAACAACAGGCGAGCTAGTCACTGGCGTGACAAGCTACTTTTTGGGCGGAGAAGATAACATCGAGCCGCCAGCGGAATTGTTAGATTATAAAGCAGAGATCGAGCTGGATGTTTTATGGAAAGAAAGTGTAGGCGTTGGTGCAGATGATAAGTTTCTTAATCTTGATGTAGCGGTCAGTTACGGAAAGATTTTTGTTGCGGACAGAGAGGGCTTGGTTCAGGCAAGGGATGCTGCAACAGGCGATTTAATTTGGGAAAATGACACAGACTACCAATTTTCAGCAGGACCTGGAACAGGGGATGGCGCTGTTATTTTTGCAACCAGTAATGCAGAAGTTGTTGCTTTTAGCTTAGAAACAGGAGAAAAGCAATGGGTTAGTTCGGTTTCCAGTGAAGTCTTGGCTAATCCTGTTATTGCTGAGAATAGCGTTATTATTAGAACAACAGATGGAAAGCTGACTGCTTTAGATGAAAAGGATGGTTCAGAGCTTTGGACTTTTGAACGAAGTGTACCTGCGCTAAGCATCAGAGGTACTGGAACGCCTATAATTGTCGGAGATAAAGTAATTGCCGGATATGCCAATGGTAAATTATTGGCCTTAAGGTTAATAGATGGTAAAAATATATGGGAAACTAGTGTTGCCATTCCTGGCGGACGTTCTGAAATAGAACGGTTGGTGGATTTAGATGTAGATCCGGTTGAAACTGATGGTGTAATTTTTATTTCTAGCTATCAAGGCGGAACAACAGCCATCTTGGATCTTAATGGCGATGTGTTATGGAGAAATAAAGATGTTTCTTCCTATTCAGGGCTCAGTTATGATTGGCGGTATTTATATGTCAGTGATACCGTAAGCCATGTCTGGCAGCTAGATCAAGGCAATGGCGGTTCGCTTTGGAAACAGGATGAACTAACCAATAGAATGCTATCAACCCCTGTTGCTTATGGCGATTATGTGGTTGTTGGTGATTTTGAAGGATATGTTCACTGGCTGGCAGTGAGTGATGGCAGACAGTTAGGGCGTATCAAAATTGCTAGCTCGGAAATTAATGCAAAACCTGTTGTGGTTAATAATATCGTTTATATTTATGCAAAAGATGGAACGCTTTCGGCATTAAAGGCGCGATTATTTTAGTCGGTAGGGGCAGTCCTCCCATGTGGCTGCCTTACAAAAAATTTTATGATCAGGTTTTATATAGAAACCTAATGAAACAGAGGTTCTTAGGTTAAATGTTACCTGTTATAGCTCTAGTCGGGCGCCCAAATGTAGGAAAATCTACACTCTTCAACTATTTGACCCGCACCCGAGATGCCTTGGTTGCGGACTATCCTGGGCTCACCCGAGACAGAAAATATGGCCGAGTAAAACGGGGCGAGAGAGATTGTCTCGTTGTTGATACCGGTGGCATTTCTGATGAAAATGAAGGTATAGACAGTTTTGCCAAAAAACAGGTGAAAGTTGCATTGGAAGAGGCTGATGTTGTATTTTTTTTGGTGGATGCCAGAGAAGGTATGAACAGTTCAGATGAAGCAATTGCAGACTCATTGAGAAAGCTGAATAAACCCGTTGTTTTAGTTACCAATAAAATTGATGGACTTAACGCTGAAGTTGCAACAGTGGATTTTTATGCTTTAGCTTTAGGGGAACCCGTTCAGATTGCTGCTGCACATGGACGAGGCGTTAAGGAATTATTGGATCAGATAGATGCATTAATCCCCCCCGATGACGAAGAGATTGAAGAGGAAAATAAGGGCATTAGCATTGCGGTTGTCGGTAGGCCTAATGTAGGAAAGTCAACGTTAGTCAATAGATTGCTAGGTGAAGAACGCGTTGTGGTCTTTGATGAAGCAGGCACTACGCGAGACAGTATCTATATTCCCTTTGAGCGAAACGGCAAAAAGTTTACCTTAATAGACACTGCAGGTATGCGCAGGCGGGCCAAAGTTTCATTAGTGGTGGAAAAGTTTAGTATTATTAAGGCATTGCAGGCTGTTGAAAAAGCCAATGTTGTAATTTATTTAATTGATGCCAGTGAAGGCATTACTGATCAGGATGCCCACCTTTTAGGAATGGTGCTAGAGGCGGGGCGAGCTTTAATTATAGGCTTAAATAAATGGGATGGTATTAGTATTGATCAGAAAAACCTTATAAAAAGACAGTTAGAAGTTAAGCTGCCTTTTTTGGATTTTGCAGAAAAGCATCCCATATCAGCGTTGCATGGCAGCGGTGTGGGTAAGCTGTTTGATGTAGTGCATGATTTATATGATGCCGCTATGGTGGATATGTCTACCCCAGTTTTAACTAGAATTTTAAAAGAAGCTTTGGCTTCTCATCAGCCGCCTTTAGTCAGTGGACGGCGGATTAAGTTGAAATATGCGCATCAAGGCGGGAGAAATCCGCCAACTGTTGTTATTCACGGTGTGCAGACAGATGCATTGCCCAATGCCTATAAACGTTATTTAATGAATTTCTTTAGAGATCAGCTGGAACTTAAAGGTACGCCCGTTAGAATAATTCTTAAATCGCCTGAAAATCCTTTTAAAGACAAAAAGAATAAACTGACTGATCGGCAGCTAAAAAAACGCCAGCGGTTAGTTAAGCATTATAAAAAGAAATGATGCATGTACAGAAGTGTTCAGCATGACTGCTCTGTATATTCAGAAGATAAGGCTTTAACCTAAATAAATCATTTGGGCACGGATTTTTCACAAAACTGTGAAGAGAAATACACCTACCCGTTTGGTGAATAGTGAAAAACTGGATTAACCAGTTTGTTTAACAAGTTACAGTTAAACTAAGCGTTCAACTGATTTATTGTCCCCGACCGCTAGTGAAAACTATGCACTTTAGTGCAAGGCTTTAGCTGATACACATTATGTTATGCTGTAGTCTATGAAAGAAGATAGACGCAGCGGTCATACAATAACGAACTTAAT
>JALSLW010000098.1 GCA_026988155.1 Methylomonas sp. | reverse complement strand
CTGACTCCCGATATTGAACGCAATATTCCCAAGTGCGGTAGCTGGCTGTCAGTTTGTCGTCTATATCGGTAAAACCCAGCCCATTGCAGACTTCTTTAATAATATCCGGCACGCTTTGGTGCTGAAATATTTTGCAGTCTGTGGTGCGGGTTAAAAGCCAAAGCCAGGGTGAAATTGTGAGCTTATAGCGTGCATAATATCCTTCATCGACTCCTTGCGATATAGCGCTGACGTAGCCATTAAAAAACCTATTGCTTTCCGTAGCATTGACTCGGATAGAAACATTTTGTCCTAAAAGATCTTCAAAACGGATATTTTCTGTGCTGACGACTTCCGCATCAATGGTGAATAGTCGCCCCAATTCTTCTTTAACTGTTATTTTTTGGAGCAATAGCACATCTTTCCCTAGCGGGGTGCTGATTTCTATTTCTTTATTTTTCTGGGTTGCTGGCATTATAATCGCCCATTTTTAATGTTGGTTGCAGATCGATCCCTGCTCTGTGTGGAAATCATTTTTGGGAAGATGCTATTTTAGAACGTCCCTTTGTCCCCTTTTTCCATGGGAAGTCCTTTTATTCGAATAGGTAGCTAAATTCGCTCTCTTTTACTGAAAGCTTGATGACTGATATAATACTTCCCTCTACCATTGTCGATAAAAATTCTTGACTGATAGCGGGCAAGACGGTGTTTGTTAATATTGCATCGACTATTCTGGCACCACTTTCCAGCTCGCCGCATCGGTCTAATATTAATTGAACGACCTCGTCATCATAAATAAAAGGGATGCTGTGATTTTCCATCACCCGCTTTTCTATCCGTCCTAATTGCAGTTTGATAATGGCTTTTAGCATTTCATCACTCAATGGATAATACGGAATGGTTACTAGTCTGCCTAGCAGGGCTGCCGGAAAAACCTTTAATAATGGTTCCCTCAGTGCTTTGGCGATGCCTTCAGGTTCTGGCATTAGCTCTGGGTCTTTACACAGATTCATAATTAAATCTGTCCCGGCATTGGAAGTAAGCAAAATGATGGTGTTTTTAAAGTCGATAAACCGGCCTTCTGCATCTTCCATCCAGCCTTTATCAAAAACCTGGAAAAATATTTCATGTACATCGGGATGTGCTTTTTCAACCTCATCCAGCAATATAACGCTGTAAGGCCTGCGTCTGACGGCTTCGGTCAAAATCCCGCCTTCTCCATATCCGACATACCCGGGAGGTGAGCCCTTCAATGTCGATACCGTGTGAGCTTCCTGATATTCGCTCATATTAATGGTGATGATATTTTCTTCACCGCCATATAAAGCTTCTGCCAATGCCAGCCCGGTTTCAGTTTTACCCACGCCGGATGAGCCGCATAGCAGGAACACACCTATAGGCTTGCCTGGATTGTCCATACTTGCACGTGATGTCTGCACCCGTTTTGCGATCATGTCCAGTGCATGCCGCTGACCGATTACCCGCTGATTGAGGGTTTCACTTAATTTCAGGATGGCTTCAATTTCATTTTTAACCATCCGTCCCACAGGAATGCCTGTCCAGTCGGCAATCACTGTTGAGATTGCCTGACTGTCTACCGTAGGGAACATTAACGGCTGGTCGCCTTGCAGCGTTGACAGCTTATCTTGCAATTCTATCAGCTGCTGCAAAAGTTCATTACGCAACTGTTCGGTTAGGACTTGTTTTTCAACGCCGTCTCCATCACCTCCCTGATCTTCCGCTGACTCAGCCTCAGCGTCTTCTGCGGTCAGTTTAGTCCGCAACTCAAGTATGCTTTCAACCAAACGTCTTTCATCTGCCCATCGCTTTTCCAGTTCATCGAGTCTATTCTGCTCTTCTGCCAGATTTTCTTCTACTGTAATCTGACGGTCTTCAATATCAATGCCTACAGACGATTCCCTTTCAATAATGCCTGATTCAACATTCAATGCTTCAATCCGTCTGCGACTGTCGTCGACTTCTGCCGGTACTGAAAATTGGCTAATGGCAACTCGGGCACAGGCGGTATCTAACACGCTCACAGCCTTGTCTGGCAATTGCCTGTCAGGTATGTAGCGATGAGAAAGTTTGACTGAGTCTTCTAACGCTTCATCCAGCAATAAAACTTGGTGATGCTGCTCCATTACCCCTGCAACACCACGCATCATCAGCAATGCCTTTTGTTCATCCGGTTCTTCAATTTTTACCACTTGAAAGCGACGTGTTAATGCAGGGTCTTTTTCAAAGTATTTCTTATATTCTGCCCAGGTTGTAGCGGCCACTGTACGCAATGTGCCTCTTGCTAAAGCTGGTTTTAACAGGTTGGCGGCATCCCCTGTACCGGCGGAACCTCCGGCACCTATTAAGGTATGCGCTTCATCAATAAACAGGATAATCGGCTTTTCTGAAGCCTGCACTTCTTCTATGACTTGACGCAGACGGTTTTCAAACTCTCCTTTCATGCTGGCACCAGCCTGCAACAGCCCCATGTCTAAGGTTCTGATGCTGACATTTTGCAATGGCCCGGGTACATCGCCTGCAGCGATCCGCAGAGCAAACCCTTCGACCACAGCTGTTTTTCCAACCCCTGCTTCACCCGTTAAAATCGGATTATTTTGGCGACGGCGCATTAAGATATCTATAATCTGCCTGATTTCATCATCACGCCCGACAATGGGGTCAAGCTCACCGTTGCGGGCAGCGTCTGTCAAATCAACAGAATATTGCAGCAAGGCAGCCTGCTTGCCCATTTGAGCAGGCGGAATTGCTCCTGAACTTTCACCGGGAACTGCATTGCCTGCAAGTGCACTTCCATCATGTGCATGCATGGAATCTTCAGGCGAACCGGAAACAATGGCAGTAAATTCATCTAGCAAGGTTTCTGAATTAATCTTTTTAAATTCAGAGGAAATGGCATGAAGAGTATTGCGTAAATCAGGGGTTTTTAAGATGCCAATCATTAAATGGCCAGTGCGGACCTGGTTGCTGCCATATTTTAGGCTGGCATATAGCCAGCCCTGTTCGATGGCTTCTTCAACATGGGAAGAAAAATCAGAAATTGAAGAAGACCCTGCAGGCAGCCGATCTAGCGAAGCAGTAAAATCTCTTGCCAAGAGAGCAGGGTTTAATTCAAAATGCTTGTTGATTCGATGCAGGTCCGAATCCTGCAATTGAAGCAGCTGGTGTAGCCAATGAGTTAATTCTACATAGGGATTGCTTCGCATCTTGCAAAAAACGGTAGCGCTTTCTACCCCTTTATAGGCCAGATTATTTAATTTTCCAAATAAGGCTGTACGGCTAATTTCACTCATTCCATCTCCTTTTAGTTACCCATGTTGAGATATAAATCATTGGCCTCAACATCTCTTTTACTCGCTTTTAACCAGCTTGTCCAGCCTAGCTGGGCGTATTGCCCGAGCTGAGCTGTCGGCACCTGTTCTTTTTTTAGGATCAGATTAATATCCCAATTATATTCAAAGCCAATATAATTGCTCACTAGAGCACGAAAGCTTTCAAGCTTGCTAGCTGATGGCAAAAGACTGTCATAATCCTTCCTGTCTAATGGCCCAATAATGATTCTAAACCTGTGCTGACATTGCCAGCTCCTGCTGCCAATAGTGGCTGAGATACCCAGCTGCCCTATGCTTTTATCAGAGTTCAAAAAGCAATAACTGTCTTTAGGAATATTCAGCCATTCCCCGATAAACTCTTCAATTTTAATGGGCACCTGAAAATAGTCGCTCAATATTGCCTGCAGTCCACTTGCATGTCTTGTGTGCCCGCCTAAATGTGCTGCAAAATGCATTTTTGCATGATCGGGAATAGCGTCACGTTTTAGCAGTGAAGATTCACTGATGCCTAACAAAGAGGCTACATAAAAGGCAAAACGATCTTTATCTGGCCGATCATATTGAACAGTCGGTTCTTTATCAGCCCATGCTCTGTAAAATAGGCTCAATAGCCGATGATGAAACATATCCGTAAATTCGGCAAAGGTATCGTCTTTTGAATTTCTTATTCTGCTCCGCGCATACTCTGTCAAGTGCAAAGGTAACGGTCCATTGGGACCAAATACCCCAAAAAACAGCACTTTCAGCTTTAATAGTTTGCCTTCTTTCGCTTCAAAAGAAGCAAGCGCAGAAGGTGCAAACTGCATGCTTGGCTCCTGACCAAAACGCACAGCATCATCTGAGGGCTTTCTGGAATAGCCGATTCGTGGCTTGTTTTTATACAGACACTCCAGCTGTCTCAGTGCAGCATAAAACCCATAATGAAAGGGTTGCTGCTGCAGGCTGGCAAGAAGTTCTATATGGTCTCTCTGCTGCCCGTTCTTACCGGCCATCGCATTATCTCCCCTCGTTCACGGGTTTTTACAACCAGCTGAGTAAAACTGTTAATCGAAACATATTTACATAGAAACCGCTCCATCACAGCACCAAATAGAAAACAGCTTGCGCCTACAAAAGCTGTTTCATCAAAGTTTAAGATAATTTCCAACCCTCTTCCAAAACACATTGGCCCAGATACGGGAATGCGGACAGTAATGGCTTTGCTTTGCACTGTTAGCAACCCTTCTATCTGTTTACCGATTGACGGCTCAGTATAATCCCCATAAAGCCGTAGTAAATCACGCAATGCGGTAGCTCCCTGAACAGGGTCGCTATTGACCAAACTCAAATAATTTAAGGACAAATGATTGATCAGCCTCCAGGCATAATCCCCTTCAGCATGTGAAGCCTGGGGGTCAGTCGGAGCGACTAGACAGCGTATTGAATCGAGAGGGGCACTGATATCCCAGTTAAAGTCTGTTTCTGCCCCATCCAGCAATATCAGTTTAGGCAACGCACGGTTTGTACACAAAGCGCGGGTTCCGATTTGCTTTATATCTGGGTGAATCGGAGTTTCACTGGCATCTACAAAAGAAAGGAACACTTCACTGCCGACATAATCTGTTTTTAATTTTCCTAATCTAGTTGTTGCCGGTTCCAATGTTGGCTGTCGCTTTACCGTATAATAGGCAAAGTCTCCCTGAATGCCAATATCTTGTCGAGCGGAATAAAAAGGGCGAAATGTCTGTTCTATTTTTGAACCGACGCCAAAGCCTTCCACTTCTTCCAAACTGAAAATCTCGTAATCAGTCGGCCTGGTTCTATCAATTACCAAATGATGCTCTGAGGTCTGGTTCTTTAAATGAATTCTATCCGTCCGTTTTGAAAACAGGTTAATTGCAGGCGAGCAATTGAGCGCAAAATTATCAGCATCAATTAAATCCTCAAATTCTGCCTTATCCTCATTAAGTAAAATGATAATTTCTATCGCTGTATCATCGCACTGCGATAAAGCGGGCTGCAATTGACAGATATCTATAAATAAAAAACGCTGAGGCAAGGCAAAATATTCCTGCAATAGCCGATAGCCTTTAAATGTAGGAGCAGTATGTGGCAGCAGTGCATGCTGTTCATCAAACCCTAAAGTTTTGATAGCAGTTTTATCAAGCACTTTGCGATACCCGGCAGATGATTTATTGATGCCCTGTATTACTACCGCTAAACCATGCCCCACTATTAGTTCATATAGTTGCCGAGGTACTGCGCCAGTGCCGTGTAAATAAATGGGCAGATTCTCTATATTCAATTGCGGCAAGCTGAATTCCAATACTGTTTGCAGCTTTATCCGCAATCCAGCCTTGACTCCTGCTACCTCGGAGCCTGCATAACGCAATGCCTCACCTAAAGGCAAATAGCTTGCTTCTTTAATTTCTAAAGGCCAAAGCGTTAGTTCATGTGCCGTTCTAAATTCACATTTACTGTGTCCTTTTACGCCACTTTGACTAAATAGCCGAGTATGCCTAGGCAGCATAAAGCCGTCCTCTGTCACACCTCCCTTTAAATCTGGCTGAAACTGTACGATGGTCATAGATGGCAGAGGAGCCAAATAGTGAGGATAGACAATCTCCAGCAGGTGCTGAGTAAACCGTGGAAATTCCGCATCCATTTTTAACTGGATGCGCGCAGTCAAGAATGCAAAACTCTCTAATAGACGCTCTACATAAGGGTCAGCGCATTCTGTTCTCCCTAAATCCAGCGCAGAGGCAATTTTGGGATAATGCTGCGAAAATTCTGTACCCATTTCACGAATGAATTGCAGTTCTCGCTCATAATACTCAAGCAGCCGAGGATTCATTTTTAATTGTCCTGATGAAAATCATAAACAGAAACTTCCCCACTTTCCAGCTCAAATTCTGTTCTCAGATGCAAATGCAGCGGTTCAGGCTCTGCCCATAGCAGACCTTCAATCTCAAAACAGACTGCGTTATGGTCAAACATGCTTCTATCTACAAGTACCCTGACATTAAGCGTTTTCTTAATGATCCTGGGTTCAAAAGTTGTAATGGTCTTTTTTAGCATCCGCTCCATCGTCCGCATATCAATCCCTGATACAGTTTTTCCAGTCAAATCTGGCATACCAAAATTTATGACCGAATGCTCTATTTCTGGATAATTCTTTAACTCAGCCTGAAGCTCATATTGGCTAGCATTAAGCAGCCAATCTAAATCTCTTTTTACGCAAGCTCTAATCTCAGTCAACGAGCTAACAGATGCTGAGAGAATGCCAAATTGAGCATGTGCCTGGTCCAATTGCTGCTGAATGGCCTGGCGCTGTGTTTTAACAGTTTCCTGA
>JALSLW010000097.1 GCA_026988155.1 Methylomonas sp. | reverse complement strand
ATCGGATTAGCATTAAAAGATCTTTGTCGCCTATAGATAAGCCAATGCTGCCTAAGGGCATTGTGTCGAATTATTTTTTTGATAAGCTGCAAGAAGGGGATATTGTTGATGTGCGAGCGCCAAGTGGCAAGTTTTCTATTGATCTGCTAAGTCGTAAGCCTGTTGTTTTAATTGCAGGC
Organism: Methylomonas sp.; assembly: GCA_026988155.1. Taxonomy (GTDB): domain Bacteria; phylum Pseudomonadota; class Gammaproteobacteria; order Methylococcales; family Methylomonadaceae; genus QPIN01. The sequence goes on along the minus strand of JALSLW010000097.1, from coordinate 6,640 downwards.
GGTATTGGCATCACTCCGCTGCTCAGTATGCTAGATGCACTTTGTGATACTGATTCACAAAGAGAAATATGGTTCTTTCTTGGTGTAAAAAATAGGCAAGACCATCTTATGCAAGAGCACTTGCAACAGATTGGCAATGAGTTTGACAATATCCATATTCATATCTGTTACAGTCAGCCTAGAGATGAAGATATAAAAGGATGGGATTATGATTCTGCAGGACATGTCTGTGTGGAACTGTTAAAGAAACTGCTGCCAGGCAATAACTTTGAATTTTATTTTTGTGGTCCTATGGCAATGATTGAAAGTTTTAAAGTTGATTTGACAGCGTGGAGAGTACCTGTAAACAGCCAGCATTATGAACGGTTTCAAAAGCTTGAAGTTCAAAGCAATAAGGAATCTTCCGAAGCGAAAAAAACTTCAGTTACAGTAAAGCTATCCAAAAGCAATAAATCATTTTCTTGGAGTGACACCGGCGATTCAATTCTTGAACAGGCAATAAGCAATGGTGTGAATATAGACTATAGTTGTATGAGAGGAATGTGTGGTTTATGTCAGACAGCTATAAAGTCAGGAGAGGTTTATTACGATGAAGAACCAGAGTACTTATCGGAGCTTGAGCAAGGCATGTGCTTGCCCTGTGTAGCTAAAACAAAGAAAGGTCTTGAATTATATGCTTAATATATTTTTTAACTATAAAAAAAACTTAATTTTTTTTATAGTTTTAATGTTATCAATTGAATCTGTCGCTGCAGTAGAGTCATCAGAAGAGTTGGAAAAGACTTTAGGACCTAAAGCTTGTGCCAGCTGTCATAAAGAAGAAACACGGGCTTGGAAAAAAACACAGCATTATAAAACATATAAAGAGATTCCGCGAAAAGGCATCGCAAAAAAACGTGCAAAGAAAATGCGTTTTAAACAGATTAAAACGGATAGTTTATGTGTAAACTGCCATTTCACAGCCGTTAAGTCTGGTTCTCGCATCAAGACGGTTGCTGGAATTTCCTGTGAATCCTGTCACGGTGGCAGTAGAGGGTGGATTCAGGTACACAGTGATTTTGGCGGGCGAGGGGTAAAGGCAAATGAAGAAACGCCTGAGCATAAGAAACAGCGCCATTTCCAAGCCGAATCTAACGGAATGATACAGCTATCCAATATTTATGATTTGGCTAAAAACTGTTATCGCTGCCATACTGTGCCAGAAGAAAAATTAGTCAATATTGGCCGCCATCCCGCAGGAAGCGATTTTGAACTGATACGGTGGGGGCAAGGTGAAGTAAGACATAATTTATGGCATGACGAGAACTCGAATAATTCATTATCTCAGAGTCGGCTTCGAATTATGTATGTTGTGGGGAAGGCGCTAGATTTGGAATATGCTATACGCGGATTGGCTAAAGCGACGATTGATGGCAGCTACTTCCAGCATATGGCTCAACGCAGAGATAAGGCGCAGGCCAGTTTAAAAGATATCGCCTCTTTAATTGATAATGATGAAATAAACAAAATTATTGAATTGGCTGACGGATTGAAAACAATAGTTAATAATTCTGATTACTTAACAGTTGCAGATGAAATAGGGCAGTTAAATAAAACGTTTTCAGCTCTGACAGAAAATGATCAGTTAAATGCTTTAGATACTTTTCTGCCAAAGCCCGAAGAGTATAAAGGAAAGGTTTACCATCCTTAGGAAACTGGAAATAAATAATCCCTCATTATGCAAAAATACACACGGGTATGAGGGTTATTGGCTTCCAGTTTCCTAAACAATTATATTAATTGATTTCTAGGCAACAAGCTTGTCAATACTGACGGCAGAGACATTGTAAACAATGTTTCTGTCGCTTTCTCACCAATATTCAAGTCTTCAAATAATTTCTAATAAGGAGGTTAATCTCCATGATCGCAAAAGAAAACTGTTGGGACCCTCAAATGAGTACGGAGCTTGTTGAGCATATCTTGCTGTTTAAGTTATTTGACAGCATGATCAAGGATGAATTGCCGGGATACAGTTCTTCTGCCGATATTTTTAGAATTAATGCGGGCGATATGGAAAGCTTAATGGCTTTAGACCTATCTTCAGGTTTAGAGCAGCCAAGCTTGCCTGAAAATAACCGGCTTATTGATATTATCTGCAAACATACGCGGATCGTAAAGTATAAAAAAGGTGATGTGATTATCAAGCAGGGGGATTATGGAAATTCTGCTTTTTTTATTGCATCTGGAAAGGTTGCAGTGATTTTGCCGCCAGGTCTGCCAGAATATCAGCTGGAGCAGCCATCTGATCAAAAAATAGGGCTGTTAGAAACAGTTAAAAAAATGTGGCAACAGCCCTGTTACCCAGAACAAAGGGGCTTACAGAAAAGTAATTCGGCCTACTCTGCTAGGGAGCGGCAATTACATCTTGATAATGTCAATGATGCATTAAAAAAATATGAACATGCTGAACTGCACTCAGGTGAGATGTTTGGAGAAGTAGGAGCGCTAGGGAGGACAGCACGGACTTCCACGATTGTTGCAGAAATTTATTGCGAATTGCTAGAAATCCGCTGGCAGGGACTGCGGGACTTGAGACTGCTGAACAGTGATTTTCGTAAAGCAATAGATGATCTGTATCAAAAAAACAGTTTATTAGTCCACCTATATAGCTTGCCTTTATTTTCTTCCCTCTCAAACAGTGAGATTTTATTAATTGCTGAGCATGCTTCATTTAGAACCTATGGGTCATTTGAATGGCAGGCAGATTACAAAAATAAATTAGAAAGCAATTCTTTAACTTCTCAAAAAAGTGAAACGTTAATTGTTGCCGAAGGAGGCTGCGCAGATAGTATTTATCTGGTAAGTTCAGGGTTTGCCCGAGTCAGTTATAAATACAACAATGGTCATCAAGTGTTGGAATACCTAGGGAAAGGTGATATTTACGGTTTGGAGACAATCATCTATAACTGGAAGAATAATAGCAGACTGCATGTAAAAACTAGCTTATATGCCTTGGGGTATGCCGACATTATTCAAATACCCGGTAGTATCATTGAACGCATGGTTTTGCCAGCAATGAACGGAAATGAAATGGATAGTTACCTCTCCTCAGAACTCTTGCAGTTGTTCGCAAAACAGAAGGAAAACTCACCGGTAGAAGAGTTAAATACAAATGAAGCAGTACTTGATTTTATGAGCGATTATCATTTTATAAATGGCAGTTCGACCATGCTTATTGATACTGATCGCTGTACTCGCTGTGATGAGTGTGTAACTGCCTGCGCTGTTGGACATAATAATAACCCCAGATTCAATCGGCATGGATACCGATATGATCACTTTATGGTTGCCAACGCCTGCATGCACTGTAAAGATCCAGTCTGTATGATCGGCTGTCCTACCAGCGCAATCCAGCGTAACCCGAGTGAAGGTCAAATCATTATCAATGATGAACTATGCATAGGCTGTTCAACCTGTGCAAATTCCTGCCCCTATGAAAATATCAGCATGGTGGAAGCACGGGATTCCAATGGCTTGGTGATGAGAGATGAAGAAACTCAAAAACCTATTTTAAAAGCCACCAAATGCAATTTATGCATTGATCAGCCAGGCGGCCCTGCATGCGAAAGAGCTTGTCCACATGATGCATTGGAACGTATTGATATTCAGGACCTGCCAGTAATGATCGGCTGGATGAATAGATAATGACTTTTTGGAACAGAAGGCTCGGCAATAGCCTTTTATTAATATTAATCTGCATATTGTTTAATGGTTTGATCAAATATTACGGAACCCCTTTGTATCGAATTCAGCTTTGGACTGGCTGGACTTTATTTAGCTTAATGATTTTACTGTTCCTGTATGGCATAAGGAAAAAAATAACTTTGCTTCCGATAGGCAAGGTTTCAAGTTGGCTGCAGTTTCATTCCTATGCCGGTTTATTTTCGGTATTGGTTTTTGTAAATCATATTTCTTTTCGACTGCCCAGTGGGATTTTTGAAACGGCTCTGGCTATTCTATTTATTGCTACAGCTTTAACTGGCATAGCAGGAATGTTTTTTTCAAGAATTATTCCCCGTCAACTGACTCGGCGTGGAGAAGAGGTGATTTACGAACGAATTCCACTATTTACTTTTAAGTTAAGGGAGCTGGCTAAAGACCTGATATTTGAATGTACAGTACAGACAAGCTCAACGGCGGTTGCTGATTATTTTCAAAATCATCTGGCATTGTATTTTTATAAACCGAGATGGTCATTTTTCTATTTGTACGGTTCCATGAAAGATTTGCATGTTATGCAAACCAGACATAATAATTTCTGCCGCTATCTAAATGAACAGGAGCTCTCTTATGCTAACCAGCTATTCGAATTGGTGAGAAAAAAATATGACCTGGATTTTCACTATACCTTGCAAAGCCTATTAAAATTCTGGCTATTTATTCATCTGCCCTTAACCTATGCTTTGCTTCTGACTATGAGTGTTCACCTGATGCTGGTTTATGCTTTCTTAGGGCATTTGCAATGAAAATAAAATTGCAGAAATTTCTACATAAATATTCTTCCTATGCCCGGCCAAACCAGCTTTGGGAATGTGGGAAGCTATTCCAGGGCTATAGCTGCGAGGCCGGGCCGGATGCAAAGGGCTGCTGTCGTACTGAATATGAATGCAAGCCGCATAAGGAAGAGACAGGCTGGATATGTACCCGTAGCAATAGCTATGGGGGAAGCTGTACAGATGGCCCCATGCCAGATGGAGAGTGCTGTAAAAAAATTGTACCCTGTATGCCGATACGCAGCATTAAAGGGAAAAAAAGCTTACTTGTAAAGTGGAGCGCATTTGCCATTTTTGCATTGTTAGCGCTATTTTTAAATAGTAGCTATAAAGCTGATATTTTTAGCCCGGGTGAACTGAGCTTTAAGCATGCCAAAATAGAAAAATGCAGTGCTTGTCATCAAGTGTTCAATAAGCATTTTTTTGACTGGGCAGTGCAGGCTTTGTCAGGCAGCAACACAATACACAGCAGTCAAAAATGCCTAGACTGTCATCAATTTGGGGATAATGCGCATAATGCACATGGTTTATCCCCAGATGATTTAAAGCTGATTATGCAAGAAAAAAAACAGTTTAAGGAAAAGCCAGAACAACAGCTGTCCTGTCTGAACTGTCATCTTGAGCATCATGGTGAAAACTCTGATTTGACAGATGTCGCAAAACAGAATTGTGCCTACTGCCATCAGTTGGAGCAATCAATTATTAACGCTAAACACCCGGAATTTGATAAATATCCGTATACACGAAATACCCGAATTATTTTTGATCATGCCACCCATGCGAACAAATATTACTATAATAAAGTGGGGGATCAATTATTAAAAACAGCGCCTGAATCCTGTCTCTCTTGTCATCAAACTGATGACAATGGAATTAAAATGCTACAGCACTCCTATGAAAAAGACTGTAAATCCTGTCACAATGAAATATTTGAGGAAGCAGAAAGTTTTATTATTTTTGAAATTCCAGAGCTCGCTTTAGATGCAAATGAGTTAAATACAGAGTGGCCAGAAGATGCAAATGGTACATTGACACATTTTATAGTGATGTTGCTGGCAACGGACAAACTGTTTGTTGAAGCGGTTGCAGATGCTGAAGATTATTTTGATTTGACCGGATTAGATAGGAAGAACACATTAAAGATAATAACGGCGATAAAAAATTTATTCTATGAAATAGACACTCAAGGCGCCATTGTTTTTAGACAGCGGATGGAAAAGGCTTTAAATTGTCAGTCAAATGAAGAAGGTAAGTTTGGTAGCGAGTCGTTATGTGAAATGAATAAAACAGAATTAGAACAATTGGCCAAGCTGTTTCCAGTTGAACTGTTTTGTGAAGCAAAAAAACGCTGGTTCCCACACCTGGCTAATGAATATCAAAAAAAACAGGAATCTGCGGTAAATCTAAGTTATTGCAGCAATGACAGTATCGCCAAAAAAACAGAGTTTAAGGGTTGGAGTTTGGACGGCTTAAGTATTGAATATAAGCCAGAGCAGCATGGAGATGGATTTTTACACAGTTGGCTAAATCTTAGCAGTCGAAAAATAAATGGATCACTGGCTGAAAGAGCACGATTGGCAATGTTCGATGAACTTAATTCAAAGGATGCCTCTGTCCAGTGTACCAAATGCCATAGTGTTGAATCAGCTGGAAATAACAGCTTTAAGGTTAACTGGAGTGACAATTCTGGGTATTTAGGAAAGAAAGGATTTATTAAATTTAAACATGATGCCCATATAAAATATCAGGATGAGAAAGTTTGTAATACTTGCCACGTAGAAAATAAAAATGCTGAATATCTGCAGGGGTATGAAGATCTAAACCCGTTAACATTCCAGAGCAATTTTAAAACAGAGAGCAAGGATTGCTCATCTTGCCATCAGCAATCTATGGTTAAGGAGCAATGTCAATTGTGCCATAATTATCATATTTCGCTTCACCCTAAATAAATTAGCTGATGAGGGGGATTTACTAAAAGAGCAGTTGGACGAAGCCGCTAACGCGGAGAAAAGAACCACCACGCCGGTAATTAAAGTTGTAACCTCACTTCCTTCTATTCGCATAGGAAGGTAACCTGCAAGCTCATTAAACTAACAATGAGGTTACGT
>JALSLW010000096.1 GCA_026988155.1 Methylomonas sp. | reverse complement strand
ATTGGGAAGGCTGTTTAAGTATCCCTGGCATTAGGGCTTTGGTCGTTCGATATGACAAAATAAAAATTAATTATTTAGATCGGCTTGGCAGTCAGCAGCAATTATTGGCAGAGGATTTTGTTGCCCGTATCTTTCAGCATGAATATGATCATTTGAATGGACTGGTTTATCTTGATCGGGTAGAAGATAATAAAGATATTATTGTTGAGACGGAGTTTCAGAAAATGATGGAAGCATTAAAATTAGAGAATAAGACAGCTGGAAATAAATAACCTACCCATTTTACGCAGAGCTTTTGTTTGGCTTGGTTTTATTGTGTTGCGCGGATGAAGGCTATGTATCCGAAGCAACAAGGTTGAAGACAGACAGCAAAATACTTAGACGGGATGTTTCTCCCAGTTGCCTAAGGCCGAACCAAACACTAATGAGCAATGTGTTGCCCGGAACATCATTGCAGTTGCTTACAATTTCTAGCATGACCAAATAGTTTACTATAATTCCGCTTTCAAACATCTTAGGTAACGCGCATTAAATAACCTACCCAGATTGCGTAGGATTTTTATTCGTCTTCAAGGCGCAACGAAGGGAGCATAGCAAGCTATGAGACCGAAGTTGCAACGCTGAAGACGGATAAAAAGACAAGCAAGATTGGTGGGTTATTTATTGCGAGTTGCCTTAGTGTCAGAACAGAATTGCACAGGATCTCTTATTGTCCTTTTTAACTGGAGTATGCAGGAGATTAATATTGCATTTTTATTAGAGCATTTATTAAATAAAAGTGAAGGTTTGACGGAATCAGTCGCTATCCATATCTATAGACTACTCTATAGGAGATTGTGATGAAAAGTATTACTGGTACCCCTTCATTTATGCAAAATGTAAAACAGTTAAAAAAAAACCATATTAAAGATGGCATTCCTCAGGGGCAGTCTGCAACTGCGCAGGGAGCGAACAATGTGAAACTGACAGAATTAACACCGGAGATGGTAAAAAAGCAATTTAATAATTCAATTTTGCAATCTAATATGCAGGTGAGTGTCGGTGCAGGCAATGACTCATTGGCATTGCTTTATAAAACAGCAATTGAAGGCATTAATGATGTTTTAAAAGCAGAGTTTGGAGATAATGCCGTTCAGGCATCAGCTGATTCAGGTCTTGATATAAGCCCTCAGGCAACTGCTGATCGCATTGTCTCAATGAGCACTGCTTTTTTTACTCAATACCATGAACAGCATGCGGATATGAGTGTTGAAGAGGCCGCAAAATCATTTGCAGAAATAATTGGGGGCGGGATAGATCAAGGTTTTTCGGAAGCCAGGGAGGTGCTGGATGGACTTAAAGTTCTGGAAGGTGATATTTCCAGTAATATTGACACCACATTTGATCTTGTTCAAGAGGGATTAAAGGCTTTTGTGGATAGCTATAGAGAAACAAAGAAAGAGGAACAAGATTGATTTAGTGTTTCTTTCAGCGCTATCTTTTGTTGCAGGCATTATTGTAGTTCAGCAATTTTCTGAGTTGCCAGGAAATTACCTGATTATTTTTTTAGCAGTTTCAGCTTGTGGCTTAGCTTTATTTCGCATACGGCGACTGATGTTTTTTACTATCGGCCTGTTATGGGCGATTATTTTTGCCAGCATCCGGCTGGCTGATAGTTTGCCGGAACATCTAGAGGGACAGCATCTTCAGATTAAAGGACAGGTGATTGGACTGCCTCAATATGATGACAGAAGGGTTAGGTTTGATTTTGCAGTTTCACAAGAGTCAAAATCAAATTATCATATGCCCAATAAAATCAGATTAAGTTGGTTTTCCCCTAAACAGCAGATTAGCCCTGGCCAATACTGGCAGATGACGGTTAAATTGAAAAGGCCGCATGGGCGGCTCAACCCAGGCGGTTTTGATTATGAACGCTGGCTGTTTATGCAAAATATTGGGGCAACCGGCTATGTGAGAAATAGCCCTGAACCCTTATTGGTATTGACAATACCCGTTTGGCAGAGTTTTAGTGCAATACGCCAGTCAATTGCTAATCAGCTGACAGTATTTTTAGACCGAAGTGATAATATTGGCCTTATCAAGGCGTTGACAATAGGCGAAAGGCAAGGGATAAGTCAAAAGCAATGGGATGTATTTAGAAAGACTGGTACCGTACATTTATTGGCCATTTCCGGACTGCATATTGGGCTGATTTCTGGTCTAATGTATTTTATGGCCTTTAAAATAGCGATTAAATTTTCCGTTGCCTCTCCACAAAAAATAGCTGCGATTAGTGCAATGACTATGGGTGTATTTTATTCAGCACTGGCTGGTTTTTCCGTGCCTACCCAGCGCTCATTAATCATGCTGACTATTGTTATGTCAGCAATCACTTTGCAACGGAATACTTCTGTTAAAAACATACTGATATTAGCAATGTTAGCTGTGCTGATGATTGATCCATTAGCAGTATTGTCAGCGGGTTTTTGGCTATCTTTTTTAGCAGTTGCTATCATTGTGTATAGTTTAGCTGGGCGTCTTGGCAAGGCTGGGTATTGGAGTGGGGCTTTTAAAATTCATTGGGTAACAGCGTTTGGCTTATCTCCAATCCTGCTTTTTTATTTTCAGCAAGTTTCAATTATTGCGCCATTGGCAAATTTTATAGCCGTCCCTATTGTGAGTCTATTGATCGTACCGCTATGTTTTGCCGGAGTGTTAAGCATGTTGGTTTCAGTTGATCTAGCGGCAGTTATTTTTCAGCTGATTGATAAAATATTGCAAGGTTTATGGCTTACTCTATCAGCAATGGCAGAGTTACCATTTGCATCAGTTGCTGCAGTTCCGCCTCCATTTTATGCCATGCCTTTTGCTTTATTAGGCGTTTTTGTACTGTTATCCCCCCGAGGCATACCCGCAAGATGGCTGGGCTGCGTGTTATTGCTGCCGTTGCTGGTTGTTAAACAGGATAAGCCACAGATTGGTGAGGCCAAGATGACGCTTTTAGATGTAGGGCAGGGGCTTTCAGCCGTTATCCAAACTGCAAAGCACACATTGGTGTTTGATACAGGTGCAAAATATTCCGAGCAATTTGATATGGGTAGTTCGGTTGTTATGCCCTTTCTTCAGCATGAAGGGATAGAGCAGGTTGATGTATTGGTAATCAGTCATGCTGATAATGACCATATCGGTGGCGCTAAATCTGTTATTGATCAAACTGAGGTGCAAAAAATATTAACCAGCGTGCCTGAATTATTAGATCAATATCAGCCTATACAATGTAAAGCAGGGCAAAGTTGGGTATGGGATCAGGTAGTTTTTGAAATTATTTCCCCTGTATTAGATACGTTTAATAGTGAAAATAATAACTCATGTGTACTGAAAGTAAGTTCAAAGAAAAGCAGTGTTTTATTAACGGGAGATATTGAGCAAGAGGCTGAAACCTGGCTGGTTGAACAGGAAGGAATATGGTTAAAAGCCGATATTTTGATAGCACCTCATCATGGCAGTAAAACTTCTTCCTCAATGCCATTCTTAAAACGTGTTAAACCAAGTGTAGTATTGATTCCGGCAGGATATAAAAACCGCTTTTCTTTTCCTCATGATGAGGTGGTGAAACGATATGAAGCAATAGATGCTTCATGGATGAGTACATCAGAAGAGGGGGCAATAACTGCTGAATTAAAAAATAATCATTTTACGTTAGAGTCAGTAAGGTTGAAGAATAAGCGGTATTGGAATTGAAATTTGAAAGGTGGGCTTCATCCTGGAAAAATTAGTTAGATCACGTTTCTAGCACAACTATTGAATTCACCGCACTTCAATAAAACCCTTGCTGCTAAGGGTGAGGCTAAAGCTGAAAATCAAACGGAGCGATAGTTGCTGTGAAAGTATTAGGTTTTTGCTCCCCCTTCTTGTCCAAAGAGGGGCTGGGGGAGATTTTGTTTTTAAAATAAGGATTTAATATCAAGATGTTATTTTTTATATAATCCACCTCAACCTACCTTTTCCAAAGTGGGGGGCTGAAATTTTATTTGCCCTACTAATGCCTTTTTCGCCATAAAGGGGTATCATTCGCTTATCATTCAGGGGCAGAAAGGATCTATAAATGAAAAAAATAATAATAAAGCTTAATCAAACCATACTTGTTGGTGTTGCCGGTTTGTTTTTATTGGCTGGCAATGTTCAGGCAAAATCTGATATACAGAAGGTATATGAGAATAATTGCGCCAGTTGTCACGGTTCAGATCATGGCGGCTATCTTGCTCCTGCATTAAATTCGGAGACTTTAAAAGGGCGAAGTCCAACAGCATTGCGCACCTTGATTATGACCGGCAGTTTTGAGACCTTAATGCCTCCATTCTATGGCCGTTTAAAAGATGCTGAGATACGAGAAATGGTTAAGCATCTGCAGTCAACGGCTAAACAGGATAATCCGCCCTGGACGATTAAAGATATGAAAGCGTCTTTAAAAGTCTATATTAAAGATGAAAGTACCTTGCCATCAAAACCTACTTATCAAATTGATAGCATGGATGATTTGATTGGAGTAGCCGCCCGTGGCAAGTATGGCCGAGGCAAAGGATCTAAGGCTATTTTTATCAACAGCAAAACTCATAAAATAGTCGGTGAAATAGAAACGGGCACGGCGGCGCATATTATAGATTTTGACCCTGCCAATGAGCGCTGGGCATATGTAAAAACTGATACTGCAGAAGTATTTAAAGTTGATTTGTATTCCATGAAAGCAGTTCGCAGCATTAAAACGGGTTTTAATGGACCTGCTCTAGGAGTGTCGCGAGATGGCAAGTATCTGATGGCCGGCTCTTTTGTACCGCATAATGCAATAATTTTAAATTCTGATTTGGAGCCACTGAAATTATTGGAGCTTGAAGGCGTTGATCCCGACGGTAAAAAAGTCAGTTCTGATTCCGGCATGATTATTGGAACTCCTTTTGCTGATATTTTTGCCATTGCTTTGGAAAATGCCGGGCAAGTCTGGGTGGTTGATTTGAAAGAAGGTTTTCCTATCACTAAAATAAAAAATGTAGGCCGGCATTTGCATGATGCTTTTTTGACCCATAAAGGCCAGAAATTAATGATAGCCTCTTATGATGACAGTGTTGTTATCGCGATTGATTTGAAGACGCGAAAAATAATCAAGAAATTAAAGGCAGGCTGTGTACCCCATGTTGGCGGTGGGGCTGCGGTTAAGGTTAATGGCCGTACATTAGGCTTTGGTACCAATTTTGGAACCTGCGATAACAATACTGTGGTCAGTGTTTGGGATCTGGATAAAATGGAAGTGGTTAAGCAGATTCCAGTGTCAGGCGGTACTGAATCACCGGCAGCCCATGCCAATGCACCTTATGTTGCGGTTGATATTATCACTAAAGACAGAAGAGCCCGTACCATTCAGTTGATTGATAAAAAAACATTAGAAGTGGTTAAAACATTGGATGTAGGGGGACATGCCTATTTTCCTGAATATAGTGCGGATGGTAAATTTCTGTATGTTAGTGCCGGCTATGCAGGTGATGAAGTTGTGGTTTACGACTCTCATAGTCTAAAAAAAGTGGCATCTGTACAAATGGAAAGTCCAGCAGGTATTTTTTCAAGGGGTCGTGTTAAATATATGACACGCGGTTTATCACCTGATGAAATGGAGTAGCCGTGATGACAAAATTAATAATGGTTCTTTTGCTCATGGCAGTAGTGATGTCGACGGCTGCTCAGGCTGCTAGCATTTACGCAGGAAAAGCTAAAGCAGCTGAAGTGTGCTCTCAATGTCATGGCGTTAGAGCAACTAGTTCTGACGCTCCTTTTCCTCCCCTTGCTGGGCGGGATGAAGAGTATCTTAAAATGGCTTTAAAGCAATACCGGGATAAGACCCGTATCTCAGATATTATGAATAATATTGCTGGGTCATTGACAGATAGGGACATTAATAATATCGCTAATTATTACAGCAGGCTGAGTAAATGAAATATCTGATTTTTGCACTGGCTTTTTCTGCCAGTGCCTGGGCTGATGAACCCAGTCAGGAAAGACAGCAAGAATTACGAAATAAGCTTGAGCATGATTGCGGTTCCTGTCATGGGTTGACATTAAAGGGAGGGTTGGGACCATCTCTTTTGCCAGAGGCGTTGGCCAATAAAACAGATGATTTTCTTGTGCAGACTATATTAAAAGGCCGTGCAGGGACTGCAATGCCGCCTTGGGAAGCTTTTATAACAGAAAAGGAAGCGCTTTGGCTGGTTCAAAAGCTGCTTAAGAAAAAGTAAATATTGGCATTTATACCAATGTCATTAAGTTAAGATATTTATAGAGCTAATTAAGCTTGGAGATGGGGCTTTAGCCCCGTATTTGTAGGGACTAAAGATCCTCCTCCGAATGTTTTATGCTTAACTTAACGATATTGGCATTTACACTGTCCTTTTGAAAAAAAGGGATTGAAGGGGAGGCTAAAAAAACTAATGGTGAAACAAATTGTTTTTAAATTTAAATCTCCCTACCTGCCTAACTTTCAATAGTTTCTTCAAAATATGCTTAAACTAAGATTTATAACTTTTTTAATTCTTCTATTTAGCAATAATACTCAAGCAGAATTACGTGCTACAGGTGATTTAGGTGTTGTTATAGAGCGCGCAAAAGGCAGTGCCTTAATCATCAATACCAGTCGGCAAACAGAATTGGCTAAAATTGAAGCTTTAGGTGATTTATCCCATGCCTCCGTAGTGTTTTCCCGAGATCAGCGGTATGCTTTTATCTTTGGCAGAGATGGCGGTTTAACTAAAATTGATCTGCTGCAGGATAAAATTGCGAAACGTATTATTCAGGCTGGCAATAGTATTGGCGGTGCTATTTCACAGGATGGAAAGCTAATCGCAGTTTCAAATTATAAGCCTGGCGGCATCAAAATA
>JALSLW010000095.1 GCA_026988155.1 Methylomonas sp. | reverse complement strand
AAAAAAGGAGAGCTTTGTTTTTTCTACATAATTAAAGGCCTGACCCAATCTTATACTTTAACAGCCCTCAAGCTGCCATACTACTATTCATCATCTCTCCTAAACTCACCTTCAATCACATTCTCACCTTTCGTTTTCGCCTGCTGAAAACGCGTCCCAGTCTGGGCACTAATTAACTGTTTTTCTATAATATACTGAGCAAATTTTCGACGAGTCTGCGGAATCAAGCAGGCAAAGCCTATTGCATCAGTAAAAAATCCAGGAGTTAATAGCAATGCACCGCCCACCAGCAAAATTGGTCCTTCAATCATTTCATAGGCTGGAACAGCCCCCTGCGCTAAACTTGCCTGCATACGCTGCCAAGTGGCAAACCCCTGCTGTCTTAATAGCCAGGCTCCTAAAACAGCCGTAAAAACTACCAGCAATACCGTTGGGAATACGCCAATAACCCCACCTATTGTCAACAGCAGATAAATCTCTATAAATGGCACGGCAAGAAAAAACAAAAAAATTATCTGCATGGCTTTCATGTAAAACTCCCCCTTAATTATTGTTGAGCAAAGTATAATATAACTAATATTTTTTTACCTAACAGATACATAATGCACCAGTTAATTTTCTGTACATGCCCTGATCAAAAATCAGCAGAAGATATAGCAGGCCACCTAATAAATCAAAAAATGGCAGCTTGTGTCAATATTGTTCCCAGCATTACTTCTATGTATGAATGGCAAGGAAAAGTTGAAACCTCACAGGAACATTTGTTACTGATTAAATCTCATACTGACAAATATGAGGCGCTAGCAAGCCTAATCAAAAGCCACCACCCTTATGAACTTCCAGAAATTATTGCTGTCCCTATTGAGCGTGGCCTCCCAGAATACCTGCAATGGATAAATACATGCCTGTCTATAAAATAGTTTTTCTCGTCCTTTTTAGCTTTTTTACCCAAACAGTTCAGGCATTTGGCACTAAAGATCTGCTGCCTGCAGACAAAGCATTCCCTCTGTCTGCCAAAGCTATTTCTGCAAACCAGATTGAAGTTTCCTGGGATATTGCTGATGCATATTATTTATATCGAAACAAAACCAGTATTACTTCATTATCTGATGATATTCAGCTGGGCACACCCGACATGCCAGCAGGAAAAACCAAACATGATGAGTTTTTTGGTGATATGGTGATTTACCGAAACCATCTTAAAATAACTATTCCTGTTATTAATAAACAATCTTTATCTACTGTAAAACTCTTAGTCAAATACCAGGGCTGCGCTGACATGGGCATTTGCTACCCACCACAGAAACAGACGATAACCATTGACCTGCCTCAGCCTGTAAATCAAAAAAGCCAGTCCCAAAGCAATTCTGTTACTCAGCTGTTTGGCGGCACTGGCGAATCAGTGCTTAACCTTTTTCAGGACGAGTTACTGCCGGAAGACCAGGCTTTTCAATTTTTTGCTACAGTGAAAGATGCCAATACGTTACATGTAAACTGGGTTATTGCTGACGGCTATTATCTATATAAAGAAAAAACCAAGATCTCTTTAGCTAACAGCCCATCTGTACAGCTGGGAGAAATAACAATCCCTAAAGGAATTCCCTTTCATGATGAAGCCTTTGGCCAAGTAAGTATTTTTTACAATGAACTCAGTTTTGACGTACCGCTTATCCGCGCATCAAAATCACCGCAAAGCATCACTTTAATAGCCAAATACCAGGGCTGTGCAGAGCGTGGCGTCTGCTACCCGCCAATGGAGAGCAAAATAGAGCTGCAATTACCAGAGGCTTTATCTATAAATGCCCTGCCCCCATCAAAAGTCAAACTATCAGAACAAGACCAAATATTTCAATCTTTACAAAGTGATTCCTTTGCACTGACCCTGCTCAGTTTTTTTGGCTTTGGATTACTACTGGCTTTTACACCCTGTATCTTTCCAATGATTCCCATCTTATCCGGCATTATTGTCGGCCAAGGCGAATCGGTCACCACCCGCAAAGCCTTCTTGCTTTCTCTTAGCTATGTATTGGCCTCGGCCTTAACTTATACCGTGTTTGGCATTCTGGCGGCTTTATTTGGCAGCAACCTTCAGGTTATCTTTCAGGAACCCTGGATCATTGCCCTGTTCAGTGGCATTTTTATCTTGCTATCATTATCCATGTTCGGTTTTTACAGTTTAGAACTCCCTAAAGCCTTTCAAGCCAAAATTCATGACTCCAGCGACCAGCACCGTGATGGCTCCTATTTTGGAGCAGCCATCATGGGCGCACTTTCTTCATTGATTGTTGGCCCCTGTGTAGCAGCCCCATTGGCAGGTGCCCTTATTTATATCGGACAAACCGGCGATGTAGTTTTAGGCGGCTCCGCTTTATTTGTAATGGGCTTTGCCATGGGCTCCCCTTTACTTCTGTTAGGTGCATCAGCTGGCTCTTTATTGCCCAAAGCAGGTCACTGGCTAAATTCAACCAAAGCCATTTTTGGCGTTTTAATGCTTGCAGTTTCAGTGTGGATGCTTGACAGAATCCTACCTGCGCAAGTCACCATGCTACTTAGCGCCTGCCTGCTCATTATTCCTGCCATTTACCTGCGTGCCACAGAACCCTTGGCAGACCACCTCTCTGGCTGGCATAAATTATGGAAAGGACTAGGTGTAATAATGCTAATCTATGGCATCTTGCTCCTCATCGGATTAAGCATGGGCAATAGCAACCCTTTACAGCCATTAAAGGGTATAGGCAATAAAGCCTCTATACAGCAGCACGAAGGACTAAGTTTCAAAAAAATCACTTCACTTAATGATTTAGACAAAATACTGGAACAGGCTAAAACAAATAACCAATGGGTGATGCTTGATTTTTATGCCGACTGGTGCATATCGTGCAAAGAAATGGAAGCCTATACCTTTACTGATAAAAAAGTTAAAAACAAACTCTCCAGCTTTGTTTTAATTCAGGCTGACGTTACAAAAAACAATGCGGATGACCAGGCCTTATTGAAAAAATTCGGCCTAATTGGCCCACCCGCTATTTTGTTTTTTGGTCCCGATAAACAGGAAAGAAAAGCATCCCGAGTCATTGGCTATCAGCAAACAGATGTATTCCTAGACACTATTAATACTATTTAAAGCTAATGCGGCAAAATACCATCTTAATCTTCTTTATCAGTGCCCTCGCCTTAACTGCCGGCATCTTTATGCAAACCACATTAAATAAAGATCAGCAAGAGGGCAGTATTTCTATTCCAGCACTAGAAATTAATTTGCCTGATGTAACAGACAAACAGCGAAGCATTTCTGAATGGCAGGGAAAAATACGTATTATTAATTTTTGGGCGACCTGGTGTCCACCATGCCTTAAAGAAATCCCTGAATTTATTAAACTGCAAAATGAATATCAAGATAAAAATTTGCAATTTATAGGTGTCGCCATTGAAAATAGACAGGCAGTTGCCGACTACTTAAAGACCCTCCCTATTAACTATCCCATGTTAATTGGTGGGGATGAGGCGATTGCTTTATCTCAGCAATTAGGAAATATTGTCAATGCCGTTCCTTTTACTGTTTTTGTTAATCAGCAAGGGCAAATTTTTCACCGGCACCCAGGCGAATTAAGCAGAGAAAAAATCATAGAAATCATTACCCCCTTACTATAAACCATGCATCAAACGCTGATAACATCTGATAAAAATGCATCATTTTGTCGCTATCTTATGATAAGTGACATATATCTGGACAAAAGCTTTTAAATTAGGCAAAATTGTCAGATTAAATCCTTATATACGAAACAGTAATGGCAAAAATCACCATTCTAAATGGCCCCAATCTAAACCTGCTTGGTATTCGAGAACCTAGCCATTATGGCAACAAAACCTTAAAAGACATTGAAAACAAAGTAAAATCAATAGCAACCCGTCTAGGTCATGAAGCTGATTTTTATCAATCAAATGCTGAACATGAAATTGTTGAAACAATTCACACTGCTTTTCAGCAACAGGTTAAGTTTATTATTATCAATCCTGCTGCTTTTACCCATACCAGTGTTGCCATCCGTGACGCACTGCTTGCAACAAAAATACCTTTTATAGAAGTACATTTATCAAACGTTCATGCCCGTGAGCCTTTTAGAACACATTCCTATTTCTCAGATATTGCCATCGGCGTTATTTGCGGGTTAGGTGCAAAGGGGTATGAACTGGCATTACAGGCCGCTCACCAGATATTAGAAGAGAGAAATAACGATGGATATTAGAAAAATAAAAAAATTAATTGAAATTATCGAAGAATCAGATATTGCTGAAATCGAAATCAGTGAAGGCGAAGAATCCGTACGCATTAGCCGATACTCTTCCAGTACGCCTGCTCCAGTGGCCATTGCCGCACCTGCAGCTACACCTGTCAGCCCCCCCTCACCATCATCAGTGGCAGATTCTTCAGAACAGCTCCCTGCAGGTCATATTGTTAAGTCTCCCATGGTTGGCACTTTTTATAGTGCGGCTTCGCCTACCGCCACCTCTCCTTTTGTAAAAGTAGGCCAATCAGTTAAAGAGGGTGAAACACTTTGCATTATTGAAGCAATGAAAATCCTTAACCAGATAGAAGCTGATAAAAGTGGAGTCATCAAACAGATTCTGGTTGAAAATGCTCAGCCCGTTGAATATGACCAACCCCTATTCATCATTGAATAATTCAGCCCAGGTAAACAAATGTTCGATAAAATTGTAATTGCCAACCGCGGAGAAATTGCCTTACGCATTCTTCGCGCTTGTAAAGAATTAGGTGTAAAAACTGTAGCTGTTCACTCAGATGCTGACCGTGACCTAAAACACGTTCGCCTTGCAGACGAGGCTGTCTGTATTGGTCCAGCCTCTTCACTTGAAAGCTACTTAAACATTCCGGCCATTATCAGTGCGGCAGAGGTCACTGATGCCGAAGCCATTCATCCCGGCTATGGTTTTTTATCAGAAAATGCTGATTTTTCTGAAAAAGTAAGCCTTAGCGGCTTTGCCTTTATTGGTCCCACAGCAGATACCATACGCATGATGGGAGATAAGATTTCTGCTAAAAAAGCTATGCTTGCTGCTGGAATCCCCTGTGTTCCAGGCAATGGAGAACCATTAACTGATGATAATCAGGCTAACATTAAAATGGCTCAGGAAATTGGCTACCCTATCATTGTTAAAGCATCTGGCGGTGGCGGTGGCCGAGGTATGCGAGTAGTACATACTGAAGCGGCACTGATAAATGCTGTTGCATTGACAAAAGCAGAAGCTGCAGCGGCTTTTGGCAACGATACTTTATATATGGAGAAATTCCTGGAAGACCCACGTCATATTGAATTTCAGGTTCTGGCAGACAGTCATGGCAACGCCATTCACTTAGGTGAACGCGACTGCTCTATGCAGCGTCGGCACCAAAAAGTGGTTGAAGAAGCGCCCGCCCCTGGCATAACAGATGAACAGCGGAAGCAAATGGGTGAACTTTGCACCAAAGCGTGTAAAGATATAGGCTATTTAGGCGCAGGAACCTTTGAATTTCTATATGAAAAAGGTGAATTCTATTTTATTGAGATGAATACCCGCGTACAGGTTGAACACCCGGTAACAGAAATGATTACCGGCTTTGATATTGTAAAAGAGCAATTGCGCATTGCAGCTGGCGAACCACTTTCCAAAACGCAAGCTGAAATCACCTTCACTGGCCATGCCATAGAATGCCGTTTAAATGCTGAGGATGCCAAAACCTTTATGCCCTGTCCAGGCACTATTGAACAGTTTCATATGCCTGGCGGCCCTGGCATTCGCTGTGAAACGCATATTTATAATGGCTATAAAGTGCCCCCTCACTACGATTCAATGATAGGAAAGCTTATTGCCCATGGCGAAGATAGAGCCAGCTCCATTGCCCGAATGAAAACCGCATTGCAGGAAATGGTCATTGATGGCATTAGAACCAACATTGCTTTGCAGGAAGATATTATGGCAGACAGCGCCTTCCAATCTGGCCAGCAAAACATTCATTACTTAGAAAAGAAACTCGGAATTTCTTAAACGTAGGTTAAAGATAAATGGCTAAAGAGACAAGGGAAGAGCTTGGCCATGCTCTTCCCTTGTCTTTTGGCTCCTATAACCTTTAAATAGCCCCTTCTATGTCCTGGCATCAAATTTCAGTTATTACCGATCAAAATACAGCGCTCGAAGTTTCTGACTTTTTCAGCGAAATTGGTGCTGTATCTGTCACATATATGGATGCTGAAGACCAGCCTGTCTATGAACCGGCACCAGGCGAAACAAAAATATGGAATCAAACCAAAGTCATCGCTCTTTTTGAACTTGATCATAACCCTGAATCAGTAAAAACTTTGACATCTTCTCGATTCAAAGACAAACCTCTTAGCGATTGGTTTTATGAAACGCTTAAAGATCAAACCTGGGAACGCACTTGGATGAAACATTATCACCCTATGAAATTTGGAGATTCTCTCTGGGTCTGCCCAACAGGTCAGGAAAAAATCGAAGACAGAACTATTTGCATGACATTAGACCCGGGGCTGGCATTTGGTACAGGAACTCATGCAACGACTGCTCTTTGTCTAAAATGGCTTGCGAATCACAACCTAAAAAATAAAACGGTTATTGATTACGGCTGCGGTTCTGGAATTCTAGCAGTAGCCTCGTTGCTTTTAGGCGCCAAAGAAGCCTACGCCATAGATATAGATCCGCAGGCAATAACAGCTACTTTGGCCAATGCTGAAAAAAATAATGTACAAGACAAAATAAAGTGCTGTTTGCCTGAGCAGTTCACCTCTCTTCAGGCAGATATAGTCATTGCTAATATTTTAGCTCAACCACTTTGCGAGCTATCTGAATCTATCACAGCATTGTTAAAACCCTCTGGGCAGCTTGTTTTATCAGGTATTTTGAAAGAACAGGCAGACTCTGTAATAAACGCTTACCAGAACAGCATTCAAATTAAATCACCAGTAACGCAGGAAGACTGGTGCCGGCTTGATGGGGTTAAACTGTAGATGCATACGCAGTGCCCCGAGTGCAATACACCTCGTTTGATAACTGAAGTAGAGCTAAACAATTCTATAGGCATGACAAAGTGCGAAACATGCTCTGCCATGTTTGATGCTCAAGAATCTTTGCATGAAGGATCATTCATTAGCAATGCTGAAACAGCTGCTATTAATAGTACCCGGCAACCAATATCGTGGAGACTAGGCACTTTATTTCTATTACTCATTTTAATGTTTCAAGTATATCATTTTGAAGCTTATAACCTAAGCCAAAACATATCACTGAGACCCTGGCTAAAAACAATCTGTTCAGCAATTCCTTCTTGTCAATTTCCTCTTTACAGAAATACTGCTGAGTTTAAAATTATAAAAAGTTCTTTTCAGCCAGCAAATGGCCATTTTGTTTTTAACACCGCTTTTGTCAACCGCTCTATTTTTGCTCAAGAACAGCCATCTATTCAGCTCACATTGATCGATTTTAGCGGACATGTTTTTGCAAAAAGGCTTTTTCATCCTAAAGATTATTCAACACAGCCACAGGTACTGATTAAGCCAAACCTTTCAGAAACCGTAACAATGGATATCGCAGCCCCTGCAAATAAAGTTGGCGGCTTTCGCTTTGAATTAATCTAAATTTTCTAGCCCTCTAATCAACCAAATTTTTAACACTAATGGCACATCCAGATCTCTATTTAAAAAAGAACGAAGACAAACGTTTACGTAAAGGTCACCTTTGGGTGTTTAGCAATGAGGTTGATACAAAAAAAACACCTTTAGACAGTTTCTCTGCCGGTGATATGGTGGTCATTAAGGACAGCACAGGAAAATCGCTGGGCAGTGCCTATATCAACCCAAACACCTTAGTATGTGCCCGCCTAATTGCCAGAAAACCCTCACAAAAAATAGGCAGCAACCTGTTTAGAAACAGAATCAGCAGTGCCCTTGCCTTTCGAGAACATATATTCCCTGACAAACCTTATTATCGCTTAATATTTGGGGAAAGTGATGGCTTGCCAGGCTTGGTCATAGACCGCTTCGGCTCCGTTTTATCGGTCCAAATCACCACGGCCGGCATTGAAAAGCAAAAAGAAGCACTCATCAATACTCTGATTGAACTGCTTTCTCCAGAAGCCATTATCTTAAAAAATGATAACAGCCAAAGACAGCTGGAAAATCTGTCACAAGAATCTGAAGTTATCTATGGCACTATGCCCGAAATGCTGATTATCGAAGAAAACAATATCAAGTTTCAATTAAATGCTGTTGACGGCCAAAAAACAGGCTGGTTTTATGACCATCGCGACAGCCGTGCTAGATTGGCTAAACTTGCAAAAGACAAACGCGTGCTAGATTTGTTTTCCTATTCCGGTGCCTGGGGAATTCCGGCCTCAGTGGCAGGTGCATCAGAAACTACCTGCGTTGACAGCTCTGAATCTGCATTATCCTTGGCACAAAGCAGCGCCGAACTCAACAATGTACAGGATAGAATGAAATTTGTACGCAGCGATGTTTTTGAATTTCTAAAACAGGCTCGCGAAAACAGGGAGCGCTATGACATTATCATATTGGACCCACCCGCACTGATTAAACGAAAAAAAGATTTTAAAGCTGGCTACGAAGCCTACCGGCGATTAAATCATCTGGCACTACAGGTTTTAAGTAAAAATGGCATTTTAGTTTCTGCTTCTTGCTCTCACCATTTAAGCAAAGCTAATTTACATGAAATCCTACGCTCCTCTGCACGGCATATAGACCGGCATTTAGTCTTTTTTGCTACAGGCAGCCAAGGCCCCGATCATCCTGTTCATCCTTCAATTCCCGAAACAGAATATCTAAAAACTTATTTCTGTTCTGTATCCGGCAGTTTATAATCTTTATTATGAAAAAGTTTGAACCCTGCCCACTTTGCAGTTTACCCGTTAAAATATCGGGATTTAGCCTACAGACAAAAGAAGGAGAAAAACATTTCTGCTGCGCCGGTTGCGTAAGCATCTATCAAATGCTCAACCAAGATATTTTATTAACTACTACAACTGAGAAGAAAAATGAAAGCCTGTGAACAATGTGCCGCCGATCGAGTTCGGATTGGTGAAAACCATACAAAAATGTCAATATTATCCAGAACCATCGGTTTAATATTCATTTATTTACCTATTTTGACATTTCCTTTTATCGTTTTAAGTGCATACTGGACTTACTACAGCCTTATTTTATGTGGTGCAAAAAATGTTAAAAAATGGAGTGATTATCTTCCTGAAAAATCATCACACCGCTATACAATGAAAAACCAGATTACCATGGATGGATCATTCAAATATAGCTTAGCTCAGTCTAAGCTATATTGGATTCTTAACTGTACTGTTTATTGTCCCTACAGTGTTGCTCTTTTCGAATGGCATTCCTATCTGGTTAAAGTGGTCGAAAACTGGTGGTGCCCTTTTGCCCACGGCAAAAAAGAAACTTATAAAAACGGTTCAATTGACAAATCCTTTTGGCATATTTACCCGGAAGATGCGGCAAAACTGCATAAGGACGACTTATCCAACCCTATCTTTACAGATGAGCACGATAAGGATTTAAAATAAATATAATAGCGGAGATATTGCCTGCAACATCTTCGCTACTCAATTTAGGCAACTCGCAATAAATACCCCACCAGTATTGCGTTATATTTTTGCCTTTCTTTGGTACAGATGTATAGGCGCTTAGTAAGCTATGCAACTGAAACAACAGCATCGATTACAGACAAATAGATAAGTACCATTGGTGGGTTATTTGTTGCGGGCAGCCTTAGATGAAAATTGGTCCTTATACACTTAGCAATAAACTAATTCTTGCCCCCATGGCCGGAATAACTGACCGCCCCTTTCGCGAATTATGTCGTAAATTTGGTGTGGGATTAGCTGTGTCTGAAATGGTTGCATCTCATCCTAGCTTACAAAAACACAGACGAACGCTATTAAAAACTGACTATTCTGGAGAAACCGGATTACGTTCAGTACAGATTTTAGGTACAGACCCACATCATATGGCTGCAGCAGCTTTACTTAACCAGCAGCGTGGTGCACAAATTATTGATATAAATATGGGGTGTCCTGCAAAAAAAGTCTGCTCTGTTGCAGCCGGTTCAGCTTTGCTTAAAGATGAAATATTAGTTAAAAAAATTCTGGATGCGGTCGTAAAAGCTATAGACATTCCTGTTACCCTGAAAATTCGTACAGGATGGGATAAAAATAGTAAAAATGCCATTAATATTGCCCAGATTGCTGAGCAGTCAGGCATTGCCGCTATTACCATTCATGGTAGAACGCGTGCCTGCAAATTTAACGGCGATGCTGAATATGCAACTATAAAACATGTAAAGCAAGCGGTTAACCTTCCTGTCATTGCTAATGGCGATATCACTGACACACAGAAGGCTAAGCATGTTTTGGACTATACAGGGGCTGATGCCATTATGATAGGCCGAGCTTCTCAAGGCAAACCATGGATTTTTAAAGAAATTCAGCAAGCTCTTAGCAACACAGATTATAGTGCCCCAACACTTAAAGATATCCAATCTATTGTTAATATGCATCTGGAACAATTATATAGTTTCTATGGAACAGACAGCGGTGTTAAAATAGCCCGCAAACATATAGGCTGGTATTTTGATAATTTAGGCAATCTTCCTCTTGCCCATAAAAAAGAAATCTATCAGGCAACTACCCCAATGCAACAAATATCTTTAGTTAATTCAGCGTTTTCATACACTGAATTCTTATATCAATAAATTTCAGGAAATGTAGAATTAATGCAGCAAATCGAAAAAGTCATCATCATTGACAAAACAAAAACGCCCATACCTCTATCAGTCCATGTAAAAAAAACTGTGGAACTTTATTTTGAGCAGTTAAATGGCCACGATACCAGTGGGTTGCATGCAATGGTCATTAGTGAGGTTGAAAAGCCCCTAATAGAAGCGGCATTAGACTATTGCGGGCAAAACCAAACCAAAGCGTCCAAAATATTAGGCTTAAGTCGCAGTACATTACGAAAAAAACTTGATCTTTATGATTTATCTTAAAAACTTATTCCTACATACATATTTTTTAAAATTCACATGAACAAAAAAATTACCCGTGCCCTTGTTAGTGTCTCCAACAAAACAGGAATCCTTGATTTTTGTCGGGAATTAGATCAGCTCGGCATAGAAATACTATCAACAGGCGGTACAGCCAAACTTCTTGCTGAAAATAATGTCGCCGTCACTGAGGTCTCTGACTACACAGATTTTCCGGAAATGATGGATGGTCGAGTTAAAACCTTGCACCCTAAGATTCACGGAGGCATTTTAGGACGCAGAGGGATTGATGATGACGTAATGCTTGCAAATGGCATCAACCCTATTGATATGGTTGTGGTAAATTTATACCCCTTTGAACAGACCGTGGAAAACCCGGATTGTGATTTAGCCACCGCGATTGAAAATATTGATATTGGCGGCCCAACCATGATCCGAGCCGCCGCAAAAAATCATGCTGATGTTTCAGTTATTGTCGATTATAATGACTACGGCCCGACTCTCGAAGAATTGAAGACCAATGACATCAGCATTTCAGCCTCGACACGCTTTAACTTAGCCTTAAAAAGTTTTGAACATACTGCGAAATATGATACAGCCATTTCTGTGTATCTAAGTGCTGTTAACAAGGTTCAATTCCCAGAAACATTAAATCTGCAATTTAACCATACCCAAGCCATGCGATATGGTGAAAACCCTCATCAAAACGCGGCCTTTTACACTGAAAAAACTCCAGAAGCAGGCACTATTGCTTCGGCAACACAAATACAGGGCAAGGAATTGTCCTATAACAATATTGCTGATGCCGATGCAGCTTTAGAATGCGTTAAATCATTCACTGATCAGCCCACCTGTGTCGTTGTTAAACATGCCAACCCTTGCGGTGTAGCTCAGGCTAAGGATATTTTCACTGCTTATGATCTGGCCTATGCAACGGACCCTACCTCAGCTTTTGGCGGCATTATTGCGTTTAACCAGGCATTAGATGAAAAAACTGCGGCTGAGATTATTAAACGTCAGTTTGTTGAAGTTATCATTGCCCCTTCTATTAGCGATGCAGCTAAAACCGTTTTGGCTGAAAAGAAAAATGTCCGCGTTCTTGAATGCGGTATTTGGGATAATGAAAACAAACACGCTTTTGATTTTAAACGCGTTGCCAGCGGTTTATTGGTACAAGATAAAGATTTTGGCCAAATCACAAAAACTGACCTTAAAATTGTCAGCAAACGTCAACCAACTGAACAGCAAATGGCTGATATGCTTTTTGCCTGGAAAGTAGCAAAATTTGTAAAATCAAATGCCATTGTCTACTGTAAAAACGGACAGACTATCGGCATAGGCGCTGGACAAATGAGCCGAGTTTATTCTGCTAAAATTGCTGGCATTAAAGCTGAAGATGAAGGATTAGCGGTTCTCGGTTCAGCAATGGCTTCTGATGCCTTCTTCCCTTTTAGAGACGGTATAGATGCCGCTGCAGAAGCTGGTATTACAGCCATTATCCAGCCAGGAGGCTCCATGCGTGACAATGAAGTGATTGAAGCCGCAGATGAACATGATATTGCTATGGTATTTACTGGTATGCGTCATTTTAGGCATTAATATCCCTTCCTTAACCCCCCTTTTCTAAAGCGGGAAAGCTAAAAAAACTATAATGAAAATACTTATCGTCGGTAGCGGTGGCCGTGAACATGCCCTTGCCTGGAAAACCAAACAGGCCCCAAATGTAAGCACTGTTTTTGTAGCACCTGGCAATGCAGGTACTGCATTAGAAGATAATATTATTAATGTTGCCATCAATGTCGAAGATATTCCTGCATTAATCAAATTTGTCCAGCAAGAAGGTGTCGCATTAACTATTATCGGCCCAGAAGTTCCTTTAGTTATCGGTATCGTAGACGCCTTTAGTAAAGCAGGTTTAAAATGTTTTGGCCCCACAGCAAAAGCGGCTCAACTGGAAGGCTCTAAAACTTTTTTTAAAGAATTTATGTTTAGGCATAATATTCCTACTGCCGAATATCAAAGCTTTACTAACACCCAGCTAGCGATAGACTATATAAAGACAAAAGGTGCCCCTATCGTTGTAAAAGCTGATGGGTTAGCCGCCGGGAAAGGTGTAATTGTTGCTGAAACTGAACATCAGGCAATTGATGCTGTAAAAGACATGCTATCAGGAAACAGCTTTGGAGATGCAGGCCATCGCGTTGTTATTGAAGAGTTTTTAGAAGGTGAAGAAGCCAGCTTTATCGTTATTGCTGATGGTGATAATGCTTTACCAATGGCAACATCACAAGATCATAAAGCCAGAGACAATGACGATAAAGGTCCTAATACCGGTGGCATGGGTGCTTATTCCCCCGCCCCTATCGTTACGCCAGAAATCCATAAAAAAGTGATGGATGAGGTGATTAATCCGACACTTAAAGGTATGCGGGATGATGATGTGCCATACATCGGGTTCTTATATGCTGGCTTAATGATCAGCAAACAGGGAAAGATAAAAGTATTAGAATATAATTGCCGTTTTGGTGACCCTGAAACCCAGCCCATTATGATGCGTTTAAAAAGTAACTTAGCTGATTTATGTTTGGCCGCATTAAACAAAAATCTTGGCAATACCACCACCGAATGGGATAACCGCTCGGCTCTTGGGGTTGTTTTAGCGGCTGGCGGTTATCCTGACAGCTATAACAAAGGCGATGTCATTTCGGGTTTGCCTGATAGGGAACAAGCTGATACTAAAATATTCCATGCTGGTACAGCAGAAAAGAATGGCAATATCGTCACTTCTGGAGGGCGAGTTTTATGTGCCTGTGCATTAGGCAAAGATATTGTAGATGCACAGCACAAAGCATATGAACTAACTAAGAATATACACTGGAACAATGCTTTTTACCGGAATGATATTGGGTTTAAGGCTATTAATTAATCCCCCTCATCACTTCAGCCCACTCCTTCAGAGAGTGGGTTTTACTTGTCTAAAAGTTAAGTTAATCCGCTCAGACTTGGTATTCTTTGTTTTTGGCAATTCATGTCGCCAATGATGCTGGATTTCTCCTGCCATCAACAGCAAGTCGCCATGCCCCAAAACAATATCCAGAACCTCTTTACTTTTCTTGTGTCGGAACTTAAGCCGGCGTGACTCCCCCAAACTCAGGGAAGCAATAATGGGATTATGACCTAATTCTCTCTCATCGTCAGCATGACAGCCCATGGAATCATTTCCATTGCGATATAGGTTGGCCATTGCACTATTAAAAGTACATGGATAATACGCCTGAATTTTTTCCTTAACCGACAGTAGCAGTTCAGTCCATGGCAATGGCTGATGATTCACACCTGAATATTGGTACATCGCGTCTTTATCGCCATACCAGCACATCAATCTAGGGACTTTTACCCAACGCCCATAAAGAAAGATCTGCTCTTGCTGCCAGGCTAAAGTATCCAGAAACAGAGCAAATAATTGGCACGCTTCTTCTTCCTGACAAAAGCTTTTAACTAAGTAAAGTTCGCCATCAGCTGAAAGTATATTTTTCAAAAATGAACAGTTGTTTCCAAGTAAAAACTTCGGCTAGCGATTGGCAGGTTTTCTTTATAGCTATCTGTGGAGGCCTCTTTACCATGAGAATTAAAAGCATTCCTTACAGATGCTGAAAAGTCAATGTAACCAAAAAAACGTTTGCTATTCAGGGTCACATCAACTGTCTGATAATCTTTTAACTGATCATTTGTACTATTGCGCTCATTAAGCCTATGCCCTACCCAGTTTAATTGAGTTTGCAGCTGCCATTTTGGTAAAAAGCTCCATGCAACAGCCACATATACCTGATGCTCAGGAACTTGGCTAACTCGACGGTTAGCCTCTTCATTTCGAGCATATTGCCAAGCATAGTTTCCTTTCAAACTCCATTGTTCGTAAAATGCCCAATCCCATTCAAATTCTGCACCATAGCCGGTTTGTCCTAATGTATTTGCGGCGGTTTTTACACCGTTTTTCGACTGCCCTACTGTGCCTATCAAATCATCAATGGTATAGAAATAAAAATTACTTGCAAGTCTTAACCTGTTGATAGGGCGATAGTCAAAAGCCAGCTCAACTGTTTCAATTTTTTCTGGTTCAAGATCAGAATTTCCAAGAAATAGCTGGCTATTTTGTTTTTGTTCTAAAAAACCAGGAGCTCTAAATGCACGGCCATATAGTAGTTTAGCATTTAATTGCTCAGACACATTCCAAACTAATGCAAACCGAGGATTAAACGTACTGCCAAAGTCTGAATAGTGATCATAACGTACACCTGCTGTAAGAGACCAGTTGGGAGAAATTTGCCACTCATCCTGCAATGCCACAGACCAAATTGATCGCTGTGAATTGGGCAAAAACACTAAATCTGGTCCAGTAATATCTGTTAACGCCCCATCAATCACCATTATTGAACTATCTATTGCATTAGCAGATAATACACCATTCCCAAAATTACGCGACTCTTGAGTAGATACCTGCTCATAACGATACCCTGAAGTTATTTTTAACAAGTGATTCTCAAAACCTGTAAACAGAGAACTCACCTCAAATGCAACAACCTGATTCTTAATACCAACACGCGTTATCATTCCATCAGGAAATAAAACAAATCTCTCCAATTCCCTAGGATCAGGATTTCCCTCACTATCGATTGGCAAATTAGCTCCATCAGGAAAAACATGTATTTCTGCATCTACATTAGTATATAGATAACTGGCATGAGCAGAAATCACCCAGTCCTCAATCGAACCTTCAGAAGAAAAACGTAAATCTCCCAAATAACTTTCATTATTTAGCTTACCTTTATTATCTAAAGAGCCTCCTGCACCCGCTCTTGAACCACGATCCACTGTATTAAATGCCCAAAACCCAACATCCCAATGCTCACGTTGCAGGTTTAAATGTGCATTCCACCTCTCAGATTGAGTTTGCATTTCTCCTGGTGCTAACGATGCCTTGGTATCCTTTATCACATCAAATCGTGATTGTGCATCAGAATTGATTATTCTATCGTCATCATTATTGTTATGTGCATATTGCAGAGTTGACGCTATATCCCAGCCTAACCACTTATTACTATGCAGCCCCCAGGCACTTTGAGTATCCCAGGAACCGCCACGAAAACCTATTTCGGTTCCAGCAATATCTTTTGCCTTTTTTGTTATTATATTAATCACCCCAGCAAAAGCATCTGCACCATATAAGGCAGATCCAGGTCCTCTAATCACTTCAATTTGCTGAATTGCTTCAACAGGCAACTCCGTGCCTGTCATTGTGCTGCCCTTATAAGGCACTGAAAAACGGGTCCCATTAAGCATGATCAGAACTTGAGAGTTAACACCATTGCCAATGCCCCGCATCGAATAAACGGCATCATTGGTTACCGTTTGAATACGCACATGCAACCCTGGCACTGTTTCTAATACCTGGCTTAATTCCGTTGCTCCCATGGTTTTAATTTGTTCTGAAGTAATGACAGTTGTCACAGCTGCTGACTGATAAACTGGTTTTGCGGTACCTGTAGCAATACTCACAGAAATATTGGCGAGCTGTTCCGGTGACATTGAAAAGAAATCATCCATTTCATCTACTGATGCTGATGCCGGAGCACAGAATACCGACAATGTTGCAATAACTGCAGCCTGCCTACGTAATCTTTTAATTACTTTTTGTTTATCCATAATCTAACTTTAGACCAAAAATAAAAACTTTCTTCAAAGATCGTATATTTTATCAAGCATTCGCCCTAAACATTTAATATCATAGTAATTTATCCAGAGGAACAGGTTTTGCAATGCCATACCCCTGCGCATAATCTACACCCAGTCCATTCAGCAAATCAAAAATCTGTTCATTTTCGACAAATTCGGCAATGGTTTTCTTTCCCATCACATGCCCTACCTCATTAATAGATTTCACCATTGCCAAATCCACCTGGTCATCAAGAATATCTTTAACAAACAGACCATCAATTTTTAGATAATCGACTGGCAGATTTTTTAAGTAGGCAAAGGAAGAGAGGCCACTGCCAAAATCATCAAGCGAGAAGGAGCAGCCCATTCCCCGTAGGTGCCGAATAAATTTTGTCGCATTATTCAGGTTGCCAATAGCCGCAGTTTCTGTAATTTCAAAACAGATTTTTTCAGTTGGAATTGAATAGCGTTCAAATGTTTCTGTAATGAAGTTCAACATGCTTTCATCAGATAATGAGAGCCCAGATAAGTTAACTGAACATACCGCTAGTTTATGTAAGAAATCAGGATGACATTCCAGCCATTCAAATAAATGCGTTATAACCCACTTATCCAAAGCGGTTGCCATATTATATCTTTCTGCAGCAGGTAAAAATGCACCTGGCGGAATAGTATTCCCTTTTTCATCCACGTAGCGAACCAGTGTTTCAAAATGCCGACCCTTCTGATTTTCGGAAAACGCAGAAACAGGAACAATCAGCTGTCCATACAAAGTAAAACGATTTTCATCAAGTCCCCGCTGAATTTTTTCTACCCATTGCATTTCTCCCTGCCGCAAGGCTAATTCTTCATCATCAATTCGAAAAACATGAACTCTATTGCGCCCCTTTTCTTTTGCGGCATAACAGGCGGCATCAGCTTCTTTTAGACTGTCAACGGCATTGCCTGTACCTTTGCTAATGGATGATATGCCAATACTGACCCCAACGGAAAAACTTCTGTCTTCCCAGGCAAACTGAAAATCCCTAATCACATTCCTCAGTTTTTCACAGGCATGAAAAGCTTCTTCTGGGGAACAGTTATGCATCAATACACCAAATTCATCACCGCCTAAACGAGCCAGTATATCTCCTTTTCTGACATGTCCCCTTAAAACCTCACTCAACTGCCTTAACAGCTCATCTCCAGCCATATGTCCGCTAGTATCATTAACAACTTTAAATTGATCCAAATCCAAATAGCAAAGTGCATGCTCCCTCTCCCCTTTACCTGCCTGCTCTACTGCCTGCTGAAGAATCCCATCAAATTCGCTTCTATTTGCCAGCCCTGTCAAGGCATCATGACTTGCCTGATACTCTATTTTTTCTGACAGCATCCGTGTTTCTGTTACATCTTCACAAACCAACAGAAAATTATCCTGTTGATTTTCTCCATTTATTATTCGTACTGTTTCCCTTACCCAGATCACTCTTCCATCTCGGCAAATTTTTCTAAGCTCCTGCTTATGAACTTTATGAGGAGATAGCCTGCATGCTTTAAACAGCAATCTCTCAGCATGCAAATCATCAGGATGAACAAAATCAAAAATTGAACAGTTGCGTAACTCTTCACTAGTTAAATCCAGTTGCTTTGCACCAAATTTGTTGACAGATACGATCACATACTCTGCACTCAAATGAAACACCATCGTCGGGTTATCATCATAAAGAGCGAGATAATGGTTTTTAGCAACTGTCAATGCATCATTTTGATGCTCAACTGTGACAATCATTTCATTAAATGCATCAACCAGTTTGCCAACCTCATCATCATCCTGTTTTAATGCTCTCTGTGAATAATCCCGTTCATGGGTAATCTTATTTACTGTTTTTAAAAGTTTATTTAGCGGCGTTGTGATGACTCGAAGTAAAGGTGCCGTTAATAAATAAGTAACAATAGTCGCTACCAATAGCACGACAAAAAGCAAGACTAAAGATTGAAGTTTTTTAAAAAAAACATCTTTTAAATCAGCCCGGATATAGAGCGTCCCCAATCTTTCAGCATCAAGTACAATAGGTTTGTAGATATAGAGAAATGTCTCCTCAAAATACGTTCTTTGCTTAGCATAGTTTTCTGGGCATGGGGAACCTGGGTACTCAGGGGCTTTAAAAGAAGTGAACACCTGTCCGTACTTGCCATAAAGGCAGGCAGAACGAACAGTTGCCAACTGAGTGAGAGAGGATAGGTTTTCCCTGGCTAAATCAACATCATCAAAGGATAATGCGGCAGTACTTCTATTGCCTATCAGTTCTGCCATTGTTGACAGTTCATTCTGTATATTCTGCTTAAAACTAGACACCTGAAATACCAGCATTAGCAGAACAGCGATCATTAATCCGGAAATGCTGGAAAAAAGCAGAATGGATATCAGTTTATTTTGAATGGATAGATTTCGAAGAGGCTTAATCATTGGACTCCCCCCTCATAAACTTCAGCAACTTCCAATAGTTTTGCGCTGACTTCCAACCCGCTGTTTCGTAGACTCTTCAAGTTAATATATAACTTGACTTTATTTTCTCGTTTAAAAAAGGCAATCATGCCCCCAGTCTCGGCAAACTGTTTTGACTCTCCCACAGTTAAAGCTGGGGAAGCAGAATTAACTGTTAAGATGCCGGGCCAAGATATTTGCCCACTTGCCAGCGATGAAAAATAGATTAAATGACAATGTTTTGCCTCTTGCAGTTTCTGTATCCGATACAAACGAATAGGCTTGTTCTTTACCGTTCTTTTTTCAATCGGGTCAATAATAGGGCCGAAAGGATCTTTGCCAAAGATGCATAAATCAAAGGTTTTTGATTTATTTTCAGGCCAAGTAATGAATTTGGTAAAATTGTAGAGATAGCCGGCTTTTACTTTATATTCAACGTCTCTTTCTTCAGCAGCCGACTGACTAAAAAAGAATATACTTAATAAAAATAAAAGTAATCTCATTAAAAAATTCTTACCAAAAAATAACCATGTCTCATCCTGCGAAAACCCATTAAATTAAGTTTTTTAGTATGATTTATTAAGTTCAACGTACTTCACAATTTTTAACTTGCAACAAATGTATTTAACTGATCTCTGCTAGAATCATCTAAAGTATAGCTCAAATAAGCACATTAATTATATCTAACGGCTTCATTGTTTAGAATTGAAATGCAGAAACATACAGTATAGATTAATTATTTTATTCCACCGAAAAAAAGGTATTTAAAACTTTAATCATATAACAATGGTCCTCAACCCCAGCACTTTCTCTAATACTATGCATTGCCCACATAGGGTTGCCCACATCTACAGTTCTAATGCCCAGTTTTGCAGACGTCATGGGGCCTATGGTACTGCCACAGGGAATATCGGCTCTGTGTGAATATTTTTGATACGGCACCTCACTCGCCTCACACCAGCTAATAAACATCGCTTCGGAAAGACTCTCTGAACTATAGCGATGATTTGCATTCACCTTAATAACCGGTCCTCTATTGACAGTCACTTTATGCTCCGGTTCATAAGCTGAGGGAAAATTAGGCTGATAGGCATGAGCCATATCCGCACTGATCATAAAACTTCGTGCAAGCGCTCGCTGATAGTCCTCTTTATCAACATCCATTGCAAAACCAATCCGCTGTAAAACATCAGGCAGAAAACAGCCACTAGCCCCTTTGGTACTTTCGCTGCCTATTTCTTCATGATCAAAAAATGCACAAACTAAAGTATTGTCCGAATTTAAGGTGTTTTCATCTAAAAGCGCTTGCATGCCTGCATGACAGGAAGCTAAATTATCTAACTGACTATCTGCGTAGAACTGTTTATTATCCCCCCAAAACACACCTTTTTGAGTATCGTACACACTAAGTTCCCAGGACAGAATATCATGTGCATCAATATCCGAAGCTTTTACCAATAAATTATGCAAATATTTTTCAGACAGCTGCTGTTCAACCGCCACAGCCAAAATCAAAGGCAGTTCAGTTTGTTTATGTAGCTTTAAACCGTCTTCATTAACCTTTCTATTCATATGAATAGCGAGATTTGGCAATCGTAGCAGTGCTTGATCAAACCGCACTAGCCGACTGGCAATATCACCAGATGCGGCTTTATAGCTGATTCTGCCAGCCAAGCTTAAATCTCTGTCAGTAAATGTCGCTAAAATAGGCCCGCCATAAACTTCCACACCCAGTCTCAGCAAGCCATCCGCATTATTGACTGCATTTGGCTTAATTTTTAAACCTGGTGAATCGGTATGAGCGCCTAAAATTCTATATCCCGTTTCAGATAATGGTTTTTTTCCCAATACAAAAAAAATTATGGAAGAGTCGTCTCTAACAATAAAATACCTGGAACCTGGCTTTAAATCCCATTTTTCAGTTTCATTTAGTCTTTTAAAGTCAAACGCGCTCAGCTTTTCTTCAATGTTTTTAACGGCATGATATGGACTGGGGCTATTATCAATAAAATCCAGTAAATCTTTAACCTGCTGCTGTGCTGTGATCATTTTTCCTTTAACTCCAAAGACACTGAATTGATACAGTAGCGAAAGCCTGTAGGCTGCGGCCCATCTTCAAAGACATGCCCTAAATGTGCATCACATGAATTACAAGTTACCTCTACTCTTTTCATGCCATGTGTTTCATCTGTTATTTGGTTGATATTTTCAGCATCAATCACATCCCAAAAACTTGGCCAGCCAGACCCCGAATCAAATTTACTTTCAGAAGTAAATAATTTTTGGCCGCAGCATGAACAGAGATAAATCCCCTGTTTTTTACAATTGGCATATTCACCCGAAAAAGGTCTTTCTGTCCCCTTTTTTCTACAGACCTCAAACTGCTCAGGGGTTAATTTCTCACGCCACTGCTGTTCTGATTTTTGCTTTTCAGCCACTATACGCCTCTCCTACAGATAGAATAATCGGACTATTATAAAGCTATTCTCCAACTTATACCCTCCCCAATTAGCGACAAAAAATATGCTATAATATTCTAATAATTGTTTCAGAGAGAATAGCGATGAACGAAATGTTAAGCTCAGGCATAGAAATAATGCTTATAGGGATGGGGATTGTGTTTGCCTTCTTAGCCTTGATGATTGTAATGGTCAACATTATGACCTATACAATTGAGAAATTCTTTCCCGAGCCAGCTATAAACGAAATACACTCGGCATCCGCCTCTGCTGGTCATACAGAAGCGGGCGTTATTGCCGCAATAAGTGCGGCAATACATCAATACCGCAATAAATAATTAATTTCAGGAAACTTAAAGCAGCCCACAAAGTTAGCTTTATTTAAACTGACCCAAAAAGGTCACAGGAGACACATATGGCAGAGGTCAAAAAGCCTTTAGGTATAACAGAAGTTGTGCTGAGAGATGCACATCAGTCAATCTTAGCGACTCGCTTACGCATAGAAGACATGCTTCCTATTTGTGAAAAGCTGGATGGCATCGGTTACTGGTCGATTGAATCTTGGGGTGGTGCAACATTTGATTCTTGCATCCGATACTTAGGCGAAGACCCTTGGGAACGTTTGCGCCTGCTTAAGGCTGCTATGCCAAACACGCCACAGCAAATGCTATTTCGTGGCCAGAATATTTTAGGTTATCGTCATTATGCTGATGACGTTGTCGATAAATTTGTAGAGCGCTGTGCTGTCAATGGTATCGATGTGTTTCGTATCTTTGATGCCATGAATGATATGAGAAACATCAAGCAGGCAGTTAAAGCTGTACTTAATACTGATGCTCACGCCCAAGGAACTATCTCTTATACTACCAGCCCTTTTCATACAATAGACACCTGGGTTGCCCAAGGCATGCAAATTGAAGATATGGGAGCTCATTCTATCTGCATTAAAGATATGGCCGGCCTATTAAAACCGTATGATGCCTACGAATTAGTCACCAAATTGAAGCAGGCAACTAATATTCCAATTCACCTGCATTGCCATGCAACGACAGGTTTAAGCGTACCTACTCTCATCAAAGCCGCAGAAGCAGGCATTGACAATGTTGATACAGCCATCTCTTCTTTAAGCATGACCTATGGCCATAGCCCTACCGAAACAATTGTATCCTGCCTAGATGACCAGGAAAGATCTACCGGTTTAGATTTAAATGAACTTGAAGATATTGCTCACTACTTTAGAGATGTGCGAAAAAAATATGCTCAATTCGAAGGTAGCTTAAAAGGAGTTGATAGCAGAATTCTAACATCTCAAGTCCCCGGCGGAATGCTGACTAATATGGAAAGTCAGCTTAAAGAACAGGGAGCTGACGATAAATTTGATGAAGTATTGGCAGAAATCCCTAAAGTCCGCGAAGATCTCGGCTTTATTCCTTTGGTAACACCTACGTCGCAAATTGTCGGAACACAGGCAGTACTCAATGTGATTTCTGGCGAACGCTATAAAACAATTACCAAAGAAACAGCTGGCGTTTTAAAAGGCGAATATGGCGCAGCACCTGCCCCCGTCAATCAAGAACTACAGGCTCGCGTATTGGAAGGCGGCGAAGCCATTACCTGTCGCCCTGCTGATTTGCTTGAACCGGAAATGCACAAGCTCATCGCCGATGTTGAAGAAAAAGCTAAAGACGAAGGTATTAGGCTTGCTGATAATGTTGAAGAAGATGCTTTAATTAATGGACTTTTTGCACAGGTTGGCTGGAAGTTTATTGCCAATCGCTATAACCCAGATGCTTTTGAACCTGCGCCCAATTCTGAAAAACATGTAACAGGTGAAACACCGGTATCTAGTACGTCATCAGAAACAGAAACATACTCTGTTAACGTTGATGGTAGAAATTACAATGTCGCCGTAGGCCCAGGCGGTTCAAACATCAGTGTACAGCAAATAGGCACCGCTCCTGCCCCAGTTAGCAGCAACGGCGAATTAATTGAGTCGCCTATGGCTGGCAATATTTTAAAGATCAATGTAACCCTTGGTTCTCATGTTGCTCAGGGGGATGTCGTATTAATTATGGAAGCCATGAAAATGGAAACAGAAGTCCGCTCAAAAATTTCAGGAACTGTCAGCGCCCTCAATATTAAAGAGGGTGATGCTGTTGCAGTAGGCGAAGCATTAATAACACTTTAGTCCAGGCTCATACTTCCGCCCTTTGCTAAAAACAGGGGGCAGGCTAAATGCTTGCATACTCTCTACCAAATAATCTAAACTAGAAAAAAGCTCTATGGAAAACCTCATTGCCCTTTGGGAAAGCACTGGCCTTTATAACTTTACCGGCCCTCAAGCATTTATGATGCTGGTGGGTTTTTTACTGCTTTATCTTGCCATCAAAAAAGGTTTTGAACCTCTGCTTTTACTTCCTATCGGTTTTGGTGCCATTTTAAGCAACATTCCAGTTGCAGGCATAGCCGAAGAAGGAGGCCTTTTACATTACTTATATTTCGGCATTAAAACAGGCATTTTTCCGCTGCTAATTTTTATGGGTGTAGGCGCAATGACTGATTTTGGCCCCATGCTGGCCAATCCTAAAACTCTATTTTTAGGGGCCGCGGCTCAGTTTGGCATTTTTGCCACACTTTTGGGTGCACTGGCACTCAATTTTATTCCCGGCATGGATTTTTCTTTAAAAGATGCCGCAGCTATCGCCATTATCGGGGGTGCCGATGGACCTACTGCAATTTATGTCGCCTCAAAACTTGCTCCTGATTTACTAGGTGCCATTGCAGTTGCCGCTTATTCCTATATGGCGTTGGTACCTTTAATTCAGCCTCCAATCATGCGAGCACTGACAACAGAGGATGAACGTAAAATCGAAATGCAACAGCTTCGCTCAGTAAGTCCAACTGAAAAAATTGTTTTTCCGTTAATGCTATTAACTATGAGTGCGTTGCTGCTTCCATCTTCAGCTCCCTTAGTCGGCATGTTTTGCCTGGGCAATTTAATGAACGCCTGCGGTGTAGTAGAAAGGCTCAGTAAAACAGCTCAAAATGAACTAATCAATATCATGACTATTTTTCTAGGTCTCGCTGTTGGTTCAAAACTCAGTGCAGACGCTTTTCTAAAGGCTGAAACATTGGGCATTTTAGCTTTAGGAGCGATTGCATTCAGTATAGGCACTGCGTGCGGAGTAATCATGGCAAAAATCATGAATAAATTTAGCAGTACGCCTATCAATCCATTAATTGGTGCTGCCGGTGTATCGGCTGTTCCTATGGCGGCCCGGGTAGCCAATAAAGTAGGACTTGAGGCAAACCCTCATAACTACCTGCTTATGCATGCAATGGGGCCTAATGTAGCAGGTGTAATTGGTTCTGCAGTTGCTGCCGGAGTCTTACTCAGTTTAGTAAAATAAAATGTACTAAGAGAAAAGCTAGTTGGAAATAAAACTATCCCCACCGTTTAGCTGCACTAGACCCAGATAGTTCAGAATACATGCTGTAACTTTTTTTAAATGTACTCCAAATAGGCTTAGTTAGAATTTCTTGTACGTCAAAACGATAAGGTGAACGCTTTCCGCGATGCTCAAAAGTATCCCCTACTTTATCGACAACAACACCCTGCCTTCCAAGAACTCTAACAAGCGCCCTATTGGTCAGCAGATAAGCCTTTTTAATCTTATTATCAGCAATATATTGCATAGTCGCATTAAACAGCCCCCAAATGATGGTGCTTTTTATTTTAGGGTTACTATAAAACATCTGTATTTTCTCGTCTGAATCGTCCTTTATTGCCAATTGGTTATTTGATAAATCATTCTCATCGATACCGTAGGATGTTTGCGTATAGGGCACTCTAATCTCTTTAACAATACAAAGCCGAGATATTTCAACCGCTGAATTGCCGATCTCATGATCAACTGAAGTAACTTCCTGCAAAGGTATCATCTCACCATTATGGTGTGCAATTCTTATAGCTGCAATCCATTGCTTTGTATGCTTAAGACGCACTAAAAAAAGTACAGATCGCTGATCTTCATCATCCTGGGGATCCCATTTATCAAATTCCAGCTGATCTGGGAATTTTGAAGTATCTTCGTAACCCAGCTCTTCACAATAAACCTGATATCGAATATTGTAATGTACCTCACGGCCTTCTTTAGTATCTGCCAGAAAAACCTCGAAATAATCGTCAAACATGTCATAACCTCCAATAATGATTCAAATAAAAAACTAACAGTACAAGACCAAGCATAGTACATGCCAACATTTTTTTGACACCTTTATGCAGAATTTTCGTCATTCTCATTCGCCGCCTTTAAAACACTCACACTTCTATATCTATAGCAACCTGTTAAAGTCTAACATCGGCCAGGAAAACAACTCGCCAGTGAACTGTTTCAGGATAAAATTCACCTTTTAGCATTTGGAGCTGACAGGATAAAATAAGAATGTCAAAAGATTGGCGAGCAATTAATATCAGACCAAAATGCGCCAGAATTAGCACGTATAGATTACGCACATCTTGGGAGAGAGGATTTAATAACTTCCGGAGGGTTAACGCATAACTTTATATTCACAGGTGTAATAATTAAATCGCCACATAGCGAGCTCAAGATACTAGCAAGTGAAACTATACAGTCAATAGCTTTAAAACCTATCGTTTTAAATAATCTTGAGTCATCTTAAAAATAACAGGACTCAATAGCCCCAAAGCAAGCAAATTTGGTATTGCCATCAGGCCATTCATTACATCAGCCATCAACCAAATAATACCTAATTTACCCATCGCCCCAACAGGAATAGCACATAGCCAAATCACCCGATAAGGCCAGATCACCTTTACCCCAAATAAGTATTCAGCGCATCGCTCACCATAATAGCTCCAGCCTAATATAGTGGTAAAAGCAAAAACAACCAGACCTAGAACAACAATATAGCCACCCCAGCCCGGCATAGCCGCATTAAAAGCCAGAGTAGACAAAGCTGCACCAGTCTCGCCGCTAGACCAAACATCTGTCATTACAATTACTAATGCCGTCATGGTACAAACAATTAGAGTGTCAATAAAAGTGCCTAGCATGGCAACCATTCCCTGCTGAACAGGATTATTTGTTTTGGCCGCAGCATGAGCAATAGGCGCACTGCCCAATCCGGCCTCATTGGAAAAAACGCCTCTTGCAACGCCAAACCGAATAGCAGCCCAAACAGCCGTACCTGCAAAACCGCCAACTGCAGCTGTTTCGGTAAATGCACTGGATACAATTAGCACCAACGCACCGGGCACTTGATCTATATGGGTAATAATAACAAATAATGCACCCGAAATATAAGCTATAGCCATTGCTGGGACTAATTTGGAAGCAACCTCAGCAATACGCTCTAAGCCACCCAAAATAACAGCAGCAGTCAATACTGTCATTACCGCTCCAGTTTGCCAGACAGGAATGTGAAACAGAGACTCAACAGCATCAGCAACAGAATTCGCCTGTACCATATTGCCAATGCCAAAAGCAGCTATCGCACCCAGAAATGCAAAAACAGCAGCCAGCCAATGCCACTTTTCACCCAATCCATTTTTAATATAATACATAGGGCCACCCACATGATGTCCTAATGCATCCACCTCTCTGTACTTGACCGCCAGCAAGGCTTCAGCGTATTTTGTTGCCATACCGAACAGCGCAGTCACCCACATCCAAAAAACCGCACCCGGCCCACCTAATGCAATAGCAGTTGCTACACCGGCAATATTTCCTGTGCCGATAGTTGCTGACAATGATGTCATCAGAGCCTGAAAAGGAGATATCTCCCCTTCCTGTCCTGACTCCCTTGTTTTCCAAAGCAATGCAAAAGCTCTTAAAGTGTAGCGCCAGGGAAATGCTTTTAGACCGATCATTAAAAATATTCCGACGCCCAATAAAAAGGCCAGCATAACTGGCCCCCATACTAAACTGCTTATCTGTGTTAACAAGTCTTCAAATATTTTCATTTAAGCAATTCAGTCGCTTCATCTGATTTTTCAAAATCCACACCGACACTGATAATAAAACTGGTTGCCTGTTCTACATTCATTTTGGACTTAACCACCTTTGATTCATGTACGATAACCGTAAAGCCAGACGTTGGATTAGGTGAGGTAGGAACGAACAGGATATACATATCCTTTTCTTTATTGGTTACATAGGCCGGAACCCACAACCCTTCTTTAGGGTATTCAATATAGACTACTTCTCTGGCTTCTTTCTCCTCATGTCCAGAAAACATATTGACCACTTTCTTGGTGACTCTATATACGGTATTTAATAGAGGAATTCGATCTATTACTGAGTCAATGCTGGAAATAATCCATGATTTTCCCACTTTACTCAGGCGATAGCCTACATAAGTAAACACACAAAAACTGCCTGCAAATATTAATGCCGTTATCAGATAGTTGTCATAATAACCATACACAAACCGAATTAAATCGGAAAATCTGTCATTAACAAAGATAATGATTTGGCCAATGACATAAACGGGGAAAAACGCCAAAATGCCTATTAAAAAGTAATTGAATGTTTTTTTCATGGCTACACCTTTTTTATTATTATGGTTGTTGCAATTTAATGACT
Source organism: Methylomonas sp. (assembly GCA_026988155.1). Lineage (GTDB taxonomy): Bacteria > Pseudomonadota > Gammaproteobacteria > Methylococcales > Methylomonadaceae > QPIN01. Next base: position 5,351 of record JALSLW010000095.1, on the reverse strand, counting down.
GGCGAAATTGTCAGGCCGTTTAAGCTCTCCTCGCCCCTCATCAAACTATTGTATCTTCAAAGCACTTGCCAATGGCTATATTGAGCAAGGCCTCCACCTCACTCATACCCATTGCAACCTCTTCAGCTATGCTGTCAGTATGACAGGAATATTCAACAGATCCTATTGCAATCACTACTGCCGTGCCATTTGGCGTTTTAACATTGGCAAAAATGTTGCTCTTAATCCTATTTGCAATAAATACTGCTCTATCTATTGGTGCTCCAGGGATAGCAAGCAAAAAGTCCTCATCACCCACTCTGGCCGCAATATCCCGTCCAATTCTAATATCCTGCTTGATGGACTCCACAACTTTAAACAGCGTAGTATCCATTTCATGTTCAGCCAACTGATGCTTCATTTTAAAATCCGTTAAACTGATATAAAGCAAAGAAAAAGGCAGTTCATTTCGCTTTGAGTTGTCAACTTTTTCTCTTAGACGCTCCATGACACTTTCTTTTGTTAACAGCTGTGTCAAAGGGTCTCTTGCAGTATGCTCACGATCCAATGCCTCTTGTGCCTCCAGTCTGAGTACATTGATAATTCCTAGTGAACTGGCCAGCAAAACCCCTAATATCCAAGTAAAATACCACATCTCTCCTCCTAATATAGCTTATGGCTATTTTTACGAATATGTTCAACAGTTACCTTGCCTCGGAACACTCGAAACACCCAGCTAGTGTAGATCATAATCAGCGGTAAAAAAATAACAGTCACCCAAAACATAAGGTTCAAAGTCACCAGACTGGAACTGGAATCCCATATGGTCAATGAACTGCTTAATGAAATGCTGGAAGGGATGATAAAGGGGAACAGTGAGCCGCCAGCAGTCAAAATTATTGAGGCAATGGTCACGCAGCTAAAAATAAAGGCACTTCCGGGCCTATTAAGTCTTGACATTATCATGGTACATAAGGCGCTGATAAAAGCGGTAGCAGGTATGGCCCAGAGTTGCGGAATATGTCCATAATTATCTAGCCATAATCCCGGCCCGCGTTTAACAAATTTTGCCAAAGGGTTTGATGCGAGATTAGAAGAAATTGCTGAGGTAATATGATAGCCATCAAGAAAGGTAATCCACCAGCCAGCCAAGGCAAACAATATTATCGTAACTAAAGTAAATGCAATCGCCGTTTTTCTAGCTCTTCTGGCAACACTGGCCACTGTCTTGATTTGCAAATAAACTGCCCCATGCATTATAAACATGGACATACTGATCAAACCCGCCAATAGTGCGAATGGATTTAACAGCCCTAAAAGATTGCCAAAATAAACGATGCGCATATCACTCTCAAATTGAAAGGGGATGCCTTTTAATAAGTTGCCAAAAGCAATGCCAAAAACCAGCGCAGGAACAAAACCGCCGACAAACAGCGCTTTATCCCAATTACCCCGCCATTTTTGATCAGGCATTTTACTGCGATAATCAAAACCTAAAGGACGTAAAAACAATGCAAATAAGGTTAGTAGCAAAGCAAAATACATACTTGAAAAAGATACTGCATAAACTGTCGGCCAAGCTGCAAATAATGCGCCACCAGCCATCACAAACCAAACTTGATTACCTTCCCACGTTGGTCCAACAGCATTTAAAATAACGCGCCTTTCCTCGTCCGTTTTACCTAAAAAAGGCAACAGCACACCAACACCTAGATCATAACCGCCGGTTATGGCAAAACCAATTATTAAAAGCCCTAAAAAGGCCCACCAGATAATCCTTAAAGTGTCATAATCAAAAATCATTATCCGCCCCTTTCATCCATTTCAAAATGGTAACGTCTTTTATGCAAAATACTAGGCCCTTGCCTGATGTACTTCATCATTAAAAACACCTCAATCACCAAAAACACAGTATAGAGAAAAACATATCCAGAGAGACTCAGAATAATATCCCATTCAGATAGGGAAGATGCACTTAGGAATGTTGGCAGCACCTCTGCAACTGCCCATGGCTGCCGTCCAAACTCTGCCACAAACCACCCTGTTTCAACGGCTATCCAAGGGAGTGGCAAGGTATAAAGGCTTAATCTAAAAACCCAATTTTTCCGGCATTTTCTTATTGAACTGGCAATCACGGCAACAATAAAAACAAAGAGCATGATGAATCCGCAAGCTACCATCACTCTAAAAGTCCAGAACAAAGGCGCAACCTGAGGAATGGAATTCTTAACAGCAAGATCAATCTGCTCGTCAGTAGCATCTACTACATTTTCTGTATAGCGTTTTAACAGCAAGCCATAGCCCAAATCTTTTTTGATGGACTCAAACTCTGTTATCAAACGTTCATCTCGATCACCTTCTCTAAGGCGCTGCAATAGCCCATATGCTTTAATTCCACTACGAATCCGTACACGGTTATTTTCTAAAATTTCTGACAGTCCTATAATCGGCGTATCAACAGACCGAGTACCAATCAAGCCTAAAACCCAAGGGATTTTTATCGCGTCATGGGTTACCATCGCCTCCTGGTCAGGAAAACCAACCACGGTAAAAGCTGCCGGGGGCTCATCTGTATGCCATTCAGCTTCAATAGCAGCCAATTTGGCTTTTTGCACTTCTCCATCAGTATAACCGCTCTCATCACCTAGCACGATTACCGATAAAACCGCCGCCAAACCAAAACCGGCGGCTATTGTGTAGGATCGCTGAGAAAAAGCAGAGTCACGGCCTTTTAGCATATAGTATGCACTAATGGCTAACACAAAAGATGATGCCGTTGTATAGCCTGCCGCTACGGTATGTACAAACTTGACCTGAGCTGCCGGATTAAAAATCAAAGCGCCAAAACTAGTCACTTCCATACGCATGGTCTCATAATTAAATTCAGCACCAACTGGATTTTGCATCCAGCCGTTTGCAACTAATATCCATAAAGCAGATAAGTTTGAACCTAACGCCACTAGCCAGGTAATGATTAAATGCTGACCTCTAGTCAACCTGTCCCAGCCAAAGAAAAAAAGACCTACAAAGGTAGATTCCATAAAAAAAGCCATTAGGCCTTCAATCGCTAATGGGGCACCAAAGACGTCACCCACATAATGGGAGAAATATGACCAATTCATCCCGAACTGAAATTCCATAGTCAATCCGGTAGTAACACCCAAGGCAAAATTAATACCAAATAATTTCCCCCAAAACTGGGTCATATCCTTATAAATCTCTCGGCCAGTCATTACATATGTAGATTCCATAATTGCCAGAAGCACGGACAATCCAATGGTTAAGGGAACAAATAGAAAATGATATAAAGCAGTAACTGCAAACTGCCAGCGTGAAAGTTCAACAACTGTGTCAGAAATCATGTATAGGTTTTACAGATATTTTTATAGTATCCTAAGAATAGGCTAACTCGTATTGGCTGGCAAGCATTAATCTGGAGTAAAATAGATTAAACTTAAACACCAACCACTTTTATTGCCTTGCAAAAAATGATCATTGTCATATCCCCCTCAAAAACCTTAGATTTCTCCGAAAATCCCTTTAAGCTCTACACCCAGCCACGGCAACTGCCGCAAAGTCAGGAACTTATTGATATTGCAAAACAGCTCACCGTTGAAGAGCTATCTGCTTTAATGAAACTTAGCGACAAATTAAGCCAGCTAAATTGGCAGCGCTATAAAGATTTCAGCACGCCCTTTTCCCTCACTAATGCAAAACAGGCACTATTAGCTTTTAAGGGTGATGTTTATGGCGGCATAGATTCAGATAATTACAGCGAAGATGATTTTTCTTTTGCGCAACAGCATTTAAGAATCTTATCAGGCTTATATGGTGCATTAAGGCCTCTAGATTTAATACAGCCCTATCGCCTGGAAATGGGAACGCGTCTGCAAACTGGGCAGGGGAAAAATTTATATGAATTCTGGAATACGCAAGTAACAGACTTGCTTAACCAGGATTTTAATGAAGAACCGGAACCTATCCTCATCAATCTGGCTTCAAATGAATATTTTAAAGTGATTAAACCTAAACTGCTAAACGCCAGAATTTTAACTTTGGCATTTAAAGAAAATAAGGCAGGCATTTATAAAACCATTGGCATCCATGCCAAACGAGCCCGAGGACTTATGACTAATTTTATTATTAAAAACCGTTTAACAGATGCAGAACAGGTTAAAACATTTAACTTAGAAAACTATGGCTTTAATAATGTTCTGTCTTCGGAAAAAGAATGGGTTTTTAGCCGAGGCTAAATCGATCACTGTTTTTTACCAAACAAGAGTTTTGGCTTTGGCCGCGCCACATCCTGCACACAAAAATAGGCAGCTCTATCAAACCTCATAGCCAATGAATGGGGGATTTTGTGTTCAAGCAAAAACTTATCCATTTCCCGTTTTCCCAGGCTATCTGCAATTCTTTTTGCAATACATGAACAGGGCTTAGCAAACCTCAATCTATCTATATCCTTATTAACTGAATTTCTAACTTCCTTTTCAACACACTGGGAAGCGAAGGTCTGCTCAAACTTAAGTCTTTTTGCTTCAGGAGTTTGCTTTATATTATTAAAGGAACATGCACTTAAAACAATACATGCTCCCACGGCCCATAAACGAATCATCGAATTACAGCCAATTACTGAAACCGAGTGATTTTTGGTTCTGAGGTTTTATCGGCACCTTTTATGCAATGAAAAGCAGCGGTATCATACCGAATCTGTAATGAACGCATATGGCTATCTTCCTTTAAAAACTCTTCAGCCTCCTGATCCGTCAATTTATCATCCATGTAATCGGCAATGCAATCACAGGTTTTTTCAATGAATGCTTTATCAACAGCCTTATCGGTTCTGAGCTCTCTGGCAATACAATCTTTTTTAAACTCCTTGTTAAACTTGCCCTTCTCTACCCAGCTTGCTTTATCAATGGGTTTAGACATTTCTTTATAATAAGATTTATCATCTAATTTATTGGCCGTCATGTTTTTACTATTGCCCACAATAGTCCTTTCCACTGTAGCCTTTTTTGTGCCAACCTCTTTCCTGTCATCAGAGCAAGAAGAAAGCAGCAGGATGGTTAGCAAAGATAAGACGGTTAAAAAAATATTTGATTTACCAGAAAAAATACTCATGTTTATAAACCTTGTATAAATTAATAATGTTTATGGCATTATAACTCTTTTATATTAAAAATCTCCCGTATGAACCATCCCATACCCATAAAAATTCGCATTGTTATTATAAGTCTACTGTTTTTCACTCATTCAGCCGCTCTATATGCAGATACTCAACAGAAAAGCAGAGAGATTTCTAATGCATGGAAATTGCCACCCTTAATTCTTAATGACCTGCAAGGAGTAGAGCATAATTTATACGA
>JALSLW010000094.1 GCA_026988155.1 Methylomonas sp. | reverse complement strand
GGGACTACCCCCCGTTTAAGTTATTTAATGTGGTTGTTTATTTGAAATAATGTTTTTCAGCTCAGGAATACAGGAGCCGCAATTAGTCCCCGCTTTAAGCAATGTACCTATGTCTTCGGCCGTTTTAGCTGAGCCGCTGGCAATAGCCTCCATAATTGTATTTTCTCCGACTCCAAAACAGGCACATACCATTGGGCCAGTATCAGGAAGTCCTGCTCCGGGCTTGCCAGCTAACAGGCTCATACGCATTTCATCTGTGACAGTCTGCTCGGAAAAAACCTGGCTCAGCCATGACCGCGCAGGCAAATCAAACTCAGGTGCAATAAAAATAATGCTTTCCAGTCTGTTATCAATGATTTTTCCTGCCCGGAACCGTTTTTCGTTCTGGTCGGAAAATTCTAGCCATTCACCATCATTCCCTAGCTGCTTTTTTGCCCAGCTAAAAGGGTCGGAAATGGCCGTTTCGCCGGCCAGCTCATAGCGAAAGAACTGATCGCCTTTAATTTTTACCCAATATTCAGCATTAGACGGTGCTAAAGCCGTTCGGGAAAACATAAAGCCATACCAGGCAGGGCGGTAAGGTGCTACTTTTATGGGTGTATGTTTAGATTCAGGCTGGCCAGAGATAGGATCGACTACAGGGTTGACCAGTGCGTTGACCCGCCCTTTTGAGGCGAGAAAGTCATTCCAGTGCATAGGTACAAATACACTGCCTGGCCGCTGCTCTTCAGTCACGGCGATACGCGCCAGCATATTTCCCCAAAGACTATCAAGCCGGGCAATTCCTGAATTTTTCAGATTATAGGCTTTAGCATCAGCAGGGTGAATCTGTATGATAGGTTCAGAAATATGGGCATTTAATCTGGCTGAACGAGCAGTTCGTGTCATGGTATGCCACTGGTCCCGTACTCTCCCCGTATTGAGAATCAGCGGATATTCTTCATCGGTTGCATTTGCTGGTGGGCGTGGCGTTATTGCAATAAATTGCGCTTTGCCTGTTGCCGTAAAGAACCGCCCATCTTCAAACATGCGCTCAGTGCCTTCCGAATCTCTGGCTGTAACAGGCCATTGAATAGGCGAAAGCTCATCGTACTGTTTATCGGTAATTTCCGCTAAGCCGCTAATGTCAAAATCACGCTTGCCTTTATTTTCAAAGCCAGATAAGGCTGCATGTTCTCTAAAAATATCGGCTGAGGACTGATAGTTAAATGCTTCACCAAACCCCATCCGTTTTGCAACTTGCGATAATATCCACCAGTCCTCTTCAGCCTCACCTGGATGAGGCAAAAAATTTCGCTGATGAGAAATGCGACGCTCAGAATTGGTGACTGTACCGCACTTTTCGCCCCAGGCCAGTGCAGGCAATAAAATATTCGCCCGTGCTGCGGTTCCCGTATTGAGTTCACATTCGGAAACAATCACAAGTTCACAGTCTTCTATTGCTCGGCGAACTACGTCAGCATTTGGCAGAGTAACAACGGGGTTGGTGGCAATCACCCAAATGGCTTTAATTTTTCCGTTCGCTATCTGCTCAAACATGTCAACCGCCTGTAAACCAGCGACAGATGCCAGGTTATCAGTTTGCCAAAAACGCGAAACTAAATCGTGATGGGCAGGGTTGTTCAATTCCATATGGGCCGCCAATTGATTGCTTAGCGCTCCCACTTCACGACCGCCCATTGCATTTGGCTGGCCTGTAATGGAAAAAGGCCCCATTGCAGGCTTGCCAATACGCCCTGTAGCCAAATGGCAATTAATGATGCTGTTTGATTTATCCGTACCTGATGAGGACTGATTAACCCCTTGAGAATAAAGTGTAACTACTTTTTTTGTATCGGCAAAAAACTGATAGAACAGGCGCACGTCCTGTTCAGATAGCTCACAAATCTGTGCAACCTGGGAAATGCCTGCGGCAGATTTTTCTGCCGCCAGCAATGCCTCAACAACCCCCTCTGTATGCGGGTTAACAAAATCCCAATTAATGCGCTGCTGTTTATTGATGTAGCTAAGCAGACCATTAAATAAAGTGGCATCAGATCCTGGTTTAATTGGTAGATGAAGATCGGCAATATCGCAGGTAGCGGTTTTCCTCGGATCAATCACCACGATTTTCAACTCAGGCCGCTGCTGTTTTGCTTTAACTATTCTTTGGTAAACTATGGGGTGGCACCATGCAGTATTAGAGCCTTCAATTACAATCAGTTCAGCCTGTTCAAGATCTTCATAGCTGCAGGGGACAGAATCACTGCCAAAGGCACGCTTATAGCCTGCTACTGCAGATGACATGCAAAGACGTGAATTGGTATCGATATTTGCACTGCCAATAAAGCCTTTCATTAGCTTGTTGGCAACATAGTAATCTTCAGTCAATAGCTGGCCTGAAACATAAAAGGCCACTGCATCTGGCCCATATTCTTCAATGATTTTTTTTAATCCGTTAGATACTGCATTCAATGCGGTGTCCCATGATGCCTGTTTGCCATTAATTTGCGGGTGCAGCAGGCGATCTTCTAGCCCGATAGTATCGGCAAGCGCAGAACCTTTTGAACATAAACGGCCAAAATTGGCAGGATGTAATTTATCGCCTTTGACAGAGATCGCTCCATCTTCATCCGTTACTTGAACTCCGCAGCCCACACCGCAATAGGGACAGGTTGTTAAACTTGTTGTAGCCATTAGGCATGCTCCTCAGGTATTTCAATGTGCTGTTGGCCAAATATAATATTTTCACGCATTTTAGAAATATCCTGCTCTTCAGTTAGCAATGAAAAATACCAAAGGCCGTCGCCCGTTTCGCCGTATAGTACGATACCCACAATTTTATTATCTTGTATCACTAGCTTTTTATAGATATGCCGTGCCGGATCTTTAAAAACCAAACTTTGAGTCATTTCATCACCAATAAAGTTACCGGCAGAAAACAGATTAATCCCTGTTACTTTCAGTTTGGTGGATGTTACACTGCTGACGTAGCTGGCAATGCCCATATCAACAAGATGATTGGCACATACTTTGGCCTGTTCAAATAAGGGGGCAACTAGCCCAAAGGTTTTTTTGCGATGCTGAACGCACTCGCCAACAGCATAAATAGTTGGGGTAAAGGTCTGCAGAGTGTCGTCAACTAAAATGCCCCGATCACATTGAATACCAGATGCCTGAGCCAATGCAATATTGGGACGTACACCAATTGCCATGATTACAAGATCTGCATCAACCTCTGAACCATCTTTAAAACGCACCTTTTTAACCCGCTTATCGCCCAATAAAGCTTCAGTATGGTGATTCATCAAAAAATGCATACCCTTTTCTTCCAATTCTGCACGCATTAAATCGGCAGCTTCCTGATCAAGCTGCTGGCTCATCAGGGTATTGTTTCTATGCACGACTGAAACATTCATTCCTTGAATCATTAAACCATTGGCCGCTTCTAAACCCAGCAGCCCCCCGCCAATTACAATGGCATTTTTATGAGTCTTAGCCGTTTCTATCATCACATTTACATCATTAATGTCACGAAAACTGATCACGCCTTCCAGTTCTTTGCCCGGAATATCAAGCATTACAGGCAAAGAGCCGGTGGCGATAATTAAACGGTCATAGTCTGCAGCAGTGCCATCATCAGAAAGTACCTGTTGGTTGACTCTGTCAATTTTGGTAATTGTTTTACCTGTGTATAAGGTGATTTTATTGTCCCGATACCATTGCAAATCATTAATGATGATTTCATTCAGCTGCTTATCGCCGGCAAGAACCGGAGACAGCATAATACGGTTATAGTTGCCGTGAGGTTCTGCACCGAACACGGTTATATCAAATTTATCAGGTGAAAGCTTTAACAGTTCATCCACTGTTCTCATGCCTGCCATACCGTTTCCGATAAGTACTAATTTTTCTTTCATTGCTGGAAAGGTTTTCTAAGGATGGATAGAACTAAATCTAATAGCAACACTCATGCCACTATTGGTTTTTAGAAAAATTTCAGTCTCGGTCTAAGGTTTGTATTTTTTGCGTTCAAAGGAAACTATTTTTTGATTTTTCTAGGATTATCCTAAAAAATCATGAATGAGCCATTTGCGAAACTTGCATGATTTTTTCAGCAGGTAAAGCTAGCTGTTCGATTAGATATTTTTTAAAGGTAGTATCGTAATCTTGGTGTTTTAATGCCTCTTCCATGCAAAAAAGCCAGGCATCCCGCTCTTCTTCACCAATAATCAGATGCTGATGCACCATAGGTATGGAAATGCCGCCATATTTTTCGGCATAATTTCGTGGTCCACCTAGCCAGGCCATCAAAAATAAAGATAATTTATCTTTAACAATATCTAAATTATCTTTATGCATGGCACGAATATGCTGTCCCCGTTTTTGGCTTTCCATCTGATGATAAAATTCATTTACTAGCCTTCTCACCCCAGCTTCCCCGCCTGCCGCTTTATATGATGAATCTAATGTGCCGTAATTGTGCATTTTTTAACCCTTTAGTAATGAGTGATTATTTTATCGCGTATTCCACGAATTGCATTGGGTTAAGCTTCTTTTAATCGTCGGATAAAAAACAGCAATATGATAGCCATAGTAAATAAGAACAGTTGCAGTTCCAGTCGACCATATAGCAAAGCGATAGATATTGAGAAACTTATAAAAGTCAAAATAGAAGCATTTCGTTTTGTCTGGGACGAAACAGTCTTTTTTTCCTCCCACTGTTTTAAGCTTGCTCCAACCCAGCGGTTGTGCAACAGCATCTGGTGAAAATGAGGAGAACTTCTTGCAAAAAAAGCTAAGGCTAAAATTAAAAAAGGGGTGGTCGGTAAAATAGGCAGTACGATACCTATAATGCCCAATAAGACGAATAGCCAGCCAAATAAAACAAATAGAATTCTTGTAATGGCTTTTTTCATTGGCAGGTTTTTAAATGTTAAAAGAATGCATATGTTTCAGCCTGAGTATATCTAGAGTCAATTTTACACGTTCTTCAAGCTTAAATAAATCAGCTGATGATATGGACTCCCCTACACTGCTGGAAAATTCAGATAGCTTAGATAGGAGAGGAATCCATATCATTAACTGAGTTTTCTAGGATCATCGAGGTGTATAACTAGGTTGCGGAACGTCTGCGCGCCCAAGGTAAAAATAAATTTGATCTATAAAAGAACTAAATGCGAACTTTTTACTTCTGCGCGCAACCGCGACTTAAACTATTAACAAATAAAAAATAGTATTGCAATGCCGTTCCAGAGTGATAAGCTGAATGCAATTATTTTTCATTGCCTCTATGTATGAATGATTTCTTAAACACTACGCCTTTGCGGCACTTCATTCCAGGCATACTTTTAGCAAGCCTTTTAGTACTGGCCTATATGGTATTAAGTGAATTCCTGCTTTCACTGATCTGGGCGTTTATCTTGGCCTATGTTACGTGGCCTTTTTATCAATGGATGCTGCATCGATTAAATGATAACAGTACTGTCAGTGCAGGACTAATGACGCTATTAATTACCGCAGTTATATTCCTGACCGTCTACTGGTTAGCCAATTTGCTGCAGGATGAGTTGAAAAATGCCTATCAGGCTTTATTTGCCAGTTTTTCGAAGGGCTCTTATAAGTTGCCGGAAGCCGCTAATCGTATTCCATGGCTTGGACAATATCTGCAGGATTGGATAGACCGGTTAAGCACTGACTGGGTTGGAACTGCGGAGGAGTTCGCTGGCTGGCTGAGGCAATGGCTAGGACAGTTTGCTGACTTTCTAGGTAATATTGGCCGTAATGTTGTTAAACTAGCGATTATTCTGGTCACTTTGTTTTTTTGTTTTCGAGATGGTGAAGAGGCTATTAAACAATTGCATCAAGGGGTTGTCCGTTTTCTGGGAAAGCACCAGGATGTTTATCTGCTAGCTGCTGGCCAGACTACAAAAGCTGTCGTTTATGGGCTGGTACTTGCAGCACTGGCCCAGGGCTGCTTGGCAGGTATAGGCTATTATTCTGCCGGTGTTAAGGCGCCGGTACTGTTTGGTGCAGTGACGGCTTTATTGGCTCTAGTTCCTATGGGGGCAACATTGATTTGGATTCCTATCGGTATAGCCCTCCTTCTTGTAAATCAAATATGGGCCGGAATAGCTTTACTGCTTTGGGGCTTTCTGGTTGTTAGTACCGTGGATAATGTGATTCGCCCCCTGGTGATTAGTGGTGCAGGCCGTGTTCCTTTTTTGGTAGTTATGTTCGGTGTTCTCGGCGGGCTAAATGCGTTTGGTGCAGTAGGCCTTTTTTTAGGGCCTGTTATTTTGGCTGTGCTATTGTCCGTTTGGCAAGCCTGGCTCGAACTGCAAGGGGAGCCAGAGGTTTTGCCTGGTTATGAGAATATAGCTTTAAAAAGTGATCCAACTGAAATTGATTTGATTTCTGATAAAACTGTTAAGGAAAAACCAGAGTGAAGTGATTGTCGTTATGACTGACACATCAGCCGGATCACCAGTGGCCATGGCAAAGCCTCGGCAGAAAGTTAATTAAATATATAGAGGGTGAGTTGCTTGGTGAGAATAGAAAGAAAGCTAATAGAATAATGGCAATAGAGCATGATCCTTTTTAAGGAAAAAATTGAACGATTAATGGGGAAAGGATTGAAGCCTAGCTTACTTGCCTGTCCTATCGGCTGGTGTAAAATACAGTCGAAAAATTAATTTATACCTGCACCTGATTATTAGCTTCAAGGAATCTATTTTGCCCCATTCAATTTCTATTAATTTAAAATGGTTTATAAAAACCCATTTTATTATTCCATTCAGTCTGTTTGCTCTTGTTTTTATAGGCCTTGAGTCGAGTTCTTTGGATTTAACCATTAGTGAACATTTTTATAATGCAACTCTTCATCAATGGCTGTATAAAGATGCCTGGTTAACTCAAACCGTCCTTCATAAAGGCGGTCAAGCTTTTTCTAAATTGATGGGGGCAGTAGTTTTACTTTTTCTACTATTTTCTCTACCCGCTAAGTCACCGTTGCATCAATACCGTAAGCCATTGCTATTCTTATTTGTTGCCGCTATTAGCGGCCCTATCATTATTGC
>JALSLW010000093.1 GCA_026988155.1 Methylomonas sp. | reverse complement strand
GCGGAACAAAAGACTGATGGTCGCAGTCGGAACAGCTGACCTGCATGACAGGGCTGAATTTTGTCCGGCAGGTTTTAAGTGCGTTCAGCGCTTTTCGCTGAACCGGCAGAACCTGCCCTTGATAGGCGCTAAGGAAATCCGTTTCAAACTGATCAATGACAGAGGACAGCAAAATCATCTAATTGTCCCCCAAGACACGTTAAAACGACCGATCAGCTGATTGATGCACTGTTCAGAATGATCGCAGGTCATATCGGTCAGATGCGCATAGCGTGCCGTCGTCAGCAGAGAACTGTGCCCCAGAAACTGCTGGAGTTCCAGCAGTCCAACGCCGGATTCTAACAGATGCGTGGCATAGCTGTACCGCAGGGAATGACAGGAAATCTTTTGATCCATATGGATGTGGTGAATACTTATTTTGCAGGAGCAAAAATCAGTGCTTTAGCCCCATTTCCTCAGTCACCAGACCAATTGTCTTCTGCACCCCCCCACGATCAAGCGGTGATTCAGCCAGATGCGCCCCTTTTAGCCCCCGCGTCCGATTGGGGAACATCAGCGTGGGGTGGCGGTGCAAGGTCCAGAATTGGCGCAGCACCTGCAAGGTACCGGCAGGCAAAGGGACAAGACGATCCCTGTTGCCTTTTGCATTGCGGATATGCACCCGCATTCGCGTGGCATCAATATCTCCTAAGTACTCACGTAAAATTAATTTAACGTTTTAAGAAAATACCACTTTGTGATTTTTTCCAATATTAGAATAATCGGTAATTTTGACAATGAAAAACTACAATCAACTATTGTAATTCTACAATGAAAGCCTCTTTTCCAAAGCGCAGGAATTGGAGCAGGAGCGACAGGAAATTATCAAATTTCAGTATTTTGTTGTTGCCACCATGGCTGTACTGTCACTGGGATTAATATTATTGGTGTACTTCATGACGGATCGTCCGGACATGGCGACTTTTATGCCTTTGACATTGATATTGGTAATACTTTGGTCTGTTTTGTTCCAAATGGATATTCACCGGGATGGTATTCGTGTCAGTCGATATCAGGAAGCATTTAAACAACAGATCATCCACCCACTTATTCAGGCCATGGATGATCAATTTATCCATGTGCCCGGTCACTGCGTATCCTATCAACTGGTCAGGGCCTCGGCATTTTTCCCAATGCGTGTTGATAAATTTTCGGGTAATGACCATGTCAAAGGCAGAATAGAAAGTGTTGCTTTTCAATTCTCTGATATTAAGTTACAACAGAAGGAAACCAATTCAGACAGAGTAAGTTGGAATGTCTTATTCTGCGGTACCTTTTTTGTGGCTGAATTAAATAAACATACCCATGGTGTTACTGTGATTCATCCTGAAACTTGGCAATACAATGCACCAAGTTACATGCGTTCTTTCAAAATGGATAATCCCGATTTCAACCAACTATTTAATGTTTATGGTACTGATTCAATTGAAGCCCACTATTTACTAACCCATACCATGATGAACCGGCTGATGGAACTCAAAAAATTAGCGGATGAAGATGTGCTGATAACTTTTGCCGATGGCTGTATTTATTGGAGTATTGATTATGGCTATGACCCAAATGAAGCGTCAATTAACATTCCTGTTTCAAACAGGGTTATTCAATATATCAATACATTGCAATTTATGGTGGATGTTATTCAGGAATTGAGGCTGAATGAAAAACTATGGGCTAAACGTTGATTTATTATTGGATATTCAACCCATAATTCGTAACCATAAACCCGTAAGACGGAACCGTAGGTTGGATAGCGATAGCGTTTTCCGACATGATATATACGATAATTTATATATCACCGATGTTCTGATGGAATGCGCTATCGCTTTTCCATCCTACATTTTTAAAGGAAAGAACCTTTCCAGGTATACCATTTTGTCGGTATGCCGATGATGGGCTTGCCCACTGACATAGCCCCTTGTGCCAGAATAGTTGTCGTCTCTAAGTTTAACTTTAAGAGGACAAAAAAATGAGTCAAAAATACACCGAAGGATTTAAAATACAAGCCGTAGAAAAGGCACTTAACCGATCGCCGGAAATAACATTATCTGAAATGTCAGAAACGTTAGGTGTCAGTCGGTCAGCTTTACAGCGAGGAAAAAATGGGTAAAAAATGAAAAAAATGGGGTCAGAAAAAAATGAGAAAAAATGGGGTCAGACTCGAATTAAATTTAATTCTTTGATTGTCAGGTCGATGAGTTGTGCTAAACCTAAGGAAGATCAAAGAAAATGAGGATCAATTCGAGTCTGACCCCATTTCTTGCACTGATTGCCATTCAGATGGCTCTGGCTGATGAGGTTCTGTAGAGGGAGGGTGCGGGTAGTTACTGTTAATAATTTCAATTTAAAAAACAGGCAAATTTATATTAAATATGCTCAGACACCTTAAGTCTCTGCAAGTGAAAAGGGAGGAGCTACAGAGATTCATTAGAAAATCTATTTAAGAGATATTTGAAATTTACATTTAGACACGAAATTTATGGTTTTTATGTCTGTACATTTCAGTGATAATCAGACTGGCCCGTTATTTAATTTAGGAGTTTCCCATGTTAGAAAAAAACCAAACAGCACCTGCATTCAGTTCTAAAAATCAAGATAATCAACTGATCGAACTATCATCTTTTAAAGGTAAAAAGCACGTTGTTTTATACTTTTATCCAAAGGACGATACCCCAGGGTGCACCATAGAAGCGAATGATTTTACTAAATTAGCCAGTGAGTTTGAGGCTGCGGATACTGTTGTAATAGGGGTTAGCAAAGATTCCTGTGCTAGTCATACCGATTTTATTAATAAATTTGGTTTAAAGCTGGATTTATTGGCAGATGAAAGCGGTGAGATGTGTGAAAGTTATGGTGTGTGGCAAGAGAAAGAGAAAAATGGGGTGAAAAAGATGGCCATTTTAAGGTCTACTTTTATTATCACTAAAGACGGAACTTTGGCTGAAGCACTTTATGGCGTCTCTCACGAAGGCCATGCTCAGGCAATTTTAGAAAAAATACAGCAATTGTAACTGTCGCTGATTTATTTTATGAGCTTAAACCAACAGCGGAGTAATTATGAATGATAAAGAACGTGTAGCAAAACACGCTGCAAATTTAGTGCAAAGTGGCATGTTAGTTGGTTTAGGTACAGGCTCTACAGCTAACTGCTTTATAGAAGAGCTTGCCCGCCTAAGAAAGAATGAAGGCTTGCAAGTTACTGTTGTCGCAAGTTCTGTCGTCAGTATGCTTAAGGCTCGGTCTTTAGGCTTGCCTTTAATGGCAATAGAGCAGCTTCAGCAGTTGGATTTGTATGTTGATGGTGCGGATGAAGTTGCACCTGATAATGCCTTGCTGAAAGGGCAGGGTTCAGATTTGGTAAAGGAAAAGATCTTGGCAAGATCAAGCCGTCAATTTATAGTACTGGTCGATCAGAGTAAAATGGTAGAACGGATAGGCGAAAAATTTGCCATTCCTATTGAAGTGATGCCCTTTGCCTGGCAACTGGTTAAGTTGCAGCTTGAAAAACTGGGTGGAAAGGGAGAACTTCGCCAAAATGGCAATGGCTTGGCTATTTCTTCATACGGCAGTTTGATATTGGATATGACTTTCCCGAAACAGCTTGATTGCGGCCAGATAGACTCTATGTTAAATGAGTTGTCAGGGGTTGTTGAGCATGGCGTTTTTTACGGTTTGGTGAGTACAGTGCTGTTAGCTGAGAATGGTGGAGTGAAGGAGATCGTAACTCCTAAAAGTGTGTAATAAGCAATAATGACTGATTTTGACAGACAAAGTAGCTCCCTTAAAATAGAAGATTGCTACTAAGTTAGAAATGAATTACCATTTATTTTATCCACTTGATGTTTAATATATAGGAATGACCCTCGTTAGATTCGTTAGAGAATATTTTGGTTTAAAGCATTTGCTTTTCTTTGGGCTTTTCCTTCTGACTGGATGCGAGCCGCCTATTCAAAGCACATTAAAAGTTGGCACCAACCTGTGGCCGGGCTATGAGCCACTTTATCTCGCCCAAAACTTAGGTTTGTTAGAAAATAAAGCTATAAAGCTAGTCGAACTGCCTTCAGCGACTGAAGTATCCCGTGCTTTTCGCAATAAGGCGCTGGACGTCGCGGCTCTTACACTGGATGAATCATTAGTGTTATTGCAATATGTACCAGACCTTAGAATAATTTTAGTAATGGATATTTCTAAGGGAGCCGATGTTTTATTAGCTAAACCCTCTATCCAATCATTAGCTGAACTAAAAGGGAAGCGCGTGGGGGTTGAGAACACCGCTGTCGGTGCAATCCTATTGGATGGAGCATTGCAGAAAGCTAAGCTTACAATTAGCGATATAGAATTCCGTTCTATTACGGCTGATAACCATGAGTCTGCATACAATGAAGGCCAGATAGATGCCGTTGTTACTTTTGAACCGCATAAAATCAGGCTGATGTCCCAGGGAGCTATTAAACTGTTTGATAGCTCCCAAATTCCGGGGCGAATTGTTGATGTATTAGTTACCAGACAATCCGTTATCGACACTCATAAAAAAATACTGAAAATAATTGTAGCGGCTCACTTTCAAGCTCTTGAATATATTAAGAGCAGCCCTGATGATGCGGCCTTACGCATTGCGCCACGTTTAGGCGTAAAAAATAATGAAGTGATGAAACAGTTTGAAGGCATCATCTTGCCAGGACTGCCTGAAAACCAGCGCTATCTATCAATAAATACCCATGCCTTGTCAAAATCGATTGAAGAGTTGACTGCATTAATGAGCAAGAAACAGTTGTTTTTTAAAACTATCAACACCTCTCAATTAATAGATGGCGGCTTCCTGCCAGGAGAATATTAGATTCTTGCATGAATAGTAAAATACGATCATATCCATTAAAATTTTGGCTGCCTCTCAGCAGTCTTTTTATCTTTTTCTGTTTGCTAAGCAGCATTATTTACTTTAACTATAGCAATGGACTAGATTTGCTGCGCCAGCAAACTGAACAAAAAATCCAATCGCAGATGGAACGTTTACAGCTAAGGATAGAAGTATATATTTCTAAAGGTGAAATCAGCAATATTAAACGTGAACTAAGTTATATTAACTTAATGCCGGAAACAGAGGTGATTGCATTAATTGATACAAAAGGCAAAATACTTGTTGCAAACAATCGCCTGTGGATGGGCAAACTTGCAAAAAAGCTGTTTACTGATTTTGATTTAAATATCTATAGCAAAACGCAAGAAAGTTTTCACATAAATATTAATAGAGACAGGGAATCTAATAGGTATTTTGTATATACGCCTATCATTTTACCTTCAGCAGCCAAACAAATGCGTTTGCATCAAGTGGGTATAATATTTTTCGTCTATGACGATTCAGCCGCTTATCAGGCAATTTGGAAAAAAACACTTAATCAGAGTCTATTTAGCTCTTTAGCTGCTATTATCTCAATGCTGTTATTGATGCTTATTCAGTATCTTGCTATCAGCAGGCCTTTAAAGTCTCTTATGCAATATACAAAAGAGATTGGAGAGGGTGACTTTTCTGCCGCAAATCCTCTATATGGAAAAGGCGAGCTGATGCTGTTTGGACAAACGCTTGAACAGTCTAGTCAGCTGTTGGAAAACAGAGAACAAAACCTAACCATTACTTTGAACAGTATTGGCGATGCAGTGATTGCAACAGATGCTGGTGGTCGGGTGACCCGCATGAACCCAATAGCAGAACAGCTTACTGGCTGGCTATTGGCCGAAGCAAAAGGGCTGTTATTAAAAGACGTTCTACCTATTATCGATGCCTCTACCCGTGAGCCTATAGAAAATCCAGTAGATAAAGTAATTGCCACGGGGGAAACAGTGTACCTTAGCAATCATACTACGTTGATTGCCAAAAATGGAACAGAATATCAGATTGCTGATTCTGCTGCACCCATACGTGATGCCGATAATAATATTTTGGGAATGGTGCTGGTGTTCAATGATGTGACAGAAAAATATCGTATCCGTGAACAGCTTAAACATAGCCAGCAGCGATTAATGCTACATTGGCAAGACACACCTTTAGGCATAGTCGAGTGGAATACAGATTTTGAATTTATTGATTTAAACCCGGCGGCAGAAAAAATATTCGGCTTTAGCAAGGCTGAAGTTCAGGGGCTGCCTTTTACAAAGCACATTCTTCCAGAGGGTTCTAGAGCAGCGGTAGAGAAAGTAGGCATTGATTTATTGGCTAATGCGGGCGGAACTCATAGCATCAATAAAAATATAACTAAAGATGGACGTACGATTATATGCGAATGGTTTAACACTCCTTTAATAGATGAGGAGGGCAAGGTAATCGGTATTTCATCACTAGTCATGGATATTACCGAAAAAAAAATGGCAGAAAAGAGACTGCGTCTGACTTCGCGTTTTTTTACTGAAACTAATGAAGGTATTTTGGTAACTAATGATAAAGCGATTATTATTGATGTAAATCCTGCTTTTTGCAATATTACAGGCTATAGCCGTGAAGAAGTGGTAGGTAAAAACCCTCGTTTCCTCAATTCAGGAAAGCATAGTCCTGAGTTTTTTAGCGATTTATGGCAAACGCTTAAGGAACATGGGCATTGGAAGGGAGAAGTATGGAACCGCAAAAAGGATGGTTCCTTATATGCAGAATTATTAAGCATCTCATCAATAGTAGATCAGGAAAATAAGGTTTTGCAGTATGTAGGCCTGTTTACCGATATTACCCACAGTAAACAGCAGCAAGAAGCGCTGATACAAATGGCGCATTATGATGGTCTGACCCGATTGCCAAATAGGGCGCTTTTAGCCGACCGTTTTGTTCAGGCCACTGCGCATTGTAAGCGGAATAAAACCTCGCTTGCGGTTTGCTTTCTTGATTTGGATAACTTCAAACCGGTCAATGACCGTTATGGACATAGTGCAGGTGACCAATTGCTTGTTGAAGTTGCCAAACGCTTTATTGCCGCCATTAGAGAAGAGGATACTGTATCCCGTCAAGGGGGGGATGAATTTGTCCTTTTGCTGGGAGATATAAAATCAGTTATTCAGTGCGAACAGTTTCTCCAGCGTATTCTGCATTCTCTTGCCCAGCCTTATTTTATTGAAGAGCAATCCGTCAGAATCAGTGCATCAATCGGAGTGAGCCTGTATCCAGATGATGAAACTGATTTAGATACCCTGATGCGACATGCAGACCAGGCGATGTACCAGGCAAAAATAAATGGCCGAAACCGATACAGCTTTTTTAATGCTGCACAGAACCAGCTAACAATTCAAAAAAATACTAGACTCCAGGAAATAAAAAATGCGTTATCAGGCAATGAATTCTGCCTGTATTATCAGCCTAAGGTCAATATGAGTACAGGTGCTGTGTTTGGTGCGGAAGCCTTAATCCGCTGGGTGCACCCAGAAAAAGGACTGATACAGCCATTGCAGTTTCTGCCTATTATTGAATGCACCGAATTAGAAGTTCACATTGGTGATTGGGTTATCAATGAAGCATTGAGACAGCTCGATACTTGGAAAAAGCAGGGAGTTGAGTTAGAAGTCAGCGTCAACATCTCTTCCTACCACCTCCAATCTCCTTCATTTGTCAGCAATTTAGAAAAAGCGCTGGCTAATTTTCCTGATATTGATTCAGCAAATTTTCAGCTAGAAATCCTGGAAAGCAGTGCGTTTGGGGATCTTGAAGCTGTCAGTAGCATTATAAAAACTTGCATGCATGTTTTGGGTGTCAATATAGCACTTGATGATTTTGGTACTGGCTATTCTTCGCTGACTCACCTGCGAAATTTAGTTGCTAAAACCATTAAAATAGACAGATCATTTGTTATTGACATGCTAGAAGATCCAAATGACTATGCCATTATTGATGGTGTAATCGGGTTGGCACATTCGTTTAACCGTGAAATCATCGCAGAAGGCGTTGAAACAACAAAACATGGTTTAATGCTGCTTCTTATGGGCTGTAATAAAGTGCAAGGATATGGTGTTTCTAAACCTATGTCTGCATCTAAGATTCCTGAATGGCTATTAAGCTACAGCCCGAATAAAGAATGGCTAGTCAATGGAAATGATGATAGTACAGCAAAAGAAAACAAGGTAAAGCTGTTCAAATTTACTCTAAAGGAATGGCAGAAACATTTCGAAAACAATATACAGTCTCCATTAGCTAGCAGTAAACAATGGCCAATAATGATGAATAGCAAGTGTCATTGCGGCATTTGGATAGAGCGGGCAAAAGATGACCAGCTGTTTGAACGCAAATGCATAAAAAAACTGGATGAAGTACATCGGTCGATGCATCAATTAGCTGATGATTTATTCAATAAATATCAGCAAGGTAAAGTAGATGATGCAAGAAAAGGATTATCAGACCTTAGAATAGCCTTTGAGCAAATACGTAAATGTTTTGGGCAGTGCAAATAGCCGCTTAGAGTTTGTGACCTTAAACCCGTTGTCGAAACATTAGGCGACAGACATTCTAATGGATTTTATCTTAAAACTCCATTAGATGAGCTGTAGCTATCCAGTACATCTATATAATTTGCCCGCTCGTATTCGGTAGGATTAATGGCATGCTGCTGACTAAGACTGCCTTTAAGCTGTTGTACAGAGTTATATTCGCGTTGCAGTAGCCAATCGCTGAGCTCATCAAGCAGTTGCTTCAGCTGCTGAGGGCCTTTTTCCAGCAAGACGTTGCATAGATGGGTAACATCAGCACCGGCAAGCAGAGCTTTGATGATATCTTCTACAGTATGAAAACCGCCAGTAACAGCAATGGAAAGATTTACACGGCCATAAAGTAAAGCAACCCAGCGGATTCGCATTAATGTTTCAGCTGATGTGGAAGGATGCATTTTTGGTGTAATCAGCAAGGTTTCCAAATCAATGTCGGGCTGGTAAAAACGATTAAACAGTGCGACACCGCTTGCTCCCGCCTGTTTCAGCCTGTTAATAAAATGCAAAGGTGAGCTGAATTGCGATGACAGTTTCATGGTTATGGGGATAGAAACATGACGACGCAATTCAGTTAATATCTTCAGATATTGGTCCTCAACAGACTCCCCGCTCAGTTCAATATCTGCAGCAATATAATAGACATTGAGCTCAAGTGCATCCGCTCCCGCCTGCTGCATGGCACTGCCGTATTCGACCCAGCCTTCTGCTGTGGTGCCATTAAGACTTGCAACAATTGGAATGTCGAGTTGCATTTTTAGCTGTTGCAGTTTTGTCAGGTAACGCTCTTGATGGCTGTCATAGTCAAAATGCATTGGATGAAAACTGTCTGCTTCAGCATGACCAATTGCCTGCTGGTGAAAGAAGCGGTCATGCCGTTTGGATTCAGATTCAATGCGTTCTTCGAATAATGAGTGCATTACCAAAGCGGAAGCCCCGGCATCTTCCAATTGCTTTGCCGTATCTAAATCTTTGCTTAAAGGAGAGGCTGAAGGAACCAGCGGATTAGCCAATTTTAACCCAAGATAATCTGTGCTTAAATCTACCATGCTAATTCTCCTCAGCTGTAGGTTTAAAATTGGCTTTGACAGTTGCGGCACTTGCTCTGTCAGACCAGTCCAGTTCAGCTAATTGCTGATAATAGTGATAGCGGTGATTTACATCTCGCTGTGCCTGAGCGAGATACTTTTCTGCATCTTCAGGATGTGTGCGCCAAAGCATATCAAAGCGTGCTTCTGTACGAATGAAGTCCCGGTAAGGAATGGAAGGCGGTTTAGAATCAAGGTGCATCGGATTTTTACCCTGTTTGATACGGTTAGGGTCAAAACGGAATAGAGGCCAGTGGCCGCTTTTTACAGCCAGCTGCTGCTGTTGGTGATTGTTGGATAAATCTATGACGTGGGCAATGCAGGGTGAGTAGGCGATAATCAGTGACGGGCCATCATGTCTCTCTGCTTCTAGAAAAGCTCGTAATGTCTGGGTATCTTTGCCTGCATAGGCAACATGGGCTACATAAATACTTTCATATTCCATGGCAAGCAAAGCAAGATCTTTTTTTGCAGTCGATTTGCCGCTTGCTGAGAATTTTGCAACAGCACCGCGAGGAGTGGCTTTAGAGGTTTGTCCGCCAGTATTGGAATAGACTTCAGTATCCAGCACTAAAATATTGACATTACGGCCGCTGGCCAGCACATGATCCAGACCGCCATAGCCAATATCATAAGCCCAGCCATCACCGCCTACGATCCACACACTTTTTTTGCATAGATCTTCAGCAAGCTGCTGCAGCTGTCTGGCTGCTGGCGTATCAATTGTTTGCAATTGCTTGCGCAGCTTATCGACGCGTTGACGCTGATCATAAAGCCCGGCTTCATCGGATTGGTCTGCGTTGATAATTGCTTCAGCCAATCCATTATTCAGCTGTGGTTTGAGCTGATTTAATATTTCTACAGCCTTGGCAGCATGCTTATCAATAGCGACCCTCATGCCCAGCCCAAATTCGGCATTATCTTCAAATAGCGAATTATTCCAGGCGGGCCCACGGCCTTCACTATTTTTTGCCCAGGGGGTCGTTGGTAGGTTACCTCCATAAATGGAGGAACAGCCCGTGGCATTGGCCACCACCATACGGTCACCAAATAATTGACTAGCCAATTTTAAATAGGGCGTTTCGCCACAGCCAGCACAGGCACCAGAAAACTCAAACAGAGGCTGCAATAGCATTGAGCCTTTAATGGTCGACGGTTTAAGTAAACGGCGGTCATATTCAGGCAGTGACAGAAAATAATCCCAGTTAATCTGCTCCTGCTGTTTCAGTGGAAGCTGTTCAGCCATATTGAGTGCCTTGCGGCTGGCATTGGATTTATCACGGATTGGGCAAATATCTACACATAATGCACAGCCTGTACAGTCTTCAGGGGCAACCTGATAGCTTATATTCAGGCCTTCCGGAAAATCTTTGCCCAGCATAGGCACATGCTTAAAAGTGTCTGGTGCATCTGCTGCAGCAGTAGCTGGGAAGGTTTTACTGCGGATAACGGCATGAGGACAGACCATTACACATTTGCCACATTGAGTACACAAGTCAGTTTCCCAAACGGGGATTTTCAGAGCCAGGTTTCGTTTTTCATAGGCACAGGTGCCTAAAGGATAAGAACCATCTGCTGGAAACAGACTGACAGCAAGCTGGTTGCCATGGCCGGCAATAATTTCAGCGGTGACTTTACGGACAAATTCTGGAGCAGAATCGGGTACTGGCGAATGCAGCTCAATATTGCCGGATGTCTGCTGAGGAACTTTTATGGCGTGCAAACAGGCTAAGGATTCATCAATGGCTCTGAAATTCTGCTCAACCATCCGTTTATGTTTTTTGCCATAGGTTTTTTCAACCGCATGCCTGATAGCTAAAATGGCTTCATCCTTAGGCAATATGCTTGAGATTGCAAAAAAGCAGGTTTGCATAATGGTATTAATGCGTTTGCCCATTCCAGTTTTTGCTGCAACCGCATAGGCATCAATGCAGTAAAACTTAATTTTTTTATCAATGATTTGCCGTTGCATATTTTTGGGTAGAGTGTCCCAAACGGCTTCAAAATCTGCAGGTGAATTTAGCAGAAATACTGCATTATCTGCTGCTAAGTCGAGCATATCATAGCGTTCAAGAAACACGGGCTGATGACAGGCAACAAAATCGGCGTCATTGCTGGCAATAAGATAGGTAGAATGTATGGGAGACGAGCCAAAACGCAGATGTGATACGGTAACAGCCCCCGATTTTTTTGAATCATAGACAAAATAGCCCTGTGCATAAAGGTCAGTATTTTTACCAATGATCTTGATGGTATTTTTATTGGCACTCACGGTACCATCACTGCCTAGTCCAAAAAAAAGTGCCTGAAAAGTATTGCTATGGATAGCAGTCCGAAAAGATTCATCCCAATCCAGACTTTGGTGACTGACATCATCATAAATGCCAATGGTAAACGGGTTTTTTTGTATAGGCTGTGTGAGGTGCTCAAACACTGCCTTAACCATTGCAGGAGTAAATTCTTTTGATGATAGTCCATAGCGACCGCCAATTATCCGTGGCATGCGGGTAAATTTACAGTCTGTCGAACAGCAATGTTGGGCAATGGCCGTCACAATATCTTTATACAAAGGTTCGCCATCTGCGCCAGGTTCCTTGGTACGGTCGAGTACGGCAATATTAGTGCAGCTGGAGGGAAGGGCGGTGATTAATGCCTGTGCAGAAAAAGGCCGATACAGTCTGACTTTTATTGCACCGATAGAGTCGCCCTGTTCAACCAGGTAATTGACTGACTCTTCAACTGTTTCGGCACCTGAGCCCATTAAAATAATAACCCGCTGTGCATCTTTCGCACCTATGTAATCAAACAAATGATAGTGCCGGCCAGTTAAGCTGGCAAAATTATCCATGTTTTTCTGCAGTAAACTTGGCATATTTGTGTAATAGGGATTAACTGATTCCCGGGCCTGAAAATAGACGTCTGGGTTTTGCGAACTGCCTCGTAAAACGGGATGTTCCGGCGATAAGCCACGGGCATGATGCGCTTTTACCCATTCATCATCTATCATGGCATGGTAGATGGAGTCATCAAGTGCTGTTATTTTGGCTATTTCATGCGAGGTTCTGAAACCATCAAAAAAATGTAAAATCGGCAAACGGCTTTCCAGACTGGTCGCAGTAGCAATTAATGCCAGATCCATTACTTCCTGAGGTGAGTTGGAACAGAGCATAGCAAAGCCAGTCATTCTGGCGGCCATCACATCGCTATGATCGCCAAAAATAGATAAGGCCTGGCAAGCCAAAGAACGTGAGGCAATATGAAAAACTGTTGGCGTTAATTCGCCAGCAATTTTATACATATTGGGGAACATCAGCAGCAAGCCTTGTGATGCGGTAAAAGTCGTAGTCAATGCACCCGTCTGTAGAGCGCCGTGTATGGCTCCTGCTGCACCGGCTTCAGACTGCATTTCAATAATTTCCGGAACCGTTCCCCAAAGATTAGTTTGACCGCGCGATGACCATTCATCAGCCGCTTCGCCCATAGGAGAGGCGGGAGTGATCGGGTAGATGGCAATAACTTCATTTAGCTTATGAGCAACCATTGCAGCGGCCTGGTTGCCATCAATCATTAGCTTAGACATGTTTTGACTCCCAAAAGGCTATCTACTAGAAAATTTTGAGCATGCTGTTATTTATTTTATACTCGGATTTATAATTGTTTGCACATTTTTTAAATGGTATGTATTTATAGGAGGAACTTTTTACAGAGCGCTAAAGTCTTTTCATTAGAGCTTTTCAATTCATTATTCAGGACTAATAAAAATGAAAAAATATTTATATACTTTCTCAAGGAGTACCTTTTTAATACTGGTATTGTTTTTTGGCTTAACGGCTTGCACTACATATGGAGAGCGAATTGCACCGGTTCCGCTTCATTCATCTCAGTCGAATCACGTAGATGTCATGGGCGCAAAACTAGCTGCTTTCCCCTATGTAGACGAAGACCGCGCTGAGGCTGTTTTCGGATTTGATATTCGCAGTACTGGGCTGCTTCCCGTCCGGTTTGTAATTGATAATCAAAGTGCTGGCACTGTAGAGATAGACCCCAGCCAAACATTTTTGATTGATAAACAGGGGCAAGCGTGGCCATTGCTAACATCTGAACAGGCGTATAAACGTGTGAGCAGCAGAGTTGAGATTGGGGAGACCTTTAAAGGCGCCGCAAAACCTTCTGTTCTGATGGGGGCTGCCGGTGCTGTAGCAGGTTTTGCCATAGGCGTACTTACCGGAAATAATATAGCCGAATCCATTGCTAAAGGAACTGTAGCGGGTGCTGGTTTTGGGGCAATATATGGAGGAGGGCGGAGGCATGAATCTTTGGATTCTGAAATTCGCTATGATTTACAGCGCAACTCTTTGAGCAATAAGAGGGTACGCAGAGGTGAGCTGGCATATGGCTATTTATTCTTTCCAGGGAAAGGTGAAGCGGAGTCCGCTCAGACATTACGCCTTGGGTTAAAGTTAAATGGTGAGCGTCGCATCGTAAATATTTTATTATTGAATAAGTAAATACCAAAACTGTATCAGTAAGAACAATGCAGATTGAAGATATATTGTCATGCTGGCAATGCATTATTAAGGCATTGATGCTATTGATAATTGCCAATGGCACGCCGGTGCTGTCACGTAATATTCTGGGTTCACGTTTTGCTTGGCCTATCGATTTTGGGTTGATTGTTTTTGATAAACGACCTCTGTTTGGCTACAGCAAAACTTGGAGAGGACTATTTGTTTCAATGCTTGTTACAGGTGCCGTTGCACCGCTATTTGGATTAACAGCTGCTCAGGGAGCATTCTTTGCACTGCTGGTTATGCTGGGCGACTTAGCCGCCAGTTTTACTAAACGCCGTTTGGGCTATGTCGAAAGCAGCCGTTTTAGAATTATTGATGTGCTTCCTGAGTCGTTGCTTCCCGTTGTTATTTTACGGGTATATCTTGGGATCACGGCAATAGAAGGCTTTATTGTTGTCGCGTTATTTTTCATTTTTGAAGCTGTTCTTTCCCCGCTGCTGTATCGTTTGCATATTCGAAAAAGGCCTTATTAAATCTATTGCCTTTCTGGTACATTAGAGTAAGGCAAATGAAAAGAGGGATGAGCTTTATGCAAGATAATCAGCTACGAATTCTGACATATAATATTCACAAAGGTTTTAATGTAGGCAATCGCCATTTTATATTGCATCAAATTCGTGATGCACTGATTGAAACCAATGCCGATATATTATTTCTGCAGGAAATGCAGGGAGAACACAAAGAACACGAGATAAAATACTCAAACTGGCCAGAATGCTCACATTCTGAATTTTTAGCTCAGGATATCTGGCCACATTACGCCTATGCGAAAAATGCAGTTTATGGCGTTGGTCATCACGGCAATGCAATACTCAGTAAATATGAATTAAACAGCTGGGAAAATATAAATGTTTCACCTTTTGCATGGGCCAGCAGAAGTTTGCTGCATGGGGTCATTAAGCTTCCTGAAGCAGTTTCTGAATTGCATATCATCTGCATTCATCTGGGGTTGATGGCCAGGGAACGGCGACGCCAGTTTGAAACTCTGTGCAAGCGAATTGATGAATATGTGCCCTATGGGTCTCCGTTAATTATTGCAGGCGATTTTAATGACTGGACTGTTCAGGCGGAAAAATACTTTTATCAGCGTCTGGAACTGAAGGAAGCCTATAAAACGCTGCATAACCGCTATGCCAGGACGTTTCCATCCTGGCTGCCTGCACTTCAGATGGATCGCATTTATTACCGGGGCCTGCAGCCAATCAATTGCGAACGTCTGACTCATTCTCCGTGGAACCGCCTATCCGATCATGCACCTTTAATAGCGACGTTTAAACTATGAATATGCCAGCAGATCTAAAAAAAGAACTATTAACCCTGCCGAATATGCTGACCTGCTTTCGGTTTTTTAGCGCCCCAGCCATGCTGTTCTTTGCTTGGGCAGGTAATGGTGAGCTGTTTTTATTGCTTCTGGCGATTACCTTTCTGAGTGATTTATTGGATGGCATGGCTGCACGGTTCTTAGCACAAGAAAGTGAATTTGGGGCCACACTTGATAGCTGGGCAGATTTACTAGTCTACATTACAATAGCTGTTAGTACATGGTGGCTATGGCCTGATGTGATAAATCGAGAGCTAGGGTATGTCACTATAACAATATTGAGCTATATATTGCCTGTAGCAGCGGGGCTGTATAAATTTCATGCGGTTACCAGCTATCATACCTGGCTGGTTAAATGTGCCGTGGCATCGATGGGAATAGCGCTGTTTCTATTATTTATTTTTGACTTGGCCTGGCCTTTTCGGCTGGCTGCATTTATTTGTTTGGCGGCGGCATTGGAGGAAATAGCGATCACCGTTTATCTATCCGAAATGCGCTCTGATGTGCGTTCGCTTTGGCATGTATGGAAGTATCAATAAACTATTTGGAGCAGGTATAGCTATGGAAACTAGCAACTCAAACAAGAAGATAATAATAAAATATAATTTCTATTTTAATTCAAATAGACGAGGAAGATAAGCTCCAGGTTATTTTTACTTTCAAGTGTATAAAGCCAAAATCCCGACTAAAACACTGGGTTGAAAGTTTTTATCATTAATGGTTAATATACTGGAAAAGTAATAAAGATTACAGACCAAGATTTTTCCACAAGGAGCATCAATGGACAATTATAAAACAACTTTTACTGTTAAACGCCTTTGGCTAATTTTATCCATTAGCATGATAATCTCCTTTTCCATCCTGTTATATTATGGCGGACAGATCTATCAAAAAATTCCTCCCATTCCTGAAGCGGTTAAAACAGTAGCCGGAGACATTCTTTATACACGCGCTGATATAGAGCGGGGCCAAAACATTTGGCAATCAACCGGAGGTATGCAGCAAGGTTCAATCTGGGGGCATGGGAGCTACCTTGCTCCTGACTGGAGTGCCGACTGGCTGCACCGTGAGGCTTTAGAGCTGCTTTCACACATTACTAAAGATGAAATTACCGGTATTTCGGCAACCGAACAGCAACAGCTTGAAATGCATAAAGTGACATTGCGTCATGAGATGCGTAAGAATACTTATGATACAGACTCTGGCATCGTTACTGTCAGTGCCAATAGAGCTGCCGCCATTAATACTGTTGCTCAGCATTTTATTAATTTATTCACGGCTAAAAATGAACATTATCTTGCCTTAAGAAAAGAGTATGCCTTTCCATTAAATTCGGTTCTAAATAAACAAGATGCCCGTCAGCTCTCTGGATTCTTTTTTTGGACTGCCTGGGCCACTGTTACCAATCGCCCTGATGATGATATAAGTTATACCAGCAACTGGCCTTATGACCCATTAGTTGGTAATACACCATCGGCCAGTCTTCTGATGTGGAGTATTTTTTCTTTCGTTCTTCTGCTTGCTGGCATCGGCAGCATTGTTTGGTACTATGCCCGTCAATTTGATGCCTGGCGTGCAGATTTAGAACCGGAAGCGGGCTATGCAAAAGAAGATTTTTTTGCCAAAGAATTGCTTACTCCCTCAATGAAGGCAACGGCTAAATATTTTTGGGTAGTCACCGCTCTTTTTCTTGTTCAAATTTTGCTTGGCATTATCACAGCGCACTATGCTGTAGAAGGCCAGGGACTTTATGGTTTGCCCTTCGTCGATTACCTACCCTATGCAATAACTCGAACTTGGCATACACAGCTTGCCGTATTATGGATAGTAGCGGCATGGCTAGCCGCCGGGCTTTATTTTGCACCCCTGCTTTCTGGACATGAACCTAAATACCAGCGATTTGGTGTGAACTTTCTATTTTTTAGTTTATTAATTATTGTCATTGGTTCATTTGCCGGTGAGTGGCTTGGCGTACACAGGTTTTTTGAGGATCTGACCCTTAATTTTTGGTTTGGGCATCAGGGTTATGAATACATTGATTTAGGCCGATTTTGGCAAATTTATCTTTTCATTGGCTTATTGCTATGGGTACTTCTTGTGCTGCGGGCACTCTGGCCTGCATTAAAAGAAAAGGCCACTGAATCTTTGGTTTTCTTAGTAATTATAGCGACGGTTTCTATCGGTTTGCTTTACGGAACGGGTTTGTTATGGGGTGAGCACACGCATATTAGCATCATGGAATACTGGCGGTGGTGGGTTGTCCATCTATGGGTTGAAGGCATTTTTGAGGTGTTTGCGACGGCGATCATCTCTACCTTATTTGTACGCATGGGGCTTTTAAGAATATCGGTTGCTACTACAATGATTCTATTTGCCACTATTGTTTTCTTAAGTGGCGGTGTATTGGGCACTTTTCATCATTTGTATTGGAGCGGTACTCCTATTTCAATTCTGGCAATTGGAGCAAGCTTTTCGGCACTTGAAGTTGTTCCGTTAATGGTTGTTGGATTTGAAGCATACAATCATGCAAAAATAGAGCATCAGCAGGAATGGGAGAAAAACTATCGTTGGCCATTTATGTTTTTCAGTGCGGTGTTAATTTGGAAT
The DNA here is from genome assembly GCA_026988155.1 of Methylomonas sp. GTDB lineage: Bacteria > Pseudomonadota > Gammaproteobacteria > Methylococcales > Methylomonadaceae > QPIN01. The sequence goes on along the minus strand of JALSLW010000093.1, from coordinate 16,174 downwards.
ATGGTCGGAGCAGGCCTCTTTGGATTTTTGCTCAACCCGCCTATTGCCCTTTATTATATGCAGGGACTCAATACCACCGCCAATCATGGTCATGCGGCGCTGTTTGGTGTCTATGGCATGTTAGGTTTAGGGTTAATGCTATTTTGCATGCGAGGTTTAACGGATGTTCATCAATGGAATGAAAAATTGCTTAAAATTTCATTCTGGAGCTTGAATATTGGTTTGGCAATGATGACATTTCTGTCACTTCTGCCTCCGGGGCTTTGGCAAACCTATGCTAGCATAAAACATTATTATGCATTTGCACGTTCTGCAGAGTTTATTCATAGCTCTGTGATGGAAGGGCTGGTTTGGGCGCGTGTTCCCGGTGATATTGTTTTTTCTATTGGCGTTTTTTCTTTTGCAATATTTGTTTATCAGGCGTTTAGATCTGGCAGTACAGGACCTAAATAGGTATAAGGCAACTCGCAATAAATAACCCACCAATTTTGCTTGTCTTTTTATCCGTCTTCAGCGTTGCAACTTCGGTCACATAGCTTGCTATGCTCCTTTCGTTGCGCCTTGAAGACGAATAAAAACCCTGCGCAATCTGGGTAGGTTATTTAATGCGCGTTACCTAAAGTATTTTCATAGGTCGCTTATTGACTAGGCATAAGCGACCATTCAGGTATAAATATTTCTATCCAAATTGGTGATTAAAGCAGTTTATTGCACATGTACATTATTTAGCCCAAGTGTCGCGCAAAGTAACCGTTCTGTTGAATACTAATTTTTTTGCCGTACTATCAACAGAATCAACACAAAAATACCCTGTCCGTTCAAACTGAAAGCGATCTCCCGAAGATGCTTCTGCTAAACTGGCTTCAACTCTGCAGTCTGTCAGTATTTCAAGTGAATCAGGATTGATTGCATCAAGAAAATTTTCTTCCGAATCTGGGTTGGCTACATTAAATAAGCGGTCATACAGACGCAGTTCTGCAGGCAATGACTGCTGTTCAGATACCCAATGAATCACGCCTTTCACTTTTCGTCCTTCCGGTTTTTTACCTAAGGTGTCCGGGTCATAACTGCATCGCAGTTCAATAATATTGCCCGCCTCATCTTTAATGATTTCATTGCATTTAATCACGTAAGAACTGCGTAAACGTACTTCGCCGCCAGCAATTAATCGTTTGAATTTAGGGGGCGGAATTTCAGCAAAATCATCCTGTTCAATAAGGATAACCTTGGAAAAAGGAATTTTTCGATTGCCTAATTCTGGTTTCTGAGGATGATTGCTGACTTCCAATATTTCTGCCTGGTCATCAGGATAGTTCTCTATCACCAGGCGTAAGGGTTTTAAAACAGCCATGGCGCGTGGCGCGTTTTCATTTAAGTCTTCACGGATACAGTTTTCCAAAACTGCCATTTCTATCCAGGAATCTTTTTTAGTAATCCCAATGCGCTCACAGAAATCACGGATGGAAGAGGGGGTGTAGCCAGCTCTGCGCATGCCTGCAATAGTCGGCATGCGTGGATCATCCCAGCCATTTACATGGTTTTCGTTAACTAGTTGTGCCAGCTTGCGTTTACTGACTATGGTATATTCAAGCTGCAATCTGGCAAATTCAATTTGCTGGGGATGGCTGGGTGTTTGCAGTTTGTCCAGCACCCAGTCATACAGAGGTCGGTGGGCTTCAAATTCTAGCGTGCAAAGTGAATGGGTAATGTTTTCTATGGCATCTGACAGGCAGTGGGTAAAGTCGTACATTGGATACAGGCACCAGTCACTGCCAGTACGCTGATGATGTATACGCTTAATGCGGTAAAGGGCAGGGTCGCGCATATTGATATTAGGCGAAGCCATATCAATTTTTGCACGAAGAACAAACTGTCCATCGGCATATTCGCCATTGCGCATGCCTGCAAATAAGGCCAGATTATCTTCAATAGATCGGCTTCTGTCAGGGCTTTCTTTGCCTGGTTCTGTTAAAGTGCCTCTGTATTCACGGATTTGTTCGGCATTTAAGCTGTCAACATAGGCGTTGCCGTCTCGAATCAATTGCACGGCATAATCATATAGCTGTTCAAAATAATCTGAAGCATGATATTTATTTGCCCATTTGAACCCAAGCCACTGAACATCACGTTCAATTGATTCCATAAATTCTATACTTTCTTTTTCTGGATTGGTATCGTCAAATCGCAGATTGCAATCACCATTGTACTCAGCAGCCATGCCAAAATTCAGGCATATTGATTTTGCATGGCCAATATGCAAATAACCATTAGGCTCTGGGGGGAAGCGGGTAATGACTTTGCCATTGTTTTTATTATTACTGATATCCTTAGTAATCAGGTGGCGAATAAAGTTAGATGAAAGTTGGGTTTCTGTTGAGCTCATTATTGTTTGAGTATTACGTGAATGCATGGAAGGTTTCAGAAGGAAGCGAGGCTAAAGATGATTCACTTCCAGTAGAATTAAGTCTGGCTATTTTACTTGTAAATAAGGTTTTCAGCAAAGCGGCTGATAAGTTAAAGTGGTGGCTGGTTAGGCCCGGTAGCAATAATGCTTACTTTGCTTTTTACTGTTAGTTCACCGGTATTGTCATGCAAGGCATTTTGTCCAAAATAAACATGCTTATTCCATTTGCGTATACGGTTAAGGGTTGTTAAAGGTTCTTTACCTGTCTGTGCTGTTTCCGGATCTATTGTGGGTACGGAGCATCTGGAGCAAGGTTTAGGCAGTCTGAAACCGATATTGTTAATGCTTATTTTACGCCAGCTATCTTCGGCATAGCTATCGCATTGAGAAATAACCAGGTTAGGACGGAACCTAAGCATGGGGATATGCAAGCCCATTGCCTGATTTAATGAGCTTAATGATGCTTCTGAAGTAATGAGAAAAGGGTAGCCGTCTGAAAAGTTCACTATATCAGTCGCAGATGCATAGACAGGGTCAACCTGGCGATTGACTTCATCAGGCTGGTACACTAACTTGCATTCCAAGCCTAAAAAGTTACTTAGCCATTGATCTGCTTCGTTTGAGATGGTTTTAGAAAGACATTGATCTTTCCAGATGGTGCTAATGATTTCAGTTCCATCTTGCGGAGACAAAGCGACTGAAATACAGCCTGATGTCGCCGTGCTTAAAATTAATTCTGACTCAGTCAGTTCAGTTTTAATCAATGCCATTTTTGGCAGGCGACGCTGACTTAGAAATTGATTGTTGCTATCTATTAGCATCCATTTTCTGTCGTGCAATAAGCCTTTCTCAGTGACTTTCCAGGATGAAACCTGGATTCCAGCAAGTGATTTGACAGGGTATACGAAAATACTGCTTAAAAGTGGCATCTATATTAATTCCAAAAGGCTGTAGCTTAAAAAGTCTATTATTTGAAAACTATTTTGTTGGGTGAAGATAGTAAAAAATCACCTAATTCATTGTTAAACTGATTAAACTGAACGCCATATATTTTTGTTTTAGTGTTGCCATGGATGATTTTTGCCGGAATTGTAAAGCTGGAATTATCATCAAATAGTAAGTTAAGCGCAATTTTCTTTTTTAGCGGCATTGGTTTTTTGCATTTAATGGCCGCACCTTTGCTGCTAATATCCAGCAGTTTTACGGGTATGTACCTGGATAAGCTGAACAGGCCAAGTATGCAGACAGTCAGCGATATGTCAGTTCTAATATAGCGGACAGCTGTGCGCTTATTATTCCGTTCTTCTGCAGTTAAACTCATGCTGAAGATATCACTGCTATCGGTTTTGTCCTCTGGGCTGTTCATCATGCTTAGGGTGCTAAATTTGATATTGCAAACAGGAAATAGAACGAGTGGGTTCAAAACGCTGTCTGGCTACAGTGAAGTATAGCTGATAAAAGCATTGTAAGTGGCAATGGCACTTAGAATTAGAAAAAAAATACCGCCAATTTTATGCAGCGTTGTCAGAGGGCAGCGCTGAAGTAAAGTTCGTCCCGCTAAAATGCCAAGTGCCGATATAAATGCTTCCCCAGCTGTAGCACCCAGCCAAACAGCAATAGGCAGAGCCGTGCTGCTTAAAGCAACAACGGCTAACTGCGTTTTATCACCGAATTCGGCAACAGTAATTAATAAAAAAGTAGTAAAAAAAATACTATTGCTGTTTTTTTCAGCAATATCTTCTTCATCTTCCGGCTGCTGCGCCCGTAACGACTGAATGCCAAAAATAGCAAACAGCACGGCGACAGATGCAGAAATTATATGTTCTGGGAGCCAGTTGGCGATGGCTGATCCAAAGATAACTGCTAAAATATTTAAAAATGCAAAGGCAAAAATTGCGCCCAATAATACGGGTATTGCTCGGTAACGTGCAGCCAGCGTCATACAGACCAATTGGCTTTTATCGCCAATTTCGGCAACAGCAATCAGGAAGAAGCTAGTGCTTGCTGTTGCCGATAATTGGTTAAATTCTAAGTTCGAAAATAAGGTAAAAATATTTTGCAAAAAATGCAATAAACTATCCATTTATCAAATATCTAAGCAAGTATATTATCAAGCACCATCATAATGATAAATCCAATCATCAGTGAAAAGGTAGCGTAACGGGAACGCCCTTTAGCATGTGTTTCCGGAATGATTTCTTCGCTGATGACAAACAGCATGGCACCGGCAGCAAAGCCCATGGCAATTGGGAGAATAGAAGAGAATGCAGTAACCATTGTTATGCCCAGCAATCCGCCAATAGGTTCAACTAATCCAGTTAGAGTAGCTATGCCTACCGCTTTCCATTTGTTGTAACCCAGGCCCACAAGCGGTAAGGCTACAGCCAGGCCTTCCGGAATATTTTGCAGAGCAATGGCAATAGCCAGAATAATGCCATTATTTATATCCCCACCGCCAAAACTGACGCCGACAGTCATGCCCTCAGGAAAATTATGAATGGTAATGGCGATTATAAACAGCCAAATTTTTTGCAAAGAGTCTTGTTTGATGTCAGGGACAGCATCAAAATGCAAGTGGGGCAGATGTTTATCAGAATAGTGCAGAAAGAGTGCGCCCAGCAGCATGCCAAGAGAAACAATCCAAAGACCTTTGCCTGGCCACATGGCATTGCCATATTCAATACCGGGCATTAGCAGTGAAAAGGCCGTGGCAGCAAGCATTACACCGGCGGCTGCGCCCAGCAAGCCATTGAAAAGATTGTCAGATATATTTTTAAAAAATAGTGCGGGAAGTGCGCCAATGCCGGTAGCTAATCCGGCAAGAATGCTTGCCATAAAGCCAATGACCACAATTTTTCCAAATGCCAGGTATAAAAAGCCAAAGAATATTATTTGTGAAATTAGGAAAATTCCAACAATAGCTGCCCACTTTTGGGGGGTGGGCATAGCTTTAATTTTAAGGTAATTAGAGTTGGATTGAATGCGTGAAAATTGCTTGCTGAAAAAATCTTGTATATCCGCCACTGCATGTCCCGTTATGAAAGAAAAATTTTTATTTGATTATATCGAAACTGCAGCAATAGTTTTGCATTAAATTAACGGGAATGGGAAAAATTCCTTTTTTAATCGTGCGGCTGTCACTAGATAGCCATTTTAATTATCATATCTGCTGATTATTGAGATTGTGAGCTAGAAATGAAAAAAGTTGTAAAAGGAGTGTTGCCCATACTGTGCCTAATGGGGGCCAGTGCATCAGTGGATGCGGAAACACCGTTGGTGCTGGATCCTGTTGAAGTCATTGGCGTAACGCCATTGTCTGGCAGAGGGGTGTCGTTAGAGAAAATTCCTGCTAATGTGCAAAATGTTTCAGCAGAACAGTTAGATAAAGCACAGACAACCTCTCTGGCTGATTATATGAACCGTTATTTGGGCAGTGTTCATATCAACGAAGCACAAAACAATGTTTTGCAGCCTGATATTTATTATCGTGGCTTTGTTGCATCCCCTTTGTTGGGCTTGCCTCAGGGATTATCGGTCTATGTTAATGGTGTACGTTTTAATGAACCTTTTGGCGATACCGTTAATTGGGATTTAATTCCGCAAGGCGCGATAGATAGTATGAGTTTGATGCCTGGTTCCAATCCTCTGTTTGGACTAAATACACTAGGCGGTGCCATTTCCTTAAAAACAAAAACTGGCTTTTCAGCGCCGGGGCACCAGCTCGAAGTATCGGGAGGTTCTTGGGAACGTCATTCAGAAGAATTGACCAGCGGATGGAATAATGGAACCTGGGGATATTTTATTGATTTGCATCATTTTGAAGAAGAAGGCTGGCGAGATTTTTCACCGACTGAGGCTAACCAGGTATTTGGTACGCTAAGCTGGCGCGGTGAAAGAGGCGGGCTGGATTTAACCTTAGGTGCAAACGATAATAATATGAAAGGCAATGGTGCCGTCCCTATCCAATTGCATCAGCAGCAGCGTAAAGCCATTTATACCCATCCAGATCAGACGGTAACACGCATGTTTTTTTCTGAGCTGGAAGGTGTGTTTGATGTAACAGATACACTGCAACTTACTGGTAATGCATATTTCCGTCAAAATAGAATTAAATCGTTTAATGGCGACGACAGTAATTTTGGAGCCTGTGGAGATCCAGCCGATGCAGGTCTGCTTTGTGATGAACAAGATGAAGTCGCTGCAAACACTCTGGGAAATGATATTGCTATCGCTGATATATATGGCGGATTAGACCCTGAAGATGTCTTGGGAGCAACAAACAACACTAGCCAAACTTATATGCGCAGTGCAGGCGGTACTATTCAGTCAATGTTCAGTGAGGATATTTTTGGGCTTCAGAATGTTTTTATTTTTGGTGCCGCTTACGATCATTCAAATGTCCATTTTGAATCTAATACAGAGTTAGGGTTATTGACCGAGAGCCGTGGCACAACAGGAAGTGGCGTTTTTGTAGAAGATGCAAAAGTACGTTTAAACACTGTTACCGAAACCTATGGTTTTTATTTTAGTGATAGTCTATCTATCACTGAGGACTTTACACTGACTTTTGCCGGGCGTTATAACCATACCAGCCTGACCTTAAAAAATCAGTACATAGGTGACGGAGGGGATAAGTTAAGTGGGCACCATAGCTTTGATCGTTTCAATCCATCTGTAGGCTTTACTTATCAGGTTGTAGATAATATTGGCATGTACGGCAGTTACAGCGAGTCAGCTAGAGTGCCAACACCAATGGAATTAAGCTGTGCAGATGAGGATGATCCATGTAAATTGCCTAATGCCTTTTTAGCGGATCCGCCTTTGGCACAAGTTGTTGCTAAAACCTGGGAGGCTGGGTTTAGAGGCAATTTAAATAATATGATAAGCAAAGGTGACTTAAACTGGAATGTCGGTTTTTTCCATACCACTAATCATAATGACATTATTTTTAACCGAGGTGGTCACAGCATCAGCGAAGGCTTTTTCAGCAATATTGGACAGACTGTCCGCTACGGTGTTGAAACAGGCTTGAGTGTCAATGTGCAGGAATTATTCAGTGATATCGATGATTGGCATTTTTCAACTAACTATACTTACTTGAATGCCCGTTTTATGGATAGCTTTACCATTCAAAATCCATTAGATAATGCAGTCGCGGCATCAGTTAGAAGTGAAAGCAGAATACCCGGCTTGCCAGAACATATGTATAAGGCAGCATTGGGCGTTGATTTATGGAAGCGTTTCTCATTAGGGCTTGATGCACAGTACAGCGGAAACCAATATTTCAGAGGCGATGAAGCAAATATAACTGACCCGTTAGGCGGTTACTGGGTGTTTAATGCCAGTGCAGAATTTAGATTTAATGAGCATGTTGCACTATTTGGGCGGGTAAATAATATTTTTGATAGAGACTATAAAACCTTTGGTGTTTATGGTCAGGCAGATGAAGTATTGGGTGATGACTTTGATAACGGCCGCTTTGTTTCGCCAGGCATGCCTAGAGCTGGCTGGATAGGCGTTCGTCTTTCAATGTAACCTTTTTTATATACAGGGCAGAGGGCAGGGGTAACCCTCTTTTAGGCTTTGGAGAGAGATGGGCAGGGTGGGTTTTAGTCGCGACTGATTCAGTATAGTTAAGGCTGAAAACCCATTCTGCTAATTGCTGCAGAGCAATAATTCTGCCTGGCAAGGGGGGATTGTTAATATACCGCTTTCTTAAATAAAATTAAAACCTGGTTTTCTAATATTGATCCAAGTAAACAGACTTGGGCCTTGGTTTCCGGGTTAACACAGACGTTTTGGTATAAGCGGCTAAGACCAAGAATACTGACCACAACAAGCCCAGCACCCACCCAGCGTTTAAAAACCTGATCATTTTGCATGATTCTATTGTGCGCCTTTAAGCCAATGATATGGCCAATTGCAGCTACAGGTATTAGGCATAATGCTTCTATAAAATGAACATTAACTGATAGAGCAATGAATGTTGTCATTTTAATAGTCACTAGGGTAAACCAAAGCACGAACAAAGTATCACGCAAACTTTCCCGTTTCACATGACGCATAAAAACAGCCACTATTAATGGTGCACCTGTTAATGACATGCCTGCCACATAGCCACCAATAATCAATAAAAGCTTATCCACCCAAGCTCGTTGACTTTGAATGGCACGATTAAATAACCATATCAACCCATATAGCAGGGTAATTGCATAAATAAACAGGTTAAGCCATATTGCAGGTAAATTAACCAGACCAAAAACACCGACCAAAGCCGGCGGGATAATAAACAATAAAGCATGGCGTAAATAGGCCCAATCAACATGATGAAGCCGTCGGCTTAACGTTAGCCCAGAAAAGAATAATAAATGTGTGCCGATGACAGGCAGCCAGAGTAATAAATCTGGCCGAATAAATAGCATTAGTGGCAGTCCAAGTGCTGCGCCGCCAAATCCCAGCCCCGAGCGAACAAAGCCTGTCCAGATAAATAATAGACAAAGGCTCCCAGTTTCTGGCAAAGATAAATCAAATAGCTGTGGCAAGGGGAGAATAAAAGGGTTAGACATAAGGAAAAGGTGATTGGGGATTTTTGTACTCTAAAAAGGCTATACTAACAAACAATGAATTGGTGTCAGTAATTCCTTTGAGTGAGTGATTTTAGGGGGAAGTAGATACATTATCCTAAATAAATCAGTTGATGATATGGATTTTTTACAAAACCGTGAAGCGAAATACACACATCTGGTGAATAGTGAAAAACTGGATTAAACAGTTTATTTAACAAGTTACAGTTAGACTAAGCGTTCAGCTGATTTTTTAGGATTAAGGGAATCGCGGCTAAGAAAGTAGCCGTTAAGCTTAAGATTGAAGAGGTCAGTATATAGCCTTAGAATGGGGAAACAGCGCTGTTCTATTTTTATTATCTTCATTCTGTGTTTAGTTTAAAATTATAAGTTTTAGTGGGACTTTAGGTATTGTTTAGTGAATATAATTGAATGAGTAAAAATTTAACGGCTGCAGAAGCTGATATTGTCACCGCCTTAAAAACTATTAAAGACTTTATTCGCTGGGGTGCAAGTCAGATTTCTGAAAGCAAAGTCTTTTTAGGACATGGGATAGCAACACCGCTGCATGAGTCGGCCACGCTGGTTTTGTATAGCATTTTTCAGCCTTACAATCTTGATGACTGCTATTTGGATTCAGTTTTAACAGTTGAAGAGCGAAAAAAAATTGTACATATATTCAATCGACGGATAAAAGAACGCAAGCCAGTTGCCTATCTGACAAATGAAGCTGTTTTTGCTGGTCTAGCATTTTATGTGGATGAAAGAGTGCTTGTCCCTAGGTCTCCAATTGCTGAATTGATTGAACAGCGCTTCGACCCTTGGGTGGATGAGGCGCAGGTTTTTAATATTCTGGATTTATGTACAGGAAGCGCCTGTATTGCCATTGCTTGTGCCTATGCTTTTCCTGAAGCACTAATTGATGCTGCTGAGCTTTCTGATGATGCAATCGAGGTTGCAAAAATCAATATTGAAAAGCATGACTTAACTGAACAGCTCAATTTGATTAAATCTGATCTGTTTAGTCAAATTCCAAAAACTAGGTATGATGTCATTGTCAGCAACCCGCCTTATGTTGCCATTCAGGAATGGAAAGAACTTCCTGCCGAATATCATAACGAACCAGAAATGGGTTTTACGGGAGGCCTATCGGGTCTGGATTTGGTTATACGCATTTTGGCTGAAGCCAATGATTATTTAGCCGAGCAGGGAATTATAATAATTGAGGTGGGCAGCAGTGCAGAAACATTACAGCAGCTTTTTCCTGAAATCCCCTTTTACTGGCTTGAGTTTGAACGGGGCGGTGATGGCGTTTTTCTTTTAACGGCTGAGCAGATTCAGCAATATCATAAACACTTTTTAACAAAAATTTAATATGTCTGGCAATTCGATAGGAAAATTATTTACAGTTACTACTTTTGGGGAAAGCCACGGTTTGGCTTTAGGCTGTACAGTAGATGGCTGTCCCCCGGGCATATCCTTAACCGAGGCTGATATTCAGCTGGATTTGGATAGAAGAAAACCAGGTACATCAAGACACACCACGCAAAGACGAGAAGCTGATCAAGTTAAAATTCTTTCAGGTGTTTTTGAAGGTAAAACTACTGGAACACCGATTGGGCTAATTATTGAAAATACTGATCAGCGCTCTAAAGATTATTCTAAAATTGCAGACACCTTTCGTCCAGGCCACGCTGATTATAGCTATCAGCATAAATATGGCTTTAGAGACTACAGAGGAGGAGGGCGCTCATCTGCGCGTGAGACCGCCATGCGTGTGGCTGCCGGTGCAATTGCCAAGAAATATTTAAAACAGGCGTTCAATATCGAAATACATGGCTATTTGTCTCAATTGGGCCCGATTATAGTTGAAAAAGTTGATTTAGGCATTGTAGAGAGCAATCCCTTTTTCTGTCCTGATGCTGATAAGGTTGCAGAAATGGAGAGTTATATGGATGCCTTAAGAAAAGAAGGGGATTCCATTGGTGCAAAAATTAATGTGATTGCAAGTCATGTACCGCCTGGTTTGGGTGAGCCAATTTTTGACCGGCTGGATGCTGAACTGGCGCATAGCCTGATGAGCATTAATGCGGTTAAAGGTGTGGAAATAGGGGATGGTTTTGATTGCGTGAATAGCAAAGGAACACATTTTAGAGATGAAATCACTCCAGACGGTTTTTTAAGTAACCATGCCGGGGGCATATTAGGCGGCATTTCCACTGGGCAGGATATAGTTGCCAGCATTGCTTTAAAACCGACTTCAAGTCTGCGCATTCCAGGGAAAAGCATTAATGCTAAAGGCGAAGCGATAGAAGTGGTTACAGAAGGCCGGCATGATCCTTGTGTAGGCATAAGGGCTACGCCGATTGCCGAAGCAATGATGGCAATTACGATTATGGATCATATAATGAGGCACCGTGCGCAGAATATTGATGTGGATTCCGGCTTGCCTTTTTTAAGGTGATGCCGTTTTTTTATTCCCATGGTTTTGTCTCACTATGATTAAGTTAACTGATAGTAATTGTGGGCAGGAGGGGCTGCACTTAATAGCCTTGCCTGGCAATGTCTGTGGCGTCAGATAAAATAACGCCTGACAATATAAAGGGATGAAAAATTATATGGCAATTCCATACTGGCGTTTATCCAGTTTTTATTTTTTCTACTTTGCGGCTTTGGGGGGATTTTTACCCTATTGGAGTCTGTATTTAGAGCATATAAAATTCAATGCATTAGAAATTGGCGAACTCTCAGCATTAATGGTGGCAACCAAAATTATTGCGCCCAATTTATGGGGCTGGATTGCAGACTATACGGGGAAAAGTCTTAGAATTATTCGGATTGCTTCATTTTTTGCAGCCATAATATTTGCAGGTTTTTTCTACAGAGATACATATTTGTGGATTGCCATGATTACGGTCGGTTTTAGTTTTTTCTGGAATGCAGCTCTTCCCCAGTTTGAGGCGGCCACTTTATTTCATTTAAAAAAAGAACCTCACCGCTATAGCAAAATAAGGCTTTGGGGCTCTATTGGCTTTATTGTAAGTGTGCTCGGTATTGGACAGATTGTTGATATTTTGAGTATTGACTATATTCCTGAAATGATTATATGTCTATTGACTATGATATGGCTAGTCAGTTTAATCACTCCGGAAACGAAACCGATAAAGAAAACTGAAAATGCAATTGGGGTGTTTAAAATAATTAAGCGGCCTGAAATTATTGCTTTTTTTACAGTATATATGCTTTTGCAATTTGCACATGGGCCATATTATGTATTTTATTCTATATATCTGAATCAATTCAATTACACACCTGCCACTATTGGGTTATTGTGGGCATTAGGTGTAGTCGCAGAAGTTCTTTTGTTTATTTATATGAAACATATACTTAAATTTATTTCCTTGCGACATATTCTGTTGATTAGTATATTCTTAAGCATTTGTCGCTGGCTGATCATTGCCTTTTATGTAGAGTCGCCCCCGTTAATGGCATTTGCTCAGATTTTACATGCGGCAACCTTTGGATCATCCCATGTTGTAGCCATACATTTAGTGCATAAATATTTTGGGAATCATCATCAAGGTAAGGGGCAAGCACTTTATAGCAGTTTAAGTTTTGGACTGGGAGGTATGATTGGCAGTTTGTTTAGCGGCTATTGCTGGGATTTATATGGTGCCTGGGTAGTGTATTCTATGGCTGCATATTCCTGTTTTATTGCATTTATTATTGCTTTTTTATGGGTAGGCCGGGAAAATCATAAAGTGTTAGGTTAAAATATTAGTTACTATCCACGGTAATTCTTAGAATATCTTGTAGGGGACGGTCACAGAGGATTGCACCCCTATAAGATGGCTGTACTTAATTATTATAAAAATATAGGTTTAAATTTAGTGTTTGAATTAATAAAAAATGGCGGTTGGCTGATGTTGCCAATCATTTTATGTTCCGTCATTGCTATGGCGATTGTGGTTGAACGTTTTTGGACCTTGCGACGTACAAAAATACTGCCGCCTGATTTGGTTCCTCAGTTATGGAAGTTGGCAAAAGAGAAAAAAATTGATGATGTAACGCTCAGAAAGGTTAAATTGAGTTCACCACTGGGTGCAATTCTAGCCTCCGGTATGGTTAACAAGCATCATGGGCGCGAGATGATGAAGACCAGCATAGAGGAGACAGGCCGACAGGTGGTTCATGAATTGGAACGGTTTTTAAACCCGCTAGGCACTATCGCCTCTATCGCCCCTTTATTAGGGTTGCTCGGGACAGTGGTGGGCATGATTAAAGTTTTTGCCGCCATCATGATTCATGGTGTGGGCGACCCTGGCATTTTGGCAGGCGGCATTTCTGAAGCCTTATTAACCACTGCTGCCGGATTAACGGTTGCCATTCCCAGTTTGATTTTTCATCGCTATTTTGAGCGTTTAATTGATGATTATGTTTTAAAGATGGAAGAAGAAGCCTTAAAGCTGATTGATGTAATGGCTGGGGACAGAGAGGAAGGCTAATGAATTTTTCTCAGCGGAATAAAAAACCCTTAGAAATCACTTTAACACCAATGATTGATGTGGTGTTTTTATTACTGATTTTTTTTATGGTGACAACAACCTTTAACCAGCAGTCAGAATTAAAAATAAACCTTCCTGAAGCCAATGGGTCTGAAACTGAAAGTGACCAAAAAATGATTGTTTTATCTATTAATGCAGAAGGCATTTATTTTATAAATGGCGACGATGGACTGCCCCATCAACTGCTTAATCAGAAAAATAAGACCTTAAAGCGCGCTTTAGCTCAAATAGCAGGAAATTCAAGGCGTCTGCCTTTTGTCATCAGTGCCGACGGCAAAACGCCACACCAGGCTGTGGTGACAGCATTGGATATTGCCAGCCAAATGGGATTTAAGCGCATTACATTTGCCACAAAAAGTATCCCCGGGTTAAAGTGATGAAACAGAAAATATCTCGCTGGCTGCAGGATGCCTGGTATAAAGAAATGTATATTTCGTCCATGTTTATGCCGATTTCAATGCTTTATGATGATGCGATACGGTTTAGGGCATTTTTATATAGAATCGGCATAAAAAAGAAAACCAGACTGGCAGTGCCTGTAGTTATCGTAGGCAATATTACGGTTGGCGGTACGGGCAAGACGCCATTAATACTTTGGATGGCAAGGTTTTTAACAGAGCAGGGCTATAAACCGGGCATTATTAGCCGAGGTTATGGCGGCAATGCCGAACAGTGGCCGCAATGGGTCGATAAGCAAAGTGCCCCTGAGCTGGTTGGAGATGAGGCTGTTTTATTGGCAAATCGGGCAGACTGCCCAATAGCAGTTGGCCCAAAAAGAGCCGAAGCAGGGCAAATGCTGTTGGATAAATCACCCTGCGACATTATTTTGTCAGATGACGGTTTGCAGCATTATGCTTTGGAAAGAGATATTGAAATAGTGGTCATTGACGGGCAAAGACGGTTTGGCAATGGCTATGCATTACCGTGTGGTCCTTTAAGGGAACAGATAACAAGGCTGCAGACGGTCGACCTGGTTATTGTCAATGGCGTTCCTGAGGAAGAAAATGAATTTTCCATGACCATGGAAGGTGATATCGCAGTCAATCTTATTACTAAAGAAGAAAAGCTATTGACTGATTTTCATTTTATCCCCAGCCATGCCTTAGCAGGTATTGGCAACCCAAAACGATTCTTTGATTTGCTGGAACAGAAAAAAATTTCCATAGAGACGCATGCCTTTCCTGATCATTACCAGTTTACTGAAGCAGATATTAGCTTTAATGATGATAAGCCCGTATTAATGACAGAAAAAGATGCAGTTAAATGCCTAGGTTTTGCCTCTGAAAAACATTGGTTTGTACCAATACAGGCAAAGCCTCAGCAGCAATTTACAGATAAATTACTTACATTGATAAAAGAGAAAATACGTGGATAAAAAATTACTTGAAATATTGGCTTGCCCATTATGCAAAAGCACATTGATTTATAGGCAGAATGAACAGGAGCTAATTTGCAAAGCAGACCATCTTGCTTTTCCAATCAGAGATGGTATTCCGGTTATGCTGGAGGATGATGCCCGTCAATTAACTAATGAAGAGATGGACGCTCTGGATAATAAATAATGAGCATCTCCTTTAAAGTTGTTATCCCCGCTCGATATGGATCAACCCGCTTGCCTGGGAAACCATTGTTAGATATAGCGGGACAGCCGATGATATCTCATGTCTGTCAAAAGGCTGTTGAAGCTGAAGCCGGTGAAGTAGTAGTGGCAACTGATGATCAGCACATATTTGACAGAGTCACAGCCTTAGGTTTAAAGGCTGTGATGACCGATGCCAATCATCAAAGCGGAACAGAGCGCATTACTGAAGTGGCTGAAAAGCTAGGCTGGGGAGATGATGAAATTATCGTTAATTTACAGGGTGATGAGCCTTTAATTCCCCCTGCCTATATAAAAGAGGTAGCTTTAGCTTTAGGCAGTCAACAGCAGGCAGGTATTGCAACACTGGCTGCAGAAATTAATGATGCTGCAGAAATTTTCAACCCAAATGCAGTAAAAGTGGTGCTTAATCAGCAAGGCTATGCTTTGTATTTTAGCCGGGCGCCTATACCCTGGGATCGCAATGCCTTTTCTGCAGAAGGCGGCAGTCCATCACATACAATGCCGTATTTGAGACATATTGGAATGTATGCCTATACGGTGAAATTTTTAAAACAGTATTGCTTATGGCCACCTTCCGAATTAGAAGCCGTAGAATCTTTAGAGCAACTGAGAATTTTATGGCATGGCCAGCAAATTCTGGTTAGGACGGTGGCAAAGGCTCCTGAAGCGGGAGTTGATACACAGGCCGACCTGGAGCGTGTTGAACTAGCGATTCTAAAGAAACGATGAAAACTTTGGTTTAAGAGGGGGGAATCAATGCTCTGCGATTGTTTGCAATTACCCTATAAGCCAGCCGTGAGTGACTGAGTTTTGTGATTGTATGCTTTACACCAACAGCCGGTAAGAGAGGTGTTAGATAGATTAAAATGAAAGGGCTGGACTCGATTGGTAATTAGAGATTTATTTTTCTTGAACCTAGAAAAATCAGTTGAGTTTATCCCTGCTAAATAAATTCAGCATAAATTTGACAAATGATCCGTAACTGTTCCCTGATTTTTACTCCCAAATCAAATCATCAGGCGGCCTTAAAATTGTTCCT
>JALSLW010000092.1 GCA_026988155.1 Methylomonas sp. | reverse complement strand
AACAATTTGATGAATTCCTTTTTCCACACCATTCTCAATCCCCTTCTCCATCCCTTTCTCCATCCCAAGCTCATAGGAAGGGAGGTTTTCTACATTAATCCCTGTAATCACGGCTTCGGCCTCTTTAATGACTGTTTTTAAATTACGGTTATCGGATAAAATTTCCATCATGTACATATACTCCCGCAACCGTTTAGGGGACTTATGCAGTTTACCATGTAATTGCCGTACGATGCGGGTAACTGCCTGCTGGTCAGAATCCGCATTAAAATCACATAGGATGGCTAAAACAATAGCATCGGGGCTGTCTTGCTTTAACAGGTGCTGATAGTTTACCGAGTGCATATTAATAATGCTGTAATGATAATCCAAGCCAGTGTCTTTTCTATAGCCCGGCATGGTTAACGTGGGCTTTCCGATGTAAATCACATATTGCCTAATAGGCAGGCCCGGATAAGTTAATGCAATATCAGTGTAATAGCGCAGCATGCGTAAAGGCATAAGTGCATCATTATTATTTTGAATTTCAATATGCAAAATAAACGGCTCCTTCGCTTTGTTTAACCTTGGCAACCAAATCAGCCCGGCGGTCTTATAAAAAAAGCAGAAGATAAGTATTGTGTCCCCATTTCTATAATAATAAGTTAAAAGGGAGAATTACATTTTATTGCAGGCAAGCAGATAAACACCTCCCCCTTTAAAAAAGGGGGGCTGAGGGGGATTTATAAAAAAAAGCAGAAGATAAGTATTGTGTCCCCATTTCTAGTCCCCATTTCTATTGTGTCCCCATTTCTAAAGCATAAAATATTCGGAGTTGGGACTTTAGTCCCTAAAAATACGGGGCTAAAGCCCCATCTCCAAGCTTAATTAGCTCAATAAACAGCTTAACTCAAGGCATTGTCTTCCTCCCCCTTAGAAAAAGGGGGATTGAGGGGGATTTTATAAAAAAACAGCAGAAGATAAGAAGCGTGTCCCCATTTCTATCCCATTCAAAAAATGAGAGCTAAGTCAAGCTTCTCCAGATAAAAGTTATTTTTTTTTACCAAACCTCATTGTAAAAATTTTTTCTTATACTAATCTTGAACACATGGTAAGTAACAAGATTGTTTTAGTTGAGCTTGCCAAGCTTAATGATTAATTGTTAAAGCGACAATCTACTTTATTTACCCTTGAGGGTAATAATTTAATATAAACTTTAGGAAAAAAATATGAGAAATAATAAATTAAAAATTGCTGTTATGGCTGCTCTTGCTTTGTCTGCAGCTTCTGCGAGTGCCGCAGATATAGTTCTTTCCGGTGGTGGCACTAAAAATGTTTCGACAGTAAGCGCAGCAGCAAACCTTAAAGCCCTGGCTAGTACAGCTAGCCAGGTAGGTACATTCGATGCTGGTGCTGATATAGGTTTTCAAGTAGGTGATGTGATCACTATTACAGCGAAAAATTGTAAATTTGACCGTACAGCATTAGCCGCTGACCCAGTAGTTATAAGCAAGACTGGTGGAACTACTGTAGCTGTCGAAGGGGCTTGGAGTCTAGATGCAACTGATAAAATTTTAACAGCTACTATTACTACTGCATCAACTGCAGATGTTACTGCTGATATTATAACTTTAGCAGGTAAATATGATTTAACGGGTGTTGCTTCTTCAGTTGTTCCACGCGTTGACATTACCGTTTCTCGCTCAGTTCTAGGGGTAAATTCAGTTGTGCATGAAAAAGCCGTAACAGATGCGCTACAGGTTTTTAATGTAACAGATAAGCTTCAAGACTTGGCAACAGTTACAGCGGTGGATGGTGTTTTACAGGTTTCTGATTCTTTTAAGAAAATTGATGGAACTTTGGTGCATACTATCGCTAATGGTAAGGTGGCAACTGCAATTGATTTGGATTCAAATGCCACCAATGCAACGGGTACATCGTTATTTACCTTGACTGGTCTGCCTGCTTCTGCGACTAAAGTCACCTGGGACACTACTACTGGTGCATTCTCTCAGGTTATGTCTGATGGATCAACAGCTCCTTCTACAGCTACAACCGGCAGTACGTTCTATCTGGATGGTGCAGGAAATGGATATGCATTATTAAGTAATGCCGGCGCTAAAGCGGTATTTAATGACAGTGCTGATTTGGAAATAACTGTTGACGGCCTGTCTGCAATTCCTACAACAAAAGTAAAATTAGCAGTAGATTATAAAGCAGGTTCTAGCGATGTTTTTTCTTCGCATAATATTCTTCCTGCCACAACAGTAGCTGCTTTGACTAGAAATGGCAGTTCTTTTACTGTTAATAGTACCGGACCATTAAATACTATTAAAATCACTGATGATAGCGGTGCTTTAATATCTGGAACGGGTGCAATCGGTGTTACTGCCTATGATGCTGCAGGTGCCGATGTAAGTGGTTCAATAACCATTCCAGCCTTGACCTCTAATTCAACAGTCATTATCTCTGGCGCTGACTTGGTAACGGCTTTCCCTGGCGCAATTCGTTTTGACTTTACTGTTGAAAGCTCTTCTATAGTTGCTTCAAATGTTAAAAAGTCTAGCACAGGAACTACCGTAAATACCTATGCAACAACTGGTAAGACTCTATAATGAAGGTGAATGGCAAATATTAGTTGTTGAAAAATAATGAAATAATTGCTTATAACTTTTAGCTGTAGATTTCTAGATAAAAGCCTCCTTTTTGGGGGCTTTTTTTTGTGAAAAATTTAAGAAAATAAATAAAGAAGAAAACAAGGGAGCAAACAAGGGAGCATAATACTTATATTTTGATAATCTTTCCCCTACTATTGATTATAGTGATACCGACAAGCTAACACTGTAATATGTGTTTCAGTGACTGCATATACAAATCTATGTGTATCATCTATTCTACGAGACCAAAAACCTGACAAATTTTCTTTCAAAGGCTCTGGTTTACCAATACCTTCAAATGGTGTTCGTTTTGCATTCAAAATCAGCTTATTGATTCGTTTCAATGTCTTTTTATCTTGCCCCTGCCAATAGACATAATCTGACCACGCTTCATCTGTCCAAGCTAAGCATCTATTCATTCAGGGGATCTCTTTCTTGAACTTTTCCTTGCCGGAACTGTTCAATTGATTCTCTAAGGTGTTCAGCATTTGCGGGAGACTTTAATAAATAAACTGTTTCCATCAAACTACTATAATACTCAAATGACATCACCACTGCATCTTCGCTATCACGCCTAGTTATCACGGTACAATCGGCATCATTAACCACTTGATCTAACACGCTTTTAAGCCGGTTTCTGGCTTCTGTAAATGAAACAATCCGCATTTTTACCCCACTTGTTCAAGTTAGTGGACAAGTGTAACTCTAAAATCTAAATTGTACAATATATGGGGCATGTTTTTTAATATAGGGACACAGTACTTATCTGTTACTTGTGTATGGTTATGTGTATATGTATAATAGAAAGGGTAAAACTTTATTCTCGGAGATGCAATATGCAAGTTACGCAAACTGAAAACTTGGTTAGGAAGCAGCTGATGCTTTCTAATACTAACGTTAAAAAACTAGAAAAAATAGCTAAAGATAAAAAACTATCTGTTGCCAGTGTGGTTAGATCGGCTATTGATTCTTTTAATCCTGATGGTACTGACCTTGAAACATCGGAATTAATGGAGTTGGTTTCCTCAAAACTTAAAGAAGCTATTGAAGACACTGCCAGTACTCGTAAAAGACTAGATAAGACTTTAACTGTTTTGGAACAGCGGAGGGTATTATAAATGGCTGGCTGGAAAGACATGCTGCTGGATGTATTGCGTTTAACAGATGAAGTAAAGCGCATGAACAGAGATATTGATCGAGTGGATTCCACTCTCTCTAATGTTGACAGGCGTGTGGTTAGGCTTGAAACCTTGGTAGAGGTTGCGCAAGGGCATATCACGACCAAAAAAATAGAAAAATAGGGGGGGCATAAATAAGGGGGACACAATATCTAACTATTGTGCTATTATTTCTATATGGCAAGATTAGCTAGAGTTGTGCTCCCCGGACATCCGCATCATGTTGTACAGCGAGGCAATCGCAGGCAGGATGTGTTCTTTGAGCCGGGGGACTATGAATATTATTTAAGGCTGCTGAAAGAGTGGTGCGCTCTGGAAGATATTGAATTATGGTCGTATTGCCTGATGACTAATCACGTTCATCTGATTGTTAAGCCAAATGCAAATTCTCAGCTGGCAAAAGCAATTGGCGAGGTTCATCGCCGATATACTCAGCATATCAATGCTCGGGAAGGCTGGAAAGGCTATTTATGGCAAGGCCGGTTTTCATCTTATCCCATGAATGAGGTGTGGCTGCTAAGGACGGCCGCCTATATAGAGTTAAACCCTGTTAAGGCAGGTATGGTAAAATTGCCCTGGGATTACCCGTGGAGCAGTGTTCATGCTTATCTGGCAGGTAAAGATAAGGATGGGCTTGTAGCAACTCAGCCCTTGCTCTCATTAGCTGGCGATTGGAAGATGCACTTAACTGCCGGGCAGTCAAATTTTAGCCATGAAATTGAAAAGCATGAGCGTACGGGCAGACCGTTAGGCGATGAGCAGTTTATTGAGGATGCCGGCCTTTTGCTCGGGCGTGATTTAATGAAGAAAAAACCTGGCCCCAAAAAGGCGGGCAGCTGATTCCCCCTTGTTCTGTCTTTGTATGCTGATATCACACGATAAAAAATTTTTATTTACCCATATTCAAAAAACGGCTGGAAGCAGTTTAACTCTTCAGCTTTCTGAGCTGATTCCGGATTTAAAGCAATATATGGGGACTCATGACCATGCTTTATGGGCTAAAAACAGGGCTGAGTTTGTTTGGTCTGAGTATTATAAAGTTGCTTTTGTACGCAACCCTTGGGATCGTCTGGTCTCTTGGTATTTGATGATTACCCAGGTCTCTGATTATTTGAAGCAGCAGGCCAAGCAGGGTTCAGTCAATAAATTATGGGGCTATGTTTTGGAGAACAGTTCTTCTTTTGAAGAATTTTTATATCAATGTGTTGATACAATAGATGATATTGATGGTAAAAAAAGCTTTATGTTCAATCAGCTGGATTATGTTACTGATGATGCCGGCAATATAATTGTTGATTTTATTGGCCGTTTTGAGCAGCTGGAACATGATGTACAGCATGTTTTTAATACGCTTGGCTTTTCTGGCATTGCCTTGCAGCACCATAATGCAACCGCAAGAACACATTATCGAGATTATTATAATAATGCCTGCCGCCGGCTGGTAGAGCGGCGTTATGCAAAAGATATTGATTTTTTTGCTTATACTTTTTAGGTATGCGGGCCAATATCATTAAGTTAAGAGTTTTATAGAGACAGTTCACCTTGGAGACGGGGCTTTAGCCCCGTATTTGTAGGGACTAAAGCCCTTTCTCCGAATTTTATATGCTTAACTTAACGACATGTGTGCGGGTTGATTATTTCTGTGTTTGGGTGGCATGGAACGTTATAAACTATATTCCTACGCAGAGCGTGGGAACGATAATAAATCATTCTGAGGTTATCTGTTTTAATGAATAAAATATGGTCAAATCGCCATTTGCTGGCTCAAATGGTTAAACGTGAAATTTTGGGCCGTTATCGTGGTTCTGTTATTGGTGTAGCCTGGTCCTTTTTACATCCTCTCTTGATGCTGTGTGTCTATACTTTTGTTTTTGGGGTGATTTTTAAAGCCAGGTGGCAGTCATCTGCTACCACTGAAGATTTTGCCTTAAACCTTTTTGCCGGCTTAATTGCCTTTAATGTGTTTGCTGAATGCATCAACCGATCTTCTGGGCTGGTGCTTGAGAATGTCAGTTATGTTAAAAAGGTTGTATTTCCTTTGGAGATTCTGTCTCCCTGCATTTTAATCGCTTCGTTATTTCATGCCCTGGTTAGCATGATAATTTTGATGCTGTTTTATGTGTTTGTTCATGGTCTCCCTTCTTTCTCGGCCCTTTGGCTGCCGGTGGTCTGGCTGCCTTTTGTTCTGCTGGTTTTAGGCTTTAGCTGGTTTCTGTCGTCTCTTGGGGTTTATTTGCGAGATATTGGGCAGGTTGTTGGCGTTAGTGTGACGGCTTTAATGTTTCTTTCTCCTATTTTTTATCCTGTCAGTGCATTGCCTGAGGGGATACGGGGCTGGATTTTTCTTAACCCGCTTACCTGGGTTATAAGTGAAACAAGAAATGTTCTGCTGCTAGGGGGCACGCCTAATTGGATTGCCGGCCTATCTTATACTGGGGTAAGCCTTGCTGTGTTGGTTTTGGGCTATAGCTGGTTTGTAAAAACAGATAAAGGGTTTGCTGATGTCATCTGAACGATTAATTCATGTACAGGATGTCAGTAAGTGTTTTGCTATTTTTGAGCGTCCTAAAGATAGATTAAAGCAAATGATTGTGCCGAGACTGTCTCGGCTGCTAAATCCATTTAGTGATAAGCCAAGGCCGAAATTTTATAGGGAGTTTTGGGCCTTGCGGAATATATCTCTGGATGTTGAGCGTGGAGAAATGCTGGGGATTATTGGTCGCAACGGCTCCGGGAAGTCTACCTTATTGCAGATTATCTGTGGTATTTTGCAGGTGGAGTCGGGCAATGTGGAGATGAAAGGCCGTATTTCTGCGCTTTTAGAATTAGGGGCTGGTTTTAACCAGGAGTTTACCGGGCGTGAAAATGTTTATATGAATGCGGCCATTCTTGGTTTGAGCGAGCAAGAAATTGATGAGCGCTTCGATGATATAGTGGCCTTTTCTGAAATTGAAGATTTTATAGATCAGCCGGTAAAAACCTATTCCAGCGGTATGTTTATGCGTTTGGCTTTTTCAGTCGCTGTCAGTGTTGATCCTGATATTGTGGTGGTAGATGAGGCGCTTGCCGTTGGGGATATTGGTTTTTATATGAAGTGTATGCAGCGAATCGAGGAGATGATTGAGCGCGGTGTAACCATTTTGCTGGTAACGCATGATTTAAGCTTGGTTAGGAGCATGTGTACCAGAGCTTTGTACCTTAAAGCCGGAGAATGCGTGTTTGATGGTGATGCTGAGACGGCTACGGAAATGTTTTTGATGGATGTTCGGGGTGAGCAGGCGAGTGGAATAGGCCAGAAAATGTCGTTTCGTGAGCCGATGAATAAAGATAGCATGGCTTTTGGTACGGGCCTGGGCAAACTGCTTGATATTGAGCTTTTTCTAAAAGAAGAAAGCAGAACCTGGTTTCATCATGGTGACAGGGTTAGCATTAAGGTGTCTGCCTGGTTAAGTGATGAACTGCGCTCTCCTGCGCTGGCTGTGGCAATAAGAGACCAGAAAGGTATTGTTGTCTGCGGAATGGATAGTCGCAGAAATGAAAAGGCACTGGTGTTAGGGAGCAAAGGTGAAGTCTGTTGCCAATTTGAATTTGATGCCACTATGCTGCCAGGCATTTATAACATTGCCTTGCGTATTTTAGATTTTCCATTTGGCGCTTCCGATGTGTTAATAGAGAAACAGCTTAATACCATTACTTTTGAAATTGTTGACAATGGCCAGATTCCAGTTGGAAGCAGCGGTTTTGTTGAGCTTAATGGTTCATGTTTTCAGGTTTATGGTAATTAAGAAAAAAAGGCTAATTGTTGTGCTTGGCATGCACCGCAGCGGTACAAGTGCAATTACGCGAGGGTTACAGGTGTTTGGTGTGGAGCTAGGCAATAAAATGATGCCTCCTGTTGAAAATGCCAACCCCAAAGGTTATTGGGAAGATGTTGATCTAAATGCACTGAATATTGAAATGCTTCAAGCAATAGGCAATGATTGGTTTCGCCTGAAAGTGATTGATTCAAATGATGTGGATTTTTTACATAAGCAAGGGTATTTTCGCCGTGCTGTGGATTTGCTTAGGGAAAAAACTGGCAACTCACTACTCTTTGCTTTTAAAGACCCTCGAGTGGCTAAGCTTCTAGCATTTTGGAAAGAGGTCTTTATCCATTGTCAATTTGATGTCAGCTATATCTTAGCCATACGCAACCCTCTTAGTGTGGCTAAGTCCTTGGAAAAACGCGACAGCATTGCTTCAGAACAGAGCTATCTTCTCTGGTTTGAGCACTTGTTTATAAGTCTAACTCATAGTGCTGGTAAAAAAAGAGTCTTTGTGGATTATGACCGGCTATTGCATTCACCCACCCATGAGTTGAGCCGAATAGCAGAGTCCCTTGAATTAGAAATTGATCCAGCTGAATTGAAGGCCTACAAAACAGATTTTCTTGATGAGGGGTTAAGGCATACGGTTTATAATTTAAACGATCTGTTAATGGATAGTACCTGTCCACCAATTGTTCATGAAACTTACTTAGCTTTGCTTGGGGTGGCATCAGATAATTTTGACTTTGATGCGTTAGAGGGCAAGGTTTCTCGATGGTCAGATGAGTTTAAGCGCTTACAATCACCAATTATGTTGATAGATAAGCTCTTTGTACAAAATACTGCTGCTAACCGAGCCGTAGATGAACGCAATGTTCAAGTCACTAGCCTCAGTCAGACCATTGCCGAACGCGATGCTCAGGTCACTAGCCTTAGCCGGGCTAGTGCTGAGCATGCTATTCAGTTAACAAACCTCAGTCAGGCTATTGCTGAGCGTGACATTCAAGTTGCCAGCCTCAGCCAAGAAATTGCTGAGCGTGACATTCAAGTTGCCAGCCTCAGCCAAGAAATTGCTAAGCGTGACATTCAGGCTGCCAGCCTCAGCCAAAGCATCACTGAACGTGATCAGCAGATAGATATTATTAATTCAGAAATAAAAATAATTAAATCATCGAAGACATGGAAAATATTGCGAAAAATCAGCAAATTAAAAACCCTTCTCGTCCGTATTTAAGTGGCGCTCAAATTCAACAAGCTATTATTCCATTTATTCTAATCAGCTCTGCCAATGATATCAAATAATAAAGAACCAGCATTCATCGCCCTTTCTCAAAATAATGAGTGCGAACCTACTTCGGATTATGAAGTTCTCCGTGACAATAGTAAGCTAATCGTTTTCTACCTACCTCAATACCATCGCATTCCGGAAAATTCTGAGTGGTGGGGGCCAGGTTTCACCGAGTGGACCAGTGTTGTCCAAGGGAAACCGAATTTTGACAATCATTACCAGCCTCATATTCCTCGTGACCTTGGTTTTTATGATCTTTCCCATCCCGATGTAATGCTTGAACAGGCAGAAATGGCTAAACTCTATGGCCTACATGGTTTCTGCTTTTATTATTACTGGTTTAGTGGGTCACGTATTCTTGAACGTCCTCTAGAAAACTTTTTAAAATCAGATATAGATATTAACTTTTGTTTGTGCTGGGCTAATGAAAACTGGACCAGAACTTGGGATGGCGACACTAAAAGTGTGTTGCTGAGTCAGAACTATGAAGAGGGAGATGATGATACTTTTATTGCTTCCCTTGTTGATTATTTTAAAGACAAACGCTACATTCGAGTTGATGGAAAACCGATGCTAGTGGTCTACCGGGCCAAAGATATTCCAGACCCCAGCGCTTCATTTGCTAAGTGGCGTCGTCTTGCTAAGGAGCATGGATTTCTGGGGCTGCATATTGCTGTGGTAGACTTTTATGATATTTCTAAGCCGGACGAAGTAGATGCGGATGCCTTAATAGAATTTCCACCGCACAAGTTTAACGGCCCGCAAAGTCGGCCAGAAAAAATTCCTGTCTTTACAAACCACGAATTTTCTGGAGGTGTAGTAGATTATTATAAGATAATTGCTCAGAGTGCTAAGCGCTCTGCACCACCTTTCAAACTTTACAGAGGAATCATTCCTAGCTGGGATAATACTGCTCGACGTCAAAATACTCCAACTATCGTCGTTAACGCCGACCCTAATGTGTATGGTGACTGGCTTGGTTATCTGCGCGCCTACACTCGAGAGCATAATCCGGCAGGGTCTGACAATTTTATCTTCATTAATGCTTGGAATGAATGGGGGGAAGGCTGTCATTTAGAGCCTGATCAAAAGTGGGGGCTACAATATCTTGAGCAAACCTTGAAATCATCATATTACGACAATCAACTAAAAACTCTAGACCAGAGCCGTGAAACTTTGCTTAGAAAAATTTCAGAAAAGCTAGTAAACCAGCGTGAAGCAGAAGATAGCGACATTAATGCTACAGCTGAACAGTTGATAACGGAATTTACTAACTATCGCCCTGTCGGCAATTTTACCCAGAAAGTTGCGGCAAAAATGATTAAGTGGCCTATGGTCTATGGTATTGCAAGATATACTTATAGACTCTTTCGCCGTCTGCGAGGCTGATATGAACGGTAATGCGACAGTATTAGCACACTTTGATCCCAACAACCGTCTTGAAGAAAATTTCCAGCAAATGCTGAAATGTCTCGAACAGGTTTTTGATATCGTAGTATTGGTGACAACGTGTAACTTAGCTGAGGCGGATGTTTTACAGTTCAAAAAAGTCATTTTGATTAAACGCCCTAATATAGGCTATGATTTTTATAGTTACCGCGTCGGTCTCAATTATCTTGAAGAGCATGTCGAGGCTGGAAATATCCTGTTGGTTAATTCAAGTTTTGTTGTTCTTGATTCTGTAATTTTTACTCGGATGCTCAGAAGTATGCTAACAATAGCAATGAAGCACGACGTGGTTAGCATTACTGAGTCAAGGCAATTCAATTGGCACTTGCAGTCCTACCTTATTTTACTAAGTAAGAAAGTTTTACAGTCGGTATGGCTCAAGGCTTTCTTTGCTAATATTCAGCCTCTTAATTCTAAATTGGAAACCATTCTCAGCTATGAATTAGGCTTATCTAGCGTTTTGCTAAGCAATGATGTAAAGGCATTAGTGCTATTTAAGCCCACTCTTCGGCAACGAACACTTGCTGAAATTAGCTGGATGCGGAAAATTGCTCGCAAAGAGGGGGGGCTAACCTTCAAGCCATTTCGTCACCGGCATGAAGTTAATTGGACGCATTTTTGCGCTAAAGAAATTGCTCAGCAATTCGGTTTTATAAAAACAGAGGTACTAAGAACTAATCCTCACGAGATATCTATTGATTTTATATCAGAGATTGGAGATCCCAATAATCTTAAGGATATTAATGTTCTGCTTGATAATTCTCGAAGTCATTATTCAGCTGGTACAAATGGTCTGACGACAATGACCTATAATAAATCAACCATAACTGCAGGCCGGATAATCTCATTTGGCCTGGCAAGAACTAAAGGTGTCAAAGTCGCTGTTGTCATACACCTTTTTTATTATGACCTTTTGGGCGAAATTTGCAGCTACCTGAATGGGATTGTTGAACCGTACGATTTATATGTAACAACTCCCTTTGAGGGTGATATCCACAAAATCATCAATAGTACATCGGATACGGCCCAAAGTGTTACCGTTTTACTTACTGAAAATCGAGGGCGCGATATAGCTCCATTTATTTCGCTTTTTCGTACTGGCTTGCTTGATAGCTACCTTGCCGTATTAAAACTTCATTCCAAGAAAAGCAAATATAGCTCCCAAGGTGCGGACTGGCGAAAACAGCTCCTTAGTAGAGTGGTAGGAAATTCTTTGATAATTCGACGAACACTTCAATTGTTTGAACAGGGTGATATTGGTGTAGTCGGACCCCATCAGTTTTATTTGAGTCATGATAGTTTTTGGGGAGCAAATTACGAAAACGTTAAACACCTTCTAACTTTAACTGGACACTACGAATCAAGTTCAGAGCCAAAATTAGGTTTTATTGCTGGATCAATGTTTTGGTTTACCCCAAAGGCACTGGCTTATTTAAAAGATATTCCAGAAGAAGGACTTGTTTTTCAGCCTGAGAATGGAATGCAAGATGGTACTTTAGCCCACGCTTTTGAGCGTATTTTCTGTTCTATTGCGATGGATGCCGGTTATAAAGTTACTTCTGTTTCTCTTTCAGGCCAAGATTTTTCAGAAATCGATACTCAACATAATCGTATTCCAGTTTTATAATACCCACTGTTTTTAATGTCACCCAGATTTCTCTTTTTTGGCTATTGATCGAATCCCCTTCCTTTACCACGTTTTCTCCTTTCGGAGAAAGGCTATAAAGCTGTAAAACTTTGGAATGTTAATATATTCAGCTAACAATGAAATTATAGAACCTCTTGGAAAATCACCAAATAAGAAGAGTGTTATTTATATTGCTTACAATACTCAATTGTTTGCGTCATCTGTTTTAATATTACAGGTGTTTTCTCAAGCACATCAGAAAACAGGCTTTGCAATCCTGTCTGTATATATTCATGTACGATTTCATTTCTTATTTCTTTAATTTCCCTCATTTGTTCGACTGATTCTATGAGTCCTCTTTTTTCAGCATGATTGATGACATCAATCAAAGTGCCTTGATTTTCAAACTCTACATCATCGATCGAACGGAATACTTTTCTGATTAAATAATCAATACTTCTGGAAAATCTTGAACATAGCGTTTCCAAAGCATCCATTTCTTCTGGCTGATATTTTTCTTTTATCTCAAATTCCTTGCAAATAAGGTATGACCTTTCTAGCCAGTAAAACTGATTTTCT
Source organism: Methylomonas sp. (assembly GCA_026988155.1). Lineage (GTDB taxonomy): Bacteria > Pseudomonadota > Gammaproteobacteria > Methylococcales > Methylomonadaceae > QPIN01. Next base: position 19,185 of record JALSLW010000092.1, on the reverse strand, counting down.
AATGCTTTAATATTTTCTATAAGAACTAATTCACTCTGATTCATATTGCAATGGATTCTTGCTGTATTTTTTTTATAAATTGACTCTCATTGCTACCGTCATCCAGCACTATATCAAGTTTTTGTTCTCCAAAAATATCAAAAAAAGCGATGCGAAGTTTTCTAAGGTCTTTTCTATCAAGCTTTGTACTTTTTATCAGCAGGTCTATATCTCCGCCTTTTTTTTTATCATCCGTTCGGGAACCAAAAACATAGAGCTTGGCTTCTGTATCAAAACTACTGACCTTACTTTTGAGAAAATTAATTTGCTCGTTTGGTATTCTCATATTTCTAGTTTTTTCAAGTGGTGTGCAGGTGTTCTGTCAACTTTAGGATTAATGGATATAGTTCTCCGATTAAAGAAAATAGTCTTTATTCTGTCATTTCGACCGGTAACCAATTTACTGCGTGTAAGATCTCTCCTATCGTCGAGATGACAGTATTCATTTTATCAGCGTATTACCATCAAACCAACATAAATTAGGGGGGGTATTAGGGGGACACCATACCTATCTTTCCTGAATTCAAGTTATAAGCGCGTCCCCATTAACCGTCAGACATTAATGCCAGTTAGTTCTTTAAAAACTTCATAAGGCGCTTCAAATTTCAGACTTTCATAGTCTGCTTTTTTTAGGGGGGTGACTGACTGCCAAACCAACAACTTCTCTTTTTAATAAAAGCATATCATCTTCCACTGCATTTTTTTCATACCGCAACCTAGTATAAACGCTTGATATCAGAATTATCTGTTCAGCCAAGTCAGGCCGTTTATTTTGAATTCTCAGGCAAAAATTTTGCACAGTTTCACCAGCCTTTTTCTCAAACCCTGCTTTAGCCATTTTTTTACAAAACAGCCGGTACAGCTTTAACTCTTTATCTATGGGGGGATGTTTTTTTCTTAAAATAAGCCAGGCTAAAACCGCTGTGACAAATCCTATACAGCCAAAAAGCCAATAGAGTATTGATTTAATATTATTAATGCCTAGGGATGATAAAAATTTAGTCTGATTTTCAGTACTGTAATTAATCACCCAGCGCTGCCAGCTATAATCAATATTGCCCCATACCTGTCTTGCCTGTTTTATCCAAGACAGAGCTTTACTGGCATCTGCCAGCATAGGCGAAAAATTAACAAATCCTGTGGCTATTTGCAGGTCGATATTAACATCTTGTTCTATACGTTCTGGTGCGATGGCGGCTGTTGGGTCAAATCTAACCCAGCCTTTGTTTTTTAGCCATACTTCTGCCCAGGCGTGGGCATTTGCCTGCCTTATTTCTAAAAAATTGCCTATTTGATTAAACTCTCCGCCCTGATAGCCACCCACGACTCTGGCGGGGATTCCCGCAACACGCATTAAATAGACAAATGCTGTGGCATAGTGACTGCAAAAGCCATACCGGTTATCAAACAGGAAAGTCTCGATAGGCTTGTCACCCATTAGCGGCGGTCTGAGAGTGTAATGAAAATTTTCAGTTTTAAAGTGGGTTAAAATAGACTGAATAAAAATCTCTGCTGACGGGCCAAATCCATGGAGCTGTCTGACTAGCTGTTTAATGGCATTTGAGGGTTCTGCAGGAAGCTGCAGATTGTTACTGCGTTCTGTTTTGCCTATATCGCCGGTATTATATTGTGTGTACGATGTAAATTTATATTCTGCCCGCTGATTTTTGTTGTCTGGGTTTATCAGCTGATACTGTATGTTTTTCTTTAAACCCTGGGAGAAGGATGACGGCATATCTAGTGCAAAAACCCAGTTTTTATCTTGCGGTTCCATCATCAGAGTGTATTGAAAAGCTGTCCCTAGATAGACAGGTTTATCCGTCAGCCTTTTATCTATTGATTTCTTATTCTCTGTCCAACGCTGCCCATCTGTATATGAATAGACGGGACCGCGCCAATAGCGCATATTGGGAGGAGGAAGTTTATCTTTAAACGCCACTCTAAAAACAAGTTCATCCGATAGTCCTAGCTGGCTAATGGACCCTGGCTCTAGGCTATCGCTCAGCCCTGTTTTTGCGCTATGCTGCCGGTCAAACATCATCCAGCGAGGTGCTTCAATTCTTGGGAATAGTACAAATAAAATGATGCCTATGGGCAATGCCTGAAAAACGATGGTTCCTGCTGTTTTTAATGCTGTCCATATTTCAGGTTTTTGGCTATTGATCGATACCAGGGTTGCCAGCAAAACACAGCAGACAATTAATATGTAAACTGCCATTAAAATACTTTGCTGATAGAGAAATTGAGATGAGGCTACGACAAAGGCTAGGTAATTGACCAGATAAAGGTCTCTCTCTTGCTTTATCTCTAACAGCTTAAGTCCCAATGCTATAACAAACAGGCTGGTTCCGGCGTCTCTGCCCAATATGCCTAAATGCTGCCTATAAAGTAAATAGACCGCGACAATGGTCAATGCAAATAGCATTGCCTTATTTGGCAGGTATTTTGGATTCCAAATGCAGATAAACCGCCAAATTAGTGAAACACTGAAAGTGGCAAACAGGGTAAGGGGAAGGTGGCTAATGTGTGGCAGCGTGATTAGGCCAATTGAGACCAATAAAAAAATAAGTACCTGTTTATTAATGGCTGTTTCCATTATTCTGTTTAAAAGTGATGTTTGTATGCTTCTGAATCACTGTTTTTGAATTAACCCAGAAAAACAGGGGGATATGTTGTCGATTCACTCCAGCCTGCTTTGATTTAGTTAGGTTCAAGGCTGTAGATGCTGTGGGAATGAGAAAAGCGTTATCTGAAATCAGTCTTCTGGAAACACCATATTAAAGGCACATGGTTTATGAATGCCATAGCCTTGAGCATAATTAACTCCAATGTCTGTTAATATATCCATGATTTCATCGTTTTCAACAAATTCTGCTATGGTTTCTAGTCCCATAACTTGCCCTATCTGATTGATTGATTCAACAAAAGCTTTATCTATATCATCGATTGCTATATCTTTAACAAACAAGCCGTCAATCTTTAAAAAATCAATGGGCAATTCTTTTAAATAGGCAAAAGATGAAAGCCCGCTGCCAAAATCATCTAAGGCAATCTTACAGCCTTTAGAACGTAAGCTGGAGAGGAATTTACTTGCCTGTTTTAAATTGGCAATAGCCGCTGTTTCCGTTACTTCAAAACAAAAGTTTTTTGCCGGAAACTCAGATTCGTCTAACAGCTCACTAATTCTCTTCAGTAAATCAACATTTTCCATTGATTTGCCCGATAAATTGATTGATAGCACCAAATTTTCCGGGTATTTTTTTATTACTCTGAGGTATTCTAATTTTTTAAATATATTTTCAATTACCCAGGTATCCAAACTACCTATTAGATTAAAACGCTCTGCGGCGGGTAAAAAAGCACCCGGGGGAATTATTTCTCCATTTTCATCCACCATTCTAACTAAGACTTCATAATGGTCTGAAGGTACATTTTGGTGACTTACACTCTGTATCCTCTGTAAAAACAATTCAAAGCGATTCTCATCCAAAGCCGCCTGTAATCGGGAAACCCATCGCATCTCCTGCTGATGCGCTGAAGATGCTGACAGCTCCGTTTCATGAAAACAGACCCGGTTTCGCCCGCTCTGCTTTGCCACGTAACAGGCAGCATCGGCAGCACTTAATGCTTTGGCCGCTTTATCTTCTTTGCCTGTTACCTCTGCAATCCCGATACTGACACCTATTTTAAAAGAATGTGTTTGCCAGCCGAAACGAAAACTTTCTACTGCCTGACGCAGTTTATTGGCTACTGCCAGTGCGTTTTCTGCATCACAGCTTTCTAATAGCACCCCAAATTCATCGCCTCCCAGGCGCGCTAGTACATCAGATTTACGTAACTGGTTGTATAGTGTAACTGTTACCTGCTTTAATAATTCGTCACCTGCATCATGTCCACAGGTATCATTAACTACTTTAAACTGGTCAAGATCTAAATAAAGCAAATGATGCTGTAATTTATCAGATTTTGCTTTGTCCAATAAAAGTTTCATTTCTGATTCAAATTGTCGGCGGTTTGCCAGACCCGTGAGAGGGTCATGCAAAGCTTGCCATCTTAATTCTGCTGATAGTGCACGAGATTCAGTAACATCTCTAAAAACAAGCACTGTACCCAACAGTATGCCATCGTCATCTATAATCGGCGATACAGAGTCATTAATTGAATACCGACCTGAAATACCTACTAAAATATGTTCTTTTTCATTTACAATTATATTTTTTGTTCGTAAGCATTCTGCAATAGGGCACGGTACGGCGGACTCTGTTTTTTCATTTATTAGTTTAAAGAATTGGCATAGTCTTTTGTGTTGAACATCTTCTTCGAAAACGCCTATCAATTGTTCTGCCACAGGGTTCATTGATAAAATATGGCCTCTTTCATCTGTGGTGACAACCGCATCAACAATAGAATCAAGGGTAACCTGAGCACGTTCCTTTTCCTGCGCCAGTTTTTCTGAAATAGCCTTTGTTCGTTTTGCCTGTTCAAATAGCTGCTTTTCTCGGCTCACTCCTGCGCTTACATCCATTACCTGAATCAGACAATAACGCTGACCATTGTCCAGAATGATCGGTTTAATCATCACTTGCTGCTGAATTAATTGACCGGAAGGTTTTTTTAGCGGAAATGGCTTGCGATTCAGCGTATGGGATACAAGCGATGACATGCCATTAATGATGGCTGAAAAAATCCCCCGTTCTACATTTCCCTTTTCCAGAATGGGAAATATATCTATCAGGCTTTTTCCCTCTACATCATCAAGCTCGATGCCAGTATGCTTGCTAAACCACGGATTCCAAATAACCAGACATAGTGCAGTATCGACAACAATTATTCCGCTTTCACTTTCAGTAAAAATATGCTCAAATATTTGTTTTATATCAGGCATTTTCAGAACCTATTCACCTAAAAACTCCTGAATACTTGCCTTAAATTGTCTGACCTCCGCCACATCCATTAGAAATGTGACATATCCCTGAATATTCTTTTTATCGACAGAAAAGTCCATATTTAACAATAAAACAATTGCCTCAGTCTGTGTAGAATTATTTTCGTTTGAAAACACCTGATCTAAGGAGCCGTGGACAAACTCAGGGATTTCCCCCCGCATTTCCTTCCCAAACATATCAGCCATGCTGCATAAGCAGGCATTCAAAATAACATTGCCTATTTCTGCCATAGCTTCCTGTTCCATTTCAGTAAGCTCCTCCAGACTCATATCATCCTGCTGCAGCACAGCCCTGACTAGCTGAAGGCTTTGCTCCTCCGGAAATAAAAGCATAGCATCGCCGCCAAATACTCCTTGGAATTGCTGATGAACTCCGCTTACATCTGTCTTGGCTTTTTCACTTATATGTTTTGCTGCGGTTAAACGACTAACAAACTCCACAGAAGGTACACTTAACTTAACTTCCTCATTAATCATTTCACTGAGGGATGCGGCAGCACTGCCCATTCCTATATTCAGCACTTCGGCAACCGCATCAACGTAAAATTCGCTCAAAACAGGTTCGTTATCCGACATATTGCAAAACCTTCTGTTCTGTAATCGGCTTAGGAATAAAATCAATTTTCAGCTTTACCGCCAGCTCTTTTATCGAATCTTGAATGTTTGCAGTAAGAAAAGCTATTTTTGCATCAGGAAATAGGGGTCTTAAAACCTCTGCGGCTTTTCCGCCATCCATAATCGGCATGTTATAGTCCAATAGGATAACATCCAGTTCTTCCCCTTTTGCCGCATCAACTGCCTGCTGGCCATCTGCCGCCTCCCTAATTTCCCAGTCAGGATGCGCATTGCCAATTATTTTCTTTATCATCATTCTAGACATTTTACTGTCATCAACAACCAAACATTTCATTTAGGTTTTCCCTACGTTTATTACATCTATCAGTTAATTCAAAGTTAGCAGAATATTTCAGTTATTCAACTATATCCATTGATTACTTTTTACTGAAACAACCATAAAATATTTATGCTTTTAGAATAAAGCCAGCACTTTCAGACATTTTTGATAGTGTAGCAAACCATGATTTGGATCCAACTTTACCCCTGCAACAGTAAAGCCATATTTTAATCCTGTTTTTTCAGCATCAATAACCCATCGGCATAGCTGGCTTAAGCGATCTTCTACATTATATCCAGGGGTCTGATTATAATTTAGCCATAATTCAGACTGGTTATCCCCGGCATATTGCTTGCTGAACAGCCCCTGACCTTTTGCAAAGGCTTTCCAGTGGATATGCCTAACCGGATCACCATGCTGATACTCTTTTAATCCATAGAAATCATCGCTGCCTTTTTTTCTTCGCTGATTGGACAAAGTATCAGCCTGTCTACCTTCTGCTTCAGGGAAAGGCAGTTCAGCTGCATTTGGTTTAGGATAAACCAGCGCTTTAGCTGGGAATTGCAAAGGAGACCAGGCTCGAAAAAAACCCAAAGGATAGGTACTAGATAATGTCATTGCTCCCATCTCATGCCAACCTCTTTTATGGCTAGCCGAATAAAGCAGTACACGTTTTGTCTCCTGTGCTTTTAGGGTAAATTCATAGTCTGATTCTAATTTAGCATGTAAATTAAATCGCTTAACATTGCCTGGGTTGGCCACAATTATTTCAAACCCAACTGCTTCGCCGGCGAAAACGGGCTGACTATGGCTTTGAGTTAATACCAGGCCAGCTAAAGACTTAAAACTGTGTAAAATAGTGATAAAGAATACGCTAGCTAGCAAAAAGGCTAATAAATAGGCCAGGTTATTGTTATAGACAAAGGCGATAAGCAGCAAGAGGATGATTAAAGCTACAAAGCCCATGCCTCGCAGAGTGGGGAGAATAAAAATGCGTCGGTGGGTTAGCGTTATGCTGTTAACTCCTGCTTTTTCACCAGAGATAAAACGACTTAATTTAAAACGTTCTTTTACTTTCACTTTGGCTTAAGAAACTGCAACTTGCTCAAGCAGCGGTGCAATAATTGAGTTTGAATCTGTACTGCCTGAGCCTAATCTATGTCCTGCAACAGCAGGTAAAACAAGTTGTACATCATCTGGCAAAACAGCTTTCCGGCCCTCCATAAATGCCCAGGCTTTAGACGCGGCCAATAAACCCAGCCCTGCTCTTGGCGACAGTCCGCAAACAAATTCTGCAGACTCCCTAGTAAAACTGATTAAATCCTGCAGGTAGTCTAAAACTGCGGAGGAAACGAATATTTCCGATACCTGCTGCTGCATCTTTGCCATCTGTTCTGGCTGTACATGCGCTGACAGTCCATCAATCAGGCTGATACGGTTGCCGCCTTCTAAAAGCTCGCGTTCAGCCTGTCTAGCTGGATAGCCTAATTCAATCCGCATTAAAAAACGGTCTAGCTGCGATTCAGGCAAAGGATAAGTACCAATTTGATGGGAGGGGTTTTGTGTGGCAATAACAAAAAATGGCTGTGGCAAATGATAGGTTTTACCTTCAACCGTTACCTGATGTTCTTCCATTGCTTCCAATAAAGCACTCTGAGCTTTTGGCGTAGAGCGGTTTATTTCATCTGCCAAGATCATCTGATTAAATATTGGACCTGGATGAAAAGTAAATTGACTGTTTTTTGCGTCAAATACCGAGGCACCTATAATATCAGCAGGCAGAATGTCACTGGTAAACTGAATCCGCTGATAATTCAAGCCTAATAATTGAGCCAAGGCATGTGACAATGTGGTTTTTCCAACACCAGGTACATCTTCAATCAGCAAATGTCCTTTTGCCAATAGGCAGCAGACGGCCAATTTTATTTGCAGTTCTTTGCCTAAAATTATTTTGCTGGCTGATTCCAGTAATGATTTCAGTCCATTATCCATGTTAAAACGCCTTCTATTATTTATGCCTCCAATCAGTATAGTTTAAATAATCTGTATGTAAGACTGCCTGCAATAAATAATTGTCGAGCTATTTAATAACAGATAAAATCAGCATTTCATAAATAATATTAAAGTATCAGGGTTGTGAAAGAATTTAAACAGGTGCGTGAGAATCTTCTTGATATGCTTGAAGATATTGATGATAGACTGGGCAAAGTTGCCGAAGAAAATGAGGTGGATAAATATTCTTCGGTCAATCGCGATGAACCTGAGTCCTCTTTAGAAAAGTCAATGCGCAACGATATAGCCAATATAGAGCAGGCTATATCCCAAATTGATAGTGGCACTTATGGAATTTGCCTAAACTGCGGACAGCCAATAAAAAAAGAGTTTTTAAATGGCGATCCGTTTTCCAGTCATTGCATTTACTGTGCTGAGGATGGGAACGGGAGCTAGCATTTTAAATGCCAGCAATAAACCCGGCTTCTTTTATGCCTGCAACTGCACTGCGCTCATCCTGGTCTGAAACATCACCGCTGATGCCAACTGAACCAATAATCAGGTTATCATCATCACGGATTAAAACACCGCCCGGAACTGGCATTACCTTGCCTTTGGCAATATCTACCAGAGCATTCATAAAAGCAGGGCGCTGTTCTGCAACTACGCCAAGACTACGAGATGACATTCCCATATTGACCGCACCCCATGCTTTTGCAATAGCAATATCCTGTTTTAAGATTGCTGAGCCATCTTCTCTTTGCATGGCTTTTAGAAAACCATTCTCATCCAGAACGACAACAGTTAAAGGCGCCAAATTTAGCTGACGTGCTTTTGTTAATGCGCCATGAATAATTTGGTTTGCTTTTTTTAGGGTTAAAACAGTCATCAATACTCTCAGTAAGCTTTATTATAAATATTAAAAGATAAATTATAACTCTAAAATAGGCTGCAAGTACTGCCATATTTTATCGGCAATAATCGGCTGTGCATCTGCATTAGGGTGCAAGCCATCTTTTTGCATCATACCTTTAGCTAATGCCACCTCTTCTAAAATGAAGGGTACATAAGGGATGTCCATTTCCTCGGCTAATTGCGGATAGACTTGATAAAACATATCGACATAACGCTTGCCATAATTTGGCGGTATCCGCATGCTTAGCAGCAATACCTTTGCACCTGATTGCTGTGAACGTTTAATCATTTCTGCCAGATTACTTTTCATTAACTTGGGCGACAAGCCGCGCAGACCATCATTTGCCCCCAATTCCAATAAAATTATTTCAGGCTTATGCAGGGACAAAGCCCTGTCTATACGTGCCAAACCGCCGGCTGTAGTATCACCGCTAATGCTTTCGTTAAATACAGTATAAGGTTTACTTTTTAGATTGAACTTTTGCTGCAGTAAAGTGACCCAACCTTTTCCAGCTTCTAATCCATAGCCCGCACTGATGCTATCCCCCAATACGACAATTGATTTAGCCATCGCTGTGATTGAAAATAGAGCAATTATTAAAGCAAAATAAAATTTAGACATGACACAGACTCAGTTAAAAATGATTGAAACAGAAAACCTGGGGAAAACCGTTCCCACTTCTGATGGCCCATTGTGCATTTTGTCATCTGTAAGTTTAGCCATCAATTCGGGTGAAAGTATAGCAATTGTTGGAGCATCCGGTTCTGGAAAATCTACATTGCTTAGCTTATTGGCTGGATTAGACACACCTTCTGAAGGCTTTACTAAAATAAAAGGAAAAAACCTAACTGATATGAGCGAAGATGGACGCGCCGAATTGCGCAATCAATTAGTTGGTTTTGTTTTTCAGTCTTTTCAATTGCTGCCTGGTTTTACTGCACTTGAAAATGTCATGCTTCCTCTTGAACTGCGTGGCGATAAACAAGCCAGTCAGTCTGCCGCTAAACTGCTAAATAGAGTGGGGTTAAGCCACCGTTTAGCTCATACCCCAATGAAACTGTCAGGAGGGGAGCAGCAGCGTGTCGCCCTTGCCCGCGCATTTGTCACAGAACCTACCATTTTGTTTGCTGATGAGCCCACCGGTAATTTAGACAGTAAAACTGGCGAGCATATTATTGATCTGCTATTTCAGCTGAATCGGGAAAAAAATACCACTCTCATTTTAGTGACGCATGACAATGCTCTGGCGGCACGATGCCAGCGAACGATTAAATTAGAAGCGGGCCGTATGCTATGAATCGCTTTAGTCTAGCCTTAAGGCTGTTATTTAGAGATGGCCGCAGCGGTGAATTAACCATTTTGGTTTTGGCTTTAATTATTGCCGTTACCAGTTCCACTGCTATCAGTTTATTTGCAGACCGGCTGCATCGCACTATGAGCACACAGGCAGCCGATTTTTTAGCGGCAGATTTAGTCATTACCAGTTCTGCATTAATTCCTCAGCTTTGGCTGGCTAAAGCTGAGGCACTTGAATTAAAGCAGGCTCGAACGGCTGAGTTTTCTACGGTATTGATTGAAAATGAAGAGCTTTTACTGGCTGGCATTAAAGCGGTCAGTAAAAATTATCCACTAAGAGGGGTATTAAAAACTATTGAGTCAGGTGACTATAATAAACAAGTCATAAAACATCAGGGGCCTGCCCCGGGGAAAGCTTGGCTGGATAAGCGTGTACTGTCTGCGCTTAAACTGCAAATAGGCGATTCACTGATTGTCGGAGAAAAGGCTTTAGTAATTAGCCAGCTGATCAGCTATGAGCCTGATAAAAGAGGGGATATTTATAGCCTGTCTCCACGGGTAATGATCAATAATGCGGATTTGAAAGCCACTCAAGTGCTGCAGCCAGGCAGTCATGTCCATTATTTTTTTCAATTTAGCGGTTCTGAAAAAACATTGGCTGAATTTAGATCTTGGGTCAAACCTCAGTTGAATGAATCTCAGCGTTTAATGGATATCCATGAAGATCGTCCTGAACTGGGCAATGCATTAAGCAGAGCCGAACGTTATTTGGGCTTATCCAGCATTGTGGTTATCTTGATTGCCGGGGTGGCGATTGCCATGTCAACTCGGCGATATAGCGAGCGCCATTTTAATGCCACTGCCATTTTACGCTGTTTAGGCTGTAAACAGTCTGAGATTCTTAAGCTGTATATTTTTCAATTTATCATCTTAGGCATTGCCGCTAGTGCAGTAGGCAGTTTATTTGGATGGTTTGCACAGGAAACTTTATTTCATCTATTAAGAGATTTGCTGCCTGCCAAAGTTGCAGACCCCAGTTTTATCGCTGTTATCTTAGGTTTTTTAACCGGTTTATCAATTTTGCTTGGCTTTGCCTTACCGCCTTTATTGCGATTAAAAAAAGTCTCGCCTTTGCGTGTCTTGCGACGAGAACTGGAACCTTTACCTACCAGTGCATGGTTGGTTTATGGCTTGGCTCTGTCTTTGATTTCGGTATTAATTTGGCAATATACTCAAGATTTTAAAATGACTGCAACTATTATCGGCGGGGGAATAGTCACTACGCTTATCGCAGGGCTTATCCTTTATGCACTGCTAATTCAAGCCCGTAAACTGCTGCCTTTTGTAAGCCTAAGCTGGCGCTTCGGTTTACAGGGGCTGTTAAGAAACCCCAGAAGCACCGTCAGCCAAACACTTGCCTTTAGCATTACCTTATTGGCAATGATCCTTAGCTACACAATTAGGACAGATTTAATTGATGACTGGCAAAATCAATTGCCTAAACATGCCCCTAATTATTTTGTACTTAATGTGTTTCCTCCCCAGGTGGAGCCATTTAAACAGTCTTTACAACGGCAGAGGATCAATAACAGCCGGTTTTATCCGGTAGTTCGCGGCCGGCTGGTGCAGATTAACAATGTACCTGTGCAACAGATAGTCAGCAAAGATTCACAAGGGGAAAGAGCTACCCATCGCGATTTAAGCCTTACCTGGGGAACTGAACTGCCCACAGATAATAAAACCATTGCTGGTTCCTGGAACCCTTCATTAAAGGGACAGGTGTCTATAGAACAGAAATTGGCCAAAAGTTTAAAAATAACCTTAGGTGACAGCCTCACCTTCACAATAGGCAGTCAGCAGCTACAGGCCACTGTTTCTCATATTCGCAGTGTGCAGTGGGACACTATGAAGCCAAATTTTTATATGGTTTTTTCACCTAGGACATTGGCAGGTTATGCAACAACTTATATTACTAGTTTTTATTTAGCTGATGAGGATAAAAGCTTGCTTAACGGGCTAGTCAGGCAATATCCCAGCATTACGGTTCTAGAAGTTGATGCAATGCTGAAACAGTTTAAAACTATTTTGACTCAGCTTACTGCCGCCATTAATTATTTGCTGTATTTTGCACTGCTGGCCGGATTTACCGTATTATTCGCAGCGGTTAATTCATCCTTAGACAACAGGGTTTACGAAGGCGCACTTATGCGAACATTAGGTGCCAACCGCACATTATTAAGAAAATCACATCTGATTGAATTCTCTTTACTGGGTTTAATATCTGGATTAATTGCCGTTGTTATGTCTGAATTATTGCTTTATATTATCTACACTTATATATTGCATTTGAATTTTCAAGTTAATATTTTATTATGGGTCGGGATGCCTCTAATAAGTACAGTCTGTATCTGTTTAGCCGGATTTTTTGGCGTTCGCAGCATTGCCAATAAATCGCCTATGCTGGTTCTGCGTGAACTGTAATCAGTAAAGTCGGCCGCAAGGGACTACCCCTACAAAAAAGAGATCTAATTATGAATAAAATTTTAAAAGTATCCTTGGTTTCCAGTACGTTATTGTTATCTGCCTGTGCTACTCAGTCTGGCTGGACGCCAACGGTTGACTCATACAATGACGAAAATGCCTACCGCCTTGAGCAGGATTTAGAAGACTGCAGACAATTGGCTGAACGCGCATCGGCAGGAGTAGGTGCTGTTCAGAAAACAGCATCAAGTACTTTTATCGGCGGTCTGGTCGGTGCGCTCTCTGGTGCTGTCCTTGGCGCCATTTCTGGCGATGCTGGCAGAGGTGCCGCCTATGGTGCGGCATCTGGCGCCATAGGCGGAGGCATTAGAGAGGGACTAAGCGGTTCAAGTTCTGAAGACGAATTTAAAAGGGCCTATAGCAACTGCATCCGCAATAGAGGACATCATGTTGTAAACTAGTACAGCCATCATTCCATTAAGCTTCGAACTGTTAATGCGACTGTGCTGGCTGCTGTCACTACTCTGATAAAATCAGGTCGTCAAGTTGCCGGTTAATTACTACCGCCTTTTATTTTAAGACATTTAGCCTATTATTATAGTAATTGCCATCAAACAACTGTCCTTATGAAGCTAAAAATCATCCCTACGACGAATCGCCGAAACTTAGGGGCTGAAGACTTTATCGTCTCTAAAACCGATACCAGTGGCCGTATCACTTATGCCAACCGCATCTTTATGAGTATTTGCGGATTTTCAGAGTCTGATCTATTAAATGTGCAGCATAACATTATTCGGCACCCTGATATGCCCAGAGGTGTCTTTAAGCTTATGTGGAATACCTTAAAAGCTGGAGATGAATTTTTAGGCTTTGCTAAAAATATATGTGCTGACGGAAGTTACTATTGGGTTTTTGCCAATATTACTCCTGACTATGATAAAAACGGAAAATTACAGGGCTACTACTCAGTCAGGCGTCAGCCTCCCCAGTCAGCACTTGATGTTTTAATTCCTGTATATAGAGAAATGCTAGCCATAGAAAAGCGTTCCTCTGCAAAAGAAGCCCCTGATAAATCAATGACCTATTTAACTGATGTTGTCGGCCAGACAGGAGCAAAAAGCTACAATAGCTTTGTATTAAGTTTATATAAGCCAAAGGAAGTGTAATATGAAACATTCCAGCGCAAATATCCCGTTTTTAAAAACTAAAATAAATTATGCAGTTTTGGCACTCTGCCTTTTGGCAGTTTTAATTTTTAGCTATAGTACTTTTCAGCATGGCTTTTCATCGGTAATTCTTGGTTTAACATTTTTAATTATTATCGTTGCCTTTTGTGTTTGGCGATCTATCCAAAAGCCAATGGCCGCAATAGATAAAATTCAAACTGTATTGCTGCACACCAATCAAGGTGAGTTTCATCATCGTATTACTGGGACAAAAGGTTTGGGAGAAATTGGCAAGGTAGCTTGGGAACTTAATGAAACGCTGGATATTATGGAATCATATTTCAAAGAAATTAATACTTGTTTCCAGCAAGCCTCAAAAGGCAATCATGAGCGCTATACATTGGCTGACGGTTTTCCCGGCATATTAAAGGTATCAGCAGAAAATATGAACCGCACACTACGTGCAATGCGTGAAAATAACCAGTTAATGACAAAGGACCGTTTATCTGCCGGACTGCATAACCTAAATACCGTTAATCTGCTAGACAATTTAAAAGCAAATCAACAGGATTTAATGCATATAACAGATCAAATGCAAAAAGTTGAAACTATTGCCACTGAAACGGGAAATAGCGCTGAATCAAGCCTTTCAACTGTAGAGACCATTAGTGCTTCCCTCACTGATATCAATGACAATATCCACTCGGTATCAGATGTTATTTCTGCATTGATTAATGACAGTAAAAAAGTAACCGATTCCCTGTCAATGATTACTGGCATCGCAGACCAAACCAATCTATTGGCTTTAAATGCCTCTATTGAAGCTGCCCGTGCAGGCGAACACGGCCGCGGTTTTGCAGTGGTTGCGGAAGAAGTGAAAAGTTTGTCTGAACATACTAAAAATGCAGCATTAAAAGTATCGAAAACGTTAACTTCATTTAATAAACGTGTTGAACAAATGTATACCGAAGCAGAAAGTTCAGCTAGCTTGTCCAAGGAGGTTATGACACAGGTTAATTCTTTTAAAGCCCAATTCTCTGGCCTGTCTGAGTCAGCAACAGACTCTGTCGACTATATCAGTTATGCTAAAGACAAAACTTTTGGTCTGTTAACCAAGCTCGATCATATTATCTATAAGCAGAATGGCTATGTTGCAATAGAAAATCCAGAGCCGTGCCCAAATGCTGATGCCATTAGTGTCGATAATCATAACTGCCGCCTAGGGAAGTGGTATTACCACGGTGCCGGCTATGAAAATTTTAAAGAAACCCATGCCTATGCTAGTTTAGCAATGCCTCATGAGGATGTGCATAAATATACTCAGCAAGCTTATGAAACATCACGAGATAATTGGATTGAAAACCCAGTTCTATTAGATAGCATCATTAATCAAATGAAGCAATCAGAGGATGCCAGTGCAGATGTGATGGCGCAAATTGATGGAATGGTTGAAGAAAAGCATCAGCATAGTAATTAGTACTTTTGACAGCGGGTTAACCTAAAAAATCAGTTTCACAAAATCGTGAAGTAAAAGAGTTGCACTCATCAGGTGGGTCCAGAAAAACTTGCTTAAGTTTGTCATTAAATTAGGTTGCAGCCGAACTTAGCGGTCAAACGGTTTTTTAGTCTAATAGTTTAAACCCGCTAGGCATGCTTATGCTGTTTTTTGGTAACGGCAGTATTCGGTTTGTATTTTCCAGTTTTGTCTGTGCTTACTATTGCTTTTAAGCACATCAATTGATTTTTTTCGTATGTTTAAAATGTCTTTATTTAAAAGAAATTGACAAATCACTTATATCCAAGCACTATTACGCTTAGGGGAAGGGGAAGATTGCTGTTAGTTCTTTATTTCTTTAAAGATCCTGGTATTTCAATTCAGAAATTGCCACTTAATTTGAGCTAATTATTCTTTTTCTACATCAAGATAGATAACAATATATTTGCCGCTGGCAATCTTACGATATTCACCTTTAGAAGTATAATAAATACAATTAACATTTAAAATATGGAGCATTCATCAATATGAAGCATCGACATTTATCAAAAATTTCCTTAATTGGACTTGCTTTGAGTACCTCTCAGATAGCCTTTGCAGAAGATGCTACCAGTACTCTGCCCAATGCAAAACCAGGCGAATGCTATGCCAAGGTTGTTTTGCCCGCCCAATTTCAAACTAAAACGGAGGATGTTGTTGTTAAAGAAGCTTCTGAAAAAATAACAATAATCCCCGCAAAATATAAATGGGTAAAAGAAAAAGTAATGGTAAAAGAGCCTAGTACCAAGGTTGTGCCAATTGAAGCGGTTTATGGCAAGGCAACTGAAAAGGTTGAAGTGAGTCCTACACGTCAATACTGGGCTACCGGCCTCAATAAAGCCTCCGCACCTGCAAGCGCCACTTTAATTGATGCAGCAGCGAAGGCCGGGATAAACCTGAAAGCAGCCACACCGGGACAGTGCTTTGTTGAAACTTATGTACCTGCAAAATTTGAGACTAAACCTGAAAAGATATTAATCAGACAAGCCTCTGCATCTGTAAAGGTTATTCCTGCAAAGTATGAAATGGTTTCAGAAAAAGTTTTAGTAAAAGACGCTTCAAAAAAAGTGGTAGAGGTTCCTGCCACCTATGAAACTGTAAAAGAAAAAGTTTTGGTTGAACCGGCTAAAACCATGTGGAAAAAAGGACATGGTCTAGCAGAACGAGTTGATAACACAACAGGTGAAATCATGTGTTTAATAGAAGTTCCTGCAAAATATAAAACGGTTACCAAACGCATTATAAAAACAAAAGCGACAACAAAAATTGTTGAAACACCTGCAGAATACAAAACTGTTTCAGTTCGTAAGCTGCTAGCTGCTCCTCAGGAAGTAAGGACAGATATTCCTGAGGAATTTACCACAGTCAATAAAACGGTAAAAACTTCAGATGAAGTGTTTTCATGGCGCCCTGCAAAGGCCAAAACTAATGCGACACTCACTGGAAGTAAGATTTGCCTTAAAGAAATACCTGCCAAATATAAAACTTTAAGTAAGCGTATTGTTAAATCGCCGGCTACAACTAAAGTAATAAAAATTCCTGCCGAATACAAATTTGTAAAAGTTCGCAAGCTAGTTTCGGCGCCTCAGGAAAACCGTATTAGCATACCTGCAAAATACCAAACTGTTACTAAACGCATTAAAACAGGCGAAGAGCGTTTGGAATGGAAAAGAGTACTTTGTCAGACCAATATGACTAAGGAAGTAATAGCAGGCATTCAAAGTGCATTGATGAAACGAGGCTTCAATCCTGGACCTATTGATGGAAAGATTGGGTCAGGTACTTTGCGCGCAGTTGATGCCTACCAGCAGAAAAACAATATGGAAAGAGGTGGCTTAACTATAGACACTATTAAATCTCTTGGTGTTAAAAGCTAAATTGTAATGTCCATAGAAAAACTAGCTTGATGTGGGAGCAGCCGTTTATGCTGACAACTGCAATCAGCTGGTTTTTCTAACAGGTCAGTTCTAATCCTGCATATTGTTTCTGCAGGGTTTGAAACTGTCTAATATTTTCTGATATTAACTTCCCAATTATTCCAGGATTAGCCTAATAGCGGTATTTATAAGTCATCTAACCACCTGTCACGAAGAAAAATATTTTCAACTTTTTTCCTTGCCCACGGTGTTTTCCGTAGAAACTTAAGGCTAGAACTGATGCTGGGATTGCTAGTAAAGCATTTAATTTCAATGCGTTTTCCTAATTCCTCCCAGCCGTGCTTTTCAACTAGCTGTGTAACAATCATTTTTAAAGTTACCCCATGAAGAGGATCCTGAGCGCGCGTATCATTCATTGGGTTCTGATTTTTTAACACGAATTCTATTGCCTTCTATTTCTTTCCCATTAAGGTTTTTCATTGCAGCCTTGGCTTCACCCGCTTTATGCATTTCTAAAAAGCCAAAACCTTTAGAGCTTCCTGTTTCTCTATCCATTACCAGTGTGCATGACTGTACAGTACCGTATGATTCAAAAAGCTCCTTTATATCTGCTTCCGTGCTGCTGCGGCTGAGGTTTCGTATTAATAATTTCATAGTTTTTTTTGTTTTCTGAAAAATAGATTGATTATGTAGGAATTTGTGTAAACTAGCCATTTTTAATTGAAAGAATCAGCAAGTGTCTAAATTATCCGACCTTTCTCAATACCTCCCTTCCCCCGCAGAAACAAAAGACCTTTTGCAGGCACGGAGACTTTTCCATGGCCGTGGGCATGCATATGATGGCTTGCATCATATTACAGTTGATTGGCTGCCTCCTGTGGTGTTGATCACCCTGTTTAAGCCTGAACCACGCTCTGAAATTGATGCTTTAGCCAATATTTTACGCACTTATCTACCATCCTGCACAAGCATACAGCTTCAGCATCGTTATGAATTATCTGGGCCCATTGATATTGTTTGGGGAGAACTCATTCAACAGCTGGTTATTAAGGAAAACACTCTGAAGTATAATATCAGTTTGGGTCTGGCTCGAAATACAGGATTGTTTTTGGATATGAAAAATGGCCGAAACTGGGTACAAACGCATTGCAGAAATAAGCGTGTCCTCAATCTATTTTCATATACCTGCGGGTTCTCTGTTGCAGCCGTTGCGGGCAATGCCAGGTCGGTATTGAATATTGATCTAAGCCGTGCGGCTCTGAATGTAGGAAGAGAGAATCACCGGCTAAACCAGCAGGCACTCGAGATAGTGGGATTCGAAAAACTCAATATTTTTAAATCATTTGGACGATTTAAAAAAAGAGGTCCATTTGACCTGTTGATTTGTGACCCGCCTACTTTTCAGAAAGGCAGTGTAGATATTATCAGGGACTATCCAAAAATAATGCGTCGCCTAGATGATTTTATGGCTCCTGAAAGTGCTCTTGTATTATGCTTGAATGCACCTGATTTAGGCCGAGAATTTTTAATCGGCCATATGGCTGAACTTGCTCCTCAATACAAGCTTTCAGAAGAAATAAAGCCTCCAGAAGTTTATCTTGAATCCGAGGGGAAAGGCCTAAAAATTCTGTGTTTTCAAAAAAATAATAATTAATCTATTCTTCGGCTTCTCCCCAAAGATCGGCGTAGTAATTTTTATCATTAGCATGTTTCTTAACCCAAGCCTGCGCCTCCTCTACCGATAGTGCTTTAGAACCCTCGCCATTTGCCCATTTAGAATTGGTACCTCCACGGCCATAAAGAAAATATCCCCCAGTCTTTTTTAAATACAGCTCTTCAAAATATGCTTCGGGGTCACTGCTATCCAGACCGTTATTATATTCAGCAACTAGTCTGGCATCTTGAATTTCATGTTTTTTTTCAGTTATCAGCCTCTTCATTTTTGCACCTATTTATCAAGCCATTTGATAAGGATATGATTCAAAATACGGTTAATAATTCATACTTTATTTGCAATAGCTTAAATATGGAAAAACAAAACCTG
>JALSLW010000091.1 GCA_026988155.1 Methylomonas sp. | reverse complement strand
TTTTCAGTTATCAGCCTCTTCATTTTTGCACCTATTTATCAAGCCATTTGATAAGGATATGATTCAAAATACGGTTAATAATTCATACTTTATTTGCAATAGCTTAAATATGGAAAAACAAAACCTGAAACGAGCAATAAAAAAAAGGGGGGGGGTAAAAAAAATGAAATAATAAACCAGATATGATTAATAATATGTTTGAAAAACGCTGTTGATCTAAACCCAGAAAATCAGTTGTTCACGGTTTTTAATTCCGAACCCAACTGATTATTCTTTGTTTAAATGCCAAATTAGATTATCTTATTTTTGTAATAAGCTGACCTAGCCTTGCATCTATTTAAAAGCCATATGGGCGAGTGAGAAGACTGCCCTGATCAGTCACAATTGGGGTTGCGAAATTACCCTCACCATCAAAAAATACATCTATAAACTTAACTTGTGGAGTAAGCATTTTCCAGCTATAGACTACCACCCCATCCGGAGATCTGACAGTATCTCCAGCATTAAAAGTACACCCAATAGTTTGATTGACCTGCTCTAAAGTCATGCCCGACTGGATTGAGTTTAAAATTGCAGAAGTAAAGTTATCAGATGTACAGGCTATTTCGCCACCTTGAGTGTTCACCAGAGAATTATAATATTCATCTGCTTTGCTTTCATCAAAGTACATTCTTAAATTGCTAACTTGCCCATTATCACTTTCAACTTCAGTTACCTGAAGGAAGTCATCATTTGGAGTAGATACAATTGTCAATAAGGTTTGGCCGCCATCTAAAACCAAAGAACCTTTATCATTTATGGAAAAGGTACCGTTATCCGTACTGCCACCTTGCTCAATAGATTGATAGCTAGATTCTTGAAAAGTTCTTTCAAATCTTTGTATCTCATTCTTTTTAACAAAATAAAATGTTTTATTTTGTAGCATTTCAGCAGTGAATTTTTCTCGGCTGGCTAAAATCCCAAATTTTGCAGCTAGATCAGTGAACTCTCTGCTGGCAATAAAGCCATCGATAATACTCTGTCGACTGCCACCTCTTGATAACAGGGTCATCCAGTAGTTTTTGCCTGTGGCATCAGCTTCTCTATCAAAAAATGCACGGTAAAGAATATTGGTAAAGTCACTGTCTGAGGTCTTTCTGCTCAAAAACTCTGAGCTATTAAAAAAGCCTGTGGCTATTTCGCCACCCGTTTCTTTTCCGGAAGACAAATGAGAAGACCAATAATTAAACCCCTCTTCATCCGCATCTCTATCAAGTACTAATTTGTAAAAGCGCTGGACGAAACTGTTTATCTGAATCCGTTTGCTGCTGTCTTCATCGAGAGCAATCACACCAAACTTATCGGCAAGTGCCTGAAATTCCTGACTGACTAAAAAACCGGAAATAACCACATCCCTTAATTTGCCTGCTTCAAGTTCAGCCATCCAGTATTTATGTCCACCTTCATCAGCCTCCCGTCCAAATAAAGTAGAATATAGAATATCAATAAACTCAGAGTCATTTAATTGTAACTTGAGATACTCATCAGTTTTAAAAAAGTCAAGGGTAACACTGGCGCCAGATGTCGATTGCATTTGCTTTAGCCAAAAGCTCATGCCCTTCTGATCAGCCGGCCTGTTTAAAATGTTTTGATAAAAACGCTTAATAAATTCAATTTGATTTAGTATTGGAGTTGCTAAATCTTTATTTATGGGTTGTGATTCTTTAGCGTTAGCAACCAAATCGCCATTGCCGGACGAGGCTGCACTTGCAGTCTGTGAAATTAGCCCGCTTGACAAAACAAGAGCGCTGCAAACAAATGCTTTAGATAGTTTTTTCATTTATAAATTCCTTTAAAATAACCTTATTATCAAATAAAAATAAGGCGTTGAAGACCTTATTCGTTCATTGTAACAAAAATATAAATCGTTTGGCGCGCATCGCCTAAGTTGTGAATCGCAATTATTTAAAGATTCATTTTTCAATGCTGTTATCGCTCAGCCTTTACTGTTTTTCAAAGACCAAAATGCGCAATCCAATATTTCGAAGCAGTTCTAATCGGATATGGTTAAATTACAAGCATAAATCACACCAATTATATAAGTAATTGTTTTATAAGTATCTTAATTTTAAAGCCGATGTTCTATGTAAAAAATATGGACATTATTTTGGGAACATAGAAAATTTTGGCTATATTCTATTTTCAGTAATATGCTATTTTCAGTAATATGCTATATATATTTATATTATATCAATATCATCAATGATGAAAACCGAGGCAATCAACATTTAAGGCAAGAAGGTTAAATACGACCGTAATGATCCTCAAACCGGATAATGTCATCTTCTCCTAAATAATCACCTGTCTGAACTTCTATCATCACTAACACAGTCTTTCCTACATTTTCCAATCGATGCTTATGCCCAGCCTGAATATAGGTAGACTCATTGGTTTTAATAAATAGCTCTTGATCATCATTTGTTACTTTTGCCTCTCCATTCACAACGACCCAGTGTTCACAGCGTTGTTTATGCAATTGCAGGCTGAGGATTCCGCCGAGTTTCACCTCTATCCTTTTTATTTTGAAGTTTTTGCAGTTATCTAATACAGTGTAGCTGCCCCAGGGGCGTTTAACTGAATTATGAAATTTATATGCATCATGTCCTTGAACTTTAAGCTGTGCATAAAGGTGCTTTACATTTTGCGAACTGTCTCGGTCTGCCACCAGCAATGCATCAGGCGTATCAACGATAATAAGATTATCTACACCCACCATGCCAACAACGCGCTTATCACTTTTAATATAGCAATTCGTAACCTGGTGCAGCAGTGCTTCGCCATCAATTCGGTTGCCGTCTTCATTGACTTCTGTAAGGTCTCCTAACGCACTCCAGGAACCAATGTCACTCCAACCAATATCACAGGGAACTACGGCAACATTATCAGACTTTTCCATGACTGCATAATCAATCGAATCATCAGGTACCTTGGCAAATAGCTCTGCATTTAACTGAATTTGAGTAAAGCCTTCGCCAATTGCCTTTTTTGACTGTTCCAGGCAGGTGCGCGTACTGGCAAGAATTTCTGACGCATATTTTTCCATTTCTTTAATTAGGGTTCCTGCAGAAAAGCAAAACATACCTGAATTCCATAGATAATGCCCCGACTCAACATAGCTTTTTGCTTTTTCTAGAGTTGGCTTTTCTACGAACCGAAGTACTGAGTTTCCTTCCGACTCAATATAACCATAGCCTGTTTCAGGACCTTCTGGCTGAATGCCAAAAGTAACAAGTTTACCTTCGGAGGCCAGGTCACTAGCCTGAGCAACTGCATGGGAGAAGGCCGCTTGATCTGCGATTAGGTGATCAGCGGCTAACACTAACAGCAGGGCATCTTCACCATGTTCTTCCGTCACACGTAATGCCGCTGCTGTCACTGCAGGTGCCGTATTTCTTCCAAACGGTTCTAAAATGTAACTGTTGTTAATCAATTGCCCGCTCTTGCCATTGATTTCCTGATAATCATCTTCAGTTTTAAAGAAAAGCTCCCGATTAGTCACTGTAATAACTTCCGGTACATTTGAGAAAGCAGTGCCCCGTAGCCAGGCATGCTGCAGCATGCTTTTTCCATCAGATAGCCGAATAAATGGTTTAGGGTGCTGCTCTCGTGAGACGGGCCAAAGACGAGACCCGGCTCCTCCGCTCATTATTACGGGTATAAGTTTCATAATCCCTTTATTTAGGTGTAAAAATATCTAGTTAACGTTAAATTCTGTTGGCTAGCCGTAATCCTATGAAAATAAGAGGATAGATGCGACCTTGAAAAATTATAACAGATATTTTCTCGGGGTTTGCATTTCCCCCTGCACCAAAAAAGAAAACTGCTATGCTTCAGCTTCTTCCTCAATCACTCCATCTGGTGCAGAGGTTTCTTTGGCCTGTTTTTCAATAGAACGGTAATGAATCTGCTCTATCAGCTGTTCCAGTTCAGGCTGCGGATATAATAGCTCGATGATTAAAATGGGAATAAACATTAAAATCATTACCCCTATTGGATTAAACCCAGGATTAATAATGTTAGCCAGCCAAAAGGCGCCTAGTCCGCCGAAGATCATTACAGTAGGATTTGGTAATTTTATCTTTTTCATAAAACAGTTATCGGCAACATTGTCCTATTCTTGAGTAATTCTATAAAACTTAAAACATCAAAACAGAGTTAGATTTAAAATTAACCCAAAGCAAGTCTCCTATTGAAATTTTCAATTCTTTAAGCGCATCCGGGGTAATAATTACTTGAAACAGTTCACCTGCCAATACGCTTACTCTTATTTTTCCCATTTCGTCAGCAATAGCAGTGACTTTTCCTTGATATTGATTCCGCATGCTAGAAACCAATGCTGTTGCTGATATTACAATTTCATTAGGGTCAATAGAAGCATGCTGATAGTCTTGAGTTGCGTCAGCCAGTCTGATTTTAATATTTCCAGTATCAAATAGCTGGCCATTTACTGATCCATTGAATAAATTGATCAGGGGGGATTTTGTCACTTTACCCTGCACTAACGAAATAACATCATCTGCCAGCGCAATGCCTTGCAAGCGGTTATGAGTGCTAAATATAAGTGTTTTATGCTGTTCCTTTACAAAATGAATGATGAAACTTTCCAGTAGCTGTTCGCTGGTTTGATCAAGATAGCTAAAAGGTTCATCCATTAACAGTACTTCCGGTTCAGTGATAATTGCACGGGCTAACGCGACTTTTTGCTGCTCCCCTCCCGATAAAGTTTTAGCTTGCAGCTGACTAAGATGTGCAATTCCCATCAGATCCAGGGTTTTTTGTATTTTCTCTGGCCGATTTTGGTTTATTTGGTGAAATTTTAGAGGTATAGTCAGATTGTTGGTAACAGAGCCTCTGAGCATATATGGTTTTTGGGGTAAAAAAGCAATTCGTTTAATCAGATCCTGTGCATTTTTTTTGCTTGCAGGGGTAGAGAAAAAACTGATCTGTCCCTGCTGACTATTTTGCAGGAAGGCTAGTAGATTAAGCAACGTGCTTTTTCCACAGCCATTTGGGCCAATTATTGCGGTTATTTTATTGACACGGATTTTTAGTTTTTCAATTGATAGAGCTGGGGATTTATCATAACTAAAGCTAATATCGCTCAATTGATAAGCCTCTTTCATAAAGCACAGCTCTCAGCTCTGTGATATTCAAGCAGGCGCCGAAAAACCAAAGGGTCTTTTTCCGTTGTTAGCTCGCCCTCTATAGGATGAAGCTGGTGTTCTAGCCTAGACAGCCAAAAACGCAGAGCGGCCAGACGTAAAAAAACAGTTAAATGTGCTTTTTCATCGTTATTTAATAACCTAATGCTCTGGTAACCCAATAAAAGTGCCCTCACTTTTTGCTGATCAACGAATTCATTTTCTACACACCAGTCATTGCATGTAACTGCTATGTCGAATAAAAAGCAATCGTTACAGGCATTATAAAAATCTAAAATGCCACTGATTCGACCTCGATGAAATAATACATTATCTTTAAATAAATCAGCATGAATAATGCCTTTGGGTATGGCAGGCAGCTGATAAAGTGATTGAAAGCTTAACTCAGAATCCAGTAATTCGATATCCTGTCTTGATAGATAAGGTTTTATTCTATTAAAAAGCTGTTGACAGCCTTTTAGGTTTTTTGAATTTTGTTTATAAAAACCAGAAGATGAACTTAATAGGTGTATTTTGGCGAGGTACTCGCCTATTTCCTGACATTGAGCTGTTGATGGTGTTTCAATGGAGTGACCCGCTAGACAATTAAATATCACGGCAGGCTTGTTAGCCAACGTATTGATAACAATACTTTCCCCGTAAGCCTGGGGTTTGGGTGCAGGAAAACAGGATTGATTAAGATGGTTTAGCAATTGCAGGTATGGGGGGAGTTCTTGAGCAGTTAATGATTCAAAAAGGGTTAAAACAAATTCACCCTGTGAGGTTGTTACCTTGTAGTTAGTATTTTCTATTCCTGCCTGAATGCCTGAAAACCGCTTTAAAGTGCCTAATGAATATGGCTCTAAAAATTCTTGTAATTGCTGATGGTAAATAGGGGTATAAACTGACATGGGCTATCGATGGACAGGCTGTTCTATGGCTTAGAAAAGGCCATTATACGTTGCATATTTTGAATATGCTTCTTAAGGTGCCCCCATTTTATAGTATCGGTTGTGCATAGGGCGACCACAGAGGATCGCCCCTACATAGTGACAGTGTTTGTTAGTAAATATAAAACTGTCGCATCATCCCCAAATCTTCATGCTCTAGGTTATGACAGTGGTACAAGAAGAAACCTTTAAAGTCCTGAAAAGGTTTAATTATTTCAATTTCTTCTCCAGGCATCACTAAGACAGTATCTTTCCAGCCTGTATCTATAAAGCCATCTTTTACCGTAGCATATTCATCTAAGCGCATGCCGCCAGCTTTTCTGGAAATAATTTGATATTGCTGGCCATGTAAATGGATCGGGTGAGCCATAGATAGCGCCATGCCACCGCCCATTCCTCCACCCATGCCCATCATACCCATGCCTCCCATGCCCATTCCATTGCTTTTTGATTCCCCCATATCCATCTTGCCGTTACTTCCCTCTTCTTCATGCTTATCTTTTTTCATTCCATGGTCATGAAAAATCTTTATTTTTTTGATCGAGCCAACGGGGACTTTTTCAAAGTCCATAACCCTTTCCATCGAATAAGATTTACCATTTAACATGGGGTTCATTGGTTTCATAGAGATGGCAATAGGCAATGGATGGTCTGCGTTATCAACATCACGCTCAGTCAGTCTATTAAACTTAACTAATCGTTTGGGGAGTTTGGGGGAATCACTTACTTTTTCAGTAACATTAAAAGTGGCAATTGGAAATTTAGCACCCTGAGCTAGACCGCCGCCCCCCATCATGCCCATCCCTTTGCTGCTGCCATTCTTCTTTTTTTGCCTTTTTTCAACCATTGGCGGCATTGCACCAGAATAGGGAAGACTGTACATGACCAGTTTTGAACCAACCGGCCGTCCACTGAAATCAAGCCATAGATCTATACGTTCTCCTGGGGCAAGCATTATATAAGGCCTGGTTTCCGGCTTTTCCAATAGACCTGCATCAGTCCCAATGGCAGTCAAAGGCGTACCATCGTCCCAGCCCATTTTATAAATTCTTGAATTTGAACCATTAAGCGCTCTAAAACGATAGGCTCTAGATTTAACAGAAAACTCAGCATGAGGCTTGCCATTTACTAAAATGGTATCACCTAAAAAGCCCGTCATCCTCCCATGCATCCCTTGTAAATAAATCAATTGGTTGCGACTGTTGAACGTTCTGTCTTGCAATACAAAAGGAAGGTCAAATTCGCCACTGGGCAAGTTCAGTTTCTTTTCTTCATCATCGGTGACATAAATTATGCCAGCCAAGCCTTTATATACCTGTTCAGCCGTCAGTTCATGAGTATGGGAATGATAAAAACTGGTTCCTGCCCGGTTCATCACTTCAAATTCATATACAAACTGCTCGCCCGGCTGAATGGTATACATAGGGTGGCCATCGCTTTTTTGTGGTACATGAAGTCCGTGCCAATGAATAATCGAAGGTTCCGATAGAGCGTTATTAAAAAAAATGCGTACTTTCTGACCTTTCTCATAATTGAGTATTGGACCGAGGTAATTGCCCTTTAAATGTTGCAAGGTCTTTTTGGGACCCTTCATTAATTTTGCGTAAAATTTTTGTACACGCGTTCTGGGGCCGCTTTTCAGTACCTGGACATAGCCTTGCCGAGCCGTCATTTGCATTTCTATATCTGGATTAAAGCCGGGGGTGGGCCTGCTTTTGACTTGCCCTTTGTTTGCCAGCAGCAATCCGGGAAATGTAGCTGCCGCTAATCCTAAAGCTGTATGCTGCAGGAATTGACGTCTGTTATTTTTTATTATTGACATAATCCTTCCTCCCTAGTTTTTTAGGTTAAAAATGTTAGTATTTAATTAACTACTTAAATATACTCCTTTTTAGAAAAGATAAAAGCTGAAAATTTTGTTCATTTTTTCTGTACCCTTTCTAAAACAATAAAGCTATATGAAAAATCAACAGCTGGATCGTCAGAAATTTCTTCTCTGGCAGTTTCTCTCCATTCGTCCCTATTTATGACTGGAAAATAAGTATCGGCTTTAAAAATCTTGTGTATTTCTGTCAGGTACAGCTTGTCGGCTATGGGGAGCATGGGCTTGTAAAAAGCTGCACCGCCAATAACAAAAACTTCATCATGCTGCTGGCAAGAGGCCAGTGCTTTTTCAATATTGTTAAAAACTATGCAGCCTGGTTGCTGATAAGCGCTATTTCGGCTGATAATGATATTGTCCCGCCCCGGCAAAGGCCTGCCAATAGACTCATAGGTTTTTCGCCCCATTAGAATAGGTGATCCCATAGTAATTTTCTTAAATTTCTTAAGATCTGCTGACAAATGCCAGGGCATTTTATTGTTCAGCCCAATGGCCCGATTAGCTGCCATGGCGACAATAAGTGATATCTTCATATGTTTGGGGTGTATTTGTTGGATGTTAAAAAAGGGGGTTAGTTAAGCAATAAAGTACCAGCAACAGGTTTATTCGCAGTGCCATCAGCAACCATGAATTGAAAGGGAATCGAAACCAGCTCCATTCCTCTGTTAATCTGAACGGCAAAGTGTAAATGAGGGCCCGAAGAAAACCCGGTATTGCCGGAATAGCCTATCAGCTGGCCAGAAAAAACTTTTAATCCGGGATAAACCTGTGCTTTTTCTAAGGCTAAATGTGCATAAACAGCCATGGAGCCATCTTTATGTAAAATTCTGATGCTATTTGCTTTTGCCTTATATGCCTGCTTAGTTCCGCCCTGAAAAAAATCATTGTTAACTTCTATTACGATACCCGTTCTAGCCGCGTAGATAGGCGTATTTACAGGCATGACTATATCTACCGCATATTCGTTTTGTTTATCAGTATGGCTAAACTTGCCTCCGAAAGCCTGAGAAACTGGAAAAGAGGCTTTTTTTGCAAAAGGCAGTAAATATGGCTCATCATCAGGAACGGCTAGAGGATTGCCAATAATATATTGGTATTCTAAAGAGTATTTCCAGGACTTGTATTTATTGATCCCCGAGATCTGAAATAATATTTCTGATTGGCCGGGCTGTACAATAAACCGGCTTGGCAACATCGGTTTTGAAGTAACATTGTCTGACTCGGCAAAACTGACTTCAATTTCTATCGGACCCGAGTAATTGTTGATGACAAAGTATCCAGGTTTATGCTTATCTCCAGTTTTCTGAAGCCATAGGTAGCGTTTACTTGCCGCTTTCAGCTGTCTTATCTCTACTGGCTGTTCCGTTTTTGGCGGTTTATCCGAATAATGCCAGACCCCTTGCGGGTCTTTATACTTATAAAGCTTTTTTGCCTTTAATTGGGGAGAGAAAAAACCACATGCTAGAAGAATAATTAATAGTTTCATTAAGCTAGAATATCAGAATAATTTTAGTCAGGGTATAATGAGCCATGATTTCGTATAATTTTTGTTAGCCTAAACACTGTGATCCAAATGGTTTTCCAAGTTAATCAGCTTTACCTGCCAATCCTCTTGATAATAGTCGGTATAGCACAGCAGTCTTTTCGGTATGGGTAACATTGTGCCAGATAGTGAAACAACTTGCCTCTGTGGCAGTAAAATTGAATATTCTTTATGTTGCGAACAGTTTCATAAAAAACTTAAATCGCCTAGTACTGCAGAGGCGCTAATGGGTTCCAGATTTACTGCCTATGCTAAACAAAACGAAGCTTATCTGTTAGAAACATGGGATACTGGCAAGCGACCTAAAACAATTGATTTTTCTAACGAGGAAGCCGTTTGGACAAAACTGAATATTATAAAAACAAAAAAAGGGACAGAAAAAGACAGTAAAGGCATTGTTGAATTTAAAGCTTACTACTCACTTGAAAATGAAGCCTATGTTATGAACGAAATTAGCCGGTTTATAAAAGTTGCAGGGCAATGGCTCTATTATGAGGGATTAGTTAAGTCTGTTTCAAAGGTCAATCAACAAGTCGGCCAAGGGAAAAACGCACCCTGCTCGTGTGGCAGCGGTAAAAAATTTAAACGATGCTGTGGCAAATAATTATGATCATAATTCTAAGAAGAATACCAGAAAACACTGAAAATCATGAGATTATTGACTTTTTGGCTCCTGTTTTAAAAGGCGGTTTTCTAAAAAGACCAGGCCATATAGAGCATATAAAGATCCTGATATTAAAAGATACCTTAAAAAACACTATTGAATATCATGGCTTAGTTACCATTGACTCTGATGCTGCCGCTAACAGGGTAATAAAAAGGCTAAATAGAAAACCGCTTAAAAATAAAAACATTATCGTAAGAGAGTATTTTCATCGTTCCTGGCATAATGATGCCAGAGTAAATACGCATGAATGGAATGAGGAGCTTGAAGATAAACGTAAAAATAATAGGCGGCGTGCTCGGCTTGAGGTGGTTTCGGAAGAATCGATGAGAGTTAATCGCCTCGAGAGAGATCATCCGACATTTTAAGCTTCTTCAGCAAAGGAGCCAGTTTTCTTAATTGCCATTGCTTTTCTAAACGATGACTTATGATAATGCTTTTTAACTCTACAAGCGCCTGATTAAAGTCATCATTAACGATTAAGTAGTTAAACTCATCGCAATGCTGCATTTCTTTAACTGCATCCTGCATTCTGCGATCTATTATTTCTTTGCTGTCTTGCCCTCTTTTTTCCAGCCTCTGCTTTAATACTTCTATTGATGGGGGCAGGATGAAAATTGAAATGCAATCTGGCATCATTTCTCTTACTTGCTGAGCCCCTTGCCAGTCAATCTCTAAAATAACGTCAGTTCCATTGTCTAAATGATCCTCAACTGATTGCTGTGCAGTTCCGTAAAAATTGTCAAATACTTGTGCATGCTCTAAAAATGCATGCTCAGCAATCATTTGCTTAAATTCATCTATGGTGGAAAAGTAATAATCCTTCCCATGCCTTTCGCCTGTCCGTATTTGCCGTGTAGTGTGAGATACCGAGACAGTTAAATAGTCCAAATCAGAGACAAGCCGCTTAACTAGGCTGGTTTTTCCTGCACCTGATGGGGCCGAAATAATATAGAGTTTACCTTTGTTCATAATGATATTTTACTCAATATTTTGAATTTGCTCACGCATTTGTTCAATCAAAACTTTTAGGTCGATTGAGATTTGTGTCATTCCTTTATCTGCTGATTTAGAGCCTAAAGTGTTGGCCTCCCTATTCATTTCCTGCATTAAAAAGTCAAGGCGCCGGCCTATCGGTCCTTGGCGATTTAATACATTCAGAACCTCGTTAATATGAGTGTCTAAACGATCAAGCTCTTCTGCAATATCCATTTTTTGTGCTAGATAAACCATTTCCTGTTCCAGCCGGTCAAAATCAGGCTGCTCAACTAACTCGGTTAATCGCGTTTTTATTTTTGTGCGGATAAGATCCAATACATCGGGCAATAATTTATTGGCAGAATCAACTAGCTGAAGTGCTTTTTTGCAGCGCTGTTCTATAAGAGCTGCAAGCTGTGCGCCCTCCCTTTCCCTGGAGGCAATAAGCTGTTTAAGCGTTTCTTCAACTAAAGCATTAATGCCTTGCAGTAAAGTATCTTTGTCTATCTCCGGCTGCTGCTGAATTCCTGGATAATTTAAAACATCAAAAGCAGTAAATGGCTGCCCAGTATGCATAAGATCTTCAATTTGACTGGTTGCATGCAGCAATGCTTTAACCGCATCTTCGTTTATAGAAATTGCCTGTTCCTGGTTAGCCTGTTTTTTATAACTTAGTGAACATTCAATTTTCCCCCGTTTAATCATAGATGCAACCAATGTCCGAATATCTGCTTCTGAAAAGCGTAGACACTCAGGCAGTTTGAGTGCAATATCACAATAACGGTGATTAACAGAACGCAACTCGCAATTAACTGTTAAGTTATCTATTTCTCTTTCGCTGCCAGCGAAAGCAGTCATACTTTTTATCATTAATTTAACCTATACTAAGGGGCGAGGATTCAATTGCTCTCTCACTCCAGATAACTACCTGTAATATTAAAAATACCCATGGCTGAATATTACGATCCCGAAACGTACCAAAAACAATGGAATTACCTTCAATCTGGCACCATTATAGACCAGTATATGGTTGAGCGGGAGTTGGCGCATGGTGGATTTAGCTCTGTCTACCTTGCCAGACAGTTAGAGGATCAGGTTCAAGTTGCCATTAAAGAATATTTGCCACGTAAATTTGCACATCGAACATGGAATAATATTGTCACTCCCCATAGCGAAGAAACTAAACCTTCATTTTTAAGGGGACGAGCTCTGTTTTTTGAAGAAGCTAAGGTTTTAGCTAATTTAAAACATCATAATATTGTCAATGTAATCAATTTCTTCCAAGCGAATGAAACAGTTTATATGGTAATGGTTTATGATTATGGAGTGACTTTGGATAAAGTAATAAAGAATCCTAAAATAAAAAAAACTGAGCAATTGCTCATCTCAATTTTCAATTTGCTGCTGACAGGGATAGATATCATTCATCAGCAAAAAATGATTCACCTGGACATAAAACCGGCCAATATATTAATCCGCCCTGGTTTTGATCCTTTATTGCTAGATTTTGGTGCTATCAGAGAATTCCCGGATACCAATAAAAGCCCCTACACCAAAGTATTAACCAAAGGGTTTTCTCCTGTAGAACAGTGTACAGTGGCAAGTCCGTTAGGTCCCTGGACTGATATTTATGCTGTTGGAGCAAGTATGCGCTGTTTTTTAGACGGAAAAATACCTATGCCTGCTCTGGACAGAAAAACAGAAGAAAAAATGATTCCCGCAGTTAAAGCCTATAAACGGAAACTTCCTGAATACCTTTTAAAGGCAATTGACTGGGCAATGGAAATTGAACCTGAGCAAAGACCCCAGTCTGCAGAAGAGTTGCAGGATGCTTTGTCAAATAGCGACTAAGAGAACTGGAAATAATTATTTTATCCACACATTATCCTAAATAAACCAGTTGAGCACGGGTTTTGTGGAAAATCTGGGCAAAAAAGGCAAAGAATAGCTCGAAGATAATGGCCGTAGTCCTTATCGAGAGCTATTCTGCAGAATTTTTTGTCCAGATTTTTCACAAAACCGTGAAGCGATATACACTCACCCATTTGGTGAATAGTGAAAAACTGGATTAAACAGTTTATTTAATAAGTTACAGCTAAACTAAGCGTTCAACTGATTTATTTAGGATTATTGGGCAGGTTTTTTTGTTTATCTTCAGGCGTGTAGCAATAGGCGGATAGCAAGTTAGGTTAGCGTTAGTGATCGACTGAAGACGGACAAGATGACCGGTAATACAGAAGTATTATTTATTTCCCTTCCTCTAAAGTTAGGGACGGGATTAGAAAACGGGTATACTGTGCCGTTTTTCAAATGAGTGACACCATGAGACCTAGCGGACGCAATCCTGATCAATTAAGAGATGTTAATTTTATTTGCAACTATACCAAGCATGCCGAAGGTTCTGTTATGGTCGAGTTTGGTGATACTCGGGTGCTTTGCACTGCCAGTGTTGAGAGAAGGGTGCCCCGTTTTTTAAAAGGCAAAGGCGAAGGCTGGGTGACTGCTGAATATGGCATGCTGCCTAGATCAACTCATGACCGTATGGGCCGTGAAGCAAGCAGAGGCAAGCAAGGAGGGCGAACCTTGGAAATCCAGCGCTTAATCGGCAGGTCTTTGCGCGCATCTCTTGATTTAAAAGCGTTAGGCGAACACACCATTACTATTGACTGTGATGTTATTCAGGCGGATGGGGGGACCAGAACAGCATCTATTACTGGAGGATTTGTTGCTCTGTCAATAGCTATTAAGCATATGCTGGCTAAAAAAATGATAAAGAAAAATCCGCTGCATGGTCAAATTGCTTCTGTCTCTGTCGGCATTTATAGCGGAGTGCCTGTGCTTGATCTGGACTATGCAGAAGATAGCAATGCAGAAACTGATATGAATGTAGTAATGAATGATGCGGCAGCATTTATCGAAGTACAGGGAACTGCGGAAGGGCATGCTTTTAGAAAGGAGGAGTTAAATTCTATGCTTGAATTGGCAGAAAATGGTATTAATAAGTTGCTGGAAAAACAGCGACTTGCATTGAGTTCCATAGCTTAAGGAGTTTAAAGTGCCTTTGCCGGATCATCAAAAAATTATTTTAGCCAGTGGCAATAAGGGAAAGATAAAAGAAATTCAGGCCACTCTTAAAGGCCACCTTATTATTCCTCAATCAGAATTTAATGTTGTAGAGGCTGAAGAAACAGGGTCAACTTTTGTTGAGAATGCCATTATTAAAGCGCGTAATGCAGCTTTGCACTGCAGTTCACCTGCTATTGCAGATGATTCTGGTTTGGTTGTAGACGCATTAAATGGTGCGCCAGGCGTTATTTCAGCACGCTACGCAGGTGACGGCGCCTCAGACCGGCAAAATCTATTAAAATTATTACAGGAATTAGAGGATATTCCTCCAGAACAGCGTAGCGCTCGGTTTGTCTGTGTGATTGTATTTATGCGACATGCTAATGACCCTCTGCCTCTAATTGCTCAAGGCACATGGGAAGGCACAATTCTTAAACGGCCTGTTGGTGACAATGGTTTTGGGTATGATCCTGTCTTTTGGGTTCCAGCACATAGACAGGCTTCTGCTGAACTAAACCCTGAACAGAAAAATGCAATTAGCCATAGGGGGCAGGCATTATCCATTCTGACTGCAATGTTTCGCAGCTGTGGCCTGTGAATGCACAGGCACTGCAAGTCAGTAAACAATTTACCGAAGCGACTGTTACCCAAATAAGCGCGCTGGGAAACGGATTAATTAACGATACCTTTCTGGTCAAGACAAATAGCGAGCCCTTTGTTCTTCAGCGTATTAATACTCTGGTTTTCCCTAATCCTAGCCAAATTATGGAAAACTTAGAGCAATTAAGTAAATATGTTAAAAAAGACTGCGCAGAGATTAAATTAATCATACCTGGTTTTCTAAAAACGCTAGCTAAAACTGCTTTATATATAGATAAGGACAGCAATTATTGGCGTGCTCTAGAGTATGTTAAAAATACGGTCAGCAAAGAACAGATAAACCGGCAACAGGAAGCTGAACAGGTCGGATTGGCTTTAGGCCATTTTCATCGTATGCTTAGTCATGCTGATAATAATTTATTTCACGATACTTTACCCGGCTTTCATATAACTCCCAGCTATTTTCAGCATTATCAAATAGTGGCAGAGCAGTGGCCGGAAAGAATGCGGTCTGAAAAAGCACTGTACTGCAAACAGGTTATTGCCAGTTTCAAGACAAAAATAAACAGTATCGAAAATGCTAAGATAAAGGGCTTATTGCCGGTGCGAATTACTCATGGCGACCCCAAGCTCAATAATTTTCTGTTTGATAGGGAAACTGATAAAATTATCAGTTTAATTGATTTAGATACGGTTAAGCCCGGAGTAGTGCATTATGACATAGCTGACTGCCTACGTTCCTGCTGCCATCAAGTGCCGTCCAATACATTTGATCTTAAATTGTGCAAAATAATTTTAACTGGCTATTTAAAAGAGGCCGCTATATTTTTTACCCGGCATGACTATGACTTTTTATATCCGGCTATTGAGCTGATTCCATTTGAGTTGGGTTTGCGTTTTTTTACTGATTATTTGCAGGGAAACCCATATTTTAAAGTAACAGCAACAGAACAGAATTTAGATAGAGCGTTAGCGCAATTTCAATTATGTAAAAATATTGCTAAACAGAAAGAACAGATTAAACAGCTTATTACTGACATCAAATAAATTTCTCCCATTTTATGAGAGGTATTGTCAAAAGTTTTAGGTGAAACACAGAAAAAATTATGGTATTGTGACTAACGTCAAGGTTTTTCAGCTTTTCACTTATGTTATTCATGTGTAGGATATGCTATATAGTGAGAGTTGACAGAAAATAAAGGTCAGGCAAGACCTCAATTCTGAACAGTCTTTTAAGGACGGCGACTGCATATTGATAAATTTAAAGGGACGAAATATCTTTCTAAGCGAGCTGACTTAAGTCAACTAAGTGACAATTAGCTCATTTTTTTAAACATTCAGGTGATAAAATGTTAAACAATTTTAAACATGTATTTGCCATTTGTCTGCTAGCTTTTGCATCGATGCAATCAGCGCAGGCAATGGTTTATAGTTCTGCTGGTACGATATCTGGCACTTCAGCCTCTGAGGCTACACTTTCAATCTTTGATACCTTTGAGGTTGAAGCTGGCATGGAGTATTTGGCCAAGTTAACTGATATAGGCACTGTACTATTGCCGGTTATTGATAATTTTGACTCACTGTCAATGGTTATCTTTGATGATTCTTATTCTGTTGTTGGCACTCCTTTGCTACTTGCACCTGCATCTGCAGCTGGACCAGCATCAGTATCTTTCAGCTTTACTGCACTAACAGATGCCACTTATTCAATTGCGCTAGGCGGAGCAACTGATACACTAAGCACATATGTTTCAACTGTAACGGCTGTTCCTGTACCGGCTGCAGCTTGGCTTATGGGATCGGCAATGTTTGCTTTGGTAGGTTTTGGCCGACGCAAAATTGCATAGCATTATTTTGAGTTGCCTATATAGCAATTCTATAGATAA
Source organism: Methylomonas sp. (assembly GCA_026988155.1). Taxonomy (GTDB): domain Bacteria; phylum Pseudomonadota; class Gammaproteobacteria; order Methylococcales; family Methylomonadaceae; genus QPIN01. The sequence goes on along the minus strand of JALSLW010000091.1, from coordinate 35,470 downwards.
CTGCATAAAGAAAAAGGGGGGCTTTTATAGCCCCCTTTTTTTGCCGAGTCGTCTAAGAACGGGGAATGAATGACTTAGGCATTTGAAATTAAATATTCCAGTTGTCGAAACGCCCGGCTACTTTAGGCAACTCGCAATAAATAACCCACCAATCTTGCTTGTCTTTTTATTCGTCTTCAGCGTTGCAACTTCGGTCACATAGCTTGCTATGCTCCCTTCGTTGCGCCTTGAAGACGAATAAAAATCCTGCGCAATCTGGGTAGGTTATTTAATGCGCGTTACCTTAGCAAAAAACACTCAATTAATTTTTACCATTAATTTAAGTTATAACGGTTGGTCCCGCTCTGCCCGTACGTTTTTTAACCTCGCAGAACTGTTCGGCCAGGCCGATTAAAAAAGCCAGCGCATCTTGGGCATCCTGATTATGCTTACTGGCATCTGCTTCAAACTTTTCCAGATATATTCTTAAAGTTGCTCCAACAGTACCCGTTCCCGACAAACGAAAAATAATGCGGGAGCCATTTTCAAAGCCAATACGAATGCCTTGATTATTGCTAACACTGCCATCCACCGGGTCTGTATAGCTAAATTCATCTGCATATTTCACGGTATACTCAGCAAAAGACTGACCGGCTAATTTGGGTAGCTGTTCACGCAAATGATCAACGATGGCATTGGCAATATCCATGTCAACCGCTTCATAATCATGACGGCAATAAATGTCACGGCCATAAGTCTGCCAATGGTCAGTAACGATATCTTCAACTGACTGGCGTTTTTTAGCAATTAAATTTAGCCAAAATAAAACAGCCCACAGCCCATCCTTCTCTCTAACATGGTTAGAACCAGAACCAAAACTTTCCTCACCGCATAAGGTAATCTGGCCATCATCTAAAAGATTGCCAAAATATTTCCAGCCAGTGGGAGTTTCAAAGCAGGGCAATCCCAATTTTTTAGCAACACGGTCTACAGCCTGACTGGTTGGCATTGAGCGGGCCACACCGGCAATGCCTGAAGCGTAGGCAGGAATACAGCGTGCATTAGCAGCCATGATCGCCAGGCTATCGCTGGGAGTAACAAACACATTGGCACCCATAATCATATTGCGGTCACCGTCACCATCAGATGCTGCGCCAAAAGTGGGGGCATTATTTCCCAGCATCAGATTGGTCAATTCTTTTGCATGCGCCATATTTGGATCAGGATGGCCTCCGCCAAAGTCTTCCAGAGGTATGCCGTTAATAACAGTCCCTTTGGGTGCTCCTAAAATGTCTTCTAAAATACGTGTCGCATAAGGGCCTGTAATTGCATGCATGGCATCAAAGCATAAAGTGATGTGATTTGACGCTATAGAGCGCTTTAACAGATCAAAATCAAAAATTGAAGCCATCAGTTCAGCATAGTCATCAACCGGGTCAATAATGGTAATGATAAGCCCATCAATTTTTTGCTGACCTATACTATCCAAATCGACATCTGCAAAACCGGCTATTTTGTACCCTGCAATCCTGGTGGAGTTTTCATAGAGTGCATCAGTAAATTTTTCAGGAGCAGGGCCTCCATTGCTGATATTATATTTAATCCCAAAATCCTCATCAGGGCCTCCAGGATTATGGCTTGCTGAAAGAATAATACCGCCAAAAGCTTTGTTTTTTCTAATAATATGAGAAGCCGCAGGGGTTGACAGTAAACCGCCCTGACCAATAATAAGCTCACCAAAACCATTGGCTGCGGCAATTTTTATAATAATCTGTATCGCTTCGCGGTTAAAATAGCGTCCATCACCTCCCAGAACTAATGAGGAGCCCTGGAAATCAGATAATGAATTAAAAATGGACTGAACAAAATTTTCTAAATAATTGCGTTGTTGAAATACTGTGACTTTTTTTCTTAATCCTGAAGTACCTGGCTTTTGATCCAAATATGGAGAGGAAGGGATAGTGGTTATTTTCATTGTTATACCTTTGCTGCATTATTAAGCTATTTTTAAAATACACCAAAACATTCGTTAATTGTAAAATTTTTTATGCGGCAAATTCTACCTTATATCTTTTTCCTATTATGCAATGCTCTTCTTTTACCCTCAATACAGGCATCTGAAACTGTCTGGATACTGATAGATACAGCAAAATTAAGCCTTGAAGTTAAACAGGGCAATAAAACATTGGCTGTTATGAATGATATTTCTATAGGCCGAAATGGAGCTGGCTTTAAATCCCACACTGGTGATGATATTACGCCCATCGGTTCATACAGAATTGGCTGGGTTAATGACAAAAGTCAGTTTCACCGGTTTTATGGCTTTAACTATCCTTCTGTTGAAAATGCTAGTGCAGCCTTGCTTGGCGGTTTGTTAAGCGAAAGGTCATATAATGCAATTATTAGAGCTCATAATAAAAATAGAGTTCCTCCTCAAGACACGGCCCTTGGCGGTCTTATTGGCATTCATGGTTTAGGGGTGGCTGATAAAGCCATTCATAAAATGCTGAACTGGACACATGGCTGTATCGCGCTGACCGATAAGCAAATTGACCGCTTAGGACAATGGATTGGCATCGGTACTGTGATAAAAATAAAATAATGCTGGAAAATTGTTAAGAAAAGAGGCAGAATTATAAACAGCTGTATAACTGGTAGGACTTTATACTTCTTAATTAGGAAAAAAACAATGATAAAAGCACTAAAAATTTCAGCAATTGTTCTTACTGCAAGTTTAGCAACTGGCTGTGCAAGCACTTCAGCTGTTGATGACTTACAGCTTCAGATTGATGGCTTAAGCTCTAAAATCTCAACAGCATCTTCTGATGCTGCCAGCGCGCAGGCCGCAGCCTCGGAAGCATCCAGAGCATCTGCGGAAGCGGCAGCAAGAGCATCAGCAGCAGAATCAGCTGCTAATCGTGCTGCTCAATATGCTCAAGAAACAAATAGCAAACTTGACCGTATGTTCAAAAAATCAATGATGAAATAATACCGTTTCACTCTGAAAGCCTGAGTTTTTTATAAGCTCAGGCTTTTTTATTGATCCTTTTCACCCAAAGACAAGAACTCTCTTTTAAAAATAGCAACAGGAATACCGTTGCTTTGCTCCAGAGCCTGCTTTAGCGCCATCCCGTCAATAACGGGCAATAGACCGTCATTAGCCTTTTCAATTAAATCCAAAGCAACATTAAGTCTATCATCATAGCCAATATCTTTGCCTTCCAGTTCGGGGTGCACTTCAATATATAGCTGATTATCTGACCATCCAACTTTAATGGGCTGATTAACGATATAAACAGAAGTCCCCGTTTTTACCTGCGGAAAAAGCTTTTCAATATCTTCCGGATACATCCGGATGCAGCCATGGCTGACCCTCATGCCCACACCGTAAGGCTTATTAGTGCTATGAATTAAATATCCAGGTACTCCCAGTCTCAAGGCAAACAGCCCTAACGGGTTGTCAGGACCAGCAGGAAAAACATCAGGCAAAATTTCACCCTGCTCAGCATGCTCTTCTTTAATGGACTTTGGCGGGGTCCAGGTAGGGTTCTCTTTTTTTGCAATAATTTGGGTTTTACCCAATGGCGTATCCCAGTCGACCCTGCCAATGCTGATTGGGTGAGTAATGACGGTTCTTGGCTGTCCCTTCCGTCGCTCTGGATAATAATACAGACGATATTCAGGTAAATTGAGAACAATGCCCTCATGCGGAGTATCAGGCAGTAATCGGCTATTAGGTATTCTTACCCGGGTGTTTTCACCAGGCAGCCACCTATCAACGGTTGGATTGGCAAGCAATATTTCATTTTGGCCCAGGTCAAATTTCCGTGCAATATCAAGCAAGGTATCTTTTTGTTCAGCCAGCGTATAATGTGCCTCTTCGATGCTATCTTTAATCAGGATGTCATCCGCATTTTCCGGATATAAAAAACTGCTAGCAAATACAGCATTGCAACTGAATAAAAGAAAAAAAATGGCTGTTTTGGTAATCATTAAATATATGCTTATGTTGAAATAATTTTCTTAAAAAACATCTCTGCTCTGTATTTTATCCTTTTGATCGTATACATCGGAAAAACTGCAAGATGCCAGCTAAAAGAGACTGTGCCACAACAGCACACGGCTTTTTAACCCTTGGGAACTAATGAGAAATAACTAGACTTTATTTTCACCGCCAAATATTTCCAGTAAGCGGGGCAAAAAATTCGAAAGTTCCAGCGACATAATTGAAAAGTCCACATCGAAGCGGGCAATTTCGTCCTCAGCATCGGTATCAGAAACTTGGTCCTGAATTAAGTCTAAAAATTTCAGTCGTTTGATGGCAAGGTTTTCATCAATAATAAAAGATAGCCTATCAGTCCAGTTTACCGCCAGCTTGATCACCTGTTTGCCTGTATCTAAATGATTAGTAATTTCGGGTAAAGATAAATTATGGCGTTTGCAGCGGATAATGCTGCCATCTTCTTCTGGCGAACGAAGTTCACACTCATCCTCTACAATTAAATCTTTCGGCGTTGATTTATTATCAACCAGCCATTGGGTCATAATGGCCACAGGCTTGTCGACTGTATTAACAGGAACAACAGGCAAAGAGCCTAAGCATTTACGCAGATAGCTTAACAGCTCTTCAGCTTTCTTGGCAGAAGCTGCATCAATAATCATCCAGCCCCCTTTAGGATCAATATAGGCATAGGTCCTTTTTGAAAATGAAAATGCTCTAGGAAGCAGTTCAAAAATCAGTTCATCTTTTAAAGCCGTTCGTTCTTTTTTACTTAGCTTCCTGGCTTCCTGCTCTTCTTTTTCAGACACCTTTTCCTGCAGCATTTCATTTATAACGGCGGCCGGAATTACTTTTTCTTCTTTTTTAAGACAGAGCATCATAAAACCATTTGAAGCATGAATTAGCTGTTCTGATGCCGGTCCTACAGGAGATGCCCATCCCATACTAAATTCATCCTGACTGCCACAGGGACGAAACCGTTTGTCTGCAAGCTTTTCCCCAAGCTCATCAGCGTCTAAAGTAAAAGGTTCTGTAAAACGGTAAAGTGCAAGATTTTTAAACCACATAGCTGTTCTTTATCAATAAAAAGCCGTGCATTATCTCAAATTTATGGGTAATGTAGAGCTTATTTTTCATATATAAAACGTGTCTCGTATTTCAGGGTTTGCTCCCATCAGCAATAAGCAGGCAAAAATATTGGTTTTAGGCTCAATGCCCAGTGAAAGCTCCATTGTTAAACAGCAATACTATGGACATCCGCGCAATGCTTTCTGGCCGGTTATGCTGTCATTATTTAATTTGCCAGCAGGTTTTGATAAAGCTTCCTATGCTCAACGCAAACAGTTGCTGATAAACAATAGCATTGCCGTTTGGGATGTACTGCAAAGCTGCTGTCGGGCGGGAAGTTTAGATGCAGCCATTAAAATGGACTCAATAAAAATTAATGATTTTCCAAGTTTTTATCTTATGCATACAAAAATAGCAACTGTCTGTTTCAATGGAGCAAAGGCTGAGGCTGTTTATAATAGATATATTCTTCCCCATATTAAAAGTCAATTTGGGCACTTAAAATACATTAAGCTCCCGTCCACCAGCCCAGCTTATGCATCGATGAGCTTAAAGAAAAAAACTGCAATTTGGTCAGATAGTTTAAAACCGGTCTGTGCAGAGTATAATGAAATCAATAAATAGAATTGAGGCGACAGAATGGAACTTTCACTTTGGGAAAACCTTTTATTAGGTGTTATGGTAGTTGGCGTTATTCTTTGGATGCGCCCGGGCATTAAAGCATCTATGCAGCAGACCCGTGAAGCAAAATCTGATTGGATGAGTGTACTGATACCCATAGGGTTTGTAGTAATATTTATAGTGTTTCTAATCGCAATGGTTTAATAATGAGAGATAATAATGAAGTCGCCTATGGTGGCGGTGAAGAGCCGGAATATGATGAAAATGGAGATTTAATAGAATATTATACGATTCGTCCGAATAAAGAACAGATAAAGAGAGATATTGCAGAAATTGCTAAATTGGCTGAAGAACTCACGCATTTATCCGATGAACAGCTAGCATCAATGGCAATGCCGCAGCAGATCGAAATTGCCATTTTAGATGCAAAAAAAATGCCTGCAACAAAATCTGCCAGAAAACGGCAGCTTAAATTTATTACTGCCCAGCTTAGAGAAATAGACCTTGAAATAGTTACTGAGGTGCTGGAACGGCTAAAAACTAAAAGTGCTCATGGAGTAAGAGAGCATCATCAGGCCGAACAATGGCGGGATAAATTAATTGCCTGTGAAAACAATGATGTGCTTACTGATTTGATGAATCAATTTCCTACAGCTGATAATCAGTATTTAAGACAATTACAGCGCAATGCCCAAAAAGAGGCTAAGGCAGCAAAGTCGCCTAAATCATCTCGTTTGCTATATAAGTATTTGAAAGAGTTAGTTTCTGATTAGAGTGAAAGTTTCGAAACGTGATTGCAGTGGTATCCGGCTATCATTCATCTTAAAGATATCAATCGATAGCTTGGAAACGTGAACGAAATAACGGGACATTTCCCCATATTCCGTTCTCATTCCTTAACCATCTAACCCTTTTAACTTCGTATAAGCTGTCTACAACCGACTTTAACCTATCATTTGTAGCAATATAAAATTAAATGCCATCTGTTGCTATCGTGCGACAGAAAAAAAACCTCATTATTGCAGCCTCTCAGTATTAAACCCTTTACTTTTAGACATTTAAACGCTTTCTCACATAATAATTTTGCATAATCCCCAGACTTATTTTTACTTTCCTGCAGATAAGCTTCCCATGTCGGGTTAAAGCCACAGATCAAGGATAGTTTCATCTATTGAGGTTTCAAAAATAATATCATCTAGCCTGCCTATAAAGGATTTGATAAATTTGGCACACAAACTGCTTTAAGAATAATTTTATTCGGTTACAGCAACTATAGAAAATTCAGTAGCGCGCCGATTAAAAAAATGGATAATCAGATGCCCCAAACAATTCAATAACGATGATTCAAAAGTGCGTTTTTGTGATCTAGGTTTGGTTACAAAAATAGAATATTATCTACACTTTTAAACAGTCTAATGGAATGAAAATATCAAGATTGCGGCGTTGCCTGATTCTGGGCAGGCTACCTTAAGAGATGCATAGCTGACTACGCAACGATTGAACCAGCCTGACCAGAAAAAAAGGCAGACAAAGTGGATAACCTTATTTCGTTAGACTGTTTTAGCAAACAGAAATTACAGCAAGCATTGTCTTGCCTCTTTTCTATTCAGACAGGCGCATTTTAATCTGAAAAATGGCAAAACTATCGAAAGATAGTGACGCAAAATTTCCAGTCTAAGGGAGTTTCTCCTATGACGGTGGGTTTGCAAGATCCTCGCGTAGCAATATTGCTGCTCAAAGACCATTGCACACCTTCTTAATAACCGGCTAAACCACTATTTAGAAAATGAGCTATGAGAACTAATATTTCAACCAACAAAACCAACAAGCTATTTGTAATTTCATCCTTTTTAACACTGCTATTATTTAGGCAGGCCTATGCTGAAACTTACTTTGTTTCTCCCAATGGCAGCAACTCCAATACAGGCCTATCACTCTCAGCGCCATTTAAAACTATAAAATATGCATTGAGACAGACTGAGCAAAGTGGCGACACAGTTTATGTAACAAGTGGGACTTACCATGAAACTCTTTTTATTTGGCAAGACGGCATTACTCTGTCGGCATATAAAAATGATAAACCCGTTATAGACGGAAAAACAACATTGCCCAATGAAGACTGGGGTGCGTTGATAGGGATTGGCGGGGACAATAATACTGTTTCAGGTTTTGAGCTAAAAAATAGCAATATCAAAGGCCATTACCTGGGCGGTTACGGTGTAGATGTAACAGGGCACCATAATAGAATAAGTAAAATGAATGTTCATCATACATGGGAGCATGGAATATTGATTCATGGCGACTACAATATAGTTGAAGACTCTACTATCTGGCAGGCCGCATTCCGAAATTCTTTTAATGATGGACGGATCAGATCAGGGTGGAGCGCAGGGCTAAGTGCCGCTAGAAACCACAGCTCTACCGCTTTAATTCCTGGCCTTAATTCCTATACCATTTTGCGTCGCAACACAGCGTACAACAATTGGGGAGAAGGCATAACCTGCTATGAAGCGGATCACTGTACAATGGAAGACAATGTTGCCTATGACAACTGGACAGTCAATTTATATCTTTCAGATGCAACCAACAGCCTGGTTCAACGCAACCTGGCCTATGTTTCTTCAGAACCTGCAATACCTGTTTGGGAAGGCAGATACATGGGTATTCTCCTGGCTGATGAAGCTCCCGCAGTTCCCCGCGCTGCAAATAATAAAATTATCAACAACCTGGTATATAACTCCAGCTTTGATGCCTATACTTGGTCTGAAGAGGCGGTTATCAACCCAGGACTGAAAAATGTACTGATTGCAAATAATACAATCATTGGTGGAAGGTTTTCCATTGGCGGTGTAAAAGAAAAGATGGTCAATATTAATACCCGAATTGAAAATAATATTTTTACAGGGAAAGATAACCATATTTCTGACATGAACGGGGTTGCTTTTTCCAATAACAACTGGACGGCCATGCCTAAGTTAGTCGCATTATCAAAAGATTTTAGTGGCGACCCTCAAGTGGCCAGAAAAGGGTCAACAATGCCGGGGTTGCTGACACCTGCATTTTTTAAATTATTGAAAAACTCACCTGCAATAAATGCAGCAAAACCTTTAAATGGTGTAAATAAAGACTTTTTTAAAGCTACTCGAGGTTCTTTGCCCGATATAGGTGCCCTTGAATTCGTTGGTGACAGCCCCGTCATAATTGATACTGCTGCGCCTTCAGCACCTTCCAGTCTTTTAGCAATTGCTAAATCATCCTCTTCGGTTGAGCTAAGCTGGGGTTCGTCCGTTGATAATGAAGGTGTCGCAGGCTATATTGTCTACAGAAACGGCGTAGAGATTAACACAGGCACTGATACCCGCTTCACTGATAATTCTGTCACTGCAAATACAAGCTACAGCTATGCTGTTAAAGCCTTTGATGCTGCGGAAAATTTGTCTATTTCTAGCAATACAGTGCAATCTAGCACGCCCCCTGCCAAGGTGGCCGTCAAGATCTCATCTCGCTTTGCAGGCAATAGATCAGTCGAGGGCATCACTATTGGCTGGACCACTAACATCCCTTCCACTGGGACAGTCTACTATGGAACTAGTGCTGATGATCTCAACTCTCAGGTAAGTGTAAGTAGTCTGGCAACAAAACATTCGGTGCGCATTACGGGGCTGACTAAGCGCACGAAATATTATTATACTATCGAAGTTAATGATGGGGTTTCCAGCGCAAACTCAAGGGTAGCCCGTTTCAGAACCGCTCGGTTTAGAAGAATTTCCCGTAGGTAAAGGAATATTTAACTAGAAAATCAGATTACACCATACGGGGTATTCCTCCCGGAAACCCCGTTTATTATCAACAGTCTCACACTAGCGATAACTTTCTATATCGTGTTTAAAAGCGAAGATCTCTCTTCTCCCATTAATTGCACATTAATAAACCACAGCTTAGATTACCAATTTGCTAAATACCCCCGTTCCAGATATTCTTACAGGCTATTGCTTTGGCTGGTGAGATTAGCCTAAATAAATCAGTTGAACGCTTAGTTTAACTGTAACTTGTTAAATAAACAGTTTAATCCAGTTTTTCACTATTCACCAGATGGGTGAGTGCATTTTCATCAGCAGCGTAGCATCTGCAAAAAGGTTGACTGGCAAGCCAATTACATGGAAATAATGCTTTCAGCCCCAACACCGCAAAAACAATTATCATCTAATTACGGTCTATATTTCACAGCATGTCTACACCAGAAGCCAGCTTTAATCCATCTTCTACCGAGCTTTTTAAGGCTATCAACCTGATTGAAGCCAGCGCAGGAACAGGGAAAACCTATGCAATTGCCATGCTGGTTTTGCGCTTTGTGGTTGAGCAAGAGCTTGATATAAAACAAATTCTCGTTGTCACTTTTACCAAGGCGGCAACTGAGGAGCTTAAAGACAGGATCAGGCTGAGGCTTGCAGAAACCCGTCTAGCCATAACAGATGATCAGCATGAAATTGATGTCAATATAAGGCTATGGCTAGATTCTCTAGACCTGGCGCCTGAATTAATTATTCAAAGGTTAAATAATGCACTGCTAGATATCGACCAGGCTGGCATCTTTACCATTCACGGGTTTTGTCAACGCATTCTTGCTGAACATGCACTGGAAAGCGGACAGCTATTTGACTCTGAATTAACGGGCGATATTAGCGCGGTCAAACAGGCTTGCTCTGATGATTTTTGGCGAAAGCAGATTTATCCGCGCTCAGTCTGGGAGGCTTCCTTATTAACTGCCGAATATAAAACGCCTGACCAATTGCTTGCCAGTGTTGACTTTATTGCTGCCGATTTGACTGTTTACCCTGTCTATCAGGACTTAGATCAAAAGCTGCTTGACCTTAAGCAGCTGATAGAAAAAAGCAAACAAACCATCCTGTTTGCTTTCAGCATTATTGAAGAACAATTGCCTGAGGGTAAATTCAAAAAAACAATTACTACTGTATTTAAGCATAATAGCCAAAACTTAATCCAATGGCTTAACGGGGAGAGTACTTTATCGCCTGATTTTTCCATGCTGACTGAAAAGGGTTTGCTTGACTCCTTAAATGGTGTGAAATTTAAAACCAGCAAAGCCAAGCCCTTGCCCAGTGATGAGCAAAAACTAAATTATCTAAATGCTCTCGCTATTGATACCGCTCTGTTTGATAGAATTGATGATGCCATAAAGACTATAAGCCTTACCCTGCGCAGAGCACTGTTAGAAACATTAACAGTTGAAGTGGACAAACGGCTGCTGCAGCTTAATGTGCTTTCTTTTGATGACTTAATCAGCCGTTTTGCTTCTGCCTTAAAAGAGAAAAAAGGCCAGCTATTGCGCCAGGAAATTCAGTATCGTTATCAGGCCGCATTAATTGATGAGTTTCAGGACACAGACCAGAGCCAGTGGTTTATATTCTCAACGCTATTCGATTCTCCTAAACATTATTTATACTTAATCGGTGACCCAAAACAAGCCATTTACAAATTTAGAGGCGCAGATATCCATTCGTATTTTGCAGCCCAGCAACAGGCTCAGCATCATTTTACTTTAGGAAGCAATTGGCGCTCTCACCCTAAGTTAGTCGCCGGAGTAAATGGCCTCTTTGCCAGAAAGCGGCCTTTTTATACCGAGAGCCTCAAGTTTCATAATGTTAATCCGGCATTAACAGCTAAAGAAGGCACCGTTACTAAAAACGGGCAAGAGATTCCTCCACTAGTCTTATGGCCGCTGAATAAAACCGATAATGAACACTGGTCAGCAGGAAAGGCTGCAAATGAAATAAAAATAGCCACTGTTAATGAAATATTGGCTTTGCTCAGCCCTGCCTATAATATCCAAATAGCCAGTCAGAGCACTAGAATATTGCCTAGAGATATCGCCATCTTAGTAAGAAGCAACCCTCAGGCAAAGGCCTTTCAGCAGGCGTTAAATGAAGCCGGTGTTGCCGCTGTTATTAACAGCAGAGAGTCAGTATTTTCCTCAGCGGAAGCGACAGATCTGCTGACCCTATTGCTGGCAATTGCTCAGCCCACCAATAATCACTTGCTTAAACAGGCTTTGACCCTGTCCTGCTTTAACCTTAATGGCCAGCAATTATTTAAAGCACTTAATGATGAGCTTATTATGGATGGATGGCTGTCACGATTTTTAGATTATCAGCAAAGCTGGCATAAAAACGGCTTTATGGTCATGATGCGACAAATAATGGACAATGAAAAAATACTGCCCCATCTATCAATGCTAGCATTGGCAGAACGACGCATCACCAATCTTCAGCATTGCATAGAACTGATTCAGCAGGCTGCAATAGATGAACATTTAGGCGTAAATAAAACTCTGGATTGGCTGCAGCATAATATCAATCAGGCTGTCGCCGGCTACTCAAGCTCTGATGAACAGCAGCTGCGCATAGAAAGCGATGAAGATGCAGTTAAAATTATCACCATGCACAGCGCTAAGGGACTGGAATTCCCAATCGTATTCTGCCCCTTTTTATGGCAGCGAGGTGTTCAGTTAAAAAAGGAACGGCATATTATAAAGTGTTACGAAAATGATGAGATGATTGCTGATTTAGGTTCTGCTTTATTTGAACAGCATCGGGAGATGGCGCTGCAGGAAGAACTGGCCGAAGATTTAAGAGTTTTTTATGTTGCTGTTACCCGTGCAAAATATAGATGCTACTTAAATTGGGCTGATGTGCGAAGCAAAGATAAAGCCAATGACTCGGCAATGGCCTACCTGTTAGATTTTTATGAGGACAATTTTATACAGCAGCAGGAAAAATTAAAAGCTTATGGCACTGAACAGCCAGCTGTTTTTGAATGCCAGCTGATTGAAGCAGAACAAACCATTACAGCTAGCTATCAGTTACCAGCCTCAAAAAAACCGACAGGGTTTAAACAAAGGCATCGGGCACTTTATACTCCTTGGCAGATGAGCAGCTATACCGCCTTATCATCCTTAAGCATTCATGATGCACCTGAACTGCCAGATGACAAAGCACAGGAAGAATTTGCCGTCCAGGCGGAGGTTAATTATTCAGAACTGCCCCGTGGCGCGCATACAGGGAATGTTATTCATGATCTGTTAGAAAATATCCCTTTTCATATATTGGCGGAGGAAAATGATATCAGCCAACAGCGAGAAAAATCTTGCCTGCGCTATGGATTAAAAACAGCAGTGCCAGAACAAATTGACCTGCTACTTAAACACGCTGTTAATACGCCTCTATCACAAGACCATAATCTGTTTTCTCTAAATAGTCTAAAAGCAAACCAATGCCTAAAAGAAATGCCGTTTTATCTTTCAATGCAGACATTAGATGCCAAGCAGATTAATCATATTTTAAAAGATGACCCAACCTATCAGCCATTGTCTAAAAAAACACTTTGTGGTTATTTAACCGGATTTATTGATTTGATCTGCGAATACGATGGCCAGTACTATGTAATAGATTATAAGTCCAATAGCCTAGAAACTTATGAAGAACACACTCTCGTCAAAGCAATGCGTGAACATAATTACGGCTTGCAATACTGGATATATTCTGTGGTGCTGCATCAATATCTAAAAAACAGATTACCCGGCTATAGCTATGAAGAACATGTTGGAGGAGTAAAATATTTATTTGTCAGAGGGATGGACGAAAGCAAAAATAGCAGTGGCGTCTATCAGATTAAACCCGAATTTAGCAAAGTTGAACAATTAACAGAACTTTTTATAAGCTAGTGCCTGAAATAATTTGGCAGCGATTGCCATCGAGTAAAAAATTAATTTTATTTCTGGAAACCTCCAAATGCCTCAACCCTGGAACAAAAAAATAAAATCGTGTTATATCCCACAATAAAACAGGGCATATAGCGCACATTTGTTTATTTCTTCAATTTTCTTGTTGATTTTTAAAGAAATATCACCGGCCAATAGATATATAATGCAAGTAGAGTGCCATTTAGAGCGACATTTTGTCACGCGTCAAAATGTCACGTTTTCAAAAAAAAAATCTCTCGTTAAACTGTATCCAACTCTTGTATGCACCTTCTCCTTTAAGAAGGTTTAGAGTTTATCAAATCCTTCCTCTCGTGCGGTCTCTCCGACCGCATTTTTTTTGAGCCGCTTTTTTGGAGACAGTCATGCAGCGCAATTATCAATCAGATTACTCTTACATAAAAAATATCCAGGAACTCACTCATCAAACGGCATTTCATGAAGCAGGACATGCCGCCAGCATTTATTTAGGCAATAGGCAAAAAAAATTGCCACCCGTGTTTTTTCAAATTCAGATTAAAAAAGCAACTGCATCAGATAAACTTGCAGTTGCCAAAGTAATAGATGGCCATTTAATTCAAAACTTGCCACTTGCAGGAATAGATAACCCAGAGACCTTGTCTTTGTCGGACCAATTAAAGTATCAAACCGCTTATGAAGCAGATATTATTAACCTGTTAGTTGGGCCTTTAGCTGAAGCAAAATATGTTTCAATAAGAGATGATGAAGCCTTTAGCTTTAATCTTATCAATACGCATGCCTTAAATTACTATGGCGGTTCTTCTGATGTTAAAAAAGCCTATGGCTATTTAGAATATTTTATTACTTCAGAAGCTCAGCGCGAAGAAAAAATGATTGAACTGTTTTCGCAGGCCTTTCGGTTTATCGAAAATAAGAATCACTGGAAATATATCTTAAATTTAGCGCATTATATTTTGAACAGCGAAAAGGATATTATTTCCTGTGAAGAGGCGATAGAAGTTTTTGAGCAGTGTTTAGCTTAAAAAAATCAGTTGTCTATGGTTTATAGCTCAATTTATTGATCCCGAAGCACTTTCAAAAAGTATACCCCCAACCTGGGAGTTATGCTTGTGTTTCTTGAAATCACTATTAAACCAATATCTTGCATTGTAATTTCGCGTTTCTCCACTTTTTGGGTAGGTGTTTTCAGTGATGCAGAGCTCGTTATATGGCTAATCTATTCTAAACCTGTAGAGTAGAGCCATCATAATTTAGGAATCAACCCAAAAAATGCCGAAACTATCTGGCAAGAACCCCGGTTAAAATAATTTTACGTGGGTACTTAAGAACTGCAGTGAACGTAGCGACTATTCCAATCGACATCCGTGACTAAAATCTGCTCTGCGGCAGAGTAATGCTCTCAAAATTCATAACTCTGAACTATCTAGTTTGGGGGGGAAATAAATGGCGCGCCCGAGATGATTCGAACATCCGACATTCGCCTTCGGAGGGCGACACTCTATCCAGCTGAGCTACGGGCGCATAATATGTAGAGGTGCAATTATACGGGAAAAACTAATAAACAGTTTATTTTTTGGTCTTCAGTTTAGCCAGTCTCTGCTTTTGTTTTTTTAGGCGCTCTGCCTTTTCATCCAGCTGTTTTTGCAACCGAAGCTGTTTATTCTGATATCTTTGTTTGGCATGATCTGCACAAGTCTTGCTCCAGACAGAGGACACCTCCAAATCTTTCATAACGATGCAATCTACAGGGCAGGGCGTGATGCATAACTCACAGCCTGTGCATTCATCAGCAATAACAGTATGCATCTGCTTGTTGGAACCAAGTATGGCATCTACAGGGCAAGGTGGCAGACATTTGGTACAGCCAATGCAATCTTCTTCTTTTACAAACGCTACTTTTCTTGATCGCTCAAAGCCGAAGTCTTGATTTAATGGCTTTTCTTCTACACCTAACAGTTCGGCAAGTTTTCTGATACCTTCAGCCCCGCCAGGCGGACATTGATTTATCTCGGCATTGCCATCATTTATTGCCTGCGCATAAGGCTTGCAGCCTGTATAGCCACATTTCGTACATTGTGTTTGTGGCAATAGAGCATCAATCTGCTCAATCAGAGATTGCGTCATCCTTTTAAATGCTCCAAAATTTTTTGAGTTTTATGACTCCTCCTTCTCCAGCAGGGAGTCGGCTCAGTTCCCAGCCATGATTGATTCAATATCATTTTCTACTGTGTCGATACCTTTTAAACCATATCTATCAGCCAGCAAGTCTAAAATTGGCGGAGTAAAAAATGGTGGTAAAGTTGGGCCAACTCGAATATTTTCAACATTCATTGCAAACAGCGCCAACATGATTAAAATAGTTTTCTGTTCATACCAGGCAATATTAAAGGAGACTGGCAAAGCATTAAAGTCACTTAGCCCCAATGTCTGCAACAACCCTTGCATGAAACTGATAATAATTGAAAAATCATTGCTTTGCCCAACATCCAACAGCCTAGGAATACCTTCAATTTGGCCAAAATCATGCGCTAGGAAACGATATTTCACGTCCCCGGCCGTGAGAATCAGAGTGGTTTCTGGCAATGCTTCGCTTAGCTCTGTGTAATATTTACGCTCTTTGTGGCGGCCATCTGTTCCCGCTATAACAACAATCCGCTTGATTTTTTCTGATTTAATTGCTTCTGCAACTTGGTCCGTTAACTTCATTATCGCTTTAAGGCCATAACCTGTAACAAAAGCACCTTCCGTGAGAGCTGTGGGCATTTTGCTCTGTTTGGCTGCATCTATAATTTTACTAAAGTCTTTGCGCTGTCCTGCTTTACGATCAGCTATATGTTGCACGCCTTGCCAAGCAACCATGCCCGTACTGAATAGCTTTTCTTCATAAGTTTTTTTCGGCTGCTGAATACTATTGGTAGTAACTAAAATGGGCCCGTTAAATTTTGGAAATTCTGTTTTTTGAGCTTGCCAGGCGCCACCGTAATTAGCGACTAAATTAAAATATTTTTTAAATGCCGGATAGGCGTGTGCTGACAGCGCTTCGCCATGGGTATAGATGTCAACGCCCGTATCTGCAGTTTGTTCCAATAAGTCTTCAATATCTTGCAGATCATGTCCTGAAACCAATATGCCAGGGTTATCCATGGCATCAAGATATACCGTAGTCGGCACAGGATCGCCAAATTTTTTGCAATGGGCTATTTCCAGCAGGCCCATTGCGGTTAACCCCAGCTCTCCACTGTGTAAAACTAGTTGCAAAACATCTTCAAGCTCATTGTCTTTGTTTAACGTAAAGCTCAGGGCCTGATGGATAAAACGATATTGATCTATATATTGCAGCGGATCTACTTTCATTTCCAGGTTATGTACAGCTAGAGAAGCTATGCCTTTTACTGCATATAGCAATGTTTCCTGAAGGGCATGTACATCTGGGTCGAGCAATTCATGGTCTTTTTCCACACCTACCTTGGCACCCTTATCCGTAAAAGCCTGCTCGTCAACTGCGTCATATTGCCACTCTGCCTCTTCGGCCAACGGCTGCTGAAACTCCTGCTGGTGCTTTTGCTGATAAGCCGCTTTAAACTTATCTCTAACAGAGTCTCTGCGTCTGACAGCTTCATCAATCAAGGTTACAAATTCCGTTGCGGAAAAGTTGACATTGGTAACCATTGAAAATAGAGCTCTCGCCATAAATCGGTTGGTTTTATCACTGACCAGCCCAAACTCCTCAGCCTGGCAGCAATAGTACGCCAGCCCTTTTAAGCTGAACATAAGTAAATCCTGCAGACTGGAGACATTCTCTTTTTTACCGCAAATTCCTGTCTTGTCACAGACTAGGTTTTTTTTTGCTTCTTGACAGTGATAACAAAACATTTTTATCTCTCTAATGTTTCTGAACGATAGACAATGAAAATAAATGATGCATGCTATTTAACCCGCATACCTGGCTGAGCACCTTCATCAGGATTCAAAACCCATATCTCTTTTCCACCGGGTCCCGCAGCCAAAACCATACCTTCCGAAAGTCCAAAACGCATTTTTCTGGGTGCCAGATTAGCAACTACTACAGTCAACTTTCCTTCAAGCTCTTCTGGAGCATAGGCAGATTTAATGCCGGCGAAAACATTTCGGGTTTCATCGCCAATATCAACCGTTAACTGCAATAATTTATCAGCACCTTCAACATGCTCTGCTTTAATGATTTTTGCAATACGCAAATCAATCTTGGCAAAATCATCAAACTCAATAGTATCCGCAATAGGCTCACATTTTTTAACGGCGGGTTCAGCTATTTTTTCTAAATGCTCTTTTGATGCCTCAATAATGGCTTCAATTTTATCCGCTTCTACACGCGTCATCAGCGGTTTAAATTTTTTAATTTCATGGTCTAGCAATGGCTTTGCATCAGCAGGCCAAGCCTGAATATCAATATTTAAAAAGCTTTCAGCATTTTCTGCCAATGCAGGAATCACCGGTTTTAAATAGGCAATTAACATGCGAAACAAATTAATGCCCATTGAGCAAATATCATGTAATTCAGCATCTTTGCCTTCTTCTTTAGCAATCAGCCAGGGCTTTTTCTCATCAATGTATTGATTAGCTTTATCTGCCAATGCCATAATCTCACGCATAGCTTTACCAAACTCGCGATTTTCATACAGTTCTGCTATGAGGGCATTAGCATCAACAAAATGCTGGAATAATTCTGGTTCTGAGCAATTTGCAGAAAGTTTTCCGTCAAACCTTTTTTTGATAAACCCACTGCTTCGACTGGCAATATTGACTACTTTTCCTACCAAATCAGAGTTGACTCTTTGTGAAAAATCATCAAAATTCAGGTCAAGATCATCGATGCCATTAGTTAATTTAGCTGCAAAATAATAGCGTAAATATTCAGGATTTAAGTGCTCCAGATAGGTTCGGGCTTTAATAAAAGTGCCACGTGACTTGGACATTTTTTCGCCATTTACAGTTAAAAAACCGTGGGAAAAAACAGCACTAGGCGTTCTAAAATTTGCCCCGCTCAACATTGCCGGCCAAAATAGAGCATGAAAATAAATAATGTCTTTGCCGATAAAATGATAAAGCTCAACATCACTATCCCTGCCCCAATATTCATCAAAATCCAGCCCCTGCTTATCACACAGGTTTTTAAAACTGGCCATATAGCCAATCGGTGCATCCAGCCAGACATAAAAATATTTACCAGGTGCATCAGGAATTTCAAAACCAAAATAAGGCGCATCACGGGAAATATCCCACTGCTGTAGACCATTTTCCAGCCATTCTGCCATTTTGTTACGGACTTCCGGCTGCAGATGGTCTTCTGCTTTAGTCCAGGAGTCAAGCATTTCAGTGAAATCTGCCAAATTAAAAAAGTAATGCTCAGAATCTTTTTCAATAGGCTTTTCGCCAGAGACAACTGAGACTGCATTTTTTAACTCGATGGGAGAATACGTTGCACCACACGCTTCGCAGTTATCTCCATACTGTTCTTTCGCACCACATTTTGGACAGTCGCCTTTAATAAAGCGATCAGGCAAAAACATATTTTTTACGGGATCATAAGCCTGGGTAATCGTACGCTTACTGATATGCCCTCCATCACGTAAACGGGTATAAATTAGACAGGAACACTCTTTGTTTTCTTCTGAATGCGTACTGTGAAAGTTATCAAAAGCCACCCCAAAGTCATCAAAATCTTCCAGATGTTCTTTTTCTACCTTTGCAATCAGCTGTTCAGGTGTTATGCCTTCCTTATCAGCACGCAGCATAATCGGAGTGCCATGAGTATCGTCAGCACAAACATAAAGACATTGATTGCCTCTTTGCTTTTGAAAACGAACCCAAATATCAGTTTGAATATATTCAACCAAATGGCCTAAGTGAATGGAGCCATTGGCATACGGTAAAGCGCTAGTAACAAGAATTTTTCTTTCAGACATGAGGGAATGGTAGGCACGACAAAAACGAACCCAATATTATGCCATAAAACGGCTAATTTTTCTTTTCGATTATTTTTTACAATGACTTAAATTTTATATTGAACAAGGCTAATACTTGCTCCTCCAATGCTACTGATATATCATGTTAGAGATGATCTGTTTTTTGATCCTGAAATTGCGAAGATTCCAAATGATTAAACACACAAAAGGCGGAGTTTATAATGAAGATAAATACAGCATTAGTTTTGAGCGCTCTTTTTTGCAGTTCACTATCGGTTTCTGCTGAAACAGTCACTGGCAGTGCTTTTTCTGTAGACCCGCCATTTCCTTTTGAAAATATAGCCCCTTTTTATAAGGCTGACCAAAAAAAGCCTGAGCGCAGTACTTTTATCATTGAAAATCAAGTTTTTCTAAGCAATGATCTTGGAGAAAGACAAGCCGTCGTTACAATTAACAATTCGGCCGCCAGTTTACGTATGCTGTCAGGAAGGCAGTTAATGGCTGTTTTTGCAAATGGCGACAAGCATTTCCCACAAATAAAAAATGTGAAAATTCTAGCGGGTGAGTCAGTATCTTTTGTATTCAATTTTGGGATACACAGGTTTCCAATTATGTTCATATCTACAGAAAACTAAGGCTAGCGACTCTTGGTCAACTGGAAGTATAGGAATATAGCCTCATACTTTTCAGCATGAGGCAAAACCTTCAAATCCTAAAATTCGTAAAACCTTTTACGAAGCGCATGATAGTGCTTCACACCAGCCTCAAGATGCTTTTTAGCCTTTTCCATTTCACCTTTTCGAACGGCAAACCGCGCTTTTTTCATCTGAGATGACGCTTTCATTTTATTTGGCCCAAGACGAGTTACCTCAATTTCTTTTGCAATTTGCTTGGTTTCAGCAATAAAACCTAAAATAACATCTTTATCTGCGCCACTGTTCAAAGCATCAAGCGCTTCTTCCGCGTGCTTCACAGTCGTTTCAATGGCATAAGTAACCTCCTCCATTGTCGGGTTTTCAATCTTACCTGCAGCATTGGCAACTACTGTACAGCATAAAAAAATAGGCAGCAAAATTGCTGAAAACATTCTTTTTGTAAAAGTCATAGGGAATCTACCTCATTATCATTAAAATTAATACTACGAGAAAATATTATATCTTAAACTAGAAAGGTCAGTTGAATGTAGGTGAAGGCTTAGTTACTGCCAAATAAGAAGCATAGTATCAATTTTTTCTCACTAGGAGCAGTTGATAACGCACAAGGAGGGCTGAAACTTTTTACAGAAAGCCATCAAGATTGAGCCCGGCTTAACGGAACAGCTTTTGTGCGAAGCTAAGCCGGACATAGGAAAACCCTAAATGCAAAAGGATTTAGGGTTTAAACCTTTTGCAATATTCGATATTTTAATATGTCTATTCTAAAATTGGCCTAGCATAAACCGGCTGCACAGGACGATTGGTAGGCTGATGCATGATACCCATGAACTGTGCGATTTGCTCTTTAGCTGCAAAAACTGGTTGCTTCATCACTAACCAAAGCACGCCTTCTGAACAAGGAGGTGTAGTTAATGAACCATTGAAACGATAATATTCACGCTTGACCGGTAAAAGGCCCTCAACAGAAATAGCGGGCAATAAGCTACTTTTGTCTCCTGCTACCTTAGGCATTGAGCTCCATATTTCCTTTAAAGTCTCATTTTCATCGCCTTCTTCTAACATAACAGCCACTACGGCTAAATTGCCCTCGGCATCAGCATGAACTAAGTGTATCTCCATTGGATATGATTTGCCGTTAATATGATTTTCACTAGGCGAATGAAAATGGAACTGTTTTAATTCATAAACACGGCCAGTTACAGCAAGCTTGCTTCCTGCCCGATAATTAACTTGAATAGTATGGCCATTATTAAGCGACTCATAGCCACCAGACTGATATGACAGCACAAGTGGCGACAAATCAGAATCAATAAATCCTGTCAGATTTATCGGTGATTGATTCATGCCTTTATCGCAAGTGGAATAATTGGGATTCAATGTACCCCAATATTCAGGCCCCTCGTGTCCAGTATAGCCCCAATGCTTATGCTGACTAGAATGCTGCGTTGTCGTCGTAGCACAACCTGCTGCCAGTATCGTCACAGCCAGTAAACTAATTATTGTTTTCAATGGTTTTCTCCTAAGTCTGTTATGTTTAAATTTTTTTATTGTTTCTTTGATATTAACCAATAGGTTACACCAAGCGCCAAGACAACGGCAGCAGTCGCCAGAATATACATTGGTGTTAATTCTTTAAAATCAAAAATAATAACCTTACGGCTGATAGCCATGAGTGCAGTGGCAACAACTAAATTAACAGGTAAAACATCATTTCTAATATAGAGTGTAATATTAATAAAAATCTCAATAGCAATAAGCACAGCCAAAAAAGCGCCGAATGTCGCTAAAATATCCGAAATACTTAATAAAAATACAGGGGGCGTATTCAGCCTTATGTAAAGCACATAAATGACATCACCAATTCCCCAAATAATCACAAAAACCATAAGAACGGCAAGAACCTTAACTGCATTCCTTATTGTTCTATGTAGAAATTCAATCAGAGGATCATCATGATGATCTGGAAGTTCTTCGTGATGGCCCTTGCCATTTAAATTCTTATCCATAATTCAATGTTTATTCCTAAGCGTCTATCTTATGGTTTTAAGCTTTCAATAACCTTTCAACCTGACACCGTTTTAGTATTGATCCAGTGCTATTCCAGGTTCGGCTCTAAAAACGACATTCAACCTAAATAAATCCACGTTCAACTTATTTCAAGGTTCCCGGGCTGAACGGTCTTCTGCCCATTCGTCTGAGAGCGTTTCCTTTGCTAGCGGTTCGCCCTGATAATAGGCGGCTCTCGTAATTAGATGCGCACCAACAGGCGCTGTTAGAATGAAAAAAATAATGGCCATCAGACAGCGTGAAACAACCCCCATATCGCCACTGTCCAAGGCCGCCCCCAATAGCAACAGAGCAACGCCTAGCGTTGCAGCTTTAGAAGATGCATGTAGTCGCTGATACAGGTCGGGAAGTTTAAGTATGCCAATAGCTGCAACCAACATAAAAACAGCACCGCTAACAAGACAAAAAGCAACCAGAATATTAATCATTTTTGTGCTCTTGCATCTCGGTCAATTAGCACTGCGAACGCTGCTGTTCCAATAAAAGCAGTGATTCCTACCACTATGGCAACATCAAGCAGGGCGTGTTCGCCAGAGCGTACGGCTTCAAAAGCCATCATACCAACTACCACTATTGCGATCAGGTCCAATGCAACCACTCTATTCACCATAGTCGGCCCCTTAGCCAGCCGGATGAAAGAAAGAGCAAGAGCAAAAGCAAGCATGATTTCAACGATAATAAAGATAACATTCATGATTTTATTTCAGTTATTGCACAGGCGGCTCGAACCTTATTGCCTAAATCAATGTAAATAGACTTTACTGCAGCATCTCTATCCTCAGCATACATAAGGTGAACATACAGGCTTTGACGATCCTCTTTAACTTCCAGTGCCAGGCTGCCTGGAGTCAGTGAAATGGCATTTGCTAGCACTGTAATGGCAATATCATCTAAATCATCAATAGGAATACGTACAATTCGCGGTCTGGCATAAACAGTAGGGGTAAGGATATCCCATGCAACTTGGAAGCTTGATTCCACCAGGTCCTTAATAATAAAAAACACTAAACGAATAACCGCCTTAAGCTGACTTAAGCTACCGTCCAATCCATTATAAGAGACGCTAATAGAAAAAACAAAAGTGCTTATCACTCCGCCTAGCAGCAGGTTGCCAAGCGTTATTGAGCCTTGAAGAAAACACCAGGCAAGAGCCATAAGCCATATTGAGCCGAAAGCAATCATGTAATCTCTCCCAATACTGCCTGAATATAGCCTGCCGGATTAACCAGCTGCTCACCGGCCCGTAAACAAATATCAAACAAAGGTCCTCCGCCCAGGCCTAGAAAGATAATGATTCCTGCCAATAAACTAACAGGCATAAGACGTCTGCTGTTTTTTCCTAAAGTAAGATCTCTGTCTGGATCGGGATGATCTTTCCAAAAAACCTCAACCCAAATTTTCATCATGGAATACAGGGTAAAAAGACCCGTAAAAATAGCAGCGGCCATTACCCACCACAGCTGTGATTCTACTGTTGCCCAGACAATAGAAAACTTAGCGACAAAACCGCTTAGCGGAGGAAAGCCAGCTAAAGAAAAAGCTGAAATCAGATAAATAATACCCAATTGCGGCCATGCTTTCCACATGCCGCCTGTTTTATGTAATTTTTCTGAACCTACTATATCAGATGCCAGTCCTGCCACAAGGAACAAGTTTCCCTTGGAAATAATATTGTGCCCTATAAAAAAGATGGCTGATGCCAGTGCTAACGGAGTTTTGATGGCAATTCCCACCACAATGTAGCCTATTTGGCTAATAATGTGAAAGGAAAGAATGCGACGAATATGCATTTGGCTGGCGGCACCAAAAACACCGATCAGCATTGTAGCAACCCCCATTGTAAGCAGTAATTTATAGCCTAGCACTTCACCTGGCATAACCAAAGTATGCAGTCGAATCAAAGCATAAACACCCACTTTGGTTAAAATCCCTGAAAAAAGGGCTGATACAGGTGGTGACGGAGTGTGATAACTTGCAGGAAGCCAGAAAAAAAAAGGAAACATGCCCGCTTTGACAGAAAAGCTAACAAAAAAAAGCAAGCCAGCCAATCGGATGGGCCCCACCTTTTCATCGGCAACGGCCTGTTGAGAAATAACCGAAATATCCGCCATATTCAAAGAGCCTACCTTGGCATATAAAAGTCCCAGCCCTGCTAAAAAAATGGCTGAGGAAAGTAAATTCAGTACCACATATTTGACAGCCCCTTCTGTTTGCTCTGCTTTACCCTCCAGCGTCATTAAAGCAAAACTGGACATTAGCATAATTTCAAAACAAACATAGAGATTAAATATATCACCCGTCAGAAATGCACCGCTCGCCCCCATCAATAGAAAGTGAACCAAAGGATGAAAGGCAGGGGAAAAACCACAGGGTTTGCTAGTCATCAGTGAATATAGCAGGACTGAAAAAACTATCAGTCCAGTAAACAGAATCATGATTGCAGAAAGAAGGTCGGCAACCAATGTAATTCCATAGGGAGCTTGCCAACCTCCCACCTGGGCGGTTAAGTAGCTTTGGTCGAGAACATGACTGATAAGAATAAAGCCAATTGCAAGATAGACAGAAATGCCAGCGAGAGAAATCCATCGCTGAACATTCGCATGCTGGCGAGCTAAAATGCCAAATGTTGCTGAAATAAGCGGAACCAGCAATGGCAAAGTCAGTAAATTACTCACGAAACCTTGCTGTCCACTTTTGAAATGGGATCATCCAGGGTATCAGTGTGGGTGATCTGGTCAATATCATCATGCCCCAGAACTGCTACGCACCGATAGGCAAGTGCCAAAGAAAAGCCAAACAGCGCCAAACCAATAACAATGGCTGTCAAAATTAATGCTTGTGGCAGAGGATCTACGGCTATCAGCGGCAGTTCCTTTAGGCCATTCTGTATAATGGGAACACTATTGCCATGAAGGCCTGATGCCACAAAAATAAGTAAGTTTGTAGAATGGCCCAATAAAGCAATGCCAAGAACAATCTGCAGCAGCCGTTTTTGCAGCAGTAAAAATACAGCACAGGCATAACAAACGCCAATCACAATACTCATAATGATTTCCATTACAAACCTTCTTTTTTTATTTTAACTATCGACTCTATTTCCAGTACAAATGAGCTGACAACACCCAAAACTACGATATAAACACCCAGATCAAATAATAAAGGCGTACCCAATTTAATTATGGTAAATCCCAGAGAAAGCTCTACCCATATAGAACTCATAAAAACGGCATCCCATTGAAACAGACCGGCAAGAACCGAGAGAATCAACCCAACAGCGATATAAGAAAGCGGCTGAAAATGGAGCAGCTTGCGCCCAGCATCAGCCCCATAGGCAATAGTTGTTATGATAATGGCACTGGCAGCCAGAAGCCCGCCTGAAAACCCGCCACCCGGTTCATCGTGTCCCCGCAGTAACAGAAAAAATGACACTATCCCTAACAGTACCACTAACCAGCGCAGTGTTATGTCAAGAATCGGCGAAGATTTCATGTTGGCTCCTTTTTTGTTTTTATCTGCTTTAAACCGCCCATCAATACCCCTACACCCAATGCAGCAATACTCAATACCGTAATTTCACCCAAGGTATCTAAGGCTCTAAAGTCAACCAGAATAACATTGACCACATTAGCGCCATGTCCCTGCCTTAAAGCATTCAAACCATACCAAAGGCTAACTCGGTCTCCATATTCTGTACTCAGTGCGACCAAGGTTAACACCATCATTGTCAACCCTGTCAATGCTGAAATAATTAACCGTCCAGATTGAATTTTAATGGGCTCTCCAACAAAATCAGGGAGATGCCGAAAAGCAACTACAAGTAAAACGACAGAAAGAATTTCAACTAAAAACTGGGTAAGTGCTAAATCTGGGGCCTGAGAAACAATAAAGAACAGTGTCATTCCCATCCCCATTGCTCCTAATCCTGCAATGGCTGGTAACCGTTTACGGGCAAAAGCAGTCGCCAGGCTACTTGCCATAATTAAAAGCCCTGCTGATAATTCAGCTAAAGTAATTTTTTGCACCAAAGAGGGTCTTACGGGCGCATCAACTTGAACCCAGGCATAGAATATCAGAGCACAAGTCACTATTATAGTTGTCCCCAAATAAGAGGTTAAGGAGCCATTTTGAATTATTTGGGTAAGCGACCTGCCAAAACTAAGCACAGTATTCCAAATGACTTCATGGATAACTGCCCCGCTAGGCAGAACAGGTATAATTTTATACAGCGCCTGGCGCTGGGTATAAGCTAGCCAGCCAGCCAGCACAGCAAGTGAGCTGAGAGCAAGATAAAGAGTAAAGCCATGCCATAAACCCAGGCCAGCCGGTTTGACACCCAAAGAAATGACAGCGGGTGAAACCAAATGATTTTCTATCATTTCTAACCTGAGACCGCAGGCTAAGCCAATGATGCCAATTAACAGCATTGGAGCGAGCATCGACCAAGGTGATTCATGGGCTTTTTCAACTAAGCAGCTGTTCTTTCCAAAGGCGGGAATCAAAACTACACAGCAGGCCACCATGACGAAAGCAGTAGCTAAAATAGTAATCAGTGTAATTAGCCAGGGGGCATAAGAAAGCCCAGCTTCTAAAATCATTTCTTTAGCGGCAAAACCAAGCATGGGAGGAATGCCAGCCATGGAAATACCCGCTATACAGGCTGACAGCATAGTATAGGGCATTTTTTTTGCAAGCCCTCCCAAGGCATTTATGTCGCGATTATGAACAGCATGGTCAATGGAGCCAGCAACCAGAAAAAGAGGAGCTTTGTAACAGGCATGAGCCAATAGAAAGACGGTCATTGCATTAAGAGCATATGGCGTCCCTATACCGATCAAACAGACCATCAATGCCAGCGCACCAACGGTAGAGTGAGCCAAAAGGGACTTTAAATCAGTTGCTTTGGGAATTGATATTATGACAACTATCATGCTGGCTGCTGAAAAAAACACCAGTACAGGTGTCCATGCAGCATGTTCGGAAAGAATCGGGTGCATTCTAGCCAACAGAAAAACGCCTGCTTTTACCATGGTTGCAGAATGTAAATAGGCGCTAATCGGGGTAGGAGCAGCCATAGCACCCGGCAGCCAAAAACAAAAAGGCCATTGTGCGCTTTTGCTGAAGGCAGCCAGACACACCAAGATAAAAATTGATGCTGCCCAAGGATGATTGTGTATGGCGGGCATTTCAGACAGGTTCCACACGCCTGTTGCGACTCCCAATAAGACAATAGCTCCTAATAGCGAAAGACCTCCAATAGAAGTCACTAGCAAGGCTGTTTTAGCACCCGCCCTAGCTTTAGGGTCATGGTTATTGGTGCCAATAAGAATATAGCTAGAGATTGATGTCAATTCCCAGCTGACAAAAAGCAAAACGATATTATCAGCTAATACCACGCCAAGCATAGAGGCCATAAACAGTAAAAGCCAGCCTGTAATGGTGCCTGTACGTGGGTCATCTCCCATATATTCAGAGGTATAGGAAAAAACTCCGGCCCCGATAACAGTAATAATCAGTGCCATAAAAAGGCCAAAGGAGTCAGCACGCAAAGTAACGCTTAACCCTAGCCGAGGAATCCAATCGAAGCTCAAAGTCTGGGGACTGCCGATAGATGCCAAGTCCAGTAGCAAAATTACAAGCCCCGCCATGATCAGGATAAAAAAACTCACCAGTTTTGACCAGTTTTTTCCAAGCAGCCGAAAACCAAAAGGTGATGCCACCGATAGGACTATAGGAATAATGAATAATAGGGCTATAGACATAGTTGAGAAGGCAAAAAAGAGGTTATCCTAAAAGGAGGGTTCATATCTGGCAAGTGCTTTGAATAATAACTTATTCCTGCCCTTTATTGGTAACATTCCGTTTCCAGGACCGCCAGCTCTATTCTTGGCTATACGTGCCAGAGAGGGGAAACCCAATGTCGTTAAGTTAGGCATAAAATATTCGGAGTAGGGACTTTTGTCCCTACAAATACTGGGCTAAAGCCCCGTCTCCAAGCTTAATTAGCTCTATAAAACTCTTAACTTAATGGTGTTGGGGGAAAACCCTATTAACTTCAATATATTATTTCACTTTTTCACCTAATTAACTTGAAATATATAGCCAGTATGAGCCACCGAGCGCCAGCACTACCAGAGTTCCAAGAATCTTTATGACCACATTAATGATTTTATGGAAAAAATTAATAGGTTGCTTAATTTTATTATTCATAATCAGGATTGTTAATATTTTGCAAAAAATAAATTGCATGACCTCAGTGTTATTGCGAGGATGCATTTAAAGCGAGCAACTCTTACTGTGATTATTTTATTCCTACAAACTTACATTAACCTTTCAACCTATTTTTCCAGGTTCAAGCTTTATAGTCTCATTGATTATTGCCAAGGACGCTCATAAAATAACATCCGCCAGCTGTCCAGGCTATTAAATCCTTGCTCCTTAGGGGTATTTAATTATCTACCTCATTAAATTGCAAATCAAACCGAGTTCCTCCGCTGACAGACCTTAATAGCAATAGTTTTATTTGATGCAAATCTGCAATTTCTTTAACTATGGCCAGCCCGAGGCCACAGCCATTTCCAGAACTGCCGGGAATACGATAGAAACGTTCAAATATTTTATTGCTTTCTAAGTCCTTTATCCCTGGTCCATCATCTTCAACGCTCAAACAAAGAGCTGGCTGACTAGTTAAACTGACAGCTATATGGCCCTTTTCATGTCCATAAGCAATGGCGTTGTCCAGTAAATTAGCTAGCAGCTCAGATAGTAAGATGCGGTCTCCCTTAACAAAATATGGAGGACTGGCAGCTATAAAACTTATTTCCATATTTCTTTCTAATGCTTTAGGCACCCAATCAACACATACAGTCTTGGCTAGGTCATATAGATCAACTGTCTCCATCTGATAAGCTCCTTCAACTGGACTGGAGCGAGCCAAGGCCAATAATTGTGTAATCATATGTGAAATTCTATCGGCACTATTCTTGATTTGTGACAAAGCTGGCTGCATAGCAGGTATATTGTCTTCGCGCTGCGCCCGTTCTGCCTGTAATTTCAGTCCCGCCAATGGCGTTCGTAATTGATGCGATGCATTTGCAATAAAGCGCTGTTGAGATGCAATGGCAGTTGATAATTTTTCCATTAAACTATTAATGGTATCTGTTAATGCCCTGACCTCGGTAAATACTTGTGTTTCCGGGATCGGGCTTAAATCACGGGGAGAACGCTGAGAAATATCATCAGCCAGTTTATGCAGTGGAGCTAACCCATGATTAATCGCCTCATAAAGAAGCAGGCTGATAAGTAAAGTTAAGATTATTTGAGGGATTAAATCAGTCAGCAGTATATCGATCATCATGTCTTGACGTTTATTTAAAGTTTCTGCCACATGAATATAAACTTTGCCTGGCAGCCCGTCATATGCCAGCAATGAAACCATGCGAATCGCTTTGCCATCAATGCTGGCATCTGAATAGAACGGCTGTTCTGCAGCTATGTCAGCTGATGGGCTAGGCAACATTGAGTCACCCGCTATTACGCCTATATTTTCAACATTGATTTTGAAAAAAGTAGTATCTACGTCATCCCATTTAAAAATGTCTAGTGCATTATCTGACAGTTTCACAGAAACTTTATGATCAATTACTTCTACTTCCTGTAGCAGTGAACGCGCAGAATCCAGCAGCCAGCGATCATAGGTTTTTTCAACATAATGCAAGGTGACAAAATAAGATAAAGCCGTTTCTAAAATAATAAAAATAATGACCGGAATAATTAGCCGATAGGCTATTGCTGATTTCAAACTGGTAAGTTTATTCATCAAGCTTACTCTCCAACAGGTAGCCTAAACCTCGAAGCGTTCTAATGCTCGCATAAAAGGGCTCAATACGCTTTCTGATGCGATGAATATAGACTTCGATGGCATTATCTGCAAGTGCATCACCATGTAAAGATAAATGCTGAGCAATTTTGTCTTTGCTAATGACTTTGCCCTTTTGCATCATCAGTACCTCCAAGACTGCAGCTTCACGCGCAGATAATGACAGCATCTCTCCCTTAGCCATTATCTGGTGGCTACTGGTATCTAGCTGTAGACTTCCTATCTCGATAATATGGCTAAAGCCTCCATAGCAGCGCCTAACTAAAGCATGCAGCCGTGCTTCCAACTCTCTCAGTTCAAATGGTTTAGTCATATAATCATCAGCTCCCTGACTGATACCTTCGATACGGTTATTCATATCATCCCGTGCAGTCAAAACCAAAATCGGCAGGGATAGCTTTTGACCGCGTAATCTGCGCAATAATTGCAAGCCATCCATATCCGGCAACCCTAAGTCCAGTATTATCAAGTCGAAACCTTGCGCTTTCAATAAGTGTTCTGCATAAGCCCCTGTGGTTGCTCCCGTCACACTGTAACCAATATTGGAAAGCGTATGAGTTAGACCATCAGAGAGAACCTCATCATCTTCAATTAATAAAATATTCATTTTTCCAGGTTGAAAGGTTATTGAAAGTTTATGTTTTTATAATATCAGGTACTTGATACGCTGCGACAAAAACACGGATGTTTATCAATACTCTTCGCCAGGGATTGGCTTTTTTTAATTTTATAAAGAGGTTTTAACATGGGTGTTTTTTTTGGAATAATAAATATTTTGGTCGCTGTCTGGTTTTTTTCTTCAGCTACTTCTGTAAAAAAGCAGGCGGTTATGTGGGCTGTGATAGGCGGGCTTTCTTTTCTCGTCTTTAAATATATTGGCTATTCAATGATAGGAATGATTCAAGGCTCACTAGATCAGGCTATTCTGGGCGACTTGGTTGATTTAGGGTATTCTCAAACAGAAAATTCAGCAGGTGAACTTTCCAGTGAAACAGCTGAAAACCAATCGACAATCCTTGGAATTTTATATGAATTTTTTCCTTTGCTTGTGGCTCTATCAGGAGTTGCTTTCATTCGGGCAAAATTTATTCTGGAAATGGGCTATATAGCTTCATTAAAGCACAAAAACTCATTAAAGCTTATAACCAAAAATTCATTGGAAACTTCGCCAGTTGAGTCCTCAACTTTTACCGGGACTGTATCAAGCTGGTGGAAAAGCATTAGACGAAATTGAGTTCATTTGTAGAACTAACTACCCAGCGTATTTATACCCCATAAGCTACAGATAGTGCATAACTATAGTTAATTTAAACATGCTGGGCAGTTACCAATGTAGAATAGGAACCTTCATGAGTCTTTTAAATCTCGTGGCATTTTAAACATTTTTTATAATAATCTGTCTGGTATTTTTTAAATCCAGACTTTACCTTACAGGATAGGAATATGTCGATTCTAGGCTATTTGTTAAGTGGCAGTAAATTGGAAAAAGCGAAAAAATTAACCCTTGAGGCACGGCAAGAAAATGGTGAAAAGGCTGACCAATTATTTCAACAAGCCTTCGATAATTTTTCAACGATCCCAGAGTCGTCTTCAAATTATGCAGATGCACTTTATTATTGGGGATTTGCAATTTTACATCAAGCCTTCGTAAAACCTTCGGATCAGGCTGTCAAAACATTTGAACAGGCCATTGCTAAATTTTCTTTGTGTCAAACGGTTTCACCTGAGCATTTGGGAGCATCAATAGACAATGGGGTTGCTCTTATGGGACTAGCTAAATGCAAACAAGTCAATTTGGATAATGAGCTTTACAGTAAAGCAAAAGAATCATTTGAAACTGCCGAAAAAATTCAAAAAGGTTCCGCCTCCTACAACCTGGCTTGTTTATACGCCCTGCATAGTCAGAGCGACGCCTGTTTAAAAGCTTTAGAAAATGCGCGAGACCATGGACTGATCCCTGACGAACAAAATATTATCGATGATAATGACCTGAAAAACGTTAAACAATTGCCATGGTTTGTTGAATTTATCAAATCCTTAAAGGAAGAAAAGAAAGATAATTGATTTCTTTGATATTGCTACCTTGTAATAATAAGCGTTATAACGTAGTGAAACCTGACAAGTAACTTAGGCAACTCGCAATAAATAACCCACCAATCTTGCTTGTCTTTTATCCGTCTTCAGCGTTGCAACTTCGGTCACATAGCTTGCTATGCTCCCTTCGTAGCGCCTTGAAGACGAATAAAAATCCTGCGCAATCTGGGTAGGTTATTTAATGCGCGTTACCTTACTCAGATTCAGAGCCTAGCTCTTTGTTTCATACTAGACTTTCCATAAAAAAACTTTAAGTAGCTGAAATTATTTTACTCACTAGAGGAGCCAAAACTTAGCTCGGGCTCTTTCTCTTTGTTTTCTCAGCAGACTTTGAAAATGGACGCCCTCTATTTCCAAGTCAGACTCTTCTTTTCACCTAGCTTATATTCACTGCCTCCAGCTTTTTTTATTCCAACGCTGTCAGCCTCGGATGGGCTGATAGTCTCAAGAAGGCGCAGGGGAATTTGCCAATGTTCGCGTTAGCGAACGTGGCTAAAATTTTATTCCGAATAGCCGTCGAGCCATTTTAGGCAGCCTTGACATAATGACTTTTGTGCGAATTCGAGGTGGGCGTCTGGAGCCTGATGATTCGTTGCGTGGCGAATCGTTTTTTGTGACACAGGGGTTCCAAAATCTATCATGATGCGTTTAATTTACCCAACAAAAAACAAAGCTAACTACGCTTTGAGCTAATCTTTTCTAAATCTAGAGCCCAGTAAAAAAAAAGGCATTAATGCGGAAACAAATAAAAACAATGCTGGTGTCAGTGGAACAGGTGAAACATCACCATCACGAACCGCCCAAACATAGCCATAATCTTGGCTGAGTTGGCGATTTACCATTATCTGTGCCATACGCCCCGTATCAAACTGCAACACTCCATTGTTACTAAAAACTCCATGTGCAGGGTCAGCAAATTGTTGATTACCCGCCCAGAATTTTTTATTTGTTACACCCGTAAAAATGCTTGTATCATTATCTCTGAATAAATTTGCCAACTCTCCATTTACTATTGTGCCTGTAGTTTCAGCTGGGGTGTTTCCAACAGTTTTAGCCCGTCGCCAATCATTAAAACCCAAATAATTTAAGCCTTTCAAGTTAGAAATAACGGCTCGATCACCAAAATTTGTATTGCCATTTTCTTGCAAAGTGACTATCAAACTACTACCCGACCCACCTTGCGACCGGTGCTTTGCAATATCTATACTTGCTAATGGATCTTGAATCCATGTGAGATCTTGAATTGAATCATAAATCAACCCATTACCTCTATTGATCAAACTAGCTTGGGCTTGGGTTACGTAAAATAACACTAACCAGATTATTGCTTTGTTCACTATCTACTCCTCTTTTTAACATTGATTGATTAATTCATTTATTTATTTATTGAGTCAAATGCTTACGAAACATATACGGATTTAATATAAACACTAATCTCAATAACCGTAAAGCTATATAGGACCAACTTGTACTTTAATTGCGGTTCCTGCCCCATCCACATTGGGTTGGCTTCTACTTGTACTGACTGCCCCACCTCTAAGGAAAAACCAGATTCATACTTGAAAGCCGTAGAAATGTCATGCCAAATGGCAGTATTTTGAACAACAAAAGGATCATTATAAAACTCATTAATTGTCCCTTTTAATTCTAAAGTCTCACCATTGGGGGGCAGTTGATAGGAAGCCAGAGTTGCTTGATGATCCTGAACATGACTAAATATATGCAAGTAAGTACCCAAGTAAAATTAATTTAATAGTTTTACGCAGGATTTTTTTTCATTTTAGGCTCTCAATAAATAGGCGCATAGCGAGCTACGTAACTATTTATTGAGAGCCTAAAATGGTAAAAAAGATAAGTAAAAAGTTAAATTAATTTTACTTGGGTACTTAGTACGTAATACTTTTATCCTCCTTTTACATAAAAGTATTTTCAAATAAGTTTTGAGACCAGCTAAACATATCTTTGTAATGATCAACGCTATGTTTTTCCGCCTGTCCTAATGAAGCTTTAACTGCTTTCATTTTCTTTTCATTTTGATCATAAAAGAAACCAGCTGTTAACCATGTTGCTGTTTCATAGGTAATAGGGCTATAACATGCTGAGTTTGTAGTTAAATTAGAAAGCCTTTCTAAATCATCAATCGGTTGATTAGCAATCATTCGGATAATAGAATCAGCACATACTTTTGCCTGTGAATTTGCCATATGCCCTGATTTTGGTTGATTAGTACCGCTAGAATCACCAATAACAAAAACTCCTGCTTCATTCCTCAATTCATAACTAATTGGATCAACATCAGCCCAACGACCAGCAACCGTTGCATAACCTAATTGCGAGATAATTTTTCCAGCCTTATGAGTAGGAATTACATTTAACACATCTGCTGAAAATGATCCTTTTGATGTGTTGATAGTTAAGCCATTGACACTGTCAACTTCTACATTGGGAATATACTCGACAATATCCCCATATATTCCAGAAAAAGCAGTGGAAAACATATGCTCTTCTACAATAATTTTAGAATTCATATCAAGTACCACTACTTTACCGCCACCCTTGCGTTTCATAATGTCAGCCACAACACAAGCTCTTTCATAAGGCCCAGGAGGACAACGATAGGGTGCTTTTGGTACTGTCATAACAAAAGTTTCACCTGCTTTAATATCAATTAATTGATCTCTTAGCAATTCTGTCTGTGGACCTGCAATCCAAGCATGAGGGGCAATATTTTGGTCCCAGCCAGTCACATTATCAAATGCTATACCAGGTGCTAGCACTACAAAATCACATGTTAAAGTACTACCATCTGCCAAAGAAACAGTTTTTCCACCAAGTCCAGAATAGATTTCAATGACTGTACTTTTTATAAATTTAACTCCATATTTATCACTTAGTAAACTGTGATCAAAGGTGATATCAGACATATTTAGTTTGCCATTCACCACTAGATTACTCATTACACAAGAAACGTGTGAGCTTTTTGGATCAACAACAGTGACATCAATCATATTGCCACTCCATAAACGTAAATATTTTGCAACTGTTGATCCTGCAAAACCACTGCCAACTACTACAACACGAGGAGCAACATTACTTCCTGTTGCCGCTTTTAATATAGAAGGTGTCGCTACTGAAGCAGTAGAAATACCCATTAATTTGATAAAATCTCGACGCTTAAATTTGTTCATTTCAGTTACCTTAAGTCTTTAAAAGTTAATGCCTGTTTTTCTATAACTTACTAATCTTCATCTTCATCTTCATCTTCATCTTCATCGTCTTCGTCTTCATTTTTTTGATCTTCTCTACCCCTTTTATTTTCTTCGTCCTTTTTCTTATCATTATTCTTTGGATCTACAGATGTATCCGCGTAAACACCCGCAATAAGCTGAAGCTGAAGATCTGTAT
>JALSLW010000090.1 GCA_026988155.1 Methylomonas sp. | reverse complement strand
CGTAACCTCATTGTTAGTTTAATGAGCTTGCAGGTTACCTTCCTATGCGAATAGAAGGAAGTGAGGTTACAACTTTAATTACCGGCGTGGTGGTTCTTTTCTCCGCGTTAGCGGCTTCGTCCAACTACTATTGCACCTGGTTCTTGCGTTAATTTTTTGAAGAAAATATAGCACATGTTTTAATAAATTTATTGGCCCGCCGCAAACACCTGCGTCCAGTAAATGCCATAAGGGCCCCCGGTAGCTCTAGCCGCCGCTACATTGGTTACAGAAGGGTTCATAATGTTTTTACAGTGCCCAGAGCTGGCCAGCCAGCCATCAATAACACTCTGAGCAGAAAAATAACCAGTGGCTATGTTTTCTCCATAGGTAAACCAAGAATATCCTGCTGCAGTGATTCGTGAACCAGCATTTTTTCCGTCTGATCCCGTATGGGAAAAGAAATTATTTGTAGCCATATCATTGGAATGGCCTAAAGCTGCCTGATATAGCTTACTGTTCCATGTAAGCGGAGTAGTTGCCGGATAAAAAGTGCTTCCGCAAGTTCTGCCCAGGCTGCGGGCTTTGTTAATCAGACTTAATATTTGGGATTTCACCGTTGCTTCTTCTCCTGTCGGTGAATCGCCTCCTTCATTATTTCCGCTGTTGTCATTGCTGTCACCCCAGCTATAGTTGACCGCAGCAGCTCCTGAATGGTAGCCAAATGCTTTCATTGTTAGGTTTCTAGTAGTTTTTCCAGAAATTTTTATATATTCATTTCCAGCTCCACTGCCGTCGCCATTATACCCAGACCATTCAATCTTCATTCCTTGATAGCTTAGCGACTGAGTTGTACTTCCGTTTAAAAGACCGCTAGGCCATGCAATGATAGCCTTGCCATCATCTGCATCATAAAGCTGAATATCAACATCCGTTGAAGATTTTAATTTGATATTCAAATTGTTAATGCCAATGGGGATGTCACCCACAGTTACGATTGCATTCTGTACAATTTGCTGTTGAAAAGAACCATTTCCGCTAGCTGTATCGCAGCTTGCACCCTTCCATGAATAATCGATATCAGCTAAACCTGCTTTATAGCCAAAAGCTTTCATAATAAAAGTGCGACTTGTTGGTGCTGACGGGTCGTTATTATTGGATATTTTTATATATTCATTTCCTAAACCTGTACCATCGCCGTTATAGCCTGACCATTCAATTAGAGTGTTATGGTAAACAAAGCTTTGGTAGCCACTGGCTGACAGAACGCCGTTAGGCCAATGAATTAGTTTTTTGCCTGTCTCTTTGTCATAGAGCTGTATATCAATATCAACTGGAGACGTTAAAAAAATTTCTACACCAGAAATTCCGGAAGGCAGTTCTCCAACCTCAACAATACCCTGTAATGGAATTTGCTGTTGAAAAGTGTCGCTGCCCCCTTCTTCGCCACTATTTCCTTGACAAAACTTAAAACTTGCAAAGGTCGGAGCTGAAAAGAGTAGCAGGGACGAAATTATAAATGCGGGTATCTGTTTCATAGAGATCATAGTGAGTTGATTGTGTTTTTATTTAAAGCAATTTATATACCAGGCAGAAAAATAGTGGCTACGAATCAATTGCTCTCATTAATATTTTTATAATGCATTGACTTTATAGGATTAAATATGGATAAAACTAAAGATTGGCTAGAAGTTTATACTACTTTTATCTTGATGGGTTTTCATAGGAAACAGCGAATATTTACTTGTTCAGCAGATGGGTGTCTCAATTCCCCGACAGTAAATGGAAGCTGAGTTGAGAAGAGGATGGAGCGAAATAGAAGAACAGTGTTGACTGGGGAGTGGTAGGTGAAGCGCTTGAAGACGGTATTCTTACCTTTGCTCAATCCTTCATCCTGAAAAATAAGTTGCTCGCAGTTTTTATTATAAGTTATTGATTACATATAGATCCCATAAAAACCAGCCAAATAAGATAGGGAGTATGTCTTTTAAAGTGCCGTAAAACCAATGGCTTGCATTGAATTTCTGCCTTTGGCTAATCTTTATTTATTTGCTTCGATGAAATCGCCTTGGGTAAAACTTTAGCTGGATATTATTTTGCAGGGTCTGCCTAAAAGGTCTTTCGTCGTTCAAGCGCGACAGCTAATAAATGCTGTTGCAGGCTAACACAGAAAAGAGAGACTTGTTCCCATCAAGAAAGATGGGAACAAGAAAATGGTGGGGCTGCTATCTGTTCTCATACAAGGCAAGGAGAATGAGAAAAAATAAAACCTGTACTTAATTAATCCTAACCCCTATTTCACCGCCAGCACTTGCTTTAACCGCGCAAAATTTAAACTCTGGAATCTTGGCTGAAGGGTCTAATGCTTCATTAGTAATCAAATTTGCACTGGCTTCGTTGTAACAGAAGGCCATAAACATGCTGCCTTTTTGGATGCCTATATCAGCACGGGCATAAGCGACGACTTTACCGCGCCGTGATTCTATAGTGATTAATTCGCCCGCTTCAATGCCCAGTGACTTTATATCCTCAGGGTGAATGGCTACGATTGGGTCTGGCTCAATTGCATCAAGTGTTGGTGAATGACGTGTCATGCTGCCAGTATGCCAATGTTCTAATTGACGCCCTGTTATAAAAATCAAAGGATATTCAGAATCTGGCATTTCATCAGCATGGATGTATTCAGCCGGTACAAAACGGCCACGACCGGAATCAGTAGGAAAACCATCTGTAAAAATAATAGGCTGGCCTGGATCATCAATATTCTCTAATGGATAGGTTAGCGAATCTTCTTTTTCTATTCTGTCCCATGTCATACCTGCAATGCTGCCCATAGCTTGGCGCATTTCGTTGAATACATCTTCAGGGCCATTATAAGTCCAGCCACAATCAAGGCGGTTGGCGATTTCTTGCAATATCCATAAATCCTGTTTAGCATCACCTGGAGGTGTTACAGCCTGTCGGCCCATTTGCACACGTCTGTCTGTATTGGAGAAGGTGCCATTTTTTTCGTAGAATGCAGAGGCAGGCAGAATAACATCAGCAAACCCTGCTGTTTCGGTAAGAAAAATATCTTGCACTACAAGATGCTCCAGTGAAGAAAATGCTTCACGGACATGGTTTTGGTTAGGGTCTGACATAGCAGGGTTTTCACCTTGAACAAACATGCCGAACACTTCTTTATCTAAAATGGCATGAATCATTTCTACCGTAGTTAAGCCAGGTACAGGGTCAAGATCTACACCCCATAGCTTTTCAAATTTGGCTTGATTTTCTGGATCGGTAACAGGCTGGTAATCCGGGAAAACCATTGGGATTAAGCCAACATCTGAAGCACCCTGCACATTATTTTGTCCGCGCAATGGGTGCAAACCTGAGCCTGGCTTGCCAATCTGGCCTGTCATCAATGCCAGAGCAATTAAGCAGCGTGCGTTATCGGTACCGTGAATGTGCTGAGAAATGCCCATGCCCCATAAAATCATTGAGCTTTTGGATGTTGCATAAAGACGGGCAACTTCGCGTAGAGTATTGGCATCAATACCGCAGATAGGTGCCACTTTTTCTGGGCTATAATTTTTTAAATGTGCCCGCATCTGTTCAAAATCTTCGGTATTTTTCTTGATGTATACATCGTTTTGCAAACCTTCATCAAGAATCACGTACATTATGCCATTTAGCATGGCAACATCGGTGTCTGGGCGAAACTGCAGTACATGGCTTGCATATTTTGCAATTGATGTAATATTTGGATCCATCAAAATAATTTTGGTGCCATTTGCAGCGGCATTTTTCATAAATGTTGCACCAACAGGATGATTTACTGTTGGATTAGAACCGATGATGATAAGGACTTCCGCTTCACTGACATCTGAGACTGGGTTGGATACCGCGCCAGAACCTAGGCATTCAAGCAAGGCGACAACGGATGAAGCATGACAAAGGCGAGTACAATGATCGACATTGTTAGAGCCAAAGCCTGTACGAACCAGTTTTTGGAATAAATAGGCTTCCTCATTGCTGCCTTTAGCAGAACCTAAGCCGGCCAGTGCCTTTTTACCCTGAGTGTCACGGATTTTTTTAAGACCGCCTGCTGCAAAGTCTAATGCTTCTTCCCATGTAGCTTCCCGAAAAACCTTATCTAAATCATTAGGGTCTAATAGCTCAGTGGTTTTGGCAACGCCTTTGCGTCTGATTAAAGGCTTAGTTAAACGCAATGGGTTATGGATATAGTTAAAACCATAGCGACCTTTTACACATAAACGAAAATGGTTAGTATCGCCATCCCGTCCTTCTGTGTATAAGATTTTGTTATCTTTAACATGGTATTTGATTAAGCAGCCAACACCGCAGTATGGGCAGGTTGAGTCAACTGTTTTGTCTGCTATTTCTAGACCCACATCATTGGCGGGCATTAATGCCCCGGTAGGACAGGCCTGTACGCATTCTCCACAGGCAACACAGCTGCTGGCGGCCATAGGGTCGGCAATATCAAACACGATTTCTGAATGTGATCCGCGATTAGCATAGCCAATCACGTCATTCATCTGTTCTTCACGGCAGGCTCGCAGACAGCGGGTGCATTGAATGCAGGCATCCATAT
Organism: Methylomonas sp.; assembly: GCA_026988155.1. Lineage (GTDB taxonomy): Bacteria > Pseudomonadota > Gammaproteobacteria > Methylococcales > Methylomonadaceae > QPIN01. The sequence goes on along the minus strand of JALSLW010000090.1, from coordinate 30,930 downwards.
TGACGGCAATGGCAGGGTGAGATAAATCAGCGATGGGCTGGGACCGAGCTTCAAAACGGGGTTCGCCTACATTGAGCTTTTTAACCCATAAATCCAGTTCAGAATTTGGAGTGTAAGGCGATTCCCCTTGTTTTGGCATATCTGACTTTAACAGTTCCAATACCATTTTTTGTGACTTAATCGCACGTTCACTGGCTGTTTGAACTTTCATGCCAGCTGTAGCAGAGCGACAGCAGGACGGTGCCAGTGTCCGCTCGCCTTCTATTTCAACAACACAGGCACGGCAGTTGCCATCGGCTCGTAATCCCTCTTTATAGCAGAGATGCGGTATTTCTGTGCCCAGGCGTTTAGCTGTTTGAATCAGCGTTTCACCTTCCAGGGCAGATACTTCTTCACCGTTCATTGTGAAGCCAATTGTTGCTTTATTCATAAATTCTGGATTTGCAGCCATCAGTAATCTCCTTATTTTAATTCGTCTGGAAAATATTTAACAACGCATCGCATCGGATTTGGAGCCGCCTGTCCCAGCCCGCAGATAGAAGCATCAACCATTACAGAAGCAAGTTCTTCCAGCAATTCAGTATTCCATTGCTTTTCTTCCATCAAAGTTGCAGCTTTGGCTGTGCCGACTCGACAAGGCGTGCACTGTCCGCAGGATTCTTCTTCAAAAAATTTCATGGCATTAACTGCTAGCTGTTTTGCACTGTCCTGGTTTGAAAAAACAATGACGGCAGCAGAACCGATAAAGCACCCATATTTATTTAAGGTATCAAAGTCCATCGGTATATCGGCCATAGACTCAGGCAACATACCACCCGAAGCCCCACCGGGGAAATAGCCGTAGAATTCATGGCCTTCTTGCATGCCACCGCAATATTCGTCAATTAATTCACGCATGGTGATGCCGGCAGGCGCTAAATGTACGCCAGGTTTATTAACTCGCCCAGATATGGAGAAAGAACGTAAGCCCTTGCGTTCATGACGGCCATGGGAGGAAAACCATTCCGGCCCTTTTTCAATAATATCTCTGACCCAATAAACAGATTCCATATTGTGTTCTAGCGTAGGCCGTCCAAATAAACCAACCTCAGCCAGAAAAGGAGGTCTTAGGCGAGGCATGCCCCGTTTCCCTTCAATTGATTCAACCATGGCAGATTCTTCGCCGCAAATGTAGGCGCCAGCACCGCGGCGCAAATAAATGGGTGGCATCTGATAAATGGAAGAAGGCGGGTTATTTTGCAGATCGGCAATTTCTTTGGTCAGAATTTGTCGGCAGCCTGCATATTCATCACGCAGGTACACATAAATGGCATCACAGCCAACGGTTAAGGCAGCAATCATCATGCCTTCAAGAAAACGGTGCGGGTCTATTTCTAAGTAGTGTCTGTCTTTAAAAGTACCTGGCTCACCCTCATCAATATTGACAGCCATTAGTCTGGGGGCATCAAAACCGCTAACAATACGCCATTTTCTGCCTGCAGGAAAACCGGCACCACCCAAGCCCCGTAAGCCAGAATCTTCCATTTTTTTCATAATGGATTCAGTGCTCATGCTGCCTTCGAGGACTTTTTTCAGCGTTTGATAGCCGCCATCTGCTTTATAGTCATCCATGCTGATATAGTCGGTTATGGTGTCCTTGATTTGGTTGTTGTCTACAGCTGCTGTGACAGATTCGGCTGTTGCCTGATGAATGGGGTTTTGGCCGACAACGGCAATAGGTGCATGCTGACAGCGACCGACACAGGGCACTTTTTGCACGCGGACATCATCGCCTAAACCGCTTTCTAAGGCATTAATCAGCGAGTGTGCTCCGGCCATTTCGCAGGACACTGATTCACAGACTCGGACAGTTAATGCCGGCGGGGGTGTTTGGCCTTCTTTAACGACATCAAAATGGTGGTAAAAAGAGGCGACTTCAAACACTTCAGCGGGGGACAGCTTCATCTCATGGGCTAAAGCAACTAAATATTTGGAAGAAATATGCTGATATTGGTCTTGTATTTTATGTAAATGCTCGATCAATAAATCCCTTTGCCGTGATTCATCACCTAATAAGGCCTGAATTTCTTCTAAAGCAGCAAGATCAACCGCATGACCTTTAGGCCCGCGACGTTTTTTTCTTTTGATCTGGTCCGGTGATATTTTAATTACTGCCACACGCATTTCCTCAAGTGATTGAGCCTGGAAAAATCAGTAGGGCTTTATCATTCCGCGCTCAACTGGGTTTCTAGGCTGAAGTACAAATTAGTTGAACTTTACCGTAATTAAGGTGCTGTTATCAAGTCATCATTTGTGTATGGTAATATCATTTAAAATGATTGTAAAAATTTTAATACATTCTATTATTGATATGATGCACCGTTTTTCTTTTGGCAATTAAATATTCAGGAGCCATTTTGAACCCTAACCACTTGCTCACTTTCACAGTTGTTGCCCGTTTAAAGAGCATTACCAAAACGGCAGAGTTTTTGCATTTAGGGCAGCCGGCTGTTTCAGGTCAGTTAAAATTGCTGCAGGATTTTGTCGGTGAGCCGCTTTATCTTAGAAAAGCTCATCAGATTGAATTGACAGCGGCAGGGGAGGGATTGCTGCAATTCGCACTGCGAGTGGAAAAAGAATTAAATTCAGCTGCTAAGTATGTACAGAGTTTAAAGCAGGTGAATGCTGGGAGACTGCGAATTGTTTCCACTATGACGGTTGGCAGCTACTATCTGCCTCACCTTGTGGTTAAGCTGCAGACAAATAACCCAGGCGTGCAAGTTTCGATGGAAACAGGGGATACGGATGAAATTATTGAAAAAATATCGGATTTCGATTTAGGTTTTGTAGAAGGGCTTGTTGATGTCAATGACTTGCCGAGCAACTATGAAGTTATCCCATGGCAAAATGATGAAATTGTTTTAATTTTGCCGGCAGGACATAAGCTTGCCGAGCGATACCCTGTAACAGTCCCGTTAGATGTCTTTACAAAACATCAGGTAATATGGCGTGAACCTGGCTCAGGTGCCAGAAAAGCAGTTGAAATAGAATTGCTGGAAGCTGGTATTATTGCTCCTGTATCGATAGAAGTAACTGGGGTATCTGCTGTTAAAGAAGCGGTAAGAGCCGGGCTGGGAATCGGCTTTTCATCCTCTCAGGCATTGCGGAATGAAAGAGAGGGGCTAGTTGCCAGAAGCATTAATTCTGAAGATGGGCTGATTTGGCATTTAAATATTATTGCACCTAAACAGGCTATTCGTTCCAGAGTGGCTAAGGAATTTATACAGCTATGTCAGGCTTAGGAGGTATTATGAAGATATTATTGCTATTAAGTTTATTTGCAGCGCAGTGTGCTATGGCTGTACCAGCACTCTCTGTTACCGAGGTGAGGCCAGGGATTTATGTGCATTTTGGCAAGCATGAATTTCCAAATAAAACCAACCATGGTGCAATAGCAAATATTGGCTTTATAGTGGGAGACTCCTGCGTTGCAGTGATTGATACAGGGGGCAGTCCAGAACAAGGCTATGCTTTGAAAAAAGCGGTTGACAGGACAACGGATAAGCCGGTCTGTTATGTTATCAATACCCATGTTCATCCTGACCATATTTATGGCAATATTGCGTTTAAACTGCCTGGGGTTCAATTTGTTGGGCATAAAAACCTATCCAGAGCAATGGCGACTAGGGGGCGCTATTATATAGAAAAGGCCAATGACCAATTAGATCTTAAGCTGGAGGATAAACATATTATTCCGCCAGATAAGGCTGTCAAAAAGCATTTATTTATTGAGCTAGGCGGAAGAAAATTAAGATTGACTGCTCACCCAACGGCGCATACGGATAATGATCTGACAGTTTTTGATCAGAATACGGATACCTTCTGGATGTCTGATTTGTTATTTATTGAACATATCCCAGTTATTGATGGCAGTCTAAAGGGCTGGCTCAGTGAACTTAATCGAATGGAAAAGCATCAGTATAAAATGGTTATCCCCGGTCATGGTCCGGCTGTTACTGATTGGCCAAAAAGCATGCTGCCAGAAAAAAATTACTTACAGATTCTATTAACTGAAATTCGTTCAATGATTGCAGAAGGCAAGTTTATTGAAGAGGCCATTGCAAAAGTAGGCTACTCAGAAAAAGATAATTGGAAACTTTTTGACCAGTTTCATAAAAGAAACGTGACCACAGCATTTGCTGAATTAGAATGGGAAGAAGAAAATGAATAAAATAATCAAAATTGGGCTATTAATTCTGTTAATTATGCCAATATTGGCAACAGCGGCTAAAGATGAAGAACAGTGGAATAATGTACTTAAAAATCAGTATTTTTCTGGCGAAACAATTCAGGAGTCCAAGGATATTATTGAAATAGATGCACCCTATAGAGCGGAAGACCCTGCTTTGGTACCCGTGAAAATCATTAGCAAGATAAAACAGACAAAAGATAAATATATAAAGAAAATCACTGTATTTGTCGATAAAAACCCATTTCCGCTGGTTGGTGAGTTTGAATTTACACCCGAGACAGGAAAGGCTGATTTAGCTATGAGGGTTCGCGTCAATTCCTATAGTTATATTAGAGCTATTGCAGAAATGAATGACGGGAAGCTTTACATGTCGAAGAAGTTTGTTAAAGCCAGTGGCGGCTGTTCGGCTCCTATTGGAGCGGATTTAGATGCGGCTATGAAGCGGCTGGGAAAAGTAAAGTTCAGACTGCATAAAGAACGTCGGGCAGGGGAACCGATATTGACTCAGCTTTTAATTAGCCATCCAAATATTACGGGTATGCAAATGGACCAGGTCACCCGATTTGTTAAAAGGTCGAATTTTGTTAATCAGTTAAAAGTTACCTTTAATAATAAGCCTGTATTGACAGCAAAAATTGATATTGCCATTAGTGCAGATCCGAATTTTAGATTTTATTTTGTACCTACTAAGAAAGGCGAGTTAAAGGTAGAGTTTAGTGATATTTCTTGTGAGTCTCCAATAAGTCGGACTGTCTGTACTAAAGGGAAAAACTATTCGGCCAGTTATCAGGTTAGCCCATAATAACCTTGTTTTAGCAAGGGGTTTAAATTTAATTATTTTTTATCCTTTGTGTTAATATTCTGTTCATGCGTACGCTTTAGAATATGCATGGTAATAATAATTTATTTATACGAGGTAATATTAATGCTATTGAAAAAACTAACATTGGCTTTATTTGTAAGCGTTGCAATGCTTGCTGCGGCTCCTTCTGCTATGGCAAAACCACAAGGTAAAATTGAAAATGCATCACCTGAAGCAACGGTTGTTGCAATTGATGAGACTATCGAATTGGCTGGAGAAGCACTTAAAGCGGTACAAGCTGGTGAATTAGAGAAAAAAGAGATGATGGCGCTTTTTAAGAAAGTTAAGCAAAGAGCTAAAACGATTGAAAGTACAACAACATACATGCTTCGTGAAAAAGCATTAGGTCGTCTTGGTAAAGCACGTTTAGCCTATAAAAGAGGTAAAGATAAAGCTGAAGTTGAGGAACTAATGGCTAAATCTTATGATACTTTCAAAAAAATTAAAGTAAGATATGATGAGTTTAACTAAGCAATGCTTTTGTTTTAGTTAAGATGTAGAGATGTTTTAAAATGTTTCTCATTATAAAGGGTTCATATCTGTGTGATATGAACCCTTTTTTATTTGTATTGTAATTTACATCACAAAACATTGCGATTCAGCATAAGCCTCTGCTTCTTTAAGCCGGGTTCTTAAATCTTTCGACTGTTTGGGGTCACGAAAAGCGGCACCATTTTCCCCCGGTGTTTTCTTTAAATAAGAAAAAGTTCTCGCACTTTCATATTCTTCAAAGGTCAGCTTTTCTGCAATTTTATCAATCTTGCAGCCACAGGCATATTGATTGATATAGGCTTTACTGCCACCTAACCCCCCATGTTTTGCAATGCAGTTAAAAACATATTCAACTCGGTCTCGGGTTGGGTAGTCATTAACCTTGGCTATTTCAGCAGATTCTTCAGGTACAGGCGAAGTTGCACAGCCAGCTATAAAAGCTGATAGACTGATGGATAGAAGTGTTTTTTTGTTCATCTGGTTAGTTTTTCCATTAAGTAAAGAGTGTGAAAAATTGGTTCTAAAGCTGTAGCGAATGAGATATTTTATTCTTCCGCAGCAAAATCGACAATCTGTTTAAGGACATTGTTCATTTTTTCAGAAAAATTGTTAAGCGATTCATTATCAGTATCAGTAGGCAATAAGTGTGTTTTTATTACTGTTTTCCCTTCAAAGTCATAGGTTACAATATTGCAGGGCATATAACTGACTGCATGAGGGGACATAAGCAATAATGTTTTTGCATGGGTTAAATTGCAAAACTGTAAAGTATCATAGTTCGGGAAGCCTTTTGTTCCTCTTTCTCTAATGACTTTCCCCACTCTGCTATGTCCGGTAATACGAAAATTATGTTCTGCAATGGCAATTTCCAGTTCTGCCAGCACGTCATCATAGGGTTTTTGCGTTTCGGTTTGATAATAGCGAATAGTTTGACTGCTTATCTGCTGTGATTGAGATGCACAGGCCGAAATAGAGAGTAAAATTAGCAATCCAAATAATCTAATTAGCATAATGAAAAAGCAAAATAAAGTGACAGGTGTTGTATTGGCCGGCGGGTTGGCTCGCCGAATGAATAAACAGGATAAAGGCTTAATTGAATATCATAACAGACCTATGATCAGTTATGCCGTTGATGTCATGTCACAGGTTGCTTCACCAGTTCTTATCAACGCCAATCGCAATATTTCTGATTATGCTGAATTTGGCTATCAGGTTATTTCTGATCAGACAGATACTTTTGATGGTCCCCTTGCTGGCGTACTTTCTGCCATGTTGCATGCCGATACAGATATTTTATGTGTTATGCCCTGTGATTCACCATTAATAAAACCCGAGCATCTAAAAAAATTAATAGATGCATTGACCGAAAATAAGGCTGAAATTGCCGTTGCTTTTGATGGAATGCGAATCCATCCAGTTTTTTTAGCCTTAAAAACATCTTTGCAGGCTAGCCTAACAAAATATTTGCAGCAGGGAAACCGTAAAATTGATTTGTGGCTAGAGCAGCATAAATTGCTTAAAGTTGATTTTAGTCAAAGTGCTGAGGTCTTTTTAAATATTAATACGTTATCGGAATTGAAAATACTGGAGAAAAACAGAAATGAGTAAACCTGAAATATCAGATGCAGGTTTATCCTTTTCTAAAACTGTTGTTGCAGTTGATGAGCTGGGCAACGAAAGAGAAGTTGAACTGGTTGGGGAAAGAGCCTTAAGCCTTTATGTGGATAAGCAGGAAATTGTCACATTAATGACCATGGGAACGCACCCTGAATTATTAACTTTGGGGTATTTAAAAAATCAGGGTTTTTTTGAAACGGTTGATGAAGTTAAAATCGTCCAAGTGGATTGGGAAACAGAAGCAGTGGCAGTGGTTACCAGACATCAATCCGCAGATTTTTCTAAACAGATGGAGCAGAGAACGGTGACAACTGGCTGTGGACAGGGAACTGTTTTTGGCCGGCTAATGGATAAGCTAAAAGACATTAGGGTGCCTAAATTAGCCATCGGACAAACGGTAATCTATCAATTGCTAGATTCATTAAAGCATCATAATGAGGTGTATAAAAAGGCTGGTGCAGTCCATGGCTGTGCATTATGTACGGGCAGTCATATTGATTTTTTTGTAGAGGATGTAGGCAGGCACAATGCGGTCGATTCAATCGCCGGTTATATGTGGCTGAATGATATTTCAGGCAAAGATAAAATTTTTTATACGACAGGACGGCTGACTTCCGAGATGGTCATTAAAGTGGCTCAAATGGGTATCCCAATTTTATTATCGCGCTCAGGGGCAACCCAAATGGGGCTTGATATGGCAAAGCAGTCCGGAGTTACCCTGGTTTCCAGAGCTAAAGGGAAACATTTTATGGTTTTGAACGGTGCTGAAAATATTCAGTTTGAAACCACTTAATTAAAAAAATGAGTGCCCTTATCAAAACAGCATAGCATGAGCCATTTCTATTTCTTCCGAAACGCCCTCAATTTCAAGGATCTCAGCATCAGACTCAAGTCCTAGCTTGGCAAAAGAAGGGACTGTATTCCAATCTACTCTGCAGGCCGGATGGTCGGTTCCTGCAATGCTTTGCAGAAAGGCTACCTGTACTATATCTACATAATCAGCTTTGTCGCCAGACTCCCTTTGAAAATCAACATATTCAGAGGCAACAAGCTTTAATTCTTCAGGGAAATCCCATGTCTCCATGATGATTTTCCCAATCGGCGGATGAGCCTTTTCAAGCAATTTATTTAGTCTTGATGGGCTATTCTTAAATTCAGGAATATTTTCAACTAGCATCAGGATGGGAAGTTTTCCTATTTGGTGGATCAAGCCTGCCAGCATGGCTTCGTCAGGATTGAGGTGTGGAACAAACGAGGCCAGGGCGCGGCTGATAGATGATACATTGACACCCTGCTGCCATGTCTCTCTAAAATAGTCGCTTAAAAGCTCAGTAGTGGGGGTAAACATTTGCTGCATTACCAAACTGGTAATAAGCGTCCTGATGGTTGAACTGCCTAAACGCGTAACAGCCATCTGGATATTCTTGACTTCCTGGGCCCCCCTGTATAATGGGCTATTTGCAACCTGTATCAGCCTTGCTGACAGTGCTGCATCAGTGACAATCATATCGGCGAGTTCTTGCGAGGTTGACTCGCCTTTAGCAACAGCATCTCTTACTTTTAATGCAACGTCCGGTAAAGTAGGTAAAACTAGGCGCTTTTCATCAAGCTCTTTCTGTACGTGCACGAGAAAGTCTTGGACAGATTTAAATTGCATTATTTATGAACCTTTCTTGAAAATCTATTAGCGAAAATCTTTGATGGTGATTTTATCCTGATTGGAGTTATTGAGCCTAAGATCATTTAACTCTGCATCAGTTGACGGTATAACGATTAACATTTTGATATGTCCATCTTTTGCTATTAAGGATAGTATCTTTCCAATGGTTTGTTCATTGTTATTTGCCTTTATTTGGATGCGACTGTTTATTTCAGCGTTATTTTCGCAATAAGCGAGAAATAGTTCACGTTTTGCTTTTCCCAGATAATGAGTTCGAGCGACAATTTCCTGTCCTGTGTAGCAGCCTTTGTTAAAGCTAATGCCGCCTAATTTGTCAATATTTAACATTTGAGGGATGTACTCCTCAGAAGAGTCTTGTGTCAGCCAGGGTATACCAGCTAAAATATCCTGCTCCCCCCAGCTATTTGAATGGCATGGCGTAAAACCAGTTTTTGTTAAATCAGTCCACAAAGAAATGGCTTGGCTGGGCGAGGCAATAACTAAATAGCGATTGCCATGCAAAGGAAATTTAATAAAAATCTGTTTATTTTGAGCGACTGCAAAATCTGTTTCAGGCATTGATGGCAGAGTGTTTGCAGTTTGTGCATTAACACCTATAAAACAAAGTTCATCCGTCACGTTATTTAGCTGTACCTCAGAACGCATAATGTACATTTGCATTTTTTGTGATACTTTACCGAACAGTTCAGTGGGCAGAATTAATAAGAAATCAGCACCTGTTTTTATAATCAAAAGGGTGCAAACTGTTCTCCCTTTTGCATTGCAAAACGCTGTAAAAAAACTGTTTGTTTCAGTAAGCTCACTGATATTGCAAGTAAGCTGCCCCTGTAAGAAACTGCTGGCATCGGTTCCTGAGACTTTTAGTATGGAAAAATCAGCGGGTGCAGTCATAGTATTTTGTAATTCCTGACTGCCGGAGAGTTTTATATCTGAACTTTTGGGCAAAAGGTTACTGTTAGAGGTTAAGAATTTAATCCAGTCTGCATTCATGGTTTTATGATTTTTGTAAAAAAAAGGATTATAACTACAATTGGGAATAAGCATGATTATATTCAGAAAAAGAAACAGGTTATATTCAGATTAGTAATGGTACCGTCTCACATAGCAGGGTATGATGAGGGTAAAGTTAAGCCACACAAAAAGTAAGATAATATTATGATTAAACATAAAAGACCGCTTTCACCGCACTTAATGATTTATCGGCTGCCTTTAACTGGCATTGTTTCTATCACTCATCGTATGACTGGAGTGATTTTGGCAATGGGGCTTATTATTTATGTCGCCAGCTTTTTTATTATATTGCAGGGCAACGACTCCTATTTGCAATTGCAAACCATGTTGGACTACACCATCATAAGGATAGGTATCTGGTTTTTTATCTATGCACTGTTTTTTCACCTGTGCCATGGCATAAGACACCTGATCTGGGATGTTGGGCAAGGGTTTGAAAAAGATGATATGGATAGAAATGCAATTATAGAATTGGCATTATCTCTTGTTTTAACCCTCATTTTTTATTAGGCATCAAGACTATGGATTATCAAACACCTTTAGCAAAAGTCAGAGGTCTCGGTTCAGCAAAAGCCGGTACAGGACATTTCTGGATGCAAAGAATAACGGCTATTACTCTAATTCCTCTATCACTGTGGATGGTTTCGTTTACTCAACAGCTTTTAAATGCGACCCACCAGGATATTATCATCTGGCTGTCAGGCCCTTTAGATACAACTTTGGCTGTCGTCTGGGTTATTGCTGCCTTTTACCATGCTGCATTAGGTTTGCAGGTGGTTATTGAAGATTATGTGCATACTGAATGGATTAAAATATCTTCAATTTGGGCGATGAAATTAACCTTTTTATTTTTTGGGTTAGCTGCAATCGTCGCTATTTTTAAAATCTCCATGATTGGATAGGATATGTCAACAGATTACAAAATAATAGAACATGAGTACGATACTATTGTTGTTGGTGCTGGCGGTGCCGGTTTGCGGGCAACTTTTGGGATGGCGGAAAAAGGTTTAAAAACAGCCTGCATCACTAAAGTTTTCCCTACGCGAAGCCATACTGTTGCTGCACAGGGCGGAATCAGTGCTGCCTTAGGTAATATGGGAGAAGATGACTGGCGCTGGCATATGTATGATACCGTTAAAGGTTCAGACTGGCTTGGTGACCAGGATGCCATTGAATACATGTGCCGAGAAGCTATTCCTGCCATTATCGAGCTTGAACATTATGGTGTGCCTTTTTCCCGTACCGAAGATGGCAAGATTTATCAGCGTGCTTTTGGAGGCATGACCACCAACTTTGGTGAAGGCACTGCGCAACGAACCTGTGCGGCCGCTGATGTAACGGGGCATGCGATTTTACATACGCTTTATCAGCAGGCGCTGAAGCATCAGGCTGAATTTTTTGTTGAATATATCGCACTTGATCTGATTATGGAAGAGGGTGAGTGTAAAGGTGTTTTAGCTTGGTGTCTGGATGACGGCTCATTGCATTCGTTTCGCGCCCATTCAACAGTATTGGCAACCGGAGGCTATGGGCGCTGCTATTTTTCCTGTACATCCGCGCATACAGTAACGGGAGATGGCAATGCCATGGCATTGCGTGCAGGATTAGCTTTGCAGGATATGGAGTTTGTACAGTTTCATCCCACAGGAATTTATGGTGCTGGCTGTTTGATAACAGAAGGCGTTCGGGGAGAAGGCGGCTATTTGACCAATTCAGAAGGCGAGCGATTTATGGAGCGTTATGCTCCTAATGCTAAAGATTTGGCTTCGCGGGATGTGGTCAGTCGGGCAATTACATTGGAAATTAGAGAGGGGCGCGGAGTAGGTCCTGAAAAAGACCATGCCTATTTGCATATTGAACATCTTGACCCAGAAATTACCAAGGAACGGCTGCCTGGAATATCAGAAACAGCCAAGATATTTGCCGATGTAGATGTCACTAAGGAGCCTATCCCCATTTTGCCGACAGTGCATTACAACATGGGGGGGATTCCAACTAACTATAATGCAGAAGTAGTGACCTTGAAAGAGGGCAATCCAGATAGTGTGGTACCTGGACTAATGGCTATCGGTGAATCTGCCTGTGTTTCTGTACATGGGGCGAATCGGTTGGGTTCAAATTCATTGCTGGATCTGATCGTTTTTGGGCGCTCAGCGGCTAAACGCTGTGCTGAATTGATTAAGCCGGGCATGTCACATAAGCCATTGAAAAAAGATGCCTGTGACAAAGCTTTAGCACGGTTTGATCGTATTCGATATGCCAAAGGCAGTGAAACCTCTGCTGATATTCGCTTAAAAATGCAAAAAACCATGCAAAACCATGCCTCTGTCTATAGAACAGGTGATGTCTTGAAGGAAGGGGTTGTGGCCATGGAAAATGTGAGGGCATCTTTTGCCAATGTTAAAGTAGAGGACTCTTCGCTTATCTGGAATACGGATTTGGTAGAAACCCTGGAACTGGATAATTTGCTGGATCAGGCTTATGTAACTATTAAAGCGGCAGAAAACAGAAAAGAAAGCCGAGGTGGGCATGCCAGGGAAGACTATCCTGACCGCGATGATAAAAACTGGATGAAACATACCTTGCTGTGGCTAACGGATGATAAAGTGAAGATTGATTATAGACCTGTACATATGTATACCCTATCCGACGAAGTTGAAGTTATTCCACCTAAAAAGAGGGTCTACTAATGGTTGAATTTGCCTTGCCTAAAAACTCAAAACTGCAAAAAGGTAAAGAATTTTCTGCACCAAAAAATGCAGCGAGAGTAAAGCGTTTTGAAGTATACCGCTGGAATCCAGATACGGGCGAAAACCCTCGGATTGATATTTTTCATATTGATTTAGACAGCTGTGGTCCAATGATTTTGGATGCTGTATTAAAAATCAAGAATGAAATTGATGCCACGCTAGCTTTTAGACGTTCTTGCAGAGAAGGTGTCTGTGGTTCCTGTGCAATGAATGTCAATGGTAAAAACACGCTCGTCTGTACCAAGGCAATAGAAGAATATGAAGGTACTATAAAAATATTTCCTCTTCCGCATATGGATGTCATTAAAGATTTAGTTGCTGATATGACTAATTTTTATGCCCAATATGCCTCTATTAAGCCATGGATTGAAACACAGACAGCGGCGCCTGACCGTGAAAGACTGCAAAGCAAAGAGGAGCGAAAAAAACTGGATGGGCTGTATGAATGCGTGCTTTGTGCCTGCTGTTCTACCAGTTGTCCAAGCTATTGGTGGAATAGTGACAAGTATTTAGGGCCGGCAGTTTTATTGCAGGCTGCCCGATGGCTTGAAGACAGCAGAGATGAAAATGCAGGTGAGCGCCTGGATGAGCTTGAAGATCCTTACAAGCTATATCGTTGCCATACCATTATGAGCTGTACAGACACCTGTCCAAAAGGGCTCAATCCGGCAAAAGCTATTGCAGATATTAAAAAGCTGATGGCTGTTCGTCAGCAAGGTTGATTTTTTGCTAATGGATAGAGACAGGATTGCCTTGTCTCTTTTTTATAGTTCTCAGAGAATAATCAATTAAAGCCGAGTTGCCAGAGTGCTAGCTATTAATTCTGGAAAAATATTTCCTGTACAAAATATCAAATGGAATCTATTGCTAAATTAAAGTGGCATTGTCGAAGAGGGACAAAGGAATTAGACTCTCTGCTAGAGAATTATTTGGTGACTTCTTATAATCAGGTTGCTAACGAAGAGCAGGCTTTATTTAGAGAGCTTTTGGAGCTACAGGACACTCAGCTAATCTGGTTTTTGCTGGGCGATCAATTGCCAGATACAGAAGGACTTGCTAAGCTTGTTAAAAAAATACGAAATAACAGCGACTTATAAAATCAGTCAATCTCTTTGGCTGATAAAATGGTTAGCCATATTGCACGGTCTATCCTTTATTGCTGTTTTTCTAACCTCGGTTGCTTTAGTTTATAAAGCACTGCTATGGTGCACTATTATATTTAGCCTATTTTTCTGTTTGGATAGGGAGAATAGGTTTAATGGACTGGTCATTCGATACAGTTCGTTCAAGGGTTGGGAGTTTGCAGATTTAGAAGATATTTATTCACCAATTGAAGTTCTACCTTCAACAGTTATTACACCCTATTTTCTTATCATGCATTTTAACCAGCAAAATAGACAGAAACAGACTATTCTTATCTGTAAAGATGCATTAATTAATGATGATTATAGGAAGTTAATGGTAGCATTAAGAATATCTGGTTTAAAAAGGGATGGATTATGAGCCCGAATGGGAATATTGACCTTGAAATAGCAAAGATAAAAAATCTTCCCCCATTGCCAGAAGAAAGCATAAGAATAATTACGGCCGTTAATGATGAGGATATTTCAATTGAAAAATTAGTTGAAGTTCTTTCTTTGTCTCCAGTTTTGGTTGCCAGGCTTTTGGGGTTGGCTAATTCTGCATTTTTTGGCCGTGCAGGAAAAATAAATGACTTGCGTACGGCCATTGTTCAGGTTTTGGGTCTTAATTTAGTTAAAAGCCTTGCTTTAAGCATTGTTCTCAATGTTGAGTTAAAAACATCTGAATGCAAGATGTTTGATGCTGAATTTTTCTGGAGTCATGCATTAATGACGGCATTGATTGCTGAAAAATTAGCAAAGCAGTTTGATGACAGTTTGATGCAATCTAACATAGTCTACACGTCAGGTTTACTGCTTAATATTGGCCTGTTAGCAGGAATATTCATTTCCCCTGCTGAACTGAATAAGGTGTTTTCACAATCTGATCGCATTGAAGGGTCAGTTTTAGAAGAAATGCGCAGTGTTATTGGAAAAACACAGTATGAAATGGGGGCTCTGCTACTGGAAAAATGGAAGTTGCCAGGCATATATCAGACCGTTGTAAAGCAATTTCGGCAACCTGGTTTTGTAGGGAATGAAAGGCATTTAATAGAGCTGTTGGAATTGAGCCATTGGGTTGCAGTTTATATTGTGGGTAATAAAATGGATGAAATGCCTGATTTTTCTGATTTGCTAGATAGGCTCTCTTTGTCTCAAATGCTGTTCATAAAAGTGGTGAATGACGTAAATGAGAAAAAAGATACTATTCTGGAATTGGCGATGGTTGTCAGTGGGTAGGATTTTTATGGAAATTTTAAAAAATGATGCGGGATTGGAAGAAGTCATTGTTGATTTAGTTAATTCTTTATCTGCAGTAAAAGACTTGTCAGAAATAAACTACCAGGTCAGTGATGAGAAGGAGCTGATTCGCAACGCATTAAGCGTTCTTATTCAAAACCAGGATATGGAAAGGTGTTCGTTATTTCTGCTGGATGAAGATAATGTTCTGGTTAATTTGACTGGGTTAAGTGCCAGTGAGTCAATGGGCAGTATTGAGAGGAAGTATCATCCTTTACAGTTTAAAATTGGGGAAGGGGTTGTTGGCACGGCTGCATTAACGGGTAAAATGCAGCATTGCCAGAACTGTGCAGAGGATAAATGTTTTACTTCAAGCAAAAAAAAGGACGATATAGAACTGCCCGGCTCAGTCATCAGTGTTCCTGTTTTTGCTGATAATGAACTGGTCGGTGTGTTGAATATTTCTCATCCGCAAACCTTTTATTTCACCGAATGGCATTTCAGGATGCTTGAGATATATAAAAATATGCTGGGACAGCTGATTACCAACTTTCGCCTGTTTCAGCAAATGGAAGCCCAAATATCTAAGCGTACAGAAAAGTTAGAAGAAGCACTTGCAGACTTGAAGGTGCTTAAAAATCATTTTGAAAGCATTTCAATGATTGATCAATTGACTGGCCTTTATAACCGGCGCTACTTTTATGATCAGGCTGAAATAGCAATTTCAAATGCTAAGCGCTATCGCCAGGCGCTTTGTCTGCTGGTATTGGATCTGGACCACTTTAAACAGGTAAATGATCTGTATGGTCATGGCTTTGGAGACAATGTTCTAGTTAAAATATCTAGATCATTGCAGCAGCAGGTACGGGAATCTGATGTTCTGGTTCGGTACGGCGGAGAAGAATTTGTAGTCATTTTTCCTAACACCAATTGCGTTAACGGTAAGATATTTGCCGAACGCATCAGAAAGAAAATTGAACAGATTGAATGGGAAGACAGTGATTATGTTCAGACAATAAGCATTGGAATATATTGCTTGAGCGACGAGTGCTGCGTACCTGAAAATGATGATCTTAAAATTGATAAGCTGGTTAATTTTGCAGATATGGCTCTGTATCAGGCAAAAGCTCAGGGAAGGAATAGAGTTGTTCTCTATAACGAAGATATAGCAGAAAAATAATTAAGCAAGTTAATTTCCTTGTATAATCACACCTTTTTTGGCTATTCCAGTCAAATATTGCTCACCAAAATCAAGAGATTTATATTTTATGGCACTTCACTGCGGAATTGTCGGTTTACCCAATGTTGGTAAATCAACACTGTTTAATGCACTTACAAAAGCAACTATTGCGGCAGAAAACTATCCTTTTTGTACCATTGATCCGAATGTAGGTGTCGTACCCGTACCAGATCCCCGCATGGATATGTTGGCAGAGATTGTCAACCCTGAGCGCATTTTGCCAACAACTATTGAGTTTGTTGATATTGCAGGTCTGGTTGCAGGTGCATCAAAGGGCGAGGGGCTGGGCAATCAGTTTTTAGGCAATATCAGAGAAACTGATGCGATAATTCATGTGGTTCGCTGTTTTGAAGATGACAATGTTATCCATGTAGAAGGAAAGGTCGACCCTATTAATGATATCGAAGTGATAAATACTGAGTTGGCATTGGCTGATATGGGGTCGGTTGAAAAGGCGTTGGTGCGTTCCGCTAAGATTGCCCGAACGGGAAATAAAGAGGAATTGGCAAAAAAACAGACCTTAGAAAAAGTTTTGAACCATTTGGACCAAGGCAAGCTGGTAAGGTCATTAGATTTAACTGAAGATGAGATTAAACTGATTAAAGAACTTTGCCTGATTACCCTTAAGCCAACCTTATATATAGCTAATGTACAGGATGATGGCTTTGAAAGTAACCCTATGCTGGATAAAGTAACTGAGTTTGCGACTAACGAAGGAGCCAATGTTGTTCCTGTCTGTGCAGCAATAGAAGCAGAAATCATTCAGCTGGACGAAGATGAAAAACAAGAATTTTTAGATGACCTAGGGCTTGAAGAGCCAGGGTTAAACAGGGTTGTAAGAGCCGCCTATAGGCTATTGAACTTGTACACCTATTTTACAGCAGGTGTAAAGGAGGTGAGAGCATGGACAATTCCGGTTAATGCAACAGCACCCCAGGCTGCAGGTGTTATTCATACCGACTTTGAAAAAGGGTTTATTCGTGCAGAGGTAGTTGGCTATCAGGATTTTATTGACAATAAAGGCGAGCAAGGGGCTAAAGATGCAGGTAAGTGGCGCCTTGAAGGTAAAGATTATCTTGTTCAAGACGGCGATGTTGTCCATTTTAGATTTAACGTTTGACAGCGAGTGACTGGAAATATATAATTCTCGTGGTTTACGGGAGTCTATTTCAGAGGCTCTTTCTATATGGCGATATAGCTCAGTCCGGTTAGAGCGCGGGATTCATAACCCCGAGGTCCCAGGTTCGATCCCCGGTATCGCCACCATTTAACTTTTTGATAGTTATGGCTAAATTGACTCAATAACTGTTGGTTGGATGCTATAAACTCCAAGTAAATCTAAGAAAACCATTTGTTATAGTGAGCCTCATAACGTTGCAATTGCTGTCAGTAGTTTTGTTAGTTATACAAATCAGACCTTTTCTGTTTATATGGTTTATTATGAAGAAGGTATGCTGGCTATTCATAAGTTAATCTTTCCTTCCTAATTTAGAAATTGTTTGGCAGTGTTGTGCTTATCAGTCAAATCTGTATCCGCCATATTGCAAATAGTAAGTTAATTTTGCTGTCTTATGGTCAAGTTGCTGTTTATTCCGATGCTGAAATTGCAGCAGTTAATGATCTGGCATTGGTTGCACATAATGCAGATACTATCCAAAGCAATAACAGTTAGTATTAAACAATTAGTTTGAATCGGCGGTGCCATCAAAATAAAAGGTGTTGAATTTAACTGATATGATTGAATTGGTTAAACTGCTGGTTTTGATATAATCCTAAATAAATCAGTTGAGCGCGGGTTTTCGAAAAATCGCAAAGCGGAATAGTCTTTCCCATCTGGTGAGATGCTTTCGAGCAAGAAAATGATTTTGTGCCACAGTATGGTTGAAGAAAAGGAAAAGCCTTAAAGGCTGCTTTGTACATCTATGATTAATAGTAAAAAAATGATACCTGCTATAGCAGGCTCACTTGCTGTTTCTAGTTTAGCTATTAATGGCATTGATCAGAAAGTTTCTGATATTGAAGAAGAATATATTGAGCGGTTTAATCAGTAGATTGTAAGTTATTAAATGACATCAGTAATACAGCAAAAACACCCGCTGCCATATTTTGAGGATAGCTCTCTATTATTTGCCCCTATTGCAGATAGGCCGTGGGCCGTTTTTCTCGATAGCGGCTTTCCATATAGCGATCAGGGACGATATGACATTTTCTCCTGTGATCCAGAAATAACATTGGTTACTAAAGGGAAAGAAACCGAAAT
Source organism: Methylomonas sp. (assembly GCA_026988155.1). Classification (GTDB taxonomy): domain Bacteria; phylum Pseudomonadota; class Gammaproteobacteria; order Methylococcales; family Methylomonadaceae; genus QPIN01. Next base: position 12,426 of record JALSLW010000090.1, on the reverse strand, counting down.
TGTAACGAATGGCAAGACCAGTATTTCGTATGAAGATCCCTTTCTATTGCTTAAAAAATATGTAAAACGTAATTTTCAGGGAATTGGAGATTTACCGTTCAATGGAGGTGCGTTAGGCTATTTTTCTTATGATCTGGCTAGACGGTTAGAAAAACTCCCTGTGATAGCAATAGATGAAGAAGATATTGCTGAAATGGAGGTGGGGATATATACATGGGCAGTGATTGTTGACCATCAGCTGCGACAAAGCTGGCTGGTAGGTCATGAAATTGCAGAGTATAGCTGGCAAGCGCTAATTGAGCAATTTAGCGAGTTAGCGCCAGAGCCTGTGACTGATCCATTCATAGTCACAGAAAAACCTCGGTCCAATATGGATAAAAAATGCTATCAGCAGGCGTTTGATAAAATAAAATATTATCTGGAAGAGGGGGATTGCTATCAGGTTAATTTGGCACAGCGCTTTTGCAGTCCATGTAGTGGCAATCCCTGGACTGCCTATAAAGTCTTACGAAAAGTCAATGCGGCGCCTTTTAGTGCTTATCTTAATTTTCCTGCCGTCCAGGTTTTAAGTTCTTCTCCGGAACGGTTTCTTAAAGTAGTGAATGGTGAAGTGGAGACTAAGCCAATTAAGGGGACGCGCCCTAGAGATCCAGATCTAATAATAGATGAAAAGATGAAGCTGGCTTTATCGGGCAGCAAAAAAGATCAGGCAGAAAATGTGATGATTGTTGACTTGCTGAGAAATGATATTAGCAAAAACTGTAAAGAGGGTTCGGTCAAGGTACCTAAGTTATTTGATATTGAAAGTTTTACTACAGTACATCACTTGGTCAGTACGGTTATTGGCACTTTAGCAGATGACAAGCATGCTTTGGATTTATTGAGAAGCTGTTTTCCCGGCGGCTCGATTACCGGCGCACCAAAGATTCGTGCGATGGAAATTATTGAAGAGCTAGAGCCCAATACACGGGGCATTTATTGCGGCTCTATTGGCTATATCGGCTTTAATGGCAATATGGACACCAATATTGCAATCAGGACTTTAGTCCATTCAGAAGATGATTATAAAAATAGCATTCGCTTTTGGGCGGGTGGCGGTATAGTCTTTGATTCTGATATGGAGGCTGAATATCAGGAAAGTTTTGATAAAGCGAGCGCATTGCTTTACCTATTGGAACAGTTCAGAGCTGATGAGAGTCATTAAATTAGGTGGCAGCATAATGAGTGACAGGCTTGCCTTAACTGATTGCTTAAATACCATTGAACAAAAAGTAAAGAATAGGGTCGTTGTCGTGCCTGGCGGCGGTTTGTTTGCTGACCAGGTTCGGAATATTCAGAAGCAATGGCAGTTTGATGATGAAATAGCGCATCAAATGGCACTTTTGGCCATGCAGCAGATGGCATTGCTATTTAAAAGTATTAAGCCTGATTTTTTTCTGGCAAATAAAGTATCAGCAATAGATAATAAATGTTCGGCTGTAATTTGGTCACCGGATATTAAAGAACTTATTTCTATCCCAGCAAGCTGGGATGTTACTTCTGACAGTCTGGCTGCATGGCTGGCTGGTCAATTGCAAGCAACTGAATTGATTTTGGTTAAATCTGCAGCTATTCCTGCAGATAAAACCATTCAGCAGATGCAAAAACAGGCACTTGTTGACGGAGCATTTGCTGAGACGGTTAAAAATGCTAACTATAAAATCACTTTACTCAATAAACATAGTTTTAATGGACACACCTTTGCTTAGCCAACTTATTGAATATATAAAAATAAGCTTTGATGGGATTTATTATCAAAGCAGAGAATCACTATTGGGACATCATAAGCGTGACATAGTGGTTATTCAGGTGGAGCAGACATGCAATAGCCTGATCAATACACGAGATCAGTTTGAAGATGCTTTGGAGCAATTTAAAAGTATTGTTAAAGTCACTGAAACATCTTTGGAACAGCGCTATAAGTTATTGCAAAGACAATATGATTTCTGTAAAAGCAAGTCTGAAGATGTCAGTCACCGAATATCAGTAATAGAAGAGGTAAGCGGTTCTTTATTTAAAGAATGGGAGGATGAGCTTGAACATTACAGTAGCCGGTCTTTACGTTCTAAAAGCCGGCAGCAGTTAAAAATTTCGAAACAGCAATATACACGGCTGATCAGGACATTGCGCAAGGCAGAAAGCCGTATTCATCCAGTTTTATCAGCTTTTAAAGATCAGGTTTTATTTTTAAAGCATAATCTTAATGCACAGGCCATAGCCGCTTTGCAGCATGAGTTTATTGAAATAGGTATTGATATTTCTCAACTGATAAAAGTAATGGAGATTACCATTAATGAGGCGAGCCAGTTCGTATCAACATTAGTTGAAAGTAAAGCTGGGCAAAAAGCCTTGCCACCTGCTTAAATGAGAATCCAGTCCCTCCCCACTCAGCTAGTGAATCAAATTGCTGCCGGAGAAGTGGTTGAAAGACCTTTCTCGGTTGTTAAAGAATTAGTCGAAAATTGCTTTGATGCAGGAGCCTCGCAGATCATTATTGATATAGAGCAGGGTGGTATTAGGCTTATCAGGATTCGAGATAATGGCTGCGGTATTTATAAGGGTGACTTGCCTTTAGCTCTTTCAAGACATGCGACCAGCAAAATAGCTAATTTGGATGATTTGGAACATGTTTCTAGTATGGGGTTCCGTGGTGAAGCGCTTCCAAGCATTAGTTCTGTTGCCAGGTTAACCTTGATCTCACGGACTGAGGATGCGGAATGTGCATGGAAAGTCAGTGCTGATGGCACGGAAAAAGATTTTAATCCTCAGCCAGACCCCCACCCGCCAGGAACAACGATTGAAGTAAGGGAGCTGTTTTATAATATCCCTGCAAGACGTAAATTCTTAAAAACAGAAAAGACAGAATTTAGCCATATTGAAAGCCTGATTAAAAAAATGGCATTAAGCCGGTTTGATATTGGCTTCGTGCTCAATCATAATCAAAGAGAAGTGATGAACCTGAAGCCTGCCGAAACAGAACAGGCACAGGAAAAACGCATTTCCAGTATTTGCAGTTCAGCCTTTATTGAAAATTCGGTCAAAATCGATTTTGAAGCCTCTGGTCTGCAATTGTCAGGTTGGGTAGGGCTGCCTACCTATTCCCGCAGTCAGCCAGATATGCAGTATTTTTATGTGAATGACCGTTTAATTAAAGACCGCCTAGTGACCCACGCAGTAAAACAGGCTTATCAAGATGTCCTTTTCCATGGCCGACATCCAGTTTTTGTACTTTTTTTAGGTTTGGATCCTGCGTTGGTAGATGTTAATGCCCATCCTGCAAAACTTGAGGTTCGCTTTCGTGAAGGACGAATGGTGCACGATTTTTTATTTAAAGCGCTGCATCGTTCCTTGGCTGATTTACGGCCTGGGGAGCAGCAAAATGGCGCAAGGAAAATTGAGGAATTTACTCCGGTAGCTGCAGATGCGGAGGTGGCGAAAATTCCTGTTCAGAATAGAATGCCCAGCTCAGCACCTTATTCACCGCAGCAGGCGGCATTACCAATAAATGTAGCGGAAAATATAGAGGCATACGCTAAACTGTATCCAAAAAATGATAAGAACCTGAATGTTAAGCTAAATGAACCTATCATTGAGGAGACTAATGACATACCGCCTTTAGGTTATGCGGTAGCACATCTGCACAGTATTTTTATTTTGACTGAAACGGAAAAGGGCATTATCTTGGTTGATGCTCACGCAGCTCATGAACGAGTGACTTATGAACGATTGAAGAAGCAGTATCATCAAGGTGTAGTGCCTAGTCAGCCTTTGCTGCTGCCGCTTAAAATTCAGGTAAGCAATGGCGAAGCTGAATTGGCAGAACAGGAGCACGAGTTTTTTTCAGCGTTAGGATTTGAGTTAAATCGAACAGGACCAGAGTCTATAGTAATAAGGGCAACACCTGCACTTTTGGGGCGGGAGGATATGGATGCTCTGGTGCGCGATATTTTGGCAGATATAGTGACCCACGGCATGAGTCAGCGTGCACAGGAAAAATCTAATCAGATATTGGCGTCCATGGCCTGTCATGGTTCAGTTAGAGCGAAGCGAAAATTAACCATTGCTGAAATGAATGCTTTGCTAAGAGATATGGAACAGACAGAAAGAATAGGGCAGTGCAATCATGGCAGGCCGACCTGGGTTGAGCTGAGTACTGCAGACCTGGATAAGTTCTTTTTGCGTGGCCAGTAATGGATAGTAGTGAGCTGCCCCCTGCCATTTTTCTGATGGGTCCGACGGCTTCAGGGAAAACAGAGCTGGCAGTTCAATTGGCACAACATATTGATGCCGAAATAATTAGCGTTGATTCAGCCTTAGTATACAGAGGTATGGATATAGGTACGGCAAAGCCGACGTTACAAGAAAGACAGGGGATACCGCATCATCTAATTGATATTATTGATCCGTCAGAAGCTTATTCGACTGGGAGATTTAGAAAGTCGGCTTTACAGTTGATGGATGAAATTACACTGCGTGGAAAAATACCTCTATTGACTGGGGGGACCATGCTGTACTTTAATTCGCTTTTTAGCGGGTTGGCAGATTTGCCTGAAGCAGACTCGGAAATACGGAAAAAGCTGGATGAGGAGTTGGCGGAAAAAGGGAAGGAGACATTGCACAAGCGCCTTTACAATATAGATCCTGAATCTGCAAAACGGATACACCCTAATGATCCGCAACGGGTTCAGCGTGCACTAGAAGTTTATGAAATAAGTGGCAAGCCCATTTCCCAGATTTTCCGTGAGGCAGAGCAGACAGTCATCCCTTTTAATAAAATAAAATTGATTGTTGCACCGGAAGATAGGAAGCTGCTGCATGCAAAAATAGCGAAGCGCTTCGAAATTATGCTCGGCCAGGGGCTAGTAGAAGAAGTGAGTGTGTTATATCATAGGGGTGACCTTGCTGCTGACTTCCCTGCAATTAGAGCAGTTGGCTACCGCCAAGTCTGGTCATATCTGCAAGGCGAGTATGATTTAGACAGGATGAAAGAAAAAGGCATTATTGCTACAAGACAGCTGGCAAAAAAACAGTTTACCTGGCTGCGTAGAGAAACGGATGCTTTACAATTTGTTTCAGGGCAAAACGATCTTGCTGAAAAGGTGTTGAGTCAGATAAAACAAAAATTATAATTGCAAGTGAACTTGAATTGCATTGTTTTGTCCCAATATATCCATTTAGTTGTATTGCATCTTGTTGTATTAAGGTTCCAGTATAAACTGCATGGTCTGGTACAGGAATAATAATAAAGGGGAATTAGGATGTCAAAAAGTCAAAATTTACAGGATAACTTTCTTAATACTTTAAGGAAAGAACATACACCAGTTTCAATTTTTTTAGTGAACGGAATAAAATTGCAGGGACGAGTTGATTCATTTGATCAGTACGTCATTATGCTGAAAAATACTATGAGCCAAATGGTCTATAAACATGCCATTTCAACAATAGTGCCTGGAAAACCAATAAAATTGGCCAGAGAAAATGAAAATGCTGAATAATAAAATAGGAGTGGTTTTTGTTTGATCGTCCGGAATCAGGTGAACGAGCCATACTTGTTCATCTAACGTTACGAGCTGGGCAGGAAGATCTGTATGAATTAAAAGAGCTTGCTAAATCGGCTGGAGCAGTCCCTGCCCATGTGGTGACTGGCACTCGTCAAAGACCAGACCCAAAGTTTTTTGTAGGGAAAGGCAAGTTAGAAGAGATTAAATCTGAAATTTCCATTCATGAAGCTGATCTGGTTTTAGTCAATCATGCCTTAACGCCCAGTCAGGAAAGAAACCTAGAGGAAGCGCTAGGGGTTCGTGTTGTTGACCGCAATGGCTTGATTTTAGATATTTTTGCCTTGCGGGCACAGACCTTTGAAGGAAAATTGCAAGTTGAACTGGCCCAATTAAAACACCTGTCTACAAGGTTGATTCGGGGCTGGACTCATCTCGACCGCCAAAAAGGCGGCGGAATCGGTATGCGAGGCCCCGGTGAAACCCAGCTGGAAACAGATAGGCGATTAGTCAGTAATCGAATCAAGCTAATTCAAAGACGCTTAGAGAAAGTAGCTAAACAGCGCAGTCAGGGGCGAGGAAAAAGGAAGAAATCCGAAACGCCATCTGTATCTTTAGTTGGGTACACCAATGCAGGAAAGTCTACGTTATTCAATACCTTGACAGGTGCAAATATTTATGTTGCTGATCAGCTCTTTGCTACTTTAGACCCTACCTTAAGAAGCTGTTCGCTTGATAATGGCGCGGACATTATTCTTGCAGATACCGTGGGATTTATCCGGCATTTGCCACATGAATTGATTGCGGCATTTAGGTCGACTCTGCAAGAGGCTAGTGAAGCTGATTTGCTTTTGCATATTATTGATGCGAATGCGGAAGACAGAGAAGATACCATGTTTCAGGTTAATCAAGTGCTTGCAGATATTGATGCTAGTGAAATCCCCCAGCTAGAAGTATTTAATAAAATAGATCTGTTGGATAATGTTGAGCCTCATATAGACCTCGATGATATGGGTAAGCCAGTGCGGGTCTGGATGTCAGCAGTGACAGGTGCAGGGACTTCGTTGCTGTTTCAGGCTTTGGCTGAATTATTTTCGAATACCAAAGTTAAAAGAAAATGCTATTTGCAGTCTCACCAAGGTGGAGTGCGGGCAAATCTATTTAATTATGCCAGGATTATTGATGAAAAGGGAACTGACCTAGGGGGATGGGACTTGTCAATAGAGATTGATAAAAAACATTTAGGTTTGCTAAAAGATATTAAGGTTGAGAAGATGGGTTTGTAGGTTATAGACAGTAAACCTTAAGTTTATAATTTAATTGATCACAAGCACTCGATTTGAGATAAAATACACAAGTTTGGCTATAAGCCATATTATTTATATAATCCAATTGGAGCAATAGATGTCCTGGAATGAGCCCGGTGGCGATAAGAAAGACCCTTGGAGCGGTCGAAAAGATGAGAATGGTCCTCCTGATTTAGATGAAGTACTTCGGTCATTTCAAGAAAAAATAGGCGGTATCTTTGGTGGCGGTTCTGGCGGAGGAGGCTCTGAAGAAAGTGGTTCATTGAAAGGGCTGGGGTTTCTGGCAATAGGTGCTTTGATCTTGTGGGGTTTAAGTGGTTTTTATATTGTTGACGAGGGAACTCGGGGGGTAGTAACCCGTTTTGGCAAATACAATGAAACAACACCGCCAGGGTTGAATTGGCGACTTCCTTCACCTATAGATAAGGTTGAAGTTGTAAACGTACAAAATGTTCAGGTTATTGAAGTAGGCTATCGTTCCGGTGGCCGTCAAGGTGCCGGATCAGTGCCTAGAGAAGCATTGATGTTAACTAAAGATGAAAATATTGTTGATATTCGTCTAGCTGTCCAGTACCAGGTAAAAGATGCTAAAGATTATGTGTTTAATTTGCTTAATCCTGCGGCAACTCTGAAGCAAGTGACGGAAAGTGCTTTACGTGGTGTGATCGGACATAGCAATATGGACTTTGTTTTAACTGAAGGCCGTAGCGAAATTGTTGCCGAGATTCAGAAAGAAATCCAGAAAGTAGTGGATGCCTATGAGTCCGGAATAATAATCACTACTGTAAACCTTCAGGATGCTCAGCCACCCGAGCAGGTTCAGGGGGCTTTTGAAGATGCCATTAAAGCACGTGAAGATGAGCAGCGCTATATTAATGAAGCAGAGGCCTATTCTAATGAAGTGGTTCCTGTTGCCCGTGGTGCAGCTTCAAGAAAGACACAGGAAGCAGAAGGTTATAAAGAAAGAGTTATTGCTCAGGCAACGGGTGAAGTCAGCCGATTTTCACAATTGTTAAAAGAGTATAAAAAAGCACCAGTGGTGACTAGAGAAAGGATGTACTTGGAATCCATGGAGCAAGTGTTGAGTAAAACATCAACAGTGATGGTCGATGTAAAAGGAGGCAATAATTTGCTTTATTTGCCGTTAGATAAACTTGGCAATAGGTCATCTACTGCTAATCTGGATAACAGGATGAATAAAACCGTTTCAAGACCTGTTCATCAGCCAACACGAAACATTAATAGCAGTCAGCGAACTTCAGCTCGTGGCCGTGACGTGAGAGGACGCTAACATGGGACAAAATAAAATATTAGTTGCATTAGCCATCTTATTCTTTATAGTTTCATCATGTGTTTTTACTGTATCAGAAACAGAAAGAGCCATTAAGTTTAGACTAGGTGAAATAATAAAGTATGACTTTAAGCCGGGACTGCATTTTAAAATGCCGTTTATCAATAATGTGAAAAAATTTGATTCACGCATTTTAACGATGGATTCTAATCCTGAAAGATTTTTAACCTCTGAAAAGAAAAATGTGATTGTTGATTCATTTGTAAAGTGGAAAATTGCAGATGTAAGAACTTTTTATACAGCTGTAGCGGGTGATATTCGTCAGGCTAACTTGCGTTTAGATCAAATCATTAAGGACGCATATCGTAGTGAATTCAGTAAACGGACAATTAAACAGCTGGTTTCTACTGATCGTAATGCAATTAGAACATCATTGATTAAAAGCTCTACTCCAATAGCCAGTAAATTAGGTATGGAAATTGTTGATGTACAAGTTAAACGAATCGACTTGCCGAGTGAAGTAAGTTCTTCTGTTTATCGCCGTATGGAAGCTGAGCGAGAAAGAGTTGCCAGAGAATTCCGTTCGCAAGGTAAAGAGGCTGCAGAACGTATTCGAGCAAATGCGGATAAACAGCGTGAAATTATTTTAGCTAATGCATTTCGTGATGCAGAGAAAGTGCGAGGAGCTGGGGATGCAGTGGCGGCTGATATTTATGCTAAAGCCTATGGTGAGGATGTAGAGTTTTTCTCTTTTTACCGAAGTATGAATGCCTACAAGCAAACTTTTAGAAGTTCGGGAGATATGTTGGTAGTAGAGCCTGATTCTGATTTCTTTAGATATTTTAAGAAAGCAAAATAAATAATTACGGTAACTGAATTATAGTTATCGTTACCTAGAAAAAACAAAACGCTCCGTTCTTTTAACGGGGCGTTTTGTGTGAGTGGACATATAAAAACATGCAAAAAAGAGACACCTGGCTTTTGCCCCAGGGAATTGAAGATGTTTTACCCAAAGATGCCAGGCAATTGGAGTCTTTACGCAGGCAGTTATTGGATGTCTTTGCTTGCTGGGGATATGAACTGGTTATTCCCCCCGTGGTGGATTTTTTAGATTCTTTGCTGACCGGTTCGGGACATGACCTTGATCTTCAGACCTTTAAATTAACAGATCAGGTTTCGGGTGAAATGCTGGGCGTCTGTGCAGATATAACACCGCAAGTTGCGCGAATTGATGCACATAACCTTAAGCATACTAGGCCCACCAGACTTTGTTATGTGGGAACGACATTAAGGACGCTGGGCGATTCATTGGAAAAAACCAGGAGTCCAATGCAAATTGGCGCAGAAATATACGGACATTCAGGCATAGAAAGTGATTTAGAAGTTATTCGGCTTATGCTGGAAATGCTTTCAGTCACTGGTTTGCAAAATATTCATTTAGATCTTGGACATGTAGAAATTTACCGCTCACTGGCTGAGCAGTCAGGTTTGAGTGAGGCGCAGGAAACGGAATTGTTTGATGCCTTGCAACGTAAGGCTAGGACTGAACTAGATGAATTGGTAGATAGTTTTGATATTGCAGAAAACTATAAAGCTATTTTTAAAACATTGCCGACTTTAAACGGCGGGGTGGATGTGCTTGTAAAGGCATCTAAAGTGCTTGCCAATACAGGTGATATAGTTTTAAAAGCTTTAAAGGAATTGCAGACTGTTGCTGATAAGTTAAATGGCCTGTTTCCGTCTTTACCCATCAGCTTTGATTTATCTGAACTGCGAGGCTATCACTATCATACAGGAATAGTCTTTGCATCTTTTGTACCTGAATTGGGCAGGGAAGTTGCAAGAGGCGGACGCTATGACAATATTGGTGAATTCTTTGGCAGGGCTCGTGCTGCAACGGGGTTTAGTGCAGATTTAAAATTACTCAATTCTTTAGTGAAGCAAACGAATGAAGAAGATACGGCTCAATTGGTTTATGCGCCATTAGCTGATGATGCTGCGTTAACGGAAGTGATAAGAGATCTTAGAGCTCAGGGAATTGCCGTTGTTCAGCAACTGCCAGGGCACGTGGACGAAATTAAAGAGCTAGTATGCACAGGCATGCTAGAAAAACAGAATCAAAACTGGGTTATTAAACCTTTAGGTTAATATAGTATGGGTAAAAATGTTGTTGTCATCGGCACGCAATGGGGTGACGAAGGTAAAGGGAAGCTGGTAGATCTTTTAACCGATCAGGCTGAGGCTGTGGTTCGTTTCCAAGGTGGTCATAATGCAGGGCATACGCTGGTCATTAATGGAGAAAAGACAGTGCTGCATCTGATTCCATCAGGTGTTCTTCGTGAAAATGTAGAATGTATGATTGGCAATGGTGTCGTTTTATCGTTAGATGCTTTGCTAGAAGAAGTGGAAAAATTAGAGAAATCAGGGATTCCTGTCAGGAACCGTCTAAAAATTAGTGAATCGTGTGCATTGATACTGCCGATTCATGTTGCAATCGATCAGGCAAGAGAAATTGCTAGAGGGAACAAAGCTATCGGTACAACAGGTCGAGGCATTGGCCCTGCGTATGAAGATAAAGTTGCCAGAAGAGGGTTGCGGGCGGGGGATTTATTAAATACTGAGGAGTTTTCTAGCCGTCTAAAAGAATTGGTCGATTATCATAATTTCATGCTGACTAATTATTATAAAGTAGAAGCGCTTGATTATAAGCAGATGCTTGAAAAAACATTAAAGCTGGCTGAGCAAGTAAAGCCAATGCTGACTGATGTGGGCGAAGAATTAAAAAAATATCAGCAGGCGGACAAGAATATACTCTTTGAAGGTGCCCAGGGTGCCTTGCTAGATATTGATCATGGCACCTACCCCTATGTTACGTCATCAAGTACAACTGCTGGAGGGGCTGCGACAGGTACTGGTGTTGGTCCATTAGACCTTGATTACGTTTTAGGCATTACTAAAGCCTATTCAACACGGGTAGGCAATGGACCTTTTCCGACTGAGCTTGATGATGAATATGGTAAGCACTTGGGCGTTAAAGGTCACGAATTTGGTGCAACAACAGGCCGTAAACGCAGAACGGGCTGGTTTGATGCAGTTTCTATGCGTAAATCAGTGCAAATGAACAGTCTGTCAGGGATTTGTCTGACAAAATTAGACGTACTAGATGGCTTAGATAAAATTGGAATTTGTACTGCATATAAAATAAACGGTAATCTTACCGATATTGCACCATTAGGTGCAGATAAATATGAAGCCTGCGAGCCGGTAATTGAAGAAATGCCGGGCTGGACTGAAAAAACAGCAGGTGTTATCGATATGGATAAGCTGCCTGCAAATGCTAAAGCCTATATTGAACGGATAGAACAGCTGATTGGCGTTAAAATTGCCATTTTATCAACGGGGCCTGACCGCGATGAAACGATAGTGCTTGAAAACCCGTTCTTATGAGAATAACATAGCAATAAAGGAGTGAGGACTGTAAAGTCCTTGCTTAACTGATTTTACTAGGTAAAAGAACAAATATCTTTTCCCGAAGCTGTTCTGCTTCCGTTCTGTTGACCGCCATAAATTATTCTTTAGTCTCTTTGAGGCCATCACAAGTAAAAAAATATTTCTTTTCAACCACCGGTGTGGATTCTTATCCGTTTTATTGTAAATAGGCTAAACTGATATAAGCTAAATCTTCGTTCCCAAAGATAAAATCAATTCGATTTACAGCCGAAGTTGCAAGAAATATAGATATGGAAGAAACGACTCTAGTTCTTTTAATTCAGATTATGGCTGTTATAATTTTAGCAGCCATTCTATTGCAGACAGCAATCCTTTTTATTGCTTCTCTAAAACGTCAAATTAAAAGCAATGAAATATTCGAGATGGAATGGTCACTGCTGCAAAATAAAATTACCCAGCAGGTTTTAGAAGCTAACTATATACAGCAGCAAAAGCAGAATATTTGGCTTGGCTTCCGTAAATTCTCCATTCAAAAAAAACAATTTGAACTGGAATCAGGGGTTTGTTCATTCTATTTAGTACCGCACGATGGAAAGCCTATTCCTGCCTTTAATCCCGGACAGCATCTTTTTTTTAGAGTGAGCATTCCCGGCCTTAAAAAACCGCTGCTGCGCTGCTATTCAATCTCCAGTAGTCCATTTATTAAGGAATTCTATCGGATTAGCATTAAAAGATCTTTGTCGCCTATAGATAAGCCAATGCTGCCTAAGGGCATTGTGTCGAATTATTTTTTTGATAAGCTGCAAGAAGGGGATATTGTTGATGTGCGAGCGCCAAGTGG
>JALSLW010000089.1 GCA_026988155.1 Methylomonas sp. | reverse complement strand
CGCAGGGTTTAAAGAATCCATGCGAATTGTATTTGATGAGCATCTGAAACTATGGAATTATGTTGCTGTTCCAAAGAACGGAAATTTTTAAGTTGTCGAAGTTATTTCGTGCACGTTCCTTAGCCATATTTATACTGGAAAAACTGCACTCAGCAATGTCAGCTTTGAAGTGGAAGCCGGTGAGCCTATTGGTTTAGTAGGACCTAATGGCGCAGGTAAAACCACTTTAATAAATATTCTTTGCGGTTTTCTACGGCCAACTGCTGGTACAGCTAGGCTGTTGGGTCATAATGCAGGCAGCCAAGAACTTATCGGAAAAGTTTCTGCATTGCCACAGGATGCCAGACTTGATCCAGCGTTCAGTATAGGTGAGCAACTACAGTTTTTTTCCCGTTTGCAAGGGTTTGGCCATAAAGAAGCAGAGCATGAGGCATGCAGAGTATTAGAATCTGTTGCACTAAAAGATGTATTTAAAGAAAACCCTACCGTGCTAAGTCACGGCATGGCTAAACGCGTATCAATAGCACAAGCGCTTATTGGAAAGCCGCAATTAATTCTGCTAGATGAACCTACCGCAGGATTAGACCCTGTAAATACCCGCAATATACGCTCTATTATTGTCGACCTGTCTCCTGAAGCAACATTTATTATCAGCTCCCATGATTTGACTGAGTTAGGCCGTTTATGCCAGCAGGTTTTACTGCTTGAGAATGGCGTCATGAATTCAAGGCGACTCAATCACACAGAGAATGAAAATGCTACCAGGTTTTTTACTATACAAATGGAACCTTGCCCTGTTGCTGGTTTTATCAATGAATTACAGAAGATAGTTGGCGTGATTCAGGTTTACAGTCCGCAAAAAAATGAGTTTATTGTCGGATATAATCCTGAAATTGAAGCTAAAATGGATATAAAAATTATTCGCTGCATTTCTGATAATAACTTGCGGTACCGGCAATTTAGTCAAGGGAAAACGCTTGAAGAAAAGTTGTTTTTTGAAAATAAGTGACCCTATTAATAGTAATTATACTTATAGGTTATGGAACCTTATACGCAATTGATAAATACCCACGTAAAATTAATTTAACGTTTTAAGAAAATACCAGCTTGTGATTTTTTCCAATATTAGAAAGCACCTGAAATAATTCTTGTTCAAGCGAATGATAAGACTCATAGGTTGAAAAAGGAAGCCACTCGTATTTTATTTTTCGCCATATAATCTCAATAATATTTAATTCAGGCGAATAATGAGGTACACGATAAATAGTCAGGCCTCTTTCTGTCCGTGCTTTATTGTTATTGTTAAGATCATGATTTGTATGAGTTATTTATAGCATCGCTTTGAACCTAAAGGTGATGATAATTTCAAGACTTAGTCATGAACGGGGTTTGTGATCCGTATCCGGACTTTAGTCAATTATACGAACCCACCAGCTTTAGCTGGTGGTTGTTTAGTTAACAAGTTATAGTTAAACTAAGCATTCAACTGATTTATTTAGAGTTATTAGAGGTACTCATTCTTTGTTGTTTATAACAAGTTTAATGAAGATGTGCTTTGTGTTTATCTCCGTAAAGCCTGATAAGGCATAAGATGTATGCCTTCGCTTAAAAGCGAAATGCCGATTATTTCATTTAGCCCCAGTCCATTGCGTTTGCTGACATGCAAAGGCACGCTGATAGCGATGGTAGTATTCAATTCCTTATCAATTTGCACTAGCATATTGACCAGTCCGCTACTTTCCATATATTCAATCACCTTGCCATGAAGCGGGTTTTCTTTATCACCGTTGGAAGGCCTGTCGCGTCTGTGCAATAGTACATTTGCTGATTGAATCGTCCAGCAGACCTTTTCATTAATCTTGAATTGAGGCTGAAAACTGGCTTCCAATATCCTGTCTAGCCAATGTATACGAGTTTTTTTAGCGGTTAAATCATGATCTAGAACTTGGGCCGTAAATATATTTTGCTGATCCATTAAGCGCGCAACGGTAGCGGTGACGGGATGGGCTGAGACAGATTTTGGCGTGCCAATTTGCAATATCTGTCCTTTATGCAATAGAGCAATACGGTCTGCCAATAATGTTGATTCTTCTAAATCATGGGTAACTATGATCATCGGCATAGCCAGTTTTTTTCTTAACGCCAGCAGTTCTCGGTACAGTTTTCTGCGGGTGACTTGGTCAACGGCTGAGAAGGGTTCATCCAGAAGCAGTACCTTAGGATTTCTGGCCAAAGCTCGGGCAACTGCGACCCTTTGCTGTTGTCCGCCAGAAAGTGTTTTAGGGTAGCGATGATCCAGACCTTCTAAATGAACTTTTTTTAACAGATCCAGAGCATGAGAGTGACGATGCTGTTTTGGAATCTCGGACAAAGCTTGCTGAATATTATTCAGTACAGTCATATGTGGAAAAAGAGCATAGTTCTGAAATACTAATCCCACATGACGCCGATGGGCTGGTAAGAAAAACTGCTGCACACTATTTTGCCAAACCTCGTTCTGACAGATAATACGGCCATTTTCGGGCTGATATAAACCTGCAATAGCCCGTAAAATAGTGGTTTTCCCACTGCCGGAAGGGCCAACTAAGGCTAGCAATTCACTAGGTTGACAGTCAAGCTGAACATCTAAAGGAATTGGCCTCTGCTGTTGCAGGCTGATATGAATTGCCAAATCGGGATTGGGTTTATCAGACATGTTTTTTCTGACTGCGCTCTGATAGCCAATAGGTAAAAGAAATGGTTAGCATAGAAAAAAGTAGCAGACTAAGCGACATAATTGAGGCTGACTGGTTATCAAAGGCCTGCATTCGATCATAAATGGAAATGGCGATAGTCTGTGTTTCAGCAGGAATATTGCCCCCGACAATTAAAACGATGCCGAATTCACCAAGAGTGTGAGCAAAACACATTACCATTGCTGAAATAATGCCAGGCCAGGCCAAGGGCAGTTCAATTTTCCATAGCACGTGAGCGGGTGACATGCCGCAGCAGGCCGCTGCTTCACGAATGTCTCTGGGGATTGAGGAAAAGGCACGCTGCATTGGCTGAATTGCGAATGGCAGGTTAAAAATAATTGATGCAATAACCAAGCCTTCAAAATTAAAAACAAAAGTAGTGCCAAAGGTTTTGTTCAGCCAAAGACCGAGCCCTTGATTTGGACTGAATATCACCAATAGATAATAGCCAAGAACCGTAGGTGGCAACACTAATGGCAACGCCAATAGCGTTTGTAAAATAGATTTCCCAAGAAACTGTCGATAGGCCAGCCAGCGACCGAAAAAGATGCCGATAGGCAATAGAAAAAACAGAGTTACCAAACTTAGTTTTACTGATAAACCCAAAGCTTGCCAATCCATATAAATCTTTACTCCTCAGGGACAGAATAGCCATAACGGGCTAAAATAGCACGTGCTTTATGCTGTTGCAGATAGATGAAAAAGAGTTTGCTAGTTTCGCCTGCATTGTGTAACAGTACCATAGTTTGCTGTAACGGACGGTGCAAGCTTGCAGGAATCAATAGGGTACGTGTACGGTTTTGCAAAGCAGGGGCCAGAGCAATAGAATATGAAACCAGGCCCACTTGAGCAGCACCAGAACTTGCAAACTGTGCTGCTTGAGCAACATTTTCACCTACTACAAGGTGTGGCTTTATTGATTCCCATAATCCAAGCTGCTGTAAAACCTCTTGGGCAGCGACACCATAAGGTGCATGTAATGGGTTGGCGATGGCAAAACGTTTTAGGTTTCCTGTTTCTGTCAGTATCTTAATGGCAGATAATTGTTTATCAAGAGTCAATGAAGTGTTTTTTTCAGTGATTAAAACAAGTCGGCCTAAAGCATAGGTTATGCTCTGGCCTAGCGTTTTATTTTGCTGATATAGCTGTTCTGTATAGCCTGCATTAGCGGAAAGGAGTAATTCAAAAGGTGCTCCCTGTTGGATTTGTCGAGTCAAATTTCCAGATGAACTGTAGCTGATTCGGATACGGTTGCCTGTATCGTGATAAAAAGCTTCGGCAATCTCCTGCAGGGCAAATTTAACGCTGGATGCGGCTGCAATTATTGGGCTGTTGGCAGCTGTTGCTAACGGGCTGAGCATTAATATCAGTGCGACTATGCCGGCTTTCAGTCTGTTGAGAACAGAATGCTGTTTCATTAAAGTTTTTCTAATAGGAAATGATGGCTAATAATACCTTAAAGTTTAATGCAATACGTTATGGCATGTAATATAGTGTGAATTTATTTTAATGGCGAAATAGATAAAAATGAAAATTTGGGTTGATGCAGATGCCTGTCCGGTAGTCAATAAAGAGATAGTGTGTCGAGCCGCCGAAAGAACAGGCGTCTTGGTAACCTTTGTAGCCAACCAGTTTATACGTTTACCGCCTTCACGTCATATTAAATCAATTCAAGTTGCACGCGGTTTTGACGTAGCAGATAATGAAATTGTGCAAAGAGTTGAGCCTGGCGATTTGGTTATAACAGGTGATATTCCTTTAGCTGCTGAAGTGGTTGAAAAGGGCTGTGTAGGACTGAATCATCGTGGAGAGCTATATACAGAGCAAAATATAAAAGAATATCTCAAT
>JALSLW010000088.1 GCA_026988155.1 Methylomonas sp. | reverse complement strand
TGAGCCTGGCGATTTGGTTATAACAGGTGATATTCCTTTAGCTGCTGAAGTGGTTGAAAAGGGCTGTGTAGGACTGAATCATCGTGGAGAGCTATATACAGAGCAAAATATAAAAGAATATCTCAATATGAGAGATTTCATGGACACTTTGCGTTCTAGCGGTATAGAAACAGGTGGGCAATTGGCTTTGAACCAAAGAAATAAGCAGGCTTTTGCCAATCACCTTGATAAACTGTTGGCCAAACGAAACAAAAAGTAGTTGCAAGGTTTTTGTGTCTCCTTCTTAAAAATAAACCTTATAGACCTCAATTCAAGTAGGGTACTGCTTGGTTTTTCTCTGAGCTGTCCTTTATTGTTTTAAAGTCTGGTATAACATGGCGAAACTATACAGTTTATTAGGCTAATTGCTATATTAGCTGGATTCTCAAACAGTCACTTTTTTTAACTGACTCAGCTGAAATAAATCCTATCCTTCCCTTTTTTATAAACTCCAGAAAGCTATTTTGTACTGTTTTACACAGGCTTCTGCCTAAAATGGTAGCGTCTAAAAACTTTACATATTACTATTTTAAATTTTATTATTTCGTAAGTTTACAGTCTATATTATTAATTTAAAACATAAATTAATATTGTGGCACGTTTGTGGCTAAATCTGCAAAAAGGGGGGGGTTACCTTGCAGTTAATTTGGGTGAATCACGCTCCATGACCAATGTTTTAAACGTGAAGAGATTGTAATGATGAAAAATAAATTAAAAGTAGGGCTGTTTATTGCGGTATGTGCAAACTCAATAGTTAATGCTTCAGAAAAACTTTTGGATACAGCTGGAGAGCGTACAAATGGTTCGGTAGTATTTAATTTTCAAGCTTTAGCTGAGCATTCAGAGATTAATTTGAATTTTGATCTGTTTTTATTAGGTAGCTGGGACGGAAATGATAAGACTTATGGCGTAGATGTTTTCGGCTTTAAAATTGATGGCGTTGAGCAGTCTTGGACATTTAGAAATGTATCACAAGATCTTGGCGATGAGTCAAACATTGATGATAGCTGGAATATTGGAAACTACAACAGTGTTAATTCATGGGGGGGAGATTGACAGACATTTCGTGAATTATGCAGACGGCTTTACAATTCCTCATACAGGAAGTAATTTGAGTCTAGAGTTCTTTGGCTCTGGACTGCAGGAAATTACTGATGAGTCATGGAGAGTTGAAAATATTTCTTTAAAAACGGTCTCTCTTTTGCCAGAAGAGGACCAGACTATCTTTATAGAGAGGCTGTATCTTATCGCTTTAAACAGAAGGGCTGAGCAAAATGAAATGGATAGTTCGCTATATGCGTTCAAAACAGATTCAGGTGCTAAAGTAGTCTTAGACCTTTTTCAAGGCCAAGAGTTTATTGACCTACAGTTAAGTAATGCTGATTTTATTCGTACTCTATATAAAACATTGTTTGACCGATTACCAGATCAAGAAGAGCTGAGTGCTTGGGAGCAAGAGCTTGAATCTGGAAAATTAAGAGAAATGGCAGTATATGATTTTCTAAGAAAACAGGAATTTGAATATCTGCTCAAAAGGTTTGATGTGGTTGCGTTTGATGAGGCTGATAATGCCGTTTTCCAGATGAAGAGTTTTGTGAACAGGTTCTATCAGCTGGTATTAAATAGAAACCCTGATTTGGAAGGCTTTCATTTCTGGTCCTCTCGCCTTGCAGATGGTACAGAAGCAGGCGGAGATATTGCACAAGGTTTTTTTAAGAGTGCAGAGTTTATAAATAGACAAACTTCGGATAACGAATTTTTAGATATTGCCTATCGTTCTTTTTTTAACAGAGAAGCTGGTTTAGAAGAAAAGCAATACTGGATAGAAGCACTGTCTTCCGGTGCAAGTCGTTTAGAAATTATTGACGGGTTTGTAGAAAGCCAAGAGTTTATTAACTTGGCTAACAGTTTTGGTATTGCCTCATCTGATGCAGATAAAACCCTTTTCAAGGTAAAGAGGTTTGTTCAGCGGTTCTATCAATTAGTGCTTAATAGAAAGCCTGATGCAATAGGGTTTAATTATTGGACTTCTCGGTTAGTTGATGGCAGTGAAACTGGTGGAGATATTGCAAGAGGTTTTTTTAAGAGCGTTGAGTTTACAAATAGGCAAGCTGCTGACAGCGAGTTTCTGGAGATTGTCTACCATTCATTTTTTAACAGAGAAGCTGATTTGGAAGGAAAACAGTATTGGATGAATGAACTGTTATCGGGTGCAGACCGGTTAGATATTGTGAATGGATTTATAGTAAGCCAAGAATTTATCGATTTAGCGACTCAGTTTGGAATTAAAGCTGAATAATCAGAAAGAATTGATCGAAGTCTAAGCTTTAGGTACTGCTCAAGAGTTCCTTTAGGTGCGCAGTACTTTAAAATAGCAAAAAATGTCAGTATTTTTTACGCCATTTATTTATGTGAACAGTATCACATTTATTTTTTTAGTAAAGTCTTACTTTTTATAGTACGGTTCAGATGCCCAAGATAGATGAAGTTCTTATAATACATAAATTAAATAATTGATATATAAGCATAAATTTTTTTATTATTCGGTTAGCTGTTAAACCATTATGACGCCTAAGGAATGATGGTTGGTATGTATTGTATTGATTTTAAATAGTTTTTAATGTTGTTGTCAAAAATATTTACAAAAAACTAGTTTTGACTATATTTAATGGACTTTTTTTATCTTATCATATTGATTTTAAATGAAGTTAAGTGTTATGGCGTACTTATAGCTTAGATAGTATAAAAAAAGGGGGGGCTTTGTTTGCATGTGGATGGAGCAAGATACTTTTTTTAAAATAATAATAATTTGATTTTGGTCAAAAGCCAGGATCAATTTTTTTCTAAATGTATACAGTAAGGATTTAAATTATGAAAAAACAAATAATAGCAGGATTGCTTATAACGGCATGTGCCAGCTCAATAGCTAATGCTTCTGTGGCTGAGGTACCAATTCCTTTAGCTTTGAATGATACAGCGGAATATTTATTTACGGACTTGTCTGAGCATACTTCTGTCAAATTGAATTTCGATTTGTTTATAATGGGTAGCTGGGATGGTGGAAATACAGAATATAGTGGACCAGATAAATTTGGTTTCAGTATTGGCGGTGTTGTTGAGCAGTCTTGGTCATTCCGGAATGCTGAGCCAACCTCTGAATTTGAGTCGAATAATGATAGGTCTTGGGAAGGAGGAGACTTTAATAGCAGTGATGAATGGGAAAATTATGACAGGTTCTTTGCGAACTATGCGGATGGCTTTACTATAGCCCATGATTCAGACAGTTTGAAAATAGTCTTTTTTGGCAAAGGACTGCAGGAGGCTACAGATGAGTCGTGGCGTGTTGAAAATGTTTCATTAACAACCGTTCCCGTACCAACAGCAGTTTGGCTATTTGGTTCTGCTTTGTTAGGTCTTGCCGGAGCGAGAAGAAAAGCGCTATAAGAAATTATACACACTGTTGATTTCAGATAATTCCAGTGGCAGTTTAAAGCATTACAGTTTTTATAGAAGCATAAAATGTAATGCCTAAGTTGCCGTTTATCAGCAGTAGGGAACACATGCATGTTCAGGAAGAAAAACTTTAGATCTGACAATAGAAACAGCTGACTATAAAAGTTAGCTGTTTTTTAAGCAGTCAATATCATATGATTATGCACTTAACACAGGTAAATATTAGTACATGGAAACCTGCTAGCTTATATTTAAAAAAACTGTGAATCTAAATATTCATACTGTTTAAATTCAATGAGTTATAAGAATTTAGCTATTACCATAGGGCTTCCTATAGTTGAAGGAAAGACTACCTGTCTAAAGTGCATAATCATACAATATCAAATTGAAATAAAAAGAAAATATATTTGAATCCAATATATATTCATGTTTAGCCGATAGAATAGGTCTTTGCCATTTTTCAGTAATGTATCAGGCTCTTGAAAAATATCGAAAAAATTAAATCCCCCTCTAGGAAATTGCTTCACTTTTAACGGAAAATTATTATCTAATTGACTGAAAATAAAGTATAAATGTTTTTAAAGGTAACAAAAACCCTATTCTAAATAAAAAACAAGGTAATTTTTAACATTTTCAGTTTCGTTTATCCTCTAAGGTATGTACGTAATGATTTCGTAAATTCAAAATTTATTGAAAAAGTCATTATTTTATAATTCAGTTTACAATCAATAAAGATATTTGGTTTTTTACTGTAATTGAGGAGGGTTTAAGTATGCTACCAAAAAATTCATTTGCGTGTCCTTTTGAACATATAAAAAATCCAGATCAAGAAGCAGATAAAATTTCTGAAATTGTTGGCCGAACTATTAGCAGACTTGATAGCCGTTATCCAATTCCTGATAAAGTACTCAGAGGTGTTCATCCAAAATCCCATGGCTGCGTTAAGGCCTCGTTTGAAATAAATTCTGATATAGCACCATCAATGCAAGTTGGATTATTTAGTTTGCCTGGGAAAAAATTTAATGCGTTTATTCGGTTTTCCAATGCAGCTGCAACTCTCGGCCCGGATATTAGTGATAAAGGAGAACATGGGAGTCGAGGTATCGCCATTAAAGTATTTGATGTGGCTGATGAGGTTTTAGTCGAAGATGAGGACGGTGCTTGCAATCAGGATTTTCTGATGATTAACCAACCGGTATTTGCTTTTGCAAATACTGATGACTACCTTCATCTGATGCGTGTTCTCGATAGAAATAACGATAATCCGGATGAATTTTTCTCCCCCTTAAAGCTTCAGGACCCAACCCTTACCGAACAGGAAAAACAGAAAATTTTAAACTATATAAAAGCAGAAAATATTGATCAGCAGGGTATACAGAGAATGTTGAATACCTTGACAATTGTTAAGCAGATTAAATCAACTGCTGTAGCAAACCCTCTGAATATACAGTATTTTAGTGCTGCTCCCTTTCTGTTTGGGCAAGATAGAGTGATGAAATATTCAGTGAAACCAGTTTATCAAATTAGTCCGACAGTATTGCCCACTGACCTGGCAGTAGATTATTTGCGTAGGGCGTTAAGTGACAGTATGTCACAAAATGATCGGATCGAATTTGACTTTATGGTGCAGCTGAGGAATGGCGATAGTGACATGGGGATTGAAAATGCTTCTTCAATATGGGACGAAAAGCAGTTTCCTTTTATTAAACTGGCAAAAATAATAATTCCAACACCGCAAAGGGAAGTCAATTCTGATGCTAATAAAGCACAATGTGAAGCAATGGCATTTACACCCTGGCATTCATTGCCAGAGCATCAGCCAATTGGCAGTATCAATAGATTGAGAAAAGATGTTTACCAGAGTTCGGCTGAATACCGGAATAAAGAAAGAGAATTTAAAAATGAATTCTTTATTGCTGTTATTTTTAAAAAGATAGTGAAGTTGCTTTTTGGATGAATTTAGTAGGGGAATAAAATGAAAAAAGTATGCTTTAACTTTATGGCGACTCTTATTTTATTAACTAGCTGTACTTATGTTTCTCAAGGAGTAGTGGTAAATTCTGATCGTTATGCAGCCATAATCAAACATGATGAATTTGGCGATAGTGCAACCAGCATTGTTTATTTGGATCAAAACTGGGATAGATATGACAGCTTGTGGTTTTACTTTACCACGCAAGGGTCGGATTTTATGCCATATGATATTTTTCTTGACCTTGAACAGGTTGCTAGTAGCGCACTCTTCCGCGATTCAAAAAATATGAATAAATATCGTTTTTTAATACAGACTGCCAGTTATGATAATTCTGAGGGCCTTCCTGTGGGTTTTGTAAAAGATACTTATCAAGATAAAAGTTACGTCGGGTTTACTTGCGCAGCCTGTCATACTGCGCAGATCAATTATCAAGGAACTGGGATACGAATTGATGGTGCCCCTGCATTGGCTGATTTTGAAGGGTTTCTTTTGGATATTGAAACAGCGGTAAAGGCTACTTTGAATGATCCTGCCAAATTTGATCGTTTAGCTAAAAAAATGATTGATAAAAAGATCTCTAATAATAAAAAAGAATTTTACCTGGAACTAAAAGCTATTTCTCAAGAACGTGAACAATATAATATAGCTAATGCACCTATTCAGGGTGAGCTGCTTGTGCATTATGGCTATGGACGACTTGATGCCTTTGGTAGAATCTATAATCGTGTGATGCAGCATTTAACACCTGGCAAGCCGAATTCCAACCCAGCTAATGCGCCAGTAAGCTATCCGTTTTTATGGGATACGCCTCAGCATGATTTTGTACAATGGAATGGTGTTGGCAATAATAACCCGGGGGGAGCAAAAGGTTTTTTGGGTCCTTTAGGACGCAATACTGGTGAAGTGTTAGGAGTTTTTGCAAAATTTGAACTGGTAAAAAGGCCAGGAGATAAGGGTTTTAGATCTTCAGTGGTGCGACGAAATTTGTTGAGGCTGGAAGACCATCTAATAACCTTGCAATCTCCGTTGTGGCCAGAAGATATTTTTCCAAAAATTAATAAGGAACTTGCAAATCAGGGAAAAAAAATATATCAGAAGTACCAGTGTAGTGCATGTCATAGCAGCCCTGAGCAGTTTGACCGAAGCAGTTCTAAACGCCGGGTAATTGCACAGTTTTCTAGTTTAGATAAGATACAGACAGATTCTGCTATGGCAATAAATGCTTTGATTTATTCAGGAAATAGTGGTTTGTTAAAAGGTGCTGCAATTCCAGATTCTGAACAGACTTTTGGTGAAATAGCGCCGGCACTGTTGGCACTTAAAAGAGTAACTGCCGGAGTTATTGCAGAAGCTGATCATGATAAATCTGCAGCACGACGGTGGGTGGAGCAGGCTTACGATTTTTTTATTGCTTCTTTGAATAACCCTATAACTGAAACGACACGGCATGTCAATTTTGCAATAGATAATAAGTTTCCTGATAGTTTAAAAGCCTATAAAGGACGTCCATTAAATGGAATTTGGGCAACTTCTCCTTATTTGCATAATGGCTCAGTACCCAACTTATATGAGCTGTTTTTACCTAGCTGTAAAGATGATGAAATAAACGCTGGTAAAGAATGTCGATCAAATATATTTACAGTGGGCAGTCGAGAGTTTGATCCAGTGAAAGTCGGGCTGGTAAATAAAAAACTATCGGAATACCCTGATCTGTTTGAATTTGATACTTCATTGCGAGGCAACTCAAACTCCGGCCATGAATATGCAGCTGGAAGAACACCGTTTATTAAATTGGGATCTGATGGAAAAGCTGTAAAGAATGAGAATGGGCAGACAGAAGTCGAGTGGTTGCCTGCTATTAATAGGAGCCAGAGATTAGCCTTGGTTGAATATCTTAAGCAGTTTTAAAGTATATTGTATAAATAGAGTGCATTAATCAAGATAAAAACCGCGTTCAACAGATTTATCTAGGATAAATCACTCAAATTATAATAATCAGGAGAAAATTATGGAAAGTGTTTTTTATTGGATCGGCGTGTTTGTGGGTTCATTGCTGTTAATGTATATTTTTTTTTATATTTTATATTTAATTTTAAAACCTAGGGTTAACCCAGAAGATAGTGTGATCTCAATGCCGGTTCTTAGGCCTGTTCCAATTCCAACGTTAAAGCAGCCTACACCAATACATAAAATGACGGTTTTTATTTTTGAAGTCAGGAAATGGGAGGTGGTTGAAGACTGGCATTACACCTATAAATCAGATGGCAACACTGAACTTGTTATCCCTAAAGGCTTTGTTTTTGATGGGGCATCGATTCCGAGACCTTTTTGGGCAATACTGAATCCAATTGGTCTGCTTCTTATTCCGGGACTGCTTCATGACTATGCATACAAATATGATCAGCTTTGGCAAGTTAATGCCCGTGGCAAAATAGTCTCTTATAATGAAGGCAAGGGTAAGGATTTTTGGGATAACCTTTTTAAGAATGTCGGCAGGGAAGTGAATGGTTTTTTTCTGGTCAATGGCATTGCCTGGATTGCTGTAGCTGTTGGCGGAAGTGGCGCATGGAATAAACATAGACTAGCTGAGTAAAGTTCAGATGTTTGCAGGCCTGAAAATCAAGCTGTTTTCAGTTATCTCGACATGAAGGAGAGAACTTAGGGACGAGGGTTTAATGATTTCGCCAAAGTTTGGCGAAGAACTTTGACTGCTAATAAAATAGGAGCATAGCAAAGAGCTACGCAACGATTTTACCAGTGCTTCTGTGAAGGTTAAAGGCAAGCTGAAATCTGGAAATTAATAAATCCTTGCTCCTTTATCTGTTCGAGATAACTGAACACAATTAAAACCTGTATGCCATTTATTAAAGCATTATTGTTTGAACATCAGGTATCAATTATATTATTTGCAGTGAATCCCATATTTCATCCACTCGTTTTATTACTTCATCTGTCATTTCAATAGTTTTCCCCCATTCTCTGGTTGTTTCGCCGGGCCATTTGTTAGTGGCATCAAAGCCAACCTTGGAGCCTAAACCAGAAACAGGCGAGGCAAAGTCCAAGTAATCTATGGGCGTGTTTTCTAAAATAGTTAAATCGCGTGCTGGATCCATGCGTGTGGTAATTGCCCATATTACATCTTGCCAATTACGTACATCAATATCTTCATCAACGACGATGACAAATTTAGTGTACATAAATTGCCGTAAATAGGACCAAGTGCCGAGCATTACGCGTTTGGCATGGCCTGCATATTGCTTTTTCATGCTGATAACGGCCATACGATAGGAACAGCCTTCAGGTGGCAGATAAAAATCTATAATTTCTGGAAATTGTTTCTGCAGAATGGGGATAAACACTTCATTCAGAGCAACCCCTAAAATGGCAGGTTCATCAGGTGGCCTGCCCGTGTATGTGCTGTGATAAATGGGTATCTGTCTCTGGGTGATGCATTCCACTGTAAAAACTGGGAATTCATCTACCTCATTATAGTATCCGGTATGGTCGCCATAGGGGCCTTCGGCCGCTATTTCATCAGGGTAGATAAAGCCTTCTAGCACGATTTCTGCACTGGCAGGGACTTGCAAGTCATTGCTCAGACATCTGGCGACTTCTGTCTTGCTGCCCCGCAATAATCCGGCAAAAGCATATTCAGATAATGAGTCTGGTACTGGCGTTACAGCAGCCAAAATGGTTGCAGGGTCTGCACCTAATGCAACAGCAACTGGGAAAGGCTCGCCGGGATGAGATTCCTGCCACTCCAAAAAATCTAATGCACCGCCACGGTGTGATAGCCAGCGCATAATCACCTTATTTTTTCCAATGACTTGCTGGCGATAAATGCCTAGGTTCTGGCGGTCTTTATTCGGCCCTTTGGTAATTACTAATGGCCAGGTAATTAAAGGTGCAGCATCATCTGGCCAGCAAGTTTGGATAGGGAAAACACTTAGATCAACTTCATCTCCCTTACGAATTACTTCCTGGCAGGGTGGATTGCTGATAACTTTAGGGGCCATATTCAATACTTTTTTGAACACAGGAATTTTTTCCATGGCATCTTTCATGCCTTTGGGAGGTTCAGGTTCTTTTAAATAGGCTAGCAGTTTTCCAATTTCACGCAATTCGGTGACTGAATCCGCTCCCATGCCCATTGCGACTCGCTTGGGGGTACCGAATAGATTGGTTAAAACAGGAATATTTGAACCTTTTGGGTTTTCAAATAATAATGCCGGGCCTTGCTGTTTTAGGGTGCGGTCACTGATTTCTGTCATTTCCAAATAAGGATCAACTTCTGCAGTGATGCGCTTAAGCTCTCCCTGCTTCTCTAATTGTTTAATAAAGTCTCTTAAATCCTTATATTTCATTCGACAATTCCTGTGTGCCTTAGCAATGCATCAATGCTGGGTTCACGGCCTCGAAAAGCAATAAATAACTGCATGGCATCCTGACTGCCGCCCTTTTCTAAAATATTGTGTAAAAAGGATTTTCCTGTTGCCTGATCAAAAATGCCTTTTTCTTCAAATAGGGAGTAGGCATCGCTGGATAATACTTCTGCCCATTTATAACTGTAATAGCCAGCTGCATAGCCACCAGCAAAGATGTGAGAAAAGCTGTGTGCAAAGCGGTTAAATTCAGGGGGCTGCATCACAGCAACCTGCTCTCTGATCTGGTTTAGTATTTTATAGATTTGTCCGCCTTTGGCAGGGTCATATTGCTGATGCATTTTAAAGTCAAACAGGCTGAATTCCAGTTGTCTAACCATCATCATGCCAGCCTGAAAGTTTCTGGCATTAAGCATTTTTTGAAACAGGTCATCAGGCAGTTTTTCATTTGTCTGATAATGGCCAGAGATTAAGTCTAAGGCCTCTTTTTCCCAGCACCAGTTTTCCATAAATTGACTGGGTAATTCGACTGCATCCCATTCCACACCATTAATGCCCGATACGCCAAGATGATCTATCTTAGTCAGCATATGCTGCAAACCATGACCAAATTCATGGAATAGTGTTTGCACTTCATCATGCGTTAATAGGGCTGGGTCTTTACCTGTTGGCGGTGTAAAATTACAGGTCAAATAGGCAACGGGGGTTTGTATCCTGTCCCCCATTTTTTTACGGCCTACGCAATCATCCATCCATGCACCTCCACGCTTTTTCTCGCGTGCATATAAATCAAGATAAAACTGGCCTCGGAGTTGACCATCTTCATCTTCTATCTGGTAAAAATTAACATCTGGATGCCAGCTGTCAAAATTGCTAATCTTAGATATTTTTAAACCGTAGAGTTTTTCAACAACGGAAAATAAGCCGGGAATAACTTGAGTTGATGGAAAGTAGGCTTTTACTTCTTCTTGCGATAACTGATAAAAGTGCTGGCGCATTTTTTCAGAATAATAGCCAATATCCCATGCTTGCAACTGATTGATATTATGGTACTGTTTTGCGAACTGCTTTAGCTCGGAAAGATCTTTGCGGGCATGGCGCCAAGATTTTTCGGCTAAGTCTTCCAGGAAGTTAACGACATCTTCAGGCTTGTCTGCCATTTTTGTGGCGAGTGAATATTCGGCATAATTATCAAAGCCTAATAGCTGTGCCTTTTCATGTCTCAATGCCAGGGTATCTTCCATAATCTGACTGTTATCCCATTTGCCTGCATTTGGACCTAGTTCAGATGCACGGGTAGCAAAGGCGGTGTAGTGTTCTTTGCGCAATTCACGGTTATCAGCATAAGTCATGATGGCAATGTATGAGGGAAACTGCAGGTTAATCATCCAGCCATCTTTATTCTGACTTTCTGCCGTCTGTTTGGCCTGAGTCAGCGCAGTTTCAGGAAGGCCTGCCAATAAATCTGCATCTGTTATGTGCTTGCTCCAGGCGTTAGTTGCATCTAATAGATTTTCTTCATATTTGCTGGATAAGCGGGAGAGTTCCTGGCTAATCTGTTTATAGCGCTGTTGTTTTTTCTCTGAGAGGTCTATTCCCGATAGCCGAAAATCTCTTAGGGAATTACTGATGATTTTTTTTTGGGCAATATCCAGTGCATCGTAAGCATTGCTGTCGGCAATATGCTGATAGGCATCAAATAATGCCTTGTTTTGTCCCATTTCAGTTGAGTATTCACTGAGTTTTGGCAAGCAGGCATTATATGCGTTGCGGATCTCATCAGTATTTATTACTGAATTCATATGGCTGACTGGAGACCATGCTTTGTTGAGACTGTCTTCAGCATTCTCAATTGGTTCTATCAGGTTATCCCATGTGTATTCATTGGTTGCCTGTAATTGCAGTTCAACAGTGCTGCGGGCTTTTGCCAATAAAGAATCAATGGCCGGTTCAATATGTTCTGCTTTGATTTTAGAAAATTGTGGCAGAGTGGTGTTTTCTAGTAAGGGGTTGTTCATGATAGATAAGAGTTGGAGTGGTTGAAACTAATATGAGAGAACGATACAAATCAATTAATATTTTAACTGCTAAATAAGCTCATGGCATCTGAGATTTGCTGTTTTGCATCCTGTAGGGTTTGCAATGACATATCAGGGGTTAAAGCATTGCTTCCCAGTTTTTGAAAGGCAGGTAAAGTATGTATTGGGGGCAGATTTTGCATATGTGGAGTTCCTAGGTAGCTATGAAATTTAGCCAGAAGAACAATGTCACTGAGATCTAATTCTTTATCGTTAGTGTAAAACCAATTCTCTGCATGAACAGGAATTCGTATTAAAGTTTCAGGGAATTTCCATTTTTCAAGAATAATGTTTCCCAATTGTCCTTGCAGAGCAAAAACAGTCTGATTCAGCTCTTTGTCAGTATAGTCGTCAGCGGACAGCGAATCTGCAAAAATAATGACCGGTAACGAGCCAATGTTATGAATTAGCCCAGCAAGCAGAGCTTCATCGGGGTTTACTATTTTTGTAATAGATGCGAGGGTATGGCTAATACTAGAAACTTGAATACTTTTTTCCCAGAGAAGATGCATTTTATTATTGAGCTGTTTATTTGGACTGCTGAAAATATTTTGCATGCTAATGCTGGTAACCAGGTTTCTGGTCGTCGTTAATCCCAGTCTGGAAATAGCATCAAGACTGGTGCTAATTGGATTGACACCCCTGTAGAGTGGACTGTTAACAATCTGTATTATTTTTGAAGAGATAATGGAGTCAAGATTAATTATTTTTACGGCTTCTTGAATGCCAATTTCCTGCTGTACTGCTGCTCTTAGTTTGAGGGAGACATCAGGTAAGCTGGGAATGATCAGTTTGCCTTGTTTAAAGTGCTGAAGGAAGCGTTTTAAAAATGAATTATTCTGCAATTGCTCAGGAATATCCTCAAGATTTAGTAAAGGATTGCGGGACTCTGTATTATTTTTCTGTACGGTATTGAGCGGGAAGTGAATAATACTGACTTTAGACTTGGCAATTGCAGTGCATTGATAAAATGAGTCACAGGATAAGGGATAGTATGCCTTAAGCGAGTCCGAATCAATTTCATAGCCCGAGCCATTATTCATTTCAACGAAAACTTGTCCCTTGACAAGGTAGGGCAGGGACGTAGCAGGTTTATGCTGCTGAAAAACGATCTCTCCAGCTTGGTGATGTGAAACTGTGGCGGTTAATTCTTGTAACGTCGTATCAGCTAAGTTACCAATTGGGATAAGGCGTTTTAAAAAAGAAACTGGCAGTTTCTTTCTGGGTTTTGTTTCCTGCTCAGAATTTAAAGGCTGACTTTTGACCTTTTGATCAGCCGTATAAATTTTATTTGATGGTTTTTTTGTGTGCTTCCAAAACATAATGTTAAGTCGAGAAGGTTTTTAGGGCATCATTTACTTTGTCTTTTGCATTATGCAAAATGCTTAATGAATTTTCCGGAGATAGGGTGATTGACTTTAGTTTACTGGCAGCAGGAATAGATGTTATTGCAGGCAAGTGCGGTACTTTTCGGCCAATTTTACTGTGCAGTCTAGATAAAACAACAATATCCGTATATGAAAGAGGGCCGTCACTATGCTGGTACCAGTCTTCCGAAAATAATGGGACTTTTATAAAGTCGTCTGTAAACCCCCACCTCTCAAGAATTGATGCACCAACTATCCCTTTTACCACTGGAATAGACTGCTTAATCTCTTCTTCGTTGTAATAGTCAGTTGGTAGATTGGCAACAAAATTTAAAAAGGGTATTGCGCCAATATCAGCAACCAGTCCGGCCAATAATGCTTCTTCAGGATTGCTTTGCTTACTGACTGAGGCTAGCACATAGCTTAAACTGGAAAGATAAATGCTATTTTTCCATTGATGATCCAGGTGCTTTTTAATTAGTGGAGAATTACTTTTGAAGATGTTTTTAATACTTAAACTGATGACTAAAAGACGCGTAGCGTTTAAACCTATTCTTTTTACTGCTTCAAAGCAACTTTTTGCTGGAGTTTTGCTGACATATAAAGGGCAGTTGGCAACTTCAATCAGTTTTGCCGAAATAACGGGATCAAGCTGAATTATTTTTACAGCCTCTTCAATGCCGATTTCGTGCTGCATGGCTTTGCGTAATTGAATGGCGATATTGGGCAAAGAGGGAACCTCTAGATCATTATCGGCAAAATGTTCGGCAAAGGTTTGCAGTAAGCGGTTGTGTTTTAAATTATTGGGTATTTTTAGTTCAGATATATTACGTTTTTCATCAATGGTCATGATTTTCTGAGAAACGCGCAATACCTTAATCTTGGATTTAGCAATTGCCGTTGTGGTATATTTTAAACCGCTAGATAAAGGGAATTTGGCTTTTGTTTCAGACGCTTCAATTGAAATTTCTTTTCCATTTTCATCAGTCAGGGAGATTGATCCTTTTAAAAGGTAAACAACTGATTTAGCTGACTCATTAATTGTAAAAAGTACCTGGCCTTTAGATAGCACTTCTGGCTTGTATTCTAGGACGAATGATTCAAGCTTGTCTTCGCTTAAATTTCTAATGGGAATTAATTGCTTTAATGTCTCAATAGTCAGCCTGTCACCAGAGAAAGTACTGGAAGAATCTGATTTTTTTCCTCTAAAGAATGAACGCATTAAAGACATCGAAATACCTTGATAATATTAAACCTATTGATATAGAAAATGGAAAGAAAATACTCTGCTTCCAAACTGATAAGTATAGCAGACTAAGAGCCGAACCTTTGCATTAGATAGTGCTAATATATTTTCTATTTGAACAGCCTATAAATAAGTGTAGAAACGGTTTCTAATAGGTCAATTTCTATATTTTGAAATGGCTGCTGATAGTCGGTCTGATCATAGGAAGGCATAGGTTGTGAGTTTTTTTTTCGGACTTTTTTTTTAGCATGAAGCAACTCTCCTCCTGCCTTTTTCCATTCCATTAAATGGGTTATTTCTCCGCTGTCAACCCAAATTCCGTGTTTAATGCATTGGTCAATAATAACGCCGCTGCGGTGTCCATAATTGACTCTGTTCATCAATACTTTGCAAACAGGGCACTTTACATATTTAACTTTTTGCTGTGATTGAAAACGGTCTTTGTTAATATTTTTTATCAGTTGCAGATTTATATCTGAAACATTGGATACTGTGTTTTCTAATAGTGTTTCTAGTTCACCCAAGTCAAAAAATAGCCCAAAGCAGTTTTTGCATCGTTCTATAAACAAAGCGCCATTAAAGTCTAATTTTATGGTCTGTAAGGGTGTGTTGCATTGCGGGCAAAGCCGGTCTGAGTGTTTGGCATGAACAGTATATTTATGTCTGCTATGCAAATCAATATCGTTACGGGTATTGCAGTAGCGACATTGATTGATATTTGCTGGCAAAGGTGCTGAACAGCTGTTGCATCTGGCCATTTTACATCTGTTCCAGAATATGCTGTTTTTTTGTGGCGTACTCCTGTTCACTGATTAACTCAGCCTCAAACATGCTTTTCAACTGTGTCAATTTAGCTATTGAATCATTGCTTGTCGGACTGGAGTGTGGCGCTTGCTGTTCTGTTATCGTCTGAGCCATGCTTTGCCCCAATCCTATGCCGGCTCCCATCCCCATGCCTAGACCCGCTCCGCCCCCTTCGTTTTTGGCCGCTTCACGCAGTGCTTCCAGCTGCTGTAATTTAGCATAATCAAGACCAACGGCTTTAGCAGCCTGTGCTTCGGCTGTTAAATCAGCAATTCTATTAATTCGCTTTAATGTTTCTTGATCAAAATCAGTGCCTTCTATTCTAAAATCGGTAATATCAAAGCCGAGTTTTCGAAAGGCAATAGATAGTTTAATAGAAATGCCCTGTGCAATTTCTTCTCGGTTAGCATCAATTTCTGCATAACTGAATTTGCTTTCGGCTAGATAATCGGTAATCGGATGAATGATTCGTGCTGACATGATTGATCTAAAGTCGTCTATATAAAACTCAGCGCGACCACCGACGATGTTAATAAAGAACTCTTTTGGGTCGTAAATGCAGTAACTGTAATTTCCATAGGCTTTTAAGCCAACGGGAAAACTGTATTTAGGGTCGTCATATTTTATGGCTGACGTAGTGCCCCATTTCTGATCCAGAATTTTATTTTTTTTATAGAAGTAAATGCCTACTTTGTGTTCACTGTCAAAAAACTGCATAAATTTTTTGATAGTTGTCCAGAAAGGAATATTTGCTGTTTTTAAGTCAATCAGTCCTTCTTTTTCAATTATAGACTGAACTTTGCCTTCATAAACAAAGATGCAGCCCTGACCTGGGCCAATAATAAGTTTCGAGGCATTTTTTATTTCATCGCCATTCTCTGTCCACTGAGATAGCAAAATATGTTGTGAAGGGTTTTTCCATTCGATAACCGATCGAAGCTGTCTTTTAATGCCATCAAATAGTGCCATAATTGCTCTTAGTTTTAAATATAGATGCTGTATGATTGAGAGTATAGTAAATATCAGGAGATTTGTAATGATAAGAACATTTAAAAATTGTAAGCCCATAGTCGGCAAGGATGTATATATCGATGATGACGCTGTTGTTATCGGTGCTGTAACTATTGGGAATGATGTGTCAGTCTGGCCAACAGCGGTTATCAGGGGGGATGTGGAAAGCATTTCTATTGGAGATGGAAGCAATGTCCAGGATGGTTCTGTTTTGCATGTTTCCCATGCGTCTGATTCTTCATCAGGCGGACATCCTTTAAATATAGGAAAGGGAGTGACTATTGGCCACAAAGCAGTTGTTCATGCCTGCACGGTAGGAGATTATTGCCTGATTGGCATGGGGGCGATTATTTTGGATGATGCAGTATTGGAAGATTATGTCATGCTAGGCGCTGGTGCATTAGTTCCATCAGGTAGAAGGCTAGAGAGCGGTTATTTATATGTAGGGTCTCCTGCTAAACGGGTGCGAGAGCTGAAAGGTTCGGAAAAACAATTTTTGGAATATTCCTATCAGCATTATATCGAGCTTAAGGATGAGTATTTGAAAGAAAGCTAAAGGTTCAAAATAAAAGGTTAATAGAGCGATAGCTGTTATTAGGTAACGCGCATTAAATAACCTACCCAGATTGCGCAGGATTTTTTTCCGTCTTCAAGGCGCAACGAAGGGAGCATAGCTAGGCTATGTGACCGAAGTTGCAACGCTGAAGACGGATAAAAAGACAAGCAAGATTGGTGGGTTATTTGTTGCGAGTTGCCTTACTGCTGCTATCTCTGTTTTCAGTTTGAGATGGTTTTGCTATTTTGACCAGGGGAGAAAATTTTTCAGGGCCTGACTTTGAAATATTGTTCCGGTTATTGTAGCTACATAAATGAATTGATCATTTTTTATTTCATGCAGTGATATATTCTGTTGATTCATAAAGATAAAGCTATTGGGTCGCTGTCTCTACTGGCACATCACTTTTTTTCCACATTTCGACTCTATTGCGACCATTTTTCTTTGCCAGGTAAAGTTCCTGGTCGGCATACTTAATAGTCTCTTTGATTTCTTCATTTGCAGGCATGCTATTCAGTCTGTTGCTAAAAATTCTGCTGACGCCGCATCTGCAGCCAAGCAAGCTGATGAACTGGTTGCAAATGGGATTTCAGTTGTTGACGATACTCATTCAGTCCTGGACAGTCTAGCCAATCGTGTTGATCAAGCTTCTGAAGTTATTCAAGAATTGGAAGCTCAAACTGGAAATATTGGAGTAGTATTAGAAGTCATTAAAGGTATTGCTGATCAAACTAATTTGCTCGCTTTAAATGCTGCGATTGAGGCGGCAAGGGCGGGTGAACAAGGTCGTGGTTTTGCAGTTGTTGCAGATGAAGTTCGAATGAACTCTTACAAGAAGAGGCTAAAAATGCCGTCAAGGTTATGGCTGAAGGATGGAAACAGGCTTATCAGGGGGTTGAGCAAGCCTCTCGAACTAGTGAGGCTTTTGATTCTATTACACAGTCTGTTGCCGTTATTAATAATATGAATTCGCAAATTGCCAAAGCTGGAGAACAGCAAAAATTAGTGATTAATGAATTACAAAAAAACATTAGCAATATTGCCGATATTTCCTCTGCAACAACTAAAGACTCTAGCTCTATTTCAAATTATTGTCTGCAACTATCTGACTCTTCAAAGCAATTGAAATTGCGCGTTGATAAGTTTTCTACTTAAAGTGTCTATTTGTCTAGTACTAACAGTAATGACTCAATACTATACTCAATCAGATAAAGCTATCCTATTTATTCAGCATCTGAAATGAAAAAAATCCTGCATAAAATTATTAAATTAATTTTACTTGGGTACCTAGATGACACATCCCTGTGTCAGAGGTTTATTTAAATTTGAAGGCTATTCAGCTTCTAACTGTTTTTCAAACAGAACCTCACCTGTAATATCAGATAGCTTTATTGTTAATACGCCATCTTTACTTACCTCGACCATGCCAAATGCCTGTTCAAAAGGCGGCGGTGTGTATTCTGGCAAGCCTTGATTCAGTGGTCCCCGAACATATTCATATTCTGCGCCAAAACTGGGATCAAGTACACCTGGGCCAAAACCACCCGCATGCAAAGGGCCGATAACAAACTCATAAAAAGGCTTAAAATCTTTAAATGTAGCACGTGCTGGATCATAGGCAATAGCTGCGGAAAAATGTACATCTGATGTTAGCCAGACGACATTTTTAATATCTTCGTCTTTAATAAATTTTAAAATATCAGCTAACTGAACTTCTCGTCCTACGACCTCTTTCAGGTCATTCGCAAAACCATCAAAGCCATCGCCATCATTAACAACGATACCTAATGGATCATCTGTAGAAATGATTTTCCATGTGGCAGTTGAGTTTTTCAGGCTCCGTTTAAACCAGTCCAGCTGTTCTGCTCCAAGAATATTGCTTCCAGATGTGTTTTTGTTGTCGGTATTTGCACCGCGAAAAGACCTTTCATCCAGTAAGAAAATCTCTGCATGCTTGCCATGCTGAAATTTTTTAAAAATGCGCCGTCCACTGGTTGGCGTATATTCAAAAAGGGCTTGTTTTGCACGTTCAGCTAGTACATTGGCTGCAATGCCGTTATAGGGTGCTCTTGTTAATATTTCGCCCGGATACCAGTTATTGCTAACCTCATGATCATCCCATTGAAAATAGCTTGAAGTTGATTTTAAAAATTCCCGATAATGATGGTCCTGTAGGTTGTATTTCCAGTTTTCTCGAAATTGTTCCAAGGTAATTGCGACAAAATCTTTGGTAAGATGATTAGTCCATACATCACCTCCCATTTCTGCAGGAAGCTCTACTGTTGCGGGAATGGGGCCGTCTGCATAAATGTTATCGCCCTGAAAAATCATGAAATCAGGGTGGGTCTTTTTCATGGCATCGAAAATAACATATCCACCAGAAACTATGTCCCCAGCAACATTTGTAATTTCTAAATCATTGTTTATTCCATATCCCTGACCTGCTAAATCTGCTCCCCATAAAAAACGAATATCCATTTCTTGGTCTGCACGGGGTGCTGTTCGAAACACGCCTGAGGTGAGTTTAGTGCTGGTGAGGGGAAAGTGGCGCCTAGCTAAATTTTGACAAACAGCCCAATAGCGATAGGGGGTGTTAGGCTGCAAGCCATATACTTGAATGGAAGCGGTATAATCTGTTTTTTGAGTGGTTTGTGCCACAAGCGGTCCTATGCCTTTGCGACTGCGAATTAGCTTTTTTTGGTTTGGTTTGAGCGGATTATATTCAGAGACATAGACTTTTAAATAAGAATCAGCCTCGTTATTGCATCTTCCCCAAATAACCGCACTATTTGCCGTTACTTCACCCGACGCAAGATAAAGGTTTTTAGATTCTTGACCTTGTCTGTCAACTGAGGCAAACGAAGCGCCGCTTATTACTAATGAGCTAAGTAATAACCCCGCATTTAATGTTGCAAGCTTATCTTTCATATTATTTTCCAAAAAGTTGTAAGGAATGTTTTTCTAATAAACAGAGTTCAATGGCGACTAATCATTTTTCAGTTTTTATCAATGAAAATGTTGTTTGCCGGAATATAGTCTGCTTATGTCATTTCTACACCTTATATATTTAAAAAATATGACAAACATATTAAAGTTTTATGAATATGGCTATTGTCAATCAGTTAAGATGCTTGAAACTAGAAGGTTACAGGTTACTTTTCGGAATTTCAGAAAATGGGATTTTGGGAGAGGGGGAGGCTAATTTGTTTTTTTTTACAATATAAAGCCGTGGTGCCGATTCCTTGTCTGAGCTATACAGAGATTGTACAGAATGCTGAGGAGGAAGCTGTTTAAGCCATTGGTCGACTGCATTGGTTTCAGCCATACCCCCCGTATGGCCAGGGTAGGCGGCGATTGTAATTATGCCAGATTTAGCTAGTAAATTAAGGGAGTGTTTTAGAGCTGCCAGTGTGGAGTCTGTTTGAGTAATAATAGATTTATCACTACCAGGAAGATATCCCAGGTTAAACATAATAACTTTAATATGTCCCTGATATTCAATGGGAATGCATTGATCCATTCTATTGTGGCTATGAAAAAATAGCCGGGTATTTTCAGCATTTTCTTCAGTTTCCAGTTTAGTTTGCGTTGCCTCAATGGCTTGCTGCTGTATATCAAAGCCAAATACCTTTCCCTTTATGCCTACCTGTCTGGCAAGAAATAAAGTGTCGTGGCCATTGCCTACTGTAGCATCTATAGCAAAATCGCCTTCTGTTAGGTATTGCAGGATAATGGAATGTGCATGTGCGGTTAATGAAATGCGTTTGCTCATAAAGGCAGATTAAAATAAATGATAATAGCGAAGGATGCTGCTAGCTTGTGCAAGCGGCTTTTTATTTAATAAATGATTGGCAAGGTTTTGGCTATGCCAGGGAATTTGCAAGCTGCCTTTTGCACCAAAGCCATTAAATATAATAAAATTAGAATATTTAGGGTGCCTACCTACAAAGGGCATTTTATCTAATGTTGTCGGTCTGATTCCCGCCTGTTGCTTATTAATTTTCTCAACGGTCAAAGCTGGATAAATCTGTTTTAATGAATTAAGCAATATATCCCTGGCTTCTGAAGTGATGGCAGTGTTTAAGCTGTCTCTGTCAAAGCTTGCACCGGTGCGAAATTGGCTGTTATTTAATGGGATAAACCAATGGCCATAATTTAAAATATTCTGCTGTACTTTTGCTGTAGCGGTGGCAGTAATGATTTCTCCTTTCACTGGCTGAAAAGGCAGAGCTGAAAACCATGGGTTAGCTGTTGCTGCATGGTGGCCTTCGCAAAATATAATCTGTTTAGGTTGGATGCTGTTCCAGCGTAAAGTAGGGGTTAATTTTATTTCATCGTAGTTTATTTCTGCATTGATATAGGCACCTAGACTGATGAAATAATCTTTCAACGCGGTTAATAGGGGAATGGTTAGTAAATAGCCCGTTTGCTTTTGCCTTAATAATCCGAAAGTTGTGTTTATATCAGGATGTGAGGGAATTATTTTATCTAAATAAGGACGGTAATCCCGATCTTTAAACCGTTTGCTGCAGGCAGTGGCTTCTTTATTATTGCGAAGCAGGCGCAGCATAGTTTTTTTTATATAGAAAGTCTGGTTAAAAAAATCAGCAAGTTTCTGGTAACAATCAATTGCTACTGGCAACAGCTGATCGGCATTGGCGGATTTTACAAAGCGCATGCCTGTCACAGGGTTGATTAGCCCAGCGGCAACAAGAGAAGCATTGGGCTGGTTATTATCTACAATAATCACATTTTTTTGTCGCTGTATTAGCTCCCAAGCTAATAAACTGCCTGCCAGTCCCTGGCCTATGATCAAAAAATCTATTTCCATTGCGAAAAAGTTTTTATTTAGCGGCTAGAGCCTGCTGAGCAAAGTGAATGCCTTCCCAGCCAAACTGCATAAAGTTTCTGATGTTTTGATGCCCAGTACCTGCGGGGTCGCCCAAAACATCTTTTCTGTAAAAGTCGCCAAATAAGCTGAGTGTTTGCTGTGGGCTTAATTGATTTATTTTGGCAAAGGCAAATATCTTGCAAGAACCTTCATTGCTGCCTGCAGCATTTGTTAATTTGTTTTCGGCTAAACCGTTGCTAAATTCAGTAGGCTGGTAGCTATAATTTTCTGAAATGATTTTGATTGTC
This sequence comes from Methylomonas sp., assembly GCA_026988155.1. Classification (GTDB taxonomy): domain Bacteria; phylum Pseudomonadota; class Gammaproteobacteria; order Methylococcales; family Methylomonadaceae; genus QPIN01. Next base: position 61,505 of record JALSLW010000088.1, on the reverse strand, counting down.
TGTTCAAAACTGACAGTTTCATTGTTTTTAACTTGCTGTAGAAAGTGGGCTAAGGACATATTTTAATAAGTTTGATGTATTATAATGAATCTATTATATAAAAATTAAGAAGGGTATGCCTTGGCTATAAGTGCCTTAATAGAAAAACGCAAAAAAAACTTTTTAGTGTTGCTTGCGACGGGCTTATTGGCAAGCTGCAGTATTGCTCAAAAGCCTTTAAGAATAAAGGAAAATATGTCTAAATATGCTGAATCTATATTTAAACGGCAAAATCTGGCAACCCAGCAATTTATTTTGCTTGAAGAGGACTTGACGCCGGCAGAACAAGAAAGACTTTCTGAGACCGAAATGCAGATGTTTAGTGCATGTCGTCTGCTTAATGAAGCGGCAAACCTTGAAATGGAAGGCAAGAAAATAAGTTTTTATTTTCAGGGATTGATTAAAAACAGCCTTAAAGAATGTGATGACAGCGTAAAAAAAATGGAGCTTCTCTTGAAAAATACCGTCCCACAACAGTTAGATGAAAAGTGATGCATAATACTGAGGAAAAGAAAATATTAGTGCTTTACCATGCAGACTGCATGGATGGCTTTGCTTCTGCTTGGGCTGCATGGAAAAATTTTTTCAATAAAGCGCGATATCAAGCAGTACAGCATCAAATGCCAATGCCTGATTTTGCCGATGGAACCGAGCTTTATATTGTGGATTTTTGCTACCCAATGGATGTGTTAGTCCACGTGGCCAAAAAAGCAGGAAAAATAATTGTTTTAGACCACCATATCAGTGCTCAAAAAGAGTTTGAGAGTTATCAGAACCATTCAGTCATCCCCAATAATCTGGAAGTTAAATTTGTGCAGGAGCATAGCGGCTGCATGATTGTCTGGCAGTATTTTCATGGAGACTATGAACCGCCTTTACTGCTAAAGCATATTGAAGATCATGATTTATGGCGGCATCAATTGCCTAAAACGGAAGAAATATGTAAAGCACTGTATCTGCGTTTGCCTGTACACTTTTCTGCTTTTGAGAAATTAAAACTTTCGACACTACAGCGGGAGGGTGCGTTACTGGTGAAACAGCAGCAGTTAAATGTGAGTCGGCTGTTAAAGGCTCGTCATACAGTTAATCTGAATAATAAGAAAGGGTTGGCGGTTAATGCGCCTTTTATGTTTTCAAGTGATTTAGGGCATGAATTGGCTGAAAAATCGGGAACATTTGGTTTAACCTATTATTTTCATGGCAAACGCCAGCGGTATGAGTGCGGATTAAGGTCAATAGGTGATTTTGATGTATCCGTACTGGCACGTGAGTTTGGAGGTGGCGGACATAAAAATGCATCAGGGTTTAGTGTGGATTTGAAGACTTTTTTGAGTTTTTTGTAGAAAAAAGAGTATGTTGGAAATTTCTCAAAACATTTCTATTCCAGACAATGAAATTGATATTTCGGCAATTCGGGCACAAGGAGCAGGGGGGCAAAATGTTAACAAAGTGTCTTCGGCAATTCATCTGCGCTTTGATATTAATGCGTCTTCTTTATCTGACTTTTATAAGTCGCGTCTTCTGGCTTTGCGTGATAAAAGAATCACTAAAGACGGCGTAATCATTATCAAAGCACAGCAATTTAGAACGCAGGAAAAAAATAGGGATGATGCGCTTGAAAGGCTGGCAGATTTAATTAAAGGTGTGACGGCCGTAAAAAAAATTAGACGGCCAACCAAGCCAAGCAGAAGTGCCAAGAAAAAAAGAATGGATAATAAAGCGCATCGCAGTAAAACAAAGGTGCTTCGTGGAAGGATTCTGGAGTAAGTTAATTGACAAAAAGATGGATAGGGAATAATTTATAGCTTCTCAATATACATAAGTTTATGTCATGAAAAATAACAGCAGAGTAAGGGTAACTGATGACAGTCTTCAAGTTGCGTGTAAATATTTGCAGAAGCAGTTTGAGATAAAGTCTTGGTGGCCCCGAGAGCAGCCTAGACTGGCTGAGCGGGAGTTTCTTTTGATGAAAGGAAGTGCTGGTGCTTTAAACCTCTGGTGTGAAAGATGGCTAGATGCAGGGCAATGCAGAAAACTGGAAAATATCATTAAGCAATCCGTTTAAATAGTAGGACTATGGCTATAGATAAATCAGCATTAAGCAAGTTGCAGCAGTCTTTTCAGCGGTTATTGCCATTGGTTGATGATCTGGCTGATGCCTTAGGCGTTTTGCTATTGATTTCATTGCTTGTTGCTGTTTGGGTATTCTACTATTTATTCCAGTTGCATCATTTTTCTTTGCTGGTAAGTTTGAGTATCAGTGCTTTGTCAATATTGCCAATTTTGATTCTCTTGCGTTTCTGGTTTGCATTAGAAAGCTTAAAAGATATTCCAAAAATTGCAGAAGAAATAATCGATGATGTGACAGATGATGTCGCTCAAAGCTGGCATGCCGTTAAATCGGGAAAAAAAGGGGCGTTAAACTTTTTTGGCCAGGCTAAGAAGCTGTTTGAAATACGATCAATTCTTAATTCGGCAGACGACATTATTGGTCAATATTTTAGTATTGCTCCATTAGTTAATCCTTTTTATCTATTTTTAGGCGTTTTGTCTTTTATTGGCTTGTTTTTTCTTTTTGTAGCGGGTGCTGTATTGGGAGGGTTGAGTTTGGTGAGATAATAAAATGTTATTAATTATGCAAGTAACTGTTCAGCGTGATTTTAAAAAGCAAGTTTTAGCTCTAAAGCCCTCTCCAGCAAGAGAGGGCTTTAGAGCAAGGTCTATTGCAATTATAAATTGTACTAGGGTCTTATGTTTTTAATCCGCTTTGCAAGGCTTTAAATGTACGAAGCCAGGGCTTGTTAAATGCTTCAGGCAATTTTTCTATGGCCTGTTTAGCAAGAGTACGGCTTGCAAAACTTCCGTAGACTAAAGTATATTTTTCTTGCCCCTTTTTAATACAGCGATAGTAATGCAACTGCTTATGTTTTTTTATTAAAGACATAAGTGCGCTTTTTCGTTGAGCTGAGATAACAGCTAACTGCAAGGTGAAATTATCAGGTTTTTGCTTTTTAATCCATTGGCTACTGTCAGATAGGGTGCTTTTAGACGTTGCTATGTTCCTGACATTATCTGCAGTTTTAGCCCTTTCTTTTGCCAAAGTGCTCTTTGTTTTCTCAATTAATTTTGATGTCCGTGTCTGCTGGCTAATGGCAGAGGCATTATTTTGCAAGCTTTTAAGACGTCTAAGCCAAAATTTATGAAATGCCGGAGGCAATAATTTGCTGGCCTCCTCGGCAGCTGATGCAGTGGCAAAACTGCCATAGATTAATATAAGCTTCTGCTCGCCATTTTTGATTTGGGTAAAATAGTGAAGATCCTTTTGCAGTCTTGGGTATTTGGTGATTAATTTATCTAACACCGGTTTCCTTTGCTTAGAAATTGCCAATAGCTGAAGCGTATAATTTTCTGGCTTTTGATTTAGCAGCCAATTATTTTTAACGGTTTGTTCTGTTGGTAACGCGGCTGTAGGGTCAGCTGCCGTCTGGTGATTTAGTGATGCTTCTGATGGAATGGGCATTAAAATAAAATCATTACTTAGAGCAAACATGTTTCCGTCTTTAAGGGTAATGATTTTATCGCTGGCCTGTAATTGCTTTCTTTCTAAATAAGCGGGGTCAATTTTTACTGCATATTCGCCTGGCTCGACTTTATCAAATAAATAGAAGCCATCGAATGCAGAAACAGTTTCTTTTACTTTCTCCCCGCCAGTTGTAACTAACAGTATTTTAATGCCTTTTTTAGATTTAAGTTTGTCGCCAATTAAGACCATTCCATCTATTTCACCCGTTTCCATGACAGTAAAAATAATTTTTTCCATGCCTCCTGGCTCTATCATCACGCTGACAGGTTTGGTTTTAATGCTCCAGGAAGTATCTTCCAGAGCGCTTTCATCTATTTCAATATTTACCCATTTGTAGGGTTCAATGCCTGGAATGATCGTACCGCTAGCATTTGTGAGGCTTTTTTTCGAAGTATTTAAGTCAATAATTTGACCATCTACCTTAACTGCGCCCTGTTTAACATAACTTTCAGTACCATCGGCTTTGATGACTTTAATGCCGACGTTAGCAAATGAAGTCGTGGGACTGGCTCTGTTGAAAAGCCCAAAGTCATTGCTGTCATTTCTAATTAACGAGGTATTGAATGAAAAGCCACCCGAGAAGCCAGTGTTTTTATCGTAGCTAAACTGTGCGCCTAAAGCGTAATAGTTACTGGTATAAAGGATGGAGTTTGATAGATTAAAGTCGTCATTTTTAAATGAATATCGAGATCTAAAGATATTGGACCAAGCGTCTAAAAAAGAAAAGCGGTTTGAATAGCTGATTTTGTCAATGCCAAAATAACTGTCCTCATTCATTCCTGAAATGGATGCCTGCTGTGTCAAACCATTTTGAGAATAGCTGAAAGATGCAGAGCTTTTATAGGATACATTGTTTGAGTTCTGCTTTCTCTCTACAAGCAGAGCAGAATTAAAACCATTGAATGCACTGTTTAAAGCCAGGTTTGAGTTTATGGAAACATTACCTGTGTTTGCAGATCGAGTTGATTCTATTTCTCCGGAGATTCTTGTGCGGATAAAAGGCATAAAATATCTGGCTCCTGCTTTATAGCGGTAAGCAAGTGATTCGGCGTTTTCAAGGTCAGTATATCCATCTTGATAAAAATCGGCATCAGCCCATAGGTTTAAAAACTTTAATGGATAAAGATTCAGCTTAACCTGGCTGGCAAAATGCTTGGTGTTATCTAGATAAAAGGGCTGGTAATATTCAAATTGAACAATATCTGAGAAACGTGCTTTGACGCCTGGGCGTAAAATTGTTGCGGAATTGATGCCGGTATTGTCTGTTTTATCGTATCGCTTGTGCCAGCTGTCAACTTTGAAAGCGATTGAGTCGGTCACTCCATAACTTAAATTCAGATGAAACAGCGAATACTTTTTAGATTTATCTTTTTCTTGGCCTAAAATGGATTGCAAGAATCCTGAGCCAGCGCTGACAAAATCAAAGTCATAAAAGAGTTTGTTTTTATTGTGGGATAAACTGTCTAGAAAATATTCAGTTTCTGTAGATTCTATTTGTCCCTGAGGGCCATAGAAAACATATTTAACAAGATTTTTACCTGGAAACAAACTGACATCATCAAATGAGAAACGATTATTTTCATTAGGCTCGGCAAACCCCATTAATATCCCGTTTATATACATCTCAACAAACCAGTTTGGGGAAACGGTACCTGAGAAATCCATATCCCTATCAGCAAGAAGGTTAAAAGGACGGTTGGTAAAGGATACCCCCGTTCCAATATGACTCCTAGAGACACCTTTTTTTGATGAAATGGAGGTGTCGCCAAATTCGTAATAAGACAGAAAGGGCTGATAGTCGGGATCTAAAATGCGACGGCTGCCCACTACGTTTAATCTTGCTCTATCTGCATAAAGATCAGTTGAAGCAAATAGCCCAATATCGTGATACAGAAATCGTCCGCCTGTTTCTAAAGAGAAATTTGAAGTTGAAAGCTCAGAGTTCAGTTGTGCGGAAAAGGTAGCGACATTCCAGGAAAAGGCTATATCTGTGTATTGCCGAGTGATAGCTTTATCTTGATAATGCCCAATCCATCCTTGCCTTTTTTGCAATGCCTGTTTTTTTTGTTCAATTTGGATTGGGAATAAACGGCTGGGTGCAATGACTGTTTTTAGTAAACTGGCATCATATTCGAATTCGGCCGGCAGTAAGATTTTAAGAATAGACTTGGAGACATAGAGGGTTTCTAAATAACATGCCAGCTCTTCATCTTTAGCCAGCTGCGGGTATGATTTATTTAATATTGCCACACCTTTAAAAGAAGCTTCTCCCGTTTTAGGGTCAATCAGCACCTTGTTTTTTGAGCCAAAAATTGAACCGGAAATTCTACTGCTATTATCAGAAACATCGACTTCTAGCGCAGACAGTAAATCTGCTAAAGGATATAAAATCTCACCGGTGCTATTTTGATAAGCGATTATCTGATCAGAAATTAAAAATTGATTTAGCTCAAGAGACAGGATAACTTCAGTATTATAGTCTGGTTCTTCTGAGCAGGCGAAAATTCCGCATGAAAACAATAGCCCGAAAGTGAGGATAATATAATGCAAAAGCACTGTAAAATGGGGGCGCTTCAGAGACTGTTTTTTGTCGGACTATAATTTAACTTCAGAGAGCTCAATGATCGGCTGGCCTGCTTTATTGATTAAATTTAGGCCTGCTTCTACGCTTATCTTTCTTTGTGTTTGCGGAAAATAAACAGCCATGTTTTTTATTTCTTTCAATAAAATAATTTGGCCATTGGGGTTTTTCCAGCTTAATTTTATATCTTGATAGCTACTCTTGTTGCCACTCCTAATAAGGTCAAAACTGATTTTAACTTTATTGTCCAGTATTTCATTCTTCAGGTTTTTGTAAACAACAGATGCGTTTGTCTGTTCAGGCCAATATAAAACGGGGATAGAAACACCATACAGTGCCGTTAAATTGAAACCGGCTTTTTTTTCTTCAGATTCTGATATAACCGTGGTTTCTTCAATATCAGGAATAGCTCTAAATAATAAACGGCCGGCAAATTCTTTATCTTTCAGTCTAGCGGTAGATCTAAGCATCACTCTGACTTTTTGAGTTTTACCTGGAAGAACAGTCACCTGTCTGGGAGAAAATCTGAGCAAATTGCCGAGTGAATTTTCTGCCTGATCTGTTGGTATTTCAGTAAATGATCCGTCTTGGTTTGATTGTTTATAGATTGATAAGATTCGATAAGTCGTGGGCTTGTCCCCTCGGTTAATCAAATTGAGAGTTTGAGATTTGGACTCACCTTGCTTAAAAATAACTTTTGTTGGGGCAATGACTAAGCCCCCTCCAATGACACTAACGGCGGCCTGAGTTAAATTTGGTATTAATGCCAGTAAAAGCAAGGATAAATAATTATATTTCATGGGGTACTCTGTTGAAAAAAAGGGATGATTCATCATCCCTTTTTAGTTGTCCTAATGTTGATAAGTTGGGTGCGGATTTATAGTTCAAGCTATTGGTTTCACAGTGCTTTAGTCAATGATTCATCCTGCATGACTGGCATGCATCAGATTCTTTCAGTTAAAAAATATTAGCCTTAGCCATTCAGTTAGGCGGGCATTTTTTTACCATGTATTCAAGAGCATTAATCGGTGACGTGCTGTGGAATCAATGGTTTGTGCTAGAGACCGTGATCCATCTGATTTTTCTAGGGTTATAGGCAATGACTAAAATTAATAATCGACAGTCACATCAAAAGTACCTGTGTAAGATCCGATGGTTGCAGTGTCTGGGATAGTTACCTTAGCTCCGACAGTAAAAGTATCTGCTCCAGAACCATCGAGCGTGCCAGAGCCTGCTGCACTATCTGTAAAGGTATCAACAACCAAAGTTGTAGTGCCGTCAGTTAGGTCTGCTGATGCTGGCAGGGTAATGGTGTAAGGTGTTGATGCCGGACCTGATACATCAAAACTAGCTGCTGTGGTTCCTGAGCTGGGTGCAATCATCCCCGTTCCAGTCGCTGTAGCTGACCCATCAGTTCCTATAGTTAAAGTCCCTCCTCCTGTCCCAGGCAAAAAAACTGTTCCAAATGCCAAGTCTGCTGTTTTAGTAACAGAAAAAGCCGTTTGAATATTAAGTGATGCGCTAGCAGTTGCAGCGTTTGCCGTGCCAGATGCTGCCCCTAGGATTACTAAAGATAATGCTGCTAATTTTAGTTTGTTTACGTCGATCATTTTGTTTCCTTGAAATAAATTTAAAAAAATGACAATCCTTCAAAAATTAAAAACTAAGCAAAATTGCTTTTTTTTATGAGTTTTTGTGTGTCGAATGAAAGAGTAGAAGAATAAGAGTAGGCTTACAAGTTTTGAAAAATACAGATTAACCGTTATTCATGTGAAAATAAGATAAGGATAATTATGGTAGTGAAATTTAACCTACTGATTTGGTAGGTTTTTATTTTAGTAAAAAGTTATTCTAGGGTGAAAAATACAACGTTAAAGGGGGAAATATAAAGCGTGTTTTTGATAGTGCTGTCACAGTATTTCTAATGGCAAAGCCGTTGAATCAATTGTCTTTCGAAGTACAAAACTAGACTGCACACCGCTAACACCTTCAATGCGGGTCAGTTTGTCCAGTAAAAATGCCCGATAGGCTTCCATATCCTGGATAATCACTTTCAATAAATAATCTGCTGTTTGCCCTGTAATCAAATAGCATTCCAGCACTTCTGGCCAGCTTTCGACATGGCTTTCAAAATTTTCAAATCGGTCGGGAGTGTGCCTGTCCATGCTGACCTGTACCATTGCGATTAGTTTAAGGCCTAATTTAGCTTGATTTAGCAAAGTGACATGACGGTTTATAAAGCCCTCGTCCTCCAGCTGTTTGACGCGTCTTGAGCAGGGAGAAGGGGATAGTCCGATTTTATCAGCTAGTTCCAAGTTGGAAATGCGCGCGTTACGCTGCATTTCATCCAAAATTCGTCTATCTGTGCGATCTAATTTCATTTTAAAATATTAAAATTGTTTGGTTATTGTAAATGTTAGAATAATTATAACTAATTAATTATAAATTTGATTTTTTATTGCTAAAAATCGTATTTATATAAAATATTAGCAATCATTCTCTCAATGTTTTTTTCTATACTATACCTAGGTTAATAGAGATAGAAAAAAAGAGAGCATTATGAATACTACACAAAAGTCAGCATTTGATTACAAGAAATATAGGGCTTTCCCTATTTTTGATATGTTTCAGCGACAGTGGCCCGATCAGCAGATAAAACAGGCACCTCGCTGGTGCAGTGAAGATTTGCGTGATGGCAATCAGGCGCTGATTAATCCTTTGTCAGTCGAACAGAAAACAGAATTTTTTCAGCTATTGGTTAATATAGGGTTTAAAGAAATTGTGGTTGGCTTTCCTTCAGCTTCTCAGCCTGATTTTGATTTTGTCCGCTTATTGATAGAACAGGCGCTGATACCCGAAGATGTCATAATTTCAGTATTGACACCCGCACGCGAGGAATTTATTGAGCGCAGTTTTGCAGCCTTGAAAGGGGCTAGGCAAGCGATAGTGCATCTATATAATTCCACTTCAAAAATTCAGCGGGAGCAGGTGTTTAAAATGGATAGGCAGGGCATCATCAGGTTAGCGGTAAAGGGAGCTGAAATTATGCAGTGCTGTGCTGATAAACAGTCAGAAACAGTCTGGACCTTTGAGTATACTCCAGAAAGTTTTACCGCTACCGAACCTGAATATGCTTTGGAAATATGCAATGCAGTGGGTGATGTCTGGCAACCTACTGTTGAACGCCCCATAATTTTTAATCTGCCTTCAACGGTGGAAAATACCACAGCTAATCTATACGCAGATCGTATCGAATGGTTCAGCCGGCATATTAATAATCGGCAAGGCATTATTTTAAGCGTGCATACCCACAATGACCGGGGCTGTGCCGTTGCTTCGGCTGAAATGGCACTGTTGGCTGGTGCGCAACGGGTAGAAGGTACTTTGCTGGGCAATGGCGAGCGCACTGGAAATGCCGATTTGATGGTTATGGCTATGAATTTGTATAGCCAGGGAATTGATCCGGAGTTAGATTTTTCTGCAATGAATACTGTAGTTGAAACAGTCAGCAGTTTGAATCAGATTTCTCTGCATCCGCGACATCCCTATGCCGGCGAATTGGTGTTCAGTGCCTTTTCTGGCAGTCATCAGGATGCGATTAAAAAGTGTCTTAATGCCTATCAGCCAGGAGAAAGCTGGAATGTTGCCTATTTGCCCATAGACCCGACTGATATTGGCCGTAATTATCAGGAGGTCGTCAGAATTAACAGCCAATCAGGAAAGGGCGGTGTAGCTTATGTCATTGAACAGGCTTTAGGCTTACAATTGCCCCGCTGGCTGCAAAGTGAATTCAGGCATATTGTTCAGTATCAGGCTGAGAAAAAAGGCTGTGAGATTTTGCCCGATGAGCTTGTGGAACTGTATAAGGCTTGCTATTTGCAAAAAGATAATGTCTATGAATTGCTAAATTTCAAGATTCAGCATAACCGGCAGGATAATGTGCAGGCCTGTATTGTCACGCCAGAAGGAGAGAAAATAATATCAGGCAAAGGTGATGGAGCATTGGCAGCGTTTATCAATGCTTTGCAAGTCTATTTAGGCAGAAATATTGAAATAGTAAATTATGATGAGCACGCCATGTCTTCCGGTACAGATGCAGAAGCTGTCTGCTATATTCGGCTAGATGATAATGGCCGTTTAAAAACAGGGATTGCCTGCGACAATGATATTATCAGTGCGTCTATGAATGCGGTGTTAGGCTGTCTTTAATTTAAATAAATCTGTTCGTTATCTATTTTAAACGGAGTAAGGTCAGTCCTTATTCGGCTTCCCCCAGCAATTCTGCGACAATCAATTGATGTAATCTTGCTATTTCTTCGGAATTAGTCAAAGGCTCAACAAAGTTATAGCTGAGAGTCAGCTGGTTTTGATAAATGCAGCATAAAAAAGCCAGGGCTGGTGGTGTAGTCACTTGGCAAAGATGAGAAAGATCGGTTATTTCTGCGCCAGGAAAGCTGTGTTCAGGAATATCCAGCTTTCCGACATCAGAAAACCAGAACGAACTGCGTTCCTTGCCTGAACTGGAAAGGCGTAAAATTTTGCCATATTCATCTAATGAGAGCCAGCTGCCTGCCCACATCAGGGGTAAAAAAGCATAATCTAGCTGTTGACGAATAACATCCATATTTTGCTGCTTGAGATGGGCAAACAGTTTTTCACGGTCTTGAACCATTTCCCGTGATGCCTGCGAAAATAGTGCACAGACATGATTGGCAATAACGGGAGTGATTGCACGCTGCTTGCGTAGATTAAAGGCATAAGGTGAACAGTAGGCTTCTCCCTTGCTGTCAGGGTTCATTTTATCCAGCGCACGCATTAGGCTGCCAATATAATAAAGACTGGTTCCGGTCAGGCCTACCTGTTTCCTGGCCTGTTTTATGACATGGTCTGTTTGTTCTAAGTTCAGTTTATAAGTTGCGTAATTTAATTGCTGAGGCTGTTTGTCCATCTTAAAAGGCTGGATGCTTTCCAGTTTGTCAATGGAAGCAATATAACGCTTGCCTTTTAGCAATAGCAGGATTTTTTTCCACCAAGGGTATTTGTCCAGTTGCTGATTGACTAATGGCTTGGCTTCTGGCTGTTCAAAGATTGTGGTATCTTCTGTGCAGAGATATTTAAGGATTAAATCAATTCCTTTGGCATCGCAAAAAGGATGAATCCAGCGAATAAAAAAGCTAGTTTGAGCTGAATCGCTAATAAGATGGAATTCTATCGGAGCAATTGTTTCTCTTGCTTGCCTGTCATTAATAAGGCCTAGAATAGTGTCCTTAATAAATGATAGATCAGATACTGTTTCGAGGTTTGTATGTTGATAAAACAGGGTTGGCTGCGGCGTTTCCCGTTTGCACCAGAAATAGCGTTTCCCCCTCTGCTGCAGACTGGCCAGTGCAACGGGGAATTGCTGGCCGAATTTATCGATGCGCTGCTGCAGCATGTTTATGTCAGGAGTCTGGTTTAGCGCCAAGGCAATGCCACATAAACTGCCTGCCATGCCTTCCTGACGAATCTCCTCATCCATTGCCAAGGTAAAACTGTCGGCAATATTTAACGCTGCTAAAATATCTTGGCTGGGTTCACTCATGCTTTTTTATATTTTAAAATCCACTGTTCCAAGGCATTAAAGCTTTGAACATTGTCGGGTTCAATTTCTGTGTCGGGCAGGGTGATGCCGTATTTATCTTCAATAAACATGATAAGACGCATAATCCCCATGCTATCAAGCCCCGCTTCCAATAAATCATCTTCGTCACTGAACTGTTTTGGGTCTGCTACAAATATAAGTTCTTCAAAGATAAAATCGCGTAGTTGTTTTTTCATTATTTATTTAAGCTATAATTTACTGTAAATATAGCCTAAATTATAACGTATAAAATAGATTGAATGATAAGCAGATTAGCAGAGATGGGGCATAAATAATGGCAGAACAAGGCAATGTCATTATTATTGGTGCGGGTCCAGCCGGAACTGTTGCAGCTGCATTGCTGCAAAACAGGGGGCACCGGGTAACCATTATTGAGAGAGATGCATTCCCGCGTTTTAGCATCGGTGAGAGCCTGTTGCCTCAATGCATGGAGTTTATTCAACAGGCAGGGATGCTGGATGCAGTAAAGGCTGCCGGGTTTCAGCTGAAAAGCGGTGCTGTTTTTATTGATAACGATAAATATTCGGATTTTTGCTTTTCGGATAAGTTTAGCAAAGGCTTTGATTCTACTTTTCAGGTACAAAGGGATCAATTTGATTTGCTGCTGGCAAATGAAGCACAGCGGATGGGGGCAGAAATACGATGGAGGCAAGAACTGATAGCCGCCGATTTTTCAGGTGAAAAACCGTTATTAACGATTAAGCAAGCCAATGGCAAGAGCTATCAGATAGAAGCTTCTTTTGTATTAGATGCCAGTGGCTTTGGACGCGTGCTTCCCAGGCTTTTGCATTTAGAAAAAAAGTCGGAGTTTCCTGATCGCCAGTCATTATTTACTCATATTGAAGACAGAATCGACAGTGCGCAGTATGACCGCAATAAAATTCGCATTATTGTGCATCCTGAGCATAGAGATGTCTGGTATTGGCTGATTCCGTTCAGTAATGGACGCAGCAGTATTGGGGTAGTTGCTGAACCTGGTTTTTTTCAGACTCTGGGCAGTGATCATCGGCAAATTTTTCAATTATTGATTAAACAGGAGTCATCACTGGCTTCACTGTTAAAAAATGCTGTTTTTGATAGAAAAATTAACAATATTAATGGTTACAGTGCTGATGTTACTACCTTGCATGGAGACGGCTTTGCTTTATTAGGAAATGCCGGAGAGTTTTTAGACCCTGTATTTTCATCAGGTGTGACTATTGCAATGAAATCGGCCAGTTTGGCAGCTGATGTTTTAGATAGACAGTTGAACCAGCAGAAAGTCAACTGGCAAAAAGAGTTTGCAGATCCGTTGCAAGTGGGGGTTGAAACTTTTCGAACCTTTGTAACGGCCTGGTATGAAGGGGGTCTGCAAGACGTAGTTTTTTATGGTCAGCAGCAGGCCAATATCAAACAGATGATCTGTTCTATCTTAGCGGGCTATGTTTGGGATGAAGAAAACCCATATGTGAAAAATTCTCGACCAAGACTGAGTACCTTGGCTGAATTGTGTAAAGAATAATGAAGTTCTTTCTTAACGATTTAGGGATGCTGTCTGCTATTGGTAGCAGTCCTTCCGAAATTATACAGCGCTTGCAGGCAGGAGACCGCACAGGATTGTCTGTAAGCGAAGAATATAGCTCTCATCCTGTTTATGTGGGTGAAGTGAATGCTGATTTGCCAGAAATAGACAGTAAATATGCCGTTTATGACTGTAAAAATAACCGATTGCTATTGGCTGCGTTAAATCAGATCCAGGATACCGTTGATTCAATAATCACACGATATGGTTCTGATAGAGTGGGCGTGGTATTGGGTACCAGCACTTCAGGAGTTCGCAATACAGAATTGGCATTGGCTTCTGTAGCCAGAAAGAATATAAAACCAGACTGGTTTCATTATAAACAGCAGCAATTGGCGGGTGGAGCAGATTTTTTAGCACATTATTTAGGTATAAAAGGGCCTGCATTTGCCATATCCACAGCCTGTTCATCCAGTGGCAAAGCTTTTGCATCTGCTCGCAGGATGATACGGCTAGGATTGTGTGATGCAGTGATTGTTGGCGGCGCTGACAGTTTGTGCCGATTCACTGTTCACGGGTTTGATGCATTAGAGTCGGTTTCGGCTGGTTTATGCAAACCATTTGGTCAGCATAGAGATGGCATCAATCTGTCGGAAGGTGTAGCTTTATTTGTGATGAGCAAGGAACAGGGGCCAGTTGAGCTGCAAGGGGTAGGCGCTAGCAGTGATGCCTATCATTTTTCGGCACCTGATCCGGAAGGCGGAGCAGTTATTGCAGCAATGGAAACCGCGCTGGCACAGGCGGATAAGTCAGCTTCAGAGATTGACTATATCAATATGCATGGAACGGCGACACCGTTAAATGATGCAATGGAAAGCAAGGCGGTTGAGCAGGTATTTGGGCGTAAAATTGCGGTCAGTTCAAGCAAAGGGATGACGGGGCATGCATTAGGTGCGGCCGCAGCGATTGAATTGGGCATGTGCTGGACACTGTTAACAGATACAAATGAACAGGGAATTTTAATTCCCAATATTAATGATGATGATTTGGATAACAGTTTGCCAAAGTTAAATTATATTCAGCAAGGCCAAAATTTAGGGCGAGAAATTAATAGCTGTCAGAGCAATTCTTTTGCTTTTGGCGGCAATAATATTTCAATTGTTATTGCACGAACATGAGTGATAGAAAAGTAGAGGAAATGCTGCCTCATAGTGGTGTCATGCTGCTGCTTGATCGTGTTGTAGAGTATGATCAGGAGTCGTTGATTGCCGAAACCATGGTGCGGAATGATGGACTGTTTAATAGCGGGGATACGGTCCCCGCATGGCTGGGCATAGAGTATATGGCGCAAACTGTGGCGGCACATGGCGGTATGATGTGTCTGCTGGCAGGCAAGCCTATTCAATTGGGTTTTTTGTTGGGAACGCGCAGATATGCCAGCAATATTGCTTATTTTAAAGTGGGTGACCGCTTAACCATCACAGTAAAGCGGTTCATGGAAGATCAGGGCTTGGCTGTATTTAATTGTCAAATTATGGGTGAGGGCATTGATATTTCAGCTAAAGTCAATGTCTATCAGCCTGATGAAGCGATCAATAGGGTCGTTGCTGGAGTTAGAGATTAATTATGAGTAAATCAGTACTGGTCACAGGTTCTAGCAGAGGAATCGGAAAAGCCATCGCATTATATCTGGCAGAGCAAGGCTATGACTTAGTGATTCATTGCCGTAGCCGACGGACAGAAGCCGATGCTGTCGCCAGTCAAATTACAGGGATGGGGCAGGGGCGGCTCGCCCGCGTGTTGCAATTTGATTTATCAGATAGACAGCAATGTGCAGAACAGCTAAATCAGGATATAGAGCAAAACGGTGTCTATTATGGCGTAGTCTGCAATGCAGGCATTTCTGCTGATAATGCCTTTCCTGCATTGACGGGAGAACAATGGGATTCAGTTGTCCATACTAACTTGGATGGGTTTTACAATGTTCTATTCCCCTTGGTGATGCCTATGGTTAGACAGCGTAAACCGGGACGCATCATTACTCTTTCATCAGTTTCTGGCTTGATTGGCAACCGAGGGCAGGTTAATTACAGTGCGGCTAAAGCTGGCATTATTGGCGCAACAAAGGCATTGGCTTTAGAACTGGCTAAACGTAAAATCACAGTAAACTGTGTGGCACCGGGACTTATAGAGACAGAAATGCTGGATGAATTGCCAGTAGAAGACATTAAAAAAATGATTCCATTAAGAAGGGTAGGAGAAGCGAAAGAAGTGGCCGCTACAGTCGCTTTTTTATTGTCTGAAGATGCAGGCTATATTACCCGTCAGGTTATTTCCGTTAATGGGGGACTGTGTTGATGAAACGTGTAGTCATTACCGGCATGGCCGCTCTGACACCCATAGGCAATGATTGGGGGACGGTTGCTGAAAATTTAAAAAAACACCAGACGGGTATTCAAAGAATGGATGGCTGGGATAAATACGAAGGTTTAAATACACGTTTAGCGGCTCCCGTTGATTTTTCCAGACCTGCACATTACACACGCAAGCAGGTTAGGGGAATGGGCAGAGTGGCCATGATGGCAGTCTATGCGACCGAGTTGGCTTTGATTGATGCAGGGTTACTGAATGATGCCTGTCTAAAAAGCGGTCAAATGGGTGTTGCCTACGGCAGTTCTTCTGGCAGTTTTGACGGGCTGATCGATTTTACTAAGATGCTGTTAAATCATGATAAAGGCAGTTTAAATGCAACTTCATATATCCGTATGATGGGACATACCTGTCCAGTCAATATTGGGCTGCATTTTGGCATTAATGGAAGGATTATTCCTACCTCCAGCGCCTGTACTTCTAGCAGTCAGGGTATAGGCTATGCCTATGAAACCATTAAATATGGCATACAGACGCTGATGATTGCCGGTGGCAGTGATGAGCTTTCCGCTTCTCAGGCTGCGGTTTTTGACACCTTGTTTGCTACCAGTGTCCGCAATGATGAGCCTGAAAAAACACCTCGCCCTTTCGATAAGGACCGTGATGG
This sequence comes from Methylomonas sp., assembly GCA_026988155.1. GTDB lineage: Bacteria > Pseudomonadota > Gammaproteobacteria > Methylococcales > Methylomonadaceae > QPIN01. Next base: position 45,123 of record JALSLW010000088.1, on the reverse strand, counting down.
CTTGGTTATTGGCGAGGGCGGAAGCTCTTTTATTCTGGAAGAGAGAGAGCATGCGCTAGACCGAGGAGCCCATATTTATGCAGAAATAATAGGGTTTGGTACAAATTCAGATGGCTTGCATATCACGCAGCCAGATAGCGATAGCATGCAAGTCGCTATGAAATTGGCCATGCAGGATGCAAAGTTAGATGCGGAAGCAATCGGTTACATAAGTGCACATGGGACATCAACAGACCGTGGCGATATTGCAGAGAGCTATGCTACATTAGCAATTTTTGGCAACAGAACACCGATTAGTTCAATGAAAAGCTATACAGGGCATACGTTAGGTGCCTGTGGAGCAATCGAAGCCTGGGCCGCAATAAACATGATGAATGAAAACTGGTTTCACCCAACGGCCAATCTAGATAATGCCGACCCGCAATGTGCAGACCTTGATTATATAAAAGATGAAGTTAGGCCACTGGATTGCCGCTATGTCATGAGCAATAACTTTGCTTTTGGGGGGATTAATACCTCGCTTATATTCAAGCGGGTTTAATAGAGTTACATTCTATTTTTCAACGTCTAGACATTTATCAGTAATATTTATACTTTGCCCTGTTGCGGCCACGGATTTGTACTTATCATTTTTTACCAATGGGCTGTCTTGCTGAGTTTTAAAATAGGTGGGTTAGCTACGATTGAATCATTTATCCTCGCTCCTAAAGTCGCTGCCACAGAAAGTCAAAGTCAATATACTCCCTATTTTTATTGTTTATTAGCCTGTCTCTATAAAGTGACGTTTTGCAATTGAAGAGTTTTTATTGGGAGCAAGAGTCTGAATTAAACGCTGATATCATTAGCATAAATGTGCTGTTGCTATATTGCGACAGATTGGCATAAATGAAAAATCGAGGGATATTAAGTATAGACTAAAGTTGAGGTTGTTTTGTGAAATGCATCACGAAATTGAGTTGGCATGGGCTTAGGTGTTAATATTATAGTTTCAAACGCCATAAATAACGGCGCGTTTTTTGCTAGATGTATGCGGAATGTATTAGGTTTTGCTGTTAAGCAAGATGAAATTTTATACTTTGAGCAACATTGGCAGACATAGGAGCCCTTAATAAATGAAAAAAGTAAAAAGGATAACTGTTTCTTTAGTCACCCTTGCTTTAATAGTGTCTGCCAACTTCTTTTTCTGGGCCTATATGAACCAGCCCGATGAAGTTCAGTCATGGCAGGGCATGATGATGGGAGTATCCTTCAACCCTGCCAGACGTGATGATAACCCGGAGCAGGGCCTGTTCCCTACTAAAGAGGAAATAAGTCAGGATCTTGCCTTATTGGAAGGGAAAGTTCATGCGGTTCGTACCTACAGTGTATTGAATGGATTTGATCGTGTGCCTGAGCTGGCAGCAAAGCATAGTCTTAATGTGACATTAGGTGCATGGGTTAACAGTGATCCTGAAGCAACTGAGCGGGAAATAGATACACTGATATATCTTAGCCGTATCAATTATCAAAATATTGTCCGTACTATCGTTGGCAATGAATCAATTATGCGTGAAGAAGTGACTGTTGAACAGCTTATTTCTTACCTGAGGGAAGTTCGCGAAAAGACCTGGAGACCTGTTAGCACCTCCGAAACATGGGATATTTGGTTAAAGTACCCTGAACTTGCTGATGAAGTAGATTTTATAGCCGCTCATATCTTACCTTATTGGGAGGGCATTCCAGCTGAGGAGGCAGTAGACTATGTTTTTGATCGCTATAATGAATTGCGTGAAGCATTTCCCGGAAAACCCATTGTCATCACAGAAACTGGCTGGCCTTCAGATGGTCAGCCTAAAGGCCAGGCAGAAGCGAGTCTGGCAAATCAGGCTAAATTTACTCGTGATTTTTTGAATCGGGCTAAACAGCTGGGTGTAACATATTATATAGTTGAAGCATTTGATCAGCCCTGGAAGCAGGTTCTGGAGGGGTCGGCAGGCGCCTACTGGGGGCTGTTTAATGCTAACAGGGAGCCTAAGTTTTCTATGTATGGCGATGTGCTGGATTTGCCTAACTGGAAAGACTGGGCATTAGGGGCGGCCATTTTAAGCATGTTGCTAATGACTGTGTTTCTTTTTACCAGAAGCCAGATGAAACTGTCAGGTAAGATATTTTTTGGCTTTATTGCCAATTTATCAGCATCTACCATTGCATGGACTGCATCTATTGGTGCCAGCCAGTACCAGACAACGTTTAGTTTTATACTCTGGGGAATATTATTAGCGATGCAGGCGATGGCTGTTATTGTACTGCTGGTAGAAAGTCTGGAAATTTCTGAAGTGCTGTGGACTCGAAAAGGCAAAAGAAGTTTTCAGGCGTTATCTGTCCCTGAGGATTTCAATTATCCTAAAGTGTCTTTGCATGTTCCTATTCATAATGAACCGGCAGAGATGGTTAAAAAAACGCTGGCAGCTTTAGTTACTCTAGATTATCCCAATCTTGAAGTTTTGGTGATTGACAATAATACCAAAGACCCTGCCGTTTGGGAGCCAGTTGAAGAGGAATGCAAACGGCTTGGGGAAAGGTTTCGTTTTTTCCACCTTGAAAATTGGCCGGGCTATAAGGCTGGTGCAATCAACTATGCTCTTGAGCAAACAGCTGAAGATGCAGAAATAATTGCTGTTATTGACAGTGATTACATTGTTGAACCGCATTGGCTTAAAAGCCTGATTCCTTATTTTGCAAAGCCGGATGTCGGTTTTGTACAGGCACCGCAAGATTATTGGGATTGGAAAGAAAATGGCTTTAAAGCATTCTGTCATTGGGAATATGCCGGTTTTTTTAAGATTGGCATGGTACAGCGCAATGAATCGAATGCCATTATTCAGCATGGAACCATGACTTTAATCAGAAAATCAGCCCTGGAAGCTGTTGGGAAGTGGGGTGAATGGTGCATCTGTGAGGACAGTGAGCTTGGGCTGCGTTTATATCGTGCCGGCTATGATTCAGTATATGTAAAAGATTCGTTTGGGAAAGGGGTTACGCCAGATACTCTATCAGGTTATATGATTCAGCGTCATCGCTGGGTTTATGGTGCAATGCAAATCTTAAAACGTCATTGGCGGGCTTTATTGCTGGGTAAGAAAACAGATTTAACGCCGGCTCAAAGATATTATTTTGTTGCAGGCTGGCTACCCTGGTTTTCAGATGCCTTATCTCTATTATTTACCTTTGCCAGCCTATTTTTAACCGCTCAAATATTGATTGACCCACTACATGGAGAACTTCCGGTTAATGCCTTTATTTTACCAACGATAGGCCTGTTTGGATTTAAGATTATGCGTACTATTTGGCTGTATCAGGCACGGGTCGGCTGTTCAGTGATTCAGACTGTAGGTGCTGCTATTGCAGGTTTAGCGCTTACGCACACCGTTGCAAAAGGGGTTTGGCAAGGCCTCTTTACCTCCGGGCGGCCTTTTGCACGTACACCAAAATTTGAAAAAGAAAGACCTTTTTTGGCTGGATTGGTTACCATTCACCAAGAATTAATCTTTTTAATTTTATTATGGTCTGCAGCCTATGCCATGATGTCGCTTGAGCACTTTAATAATCTTAACGGTCAATTATGGGTTGGGGTATTATTGGTACAGTCAATGCCTTATGTTGCATCGCTGTTTTTACTTTTAGTTAATGTATCGCCTAATTTAGGGCTGTCTTTACTGGTACCTAAAACAGTATCAAAAGAAAAAAAGCAGCAATTAAAACAGAAAAATGTACAGCCTTGACTGATAAAGAAAGTGCAGGAAAATTTGCTTATCCCAATAAGGCCGGCCGAGATTTACGCTTAGACTTTCTTCGAGGGCTAATAATGCTAGTTGTTATTACTGTCCATATGGAGTATTACTCGTTTTTCAGTCTGTTTGTCTGGGAAAGAATTGGGTTGGTGTCCAGTGCCGAAGGTTTTGTTTTTCTTTCGGGTGTGGTTTTAGGTATCGTTTATAAAAAACGCATCGTTCGAGATGGTTTTAAAAGCTCAGCAATCAAGCTTTGGAAGCGCTCTTTTCAATTATATAGAGTTAATCTTTTTGTAATCATAAGTATTGCCTTATTGGGGCTATTGCCTTTTGTTGATGTTTTTGAAGTGATTAATTGGGTGCCTATTACTGAACAAAATAAAGTATTTCCTCTTTACCCCCCAAACAATACATCTTGGCCTGATATTGTTAAACAGGCACTGCTGCTAAGAATTGGACCTCACCAGTTTCAGGTTATTGGGCTATATGTTGGGCTGATTGCTGTTGCGCCATTTATTCTCTATTGTCTATACCGAAAAAAAACAGTATGGCTGATTGCGGTCAGCTGCCTGCTATTTTGGGTAAATAATAACTATCACTTTAGGATAACAGGTGCTCGATTTGAATGGGGGTTTCCAACACTCACCTGGCAATTGCTGTTTATTATTGGAATGTGTAGCGGATACCATCAAGAAACAGTGCTTGGCTATATTACTAGGGGTAAAAATAAAGCGCTTATTATTGCTGCGACTAGTTTTTCTTTAGCTTTTTTAACCCTCGCATTGAATAATCCTAATGCAGTGTTCTGGCCTTTGCGTGATTTAGCAGGTCTTGACGGTGCAATTTATCATCAAATATATATGGGCTGGTTTCAAAAGTCGACATTAGGACTGGGAAGAGTCGCCAACAATATTTCTTTATTTATTGTGTTTTATTATGCATTGACACATTACTGGGTGCCGATAAACAAATTGCTGGGCTGGCTGCTAATACCGTTAGGGCAGGCATCTCTTTATGTATTTATTCTGCATGTTTATTTTATTATCTTGTTTAGCAATACGCCATTAGGGGGCTATCACAGCTTTTTGATTAATACGGCAATTCATGCATCCACCATTCTTCTCATCTGGGCAATGGTAAAATATCAGTTCCTGTTTCGGCTTATTCCGAGATGATGCGGTGCTGTTACTAAACCATTTAAACATTCTGTTCTAGTTCTCCCTCTCTCTTTAAAAAGGGGGGTGATATTTTATAAAAAAAGCATTATTATGCGGGGCAATCACAAGAGATTGCCCCTATATGCAAGATTATTCTATGAAATAGGCCACTGCCATTGCAGATTAAAACTCAGGTCTGAAAAGCTGCGGCCTGGGTTAATATGATCTACGGTTTTTCTATAGTTTAATTTTACCGTCCAGTCTGTTTTTAAACCGGTATAGGAACCTTTTGATTGCCAGTTTAGCAGGGCACCAAATTTTAATTTATCTTTGTGAGTAGTGTTGTTATCACTGCGATAATTGTTATAATTTGAAGTGAGTTTAACGCTAACAGGCATTTGCGCAGATTTATAGGATAGTCCAATTGTTGAACTAAATTTAGTTAGTTTTTTTTTGTAAAAAGTACCTGAGCGACTATCTATGCCATAGTTAAATGATGAAACGAGTGTAAGGGGCTGATGAGGAAACAGTGTACTAGTGAAATACAGCATATTTTGCTGAAAACTGTCGTGATTGCCAATACTATTTTTCGCCCCTGATTGCCTGACCCCAGTTGAGAATTTAAAAGAATCGGCAACAAAGCGAAATTTTGCTTTAAACAGGTCTATTGAACCCTGGTAAGTCTGGATAGAATGGGGGGTGACAAAGCGGCTCCTATTCCCTATGCCGTAAGTTACGGAAACTTCAGTGAAAGGACTTGAAGACAAAGGATAGCTTGATTCTATTTCATACCAGCTATCAAAAGTTTGGCTTTGATTTATTTTATTGGTGGCTTTAGTCCAAGATTTTAAATACTTTGCTTTAATTTGCAATGAGTCAAAATTAAACGAAACCCAGGAATCATATCCTGCACGGCCTTTTTTATTGCTGTATTTTGAGTTGAATAGCCCCTCATACTGCTGGCCAACAGAGTAAAAAATAAAGCCATAACCAAGATTACTCCATTTTCCGCTTACCTCCAGTGTTAGTAAGTATTTGTTCCAGTCAGAATAATTAAGGTTGTCTTTTTCGCCAATATTGCCATATAAAAGTTCACCCTTGCTTTCTAATAAGTTAGGTAGAAGGGAAGCCTGCATTCCAACACGCCAGGAATTAAAGGAAGGCGTGGGAGCGGAGCTGAATTTTTTTGGCTTTTGAGTTACTTTAGATTCTTTTTGGTTAAATGAAAAATCATATGCTTTAGCGTAGACTGCCCGAGAAAAAAATAACGAAGCACTGATTAAAAAAATGATTTTGAATACACAAAATCTCATTAAAGATACCTAAAGCTGAAAATAATTAAAAGTTTCAGATAAAGTGTAGCTTTAGATATAAAAAAATATTACTTAAAACATCATGCCGTGATTACGATCACAGAATAAAATTATTCCTAACAAAAAAGAAGTTTTTCTGAGGAATTGTGCTAACTGGTTTGTAAATTCATTTGGTCAATTGCATGGATTGGAGCATCATTGCCAGCCATTAAATCTTTAATAGCTGCGTAAACTAGCTGATGCTGCTTTACCTGCGTTAAACCGTTAAAAGAATCAGAAACGACAGTTAAAGAGTAGTGTTTATTTCCACCGCAAATAACTTTAGCCTGTGAATTTTCAATAGATTCTTCGATGCGCTTTTTGATTTCAGAAGATAGATCAGAAGTGAGTTCCATTTATTGTTAGCCTATTAGTTTAATTAAGAAGAGGTTTTTTTGATGAAAATGATGTCATTCTACAATAAAATTAAGGTGACTCTGAATTATAACTTGATAGATCCACTTTTAGGAGTGAGGATTAAATAACTTCCGAAAGTTTGACGAAGCATTTTGACTGCTAATAAAATGGGCACATAGCAAGGTACGCAACGATTTTATTAGTGCTTCTGTAGAGGAAAAAGGCAAGCAAATTCGGTAATTTATTAAATCTTAGCTCCTTAAGACAAATGAAGAGAAAATAGTTATGATAGAATTCGTATTGAATTCATATTCTAGAGAAGCATTGACTTTTCTCTCGATCCGCCCCAGCCTACCATTGCATTACTTAACTTAATGGCGGTGATGCAAAACATGGGAATGCATACAGAACAATGGCCTTAACCTAGGAAATCACAAAGGTATGAGGATAGCCCCCATAAAAATTAAAAAATCATTAATAAATTATGTTTGATCCAAATGCCCTGATTAGAAAGGGCGTATTAATCTCCCTTTTCCTTTTTTTAAATAGCTGCAGCTATCTGACTTCATCTTTCACCGCAGATTTTGGCAGAAATTTAAAATCTGCCATGTTAAACCATAATGACCCCCAGATGGTAACAGAAGCCATTCCGGCATATTTGCTATTGCAGGAGTCGCTATTAGTCAGTGACCCAGATAATGAAGATTTATTGATGAGCACGGCAAATCTGTATTCCTCATACAGTACTTTAACAGACAAGCTAGATTCAGAAAGAAAACAGCGCTTGAGTCAAAAAGCATTTGAGCTTTCGTTGCATAGTGCCTGTCTGCACAAGCAGGATTTTTGTGCCTTAAACGAAAAGAATTATGATGATTTCACCCAAATCGTTAATCAGTCAGATCTGGCTGACCTGGATAGTCTATACGGTTTAGGTAAAGGCTGGGCTAACTGGGTACAGGCCAATAAGGCTGATTGGAATGCTGTCGCGCAGCTGGCTCAAGTCAAGTACATTATGAATTACGTGATTAGTCTAAAAGATGACTATAAAAATGGCGAAGCTTATCTGTATATGGGGGTAATGGAAAGCATAATACCGCCAGCTTTGGGTGGAAAGCCTGAGGTAGCAAAACACAATTTTGAAAAAGCTCTGCAACTATCGGATAACAAGAATTTAATGGTCCACTTATTGTATGCCCGTCATTATGCGCGGATGCTGTTTAATCGGAAGCTGCATGATGCACTGTTAAATACAGTTATTAACACTCCAGCAGATCAGCAAGGCTATACGCTGAGCAATACATTGGCAAAGCAGCAGGCAAAAAAACTATTGCAAAGTGCTGATGATTATTTTTAACCTGTATAATCAGTCTTTTTACCAGAAAAGTTAATTTAAAACTCCATGAAATTAAATTTTTTAAAGTGGACAGTGTTTGTTCCTATACTCTTTATTATCTTTAGCAATAATGCCTTAGCCGTTACTTTCAAGATTGCTACCTTATCACCCGATGGCTCTTTCTGGATGCAAAAACTGCGCGAAGGCAGTGAGGAAATAACCAAAAAAACCGAGGGGAGAGTGAAATTTAAATTTTATCCCGGCGGTGTGATGGGAAAAGATAGAGATGTTCTTCGAAAAATACGTCTGGGTCAATTGCATGGGGCCGCCGTAACGGGCAATGTGTTAAGTGATATATATCCAGACATTAGACTCTATAACCTGATTCTGAAATTTCAGAATTTAAACGAAGTGGATTATATCAGAGAAAAAATGGATGCAGAACTGATGGCCGGAATGGAACAAAATGGATTAGTTTCACTGGGGTTCTCAGAAATTGGCATGGCTTTTATCATGTCAATAGAACCTGTCCAGGAGCTTGAAGATATGCGCTCGCGTAAAGCCTGGGTGCCAGAAAATAATGAGCTGGCTCTAGTTGCACTCAAAGCGTTTTCCATTTCGCCTATTCCATTGCCAGTACGTGATGTGCTGATGGGACTGCAGACTAACATGATTGATATTGTGGCTGGATCGCCAATGGCCGCTTTGGCATTGCAGTGGCATACCAAAGTTAAGTATGTAACTGACATTCCATTATCATATATTTTTGCCACATTGTTTATTGACCAGAAAGCCTTTAAAAAAATCTCTGAGCGTGACCAGGAAATTGTTCGGTTAGGAATGGGCAGAGTAGTTAAAGAACTAGATAAAAAAAGCCGGCAAGATAACCTGTTAGCAAAAGAAGCGATGATAAAGCAGGGGATTAAGTTTTTAAAACCGACAGAAAAAGCCGCTGAAGAGCTTAGGAAAACAATAATTATTGCCAACACACAGCTTGAGCAAGACGGCCGTTTATCTGCTGAAAAGGTTAAAAAAATGAATGAATTGCTGGCCGACTATAGAAAGCTTAAGCCATGAGCGATTACAGTCTAAAGACATTTTATCGGCTATTGCTAAAAACGGAAACAGGCCTGTTGGTAGGTCTGCTCTCAATGATGATTGTTATTGCCGTTATTCAGATAGTAATGCGAAATTTTATGGGTGCAGGTTTGCTTTGGGCAGAATCCTTGCTGCGAATTATCGTCTTATGGCTGGCTCTTCTGGGAGCAATGGTCGCCAGTCGTAACCATCAGCATATTGCCATAGATGTGCTTGTAAACAAACTTCCCGAACAGCTCAGAAGATTTGTAATGCGTCTGACTCGTACAATAACTGCAGGCATCTGTTTTGTAGTTGCATGGTATAGCCTGAAATTTGTGATTGATGAATATCAATATGGCGGGATAGCATTTGGAATTATTCCGCACTGGCTATGTGAGGCAATTATTCCCATTTCGCTATTTATTATGGCAATAAGATATTTGGTCTCGGCAGTATTGCTTAATGAGCCTAAAGAGGCAGCGCAATGATCACAGCATTGGTCGTCTTGATTATACTTATGGGGCTATTGGGTGTCCCTTTGTTTGCGATGATTTTGGCCGCCACCATGCTGGGTTTTTATACAGCTGATGTTGATTTCAGCATTATTGCCGCAGAACTCTACCGTCTGGCTGGAACACCGATGCTGATCGCATTGCCTCTGTTTGCTTTTGTTGGCTATATCCTATCGGAAAGCAATACTTCAGAAAGGCTGCTGCGGTTAACACGGGTGTTTTTTGGCTGGATGCCAACGGGGCTGGCTATTGTTTCATTAGTCATTTGTGCTGTATTTACTGCCTTTACAGGTGCTTCTGGCATTACCATTGTTGCATTAGGCGCATTGCTACTGCCTGCATTAATCAAAGATGGCTATGAGGAAAAATTCAGTTTAGGTTTGGTAACAACCAGTGGCAGTTTAGGTCTATTATTGCCACCCTCTATTCCATTAATTTTATATGGAATAATTGTTCAGCAAATGAATCTGGGACAAAAATTCACCCTCCCAGAATTATTCATGGCAGGTTTATTGCCCGCCACGCTAATGATTATAATGCTTGCAATATGGGCCGCCTGGAGCAGCCGAAATATCAAACTGGAAAAAGCACCGTTTTCAATAGCAGAAGCAATTTCAGCAGTAAAGGATGCCGTCTGGGAGCTGCCGTTGCCACTGTTTATTGGTGTAGGTATTTTTGGCGGTTATCTGGCTATTTCAGAAGTGGCGGCTGTAACGGCTCTTTACGTTATGCTGGTCGAAGTCTTTATCTATAAAGAATTAAACTTACAGGGCCTATTCAAAGTAGTAACAGATTCAATGAAAATGGTTGGTGGAATTTTATTGATACTGGGCGTTTCAATGGCATTTACTAATTACCTGGTTGATGCAGAAATCCCTAGACATTTGTTTGAATGGATCAAAAGCAATGTTGATAGCAAGTTAACATTTTTGATACTGCTGAATATATTTCTATTAATCCTAGGTGCAATCCTCGATATTTTTTCAGCATTGATTATCATGGTACCGTTAATTGTCCCTATTGCCCTAAATTATGGTGTACACCCTTTACACTTAGGAGTAATCTTCCTTGCCAATATGCAAATTGGCTATTTTACTCCGCCGGTGGGGATGAATCTTTTTATTGCCAGCTATCGGTTCAATAAGCCGATAACAGAACTTTATCACGCAACTATACCTTTTATGCTGATATTAATGCTGGCAGTGCTAATTATTACTTATGTACCTTGGCTAAGCCTGTGGTTCATATAATCGTGTGGATAAAACTACAGCGAAATGCATGCCAGTGGTCAGAATAGAAGAACAAGTTTTGGCCTTTCGCAAACACATATATTTTAATAAAGAATTATTGTAAGTGGTTTTATTTTTATCGGAAGCAAGTGATGAGCTTAGTGCCGTTAAAAGTAAAAAAGCAGATGCAATAGTTTTTTTCATTGAAATTCAAGTGTGTTGAGTCAAGATCAACATGAGACCAATGTGTTAAAATTATTTCTAGCGAGTCTCTTGCAAAATCAATAAAACTGTATAATCTTTTTAGCAAGATGAGCTAAAAAAAGAAGAACTTACTTATAAAGTGTCAAGTAGGAGGCCTAAAAACAATCTAAAAGTACGAATAAATGAATAAGTTAAACCGTACACTATCACAGACTTGGCTTAATATTCAAACATCATTTTTTTATAGCTAACAGAAGAGTTAGGCGAATAATCAGCAGGAAGTAGTTACAACATTGAAAATGATACGGATAGAGGAGTTTATTCTTTCCAGCAAGGGTTGCCCAGGAAAACTGCCGAAGACAGAAACACTATAGCGAAGGTGCTTGCTGAAAAATGGTTTATAACTTACTGAATTAAAGGATAACGTTCCCTTTAATTCTAAAAAATATACTCAGGGTAACGTCCCCTTTAATTCGAAGGTCAGTGCTTTGTCAGAATTCATCGTATATCTGCTAACGGCACCTGACTACATCGTTATGTACCAACAAAATTAATCGGTAAAAACATATGGAGAGTGCATCATTACTCATTTGGGGAATGCTATTTGGGGCAATTGGACTTGGCTACTTTATGTATGGTAAAAAACAAAGGGCGGTAGTTCCACTTTTTGTTGGTATCGCTCTATTTATATTTCCGTATTTTATCTCAAATATATACATGCTTGTAGCTGTTGGCGCTGGGTTGGTAGCATTACCATACTTTGTAAGATCATAAAATAAATTTTGACTTTTTAACATCTTTCTATTGTTTCTTATTTCAAGCTGGCCCCTTGGTATATACTGGTTTATTTCGGCCATAGCGTTAATATTATTGCTTCTTTAGCCAGTTCAACATAGGCTGTCAGCTATGGTAATTATCCTTAATTAGTCGATGGCCTGATCGCCGTGTTACTTGTTTTAGTTATGGTCGTGCGGGTAGCGCGAAAAACGATAGCCCAAATAACCCCCGAAATTGTTGAATTAAAGCACGGCAAAGATTAAGGCTTTTTTATTAATATATTGACCCAACTGCTGACATTTATAATTAAACAGGAAAGAAATTATGTCATACCAATATATACGTTTTTTTAACGAAATAGGCATAGACGACATTCCACAGGTCGGCGGTAAAAATGCCTCATTGGGTGAGATGGTGCAAAAATTGGAGCCAGAAGGTGTCAAAGTGCCTAATGGTTTTGCAGTAACAGCACAGGCTTATCGCTATGTGCTCGATGAAGCCAATGCCTGGGACGCTTTACGGGAAACCATGGCCAATATTGATCCCCTGGATGTTAAACATTTGGCCAGATCCGGTAAACGCGCTCGTGAAATTATCTATGCGGCAAAGCTGCCAGAAGATCTGAAAAGTGAAATAATTGCCGCCTATCAGCAGTTGCAAGAACAATATGGCGAGGGTTTGAGTCTGGCGGTACGCAGTTCAGCTACTGCAGAAGATTTGCCTACTGCCAGCTTTGCCGGACAGCAGGATACCTACCTGAATATCCACGGTGAAGAAACTTTGCTGGATGCCTGTCGGCGCTGTTTTGCCAGCCTGTTTACCGACCGGGCAATTCACTACCGAATAGATCAGGGCTTTGACCATTTTGATGTCGCATTATCCATTGGCATTATGAAAATGGTACGCTCCGATCAGTCGACTAGTGGTGTGATGTTTTCTCTGGATACTGAATCAGGGTTTCGCGATGCAGTTTTTATTACAGCAGCCTATGGACTCGGTGAAAATGTGGTACAGGGTGCAGTTGAGCCAGATGAATTTTATGTTCATAAGCCTACTTTTGAAGAAGGCTATCGCTGTGTATTACGGCGAAGCCTGGGTTCAAAAAAAATCAAAATGGTGTACTCCGAAGGCCATACCCGCGAAGCTACCAAAAATATTCCGACCTCAAAAGCTGAACGTGAGCATTTTTGTTTATCTGATGAGGATGTACTGACACTGGCAGACTATGCCATCAAAGTAGAACGCTTATACAGTGAACAAATAGGTCATGAACGCCCGATGGATATGGAATGGGCCAAGGATGCCCTAGATGGCGAGCTGTATATGGTGCAGGCGAGACCGGAAACCGTCGCTTCGCAGAAGCACGGTACGATACTGGAAGAATCCCAGCTAAAAGGCAGTGGCGATATTATCGCAACCGGACATTCTGTAGGTGCAAAAATCGCCACGGGTTCTGCACATGTTATTGTTAGTACAGCCCATATTGCCGATTTTCAACCAGGTGAAGTACTGGTTGCCGATACCACTACGCCTGATTGGGAACCGATCATGAAAATTGCGGCAGGCATTGTCACCAATCGTGGCGGGCGCACCTGCCATGCGGCCATTATTGCCCGTGAACTGGGTATTCCGGCGGTAGTCGGCTGTGATGATGCAACAACCGCTATCTCAAACGGTGAACTAATAACAATATCCTGTGCTGAAGGGGATACCGGCAGAATTTATCGTAATGACATTCCTTTTGAAGTGATCCAGACAGATCTTGCTACTCTGCCCCGTCCAAAAACAAAAATCATGATGAACCTGGGTAACCCAGAACTGGCTTTTAAGCACAGTTTCCTGCCTAATGACGGTATTGGGCTGGCAAGGATGGAGTTTATCATCAATGAATACATCAAGGTGCATCCCATGGCCTTGTTGCACCCTGATAAAGTCGAGAGCGAAACAGAGCGTTCAGCCATTCAGCAACTGACAAAAAATTATGCCAGTCCAGCCGACTACTTTGTGCAGCGTTTATCCGAAGGCGTCGGCACTATTGCCGCCGCTTTTTATCCCAAACCGGTTGTGGTGCGAATGTCTGACTTTAAAACCAATGAATATGCTTCCTTGCTGGGTGGCAGTGTTTTTGAGGCTGATGAGGACAACCCTATGCTCGGTTTTCGAGGTGCATCCCGCTATACTCATCCAGCCTATGAAGAAGGCTTTAAATTGGAATGTGCGGCAATGAAACGGGTACGTGATGACATGGGCTTAAGCAATGTTATTTTAATGATACCTTTCTGCCGACGCGTAGATGAGGGAAAACGGGTGCTGGCTCAAATGGCTGAACTGGGTTTAAAGCAAGGTGAACATGGTCTTCAAATCTATGTGATGTGTGAAATTCCCAACAATGTTATTCAAATTGATGCATTTTCCAAACTGTTCGATGGCTTTTCTATAGGCTCTAATGATTTGACCCAGCTAACGCTAGGTGTAGACAGAGATTCTGAAATTGTAGCTTTTGACTTTGATGAGCGTGATGAGGGCGTTAAAGAGATGATCCGGCTTGCCGTGGAGGGCGCTAAACGGAATGCTCGTCATTCGGGTATCTGTGGTCAGGCACCTTCTGATTATCCTGAGATTGCAGAATTTCTGGTTGAACTTGGTATCGACTCCATCAGTCTGAATCCAGATACCGTAATAAAAACAACCCTGCATATTCTGGAGGTCGAAAAGCATATTAAAAACTAATTGTAGTGTCGGGTATGAATAAACCAGAATATTTTAGACGCGACCTAAAGCCAGAGCCTTAATAAATTAATACGTTGGATAGATATGAATTTCCAAGGCAACGAAAACTAAAGAGCTTATTCTTAATGATAGAAATTATCCCAGAAATAACTCAAAATTTATAAGACCCAAGAAGAGGACTGTACTCATGTCAAAAAAAAATTCAAAGGAAACCGGCAGTAACTTGCAATATAAAGAAATGCTTCGGCAATTGCAGATTGAACTGGTCAAACTGCAGAATACTATTATCAAAACAGACGCTAAAATTTTGGTTCTTTTTGAAGGGCGTGACAGCAGTGGCAAGGATGGCACAATCAAACGCATTATCGAACATCTTAGTCCACGTGAAATACGTGTCGTGGCCTTAGGCAAACCCACCGACAAAGACCTTTCCGCCTGGTACTTCCAGCGTTATACAGCTCACCTTCCTACTGCTCAGGAAATGGTGCTATTCAATCGCAGCTGGTACAACCGGGCTGGAGTTGAGCGAGTCATGGATTTATGCACTGATGAGCAATACCATGAATTTCTGGAAACAGTATTTAGCTATGAACACATGCTGGTCCGATCTGGAATTAAACTCTTTAAATATTATCTTGATATTAGCAGGGAGGAGCAAAGAAAACGATTGCAAGCACGCAGGCAAGACCCGCTGAAACAATGGAAAATCAGCCCTATCGATAGAGTGGCGCTTAAGCATTGGGGTGACTATAGCGAGGCACGTAACATTATGTTTGCCAGAACTCATTTTCCTGTCGCACCATGGACAATTATAAGGGCTGATAATAAAAAACAGGCACGTATCAATGTGATTAAAGACTTGCTGTTTCGCCTTGATTATAAAAATAAGGATGAAAATATAGTCGTGCCTGATCCGAATATTATCTTCAATTATGAAGCGAGCTATCTGCGAAATGGTATGATTAGTTCATAAAAACAGTAAACAGATGGGGAAATACATTCAGGCTATTGTGATAATAATACCGTTGCTTCCCAGTGTTGTTAAGTTAAGCATAAAAAATTCGGAGGAGGGATCTTAGTCTCTACAAATACGGGGCTAAAGCCCCGCCTCCTAGCTTGATTAGTTCTATAAAGCTCTTAACTTACCGATTATGATGGGGTTTCCATCACCCAGGAAAATGAAAGATACTGTGCGGGAGGCGGTGAATCGAGGTCGATCATTTCTTTAGAAACCTAGACCCTGAAACGTAACGTGACCCACAAAACCGTGAAGCGAAATAGTCTCACCCATCTGGTGAGAATAGAAAAACTTGCTTAAGCATATTATTTAACAAGTTACAGCTGAACTTAGCGATCAACTGATTTTTTAAGGCTATTGTTAAACTCGTACATTAAACAAAAGGGTCATGCTGTGGAATCGTTTAAATTAATCCTAGAATACTTAAATATTAGAAAGGTTCCTCAGCAACCTAAAAAACCAGCTGCCAGTGTTAGTACTGAGTCTTGTTGTAGAGAGGTTTGGGTCGCTTTAGCTATTGGTTACACCAAATTTTGGTTTGTCGCCAACTCTTTCTCTGCTCCGTTATAATAGGTATATTGGCTCAGCCAATAAAATAAAGCTCATATTTTTTGAAAAAATAATAACCAAGTGCTTTACTTGGTATGAGTATTAGAATATAATAATATCCTAAGTTGCTTGAGCGACTTATTACTGTATTCAAAAAATCCAAGAGGGGATTAATAATGAAATCAAAAATTTTACTTGTTACAGCGCTAATGTCAATGACTGTTGGCTGCTCAACTGCCGGAAACAAAGGCACATCTATTGTTGCAGAGCCAAAGGTATATAACGAAACTTTAAACCCGCATCAAAAAGAATACCCGAATCATTTAGGTTTTAATGATTTGCATATCCAGGCGATCAGACATTTGAAACCAGAATCACATGATATTCATGATCCTGATTTGCAAACAATTGTACACCATCACTGTAAAGCTTATGATGACGGTACACTGCTTTGCCTAATGTTCCATACAGGCATGAAAGATCAGGATAAGCCTATGGGTTTTGAATACATTATCACCACTGCACAATTTAATGCTTTGCCTGCTGAAGAAAAGCAGTACTGGCATTATCATGCAGAAGAAATTCCTCGTGCTCATGCAACATTTCCTGATTTAACAGCAGCAGAAGCAGCAAAAATCTTGCCGGCGGTAAATGAGACATACGGTAAAGTTTATTATTTCAAAAAACCACATGACAAAATGCCTTTGGGCGAACCATATATCTTAAAAGTTCAAGATATGCCTGTACAGGATTAAACAAGCAATTCATATTTAAATGTAAATGCATTAAAACCGGCAGAGATTCTCTTTGCCGGTTCTATTAGGGAGTTGATATGCAAATGTTTCTGATATTCATTGTTGGAATCGCATTTTCCAGCCTTTCCTCTGCAAACCCAACCTTAGGGTTGCCTGCACTGTCCGTTCCAGAAAACAATCTTCAAACACCTGATAAAATAGAATTAGGGCGTCTTTTATTTCACGATTCCAGGTTTAGCGGTGATGGTTCTATTAGCTGTGCCAGTTGTCATCATAGTGATAAAGCCTTTACTGATGCTTTAAACACACCTTTGGGAATTAATGGCCAAACAGGGGCTCGCAATGCACCTACCGTCATTAATGCTGCCTTTTATAAAACGTTATTTTTAGATGGCAGAGCAAAAAGTCTTGAAGACCAGGCTTTAGGGCCTTTTTTAAACCCTGTTGAACATGGCTTGAGTGATTATAAAAAAATTATAAATGTAATCAAGTCTGATTCTGCCTACCCAGAACGATTTAAACAGGTATTTGGCATTGCGACCGATGATATAGCTATTGAACATGTAGTTAAAGCCATTGCCAGTTTCGAACGCACACTGATTTCAGGAAATTCATTATTTGATCAATACTATTTTGGCAGAGATCATAGCAAATTATCAGAGAGTGCCGCCAGAGGCCTGAGAATCTTCAGGCGCAAAGGGAACTGTGCCAATTGCCATGAAATTTCATGGGATAATGCGCTGTTTATGGACAACCAGTTTTATAATATTGGTGTTGGTTTTAAGCGGATTGACAAGCAATTAAGCGATATTATTTCTACGTTACAAACAGGAGGGAAAATTGAAGACTTAGACCTTTCAGCCGAACAAATTTCAGAGCTGGGTCTTTTTAATGTAACGGGCTTCATTAAAGATATTGGTAAATTTAAAACGCCTACTTTGCGTAACATTGCCTTAACTGCTCCTTATATGCATGATGGCAGTGTAGAAAGCCTAGAAGAAGTTGTAGATTACTATGATAAAGGCGGCGATAAAAATAGATTTATTGATTCTGCCATTTTTCCGTTACATTTTACCGACCAGGAAAAAATTGACTTGGTTGAGTTTATGAAAGCATTGACCGGTTCTAATAAAATGAAGTAATTACACCGCGTGTTTAATTTAACCACATTTTTCAATATCAGTAACTTTTAGAAGAAGGGCATCTGTCCATAAATAATTCATATAAGTCTGCATAGACGTGTTTATGGTTTTTCAATAGGTTGCTGATATTAAAGTGATAAATACGCGGCCATAGGCAATGCAATTAGCCCCAGCCAAAATTGATTTGATTTGATTTGATTTGATTTGATTTGATTTGATTTGATTTATTTAGGTTAATGCCACCCTTTGACATATTGCTGTCATATTGCTGTCATATTGAGCCAGTAACATCAGCGTCAGTAGAACCATTTTTTTTAGGTTTATTCTAATGCCACGGTTATTTCTATGTCAAATCGAGAGTTCATCACCAGTAAACCCCGCAGGTCTATTGTCAAGCTGCCAGAAAAAGGGCTGAAGAAAAAAGATTTTATCAGCAGTTTTAAAGAATATTATGTTAATACACTGGGGCGCGATGAAGAAAGCCTAAACACGCATTATGCCTATGAGGCGTTAGGACTCACCGTTCGCGACCGTTTGATGGAGCATTGGAAAGAAACTCACCACACATACAAGCAGGCTAAAAGCAGAAGAACATTTTATCTGTCTATGGAATACCTAATGGGGCGGGCATTGAGCAATGCCATGATCAGCCTGGGCATTACAGATACGGCAACTCAGGCTATGCATGACATAGGTATAGAGATTGAAGAGCTTATCAGCAGTGAAATGGATGCCGGTTTGGGGAATGGCGGATTAGGCAGGCTGGCAGCCTGTTTTATGGATAGCTGTGCAACGCAGCAATTGCCCGTTATAGGCTATGGCCTGCGTTACGAATATGGCATGTTTACCCAGACTATCGTCAATGGTGAGCAGGTGGAAAAGCCTGATCACTGGCTAAGATTAAGAAATGTCTGGGAGGTCAAACGCCTCGAATATGAACACAGGGTAAAATTTTGCGGCCATACGGAAATCCAGCTGGATATTGAGGGGCGGCAGCGTGTTCTTTGGATAGAGACAAAAGATGTATTGGCTATCCCTTATGATACACCCATCCCTGGCTTTCAAAATAACACAGTCAATACATTGCGCTTGTGGAAATCAGTAGCAACAGAAGAGTTTCATCTTGATGAATTCAATTCTGGAAGCTATGTCAAAGCCGTCGCCGACAAAGTAAGTGCCGACAATATCACCATGGTACTGTATCCCAATGATGCGAATGAAAATGGTAAAACGCTGAGACTGAAGCAGCAGTATTTTCTGTCATCAGCCAGTTTGCAGGATGTTATTTCCCACTGGGTGAATTTATATGGCGAAGATTTCAGTCAGTTTGCAGATAAAAACTGTTTTCAGCTGAATGACACGCATCCCAGTATTGCCGTTGCAGAATTAATGCGGCTGTTAGTTGATATGCACGGTTTAAGCTGGGAAATGGCATGGCAGATTACTACTGCAACCATGGCCTATACCAACCATACGTTGCTGCCCGAAGCATTAGAAAAATGGCCTGTAGATTTAATGCAGACATTATTGCCCAGGCTGATGGAAATTATCTTTGAGATTAATGCCCGCTTTTTATCTGAAGTCTCAATAAAATGGCCTGCAGATGAGGAAAAAATCAGGTGCATGTCCATAATAGAAGAAGGAGACTGTAAGCAGGTTCGCATGGCTCATCTTGCCATTGTGGGAAGTTTCTCCGTAAACGGCGTAGCAGAACTGCATACTAAATTGCTGCAGCAAAAATTATTTGCTGATTTTTATGACTTGTGGCCAAATAAATTCAATAATAAGACCAATGGTGTTACCCCTAGACGCTGGCTATTAGAATGCAACCCTGAGCTATCTGAACTGATTACAGAAACAATCGGATCAGGCTGGATTACAGATTTATCATTGTTAAAGCAGCTGGTTCCCTATGCAGAGAATAGGAAGTTTAGGCAACAATGGCTGAAAATAAAACAGGCTGCAAAACAGCGACTGGCTGATTATAAAAAACGGGTACATAATGTTGACATTAATGCCGACGCCCTATTTGATGTGCAAGTCAAACGCATACATGAATATAAGCGACAGCTGTTAAAAGTGTTGCATGTTATTCATTTATACAATCTAATAAAACAGGGGAACACGGA
This sequence comes from Methylomonas sp., assembly GCA_026988155.1. GTDB lineage: Bacteria > Pseudomonadota > Gammaproteobacteria > Methylococcales > Methylomonadaceae > QPIN01. The sequence continues at coordinate 25,029 of JALSLW010000088.1, read as the reverse complement.
GAGTCTTGTCCCCCGATGTGTTCTTATCGGCGGTAAGGCGGCACCCAGTTACGACAGAGCTAAAAGAATTATCAAGCTAATAAATAATGTTTCTGCTGTTATTAACAGCGACCCAGAAGTGCAGGGGAAATTAACATTGCTTTTTTTACCTGACTACAATGTAACGGCAATGCAGGAAATTTGTCCAGGTGTTGATTTATCTGAACAGATTTCTACAGCTGGCATGGAAGCATCAGGAACGGGCAATATGAAACTGATGATGAATGGTGCCATTACTATTGGTACCTTAGATGGGGCAAATATTGAAATTCGGCAGCAAGTGGGGGATGAAAATTTCTTTCAATTTGGACTGACAGAAGATCAGGTTGCTGCAAGGCGTAAACATTATGATCCCTGTTCAATCATAGAAAACGATGAAGCGCTACAGCAAGTAATGAATCTGCTGGAATGTGGCCATTTCAATCAGTTTGAACCTGGCATTTTTACCAGTATTATTCAGTCATTAAAAAGCCCTGCAGACCCTTGGCTCACGATTGCCGATTTTCGCAGTTATATAGATGCTCAGCTGCGTGTTGAAGATGCCTATCGCGATAGGCATCACTGGACAAAAATGAGCATAATGAATGTAGCATGCAGCGGAAAATTTTCATCTGACCGAACGATTAATGATTATAACCAAGAAATATGGAAATTGCATCGACAGCCTGTTAATCCTAATAATGCCGACTGAATGCTTTATGAAAGAGCAGAAAGGTCACAAGGTGAGTTAAATTATCAAATGTAATGCTGCTCATCAATTAATATGATATTTTGGAATGCCAGTCAGCTTTCTAGAGCTGGATAAAAACCCAAGTTCAGCAGGATAATAGCAACTCTGCTGAACTTGGATTGATAATAAATTTACTTCAACAATTTTAAAACCAGATAGCCTTGATTACCATGTCCTATAGTCAGTTCTACCTGATTATTTGAAACGGCGACATCACCTGTATTGCCTAAATGATCTGTCACTCCAGATGGAGAAATGCCATCAAAAGAAATTGTTATGGCCTCATTGGTATCACTATGATTAGAAATAATTAAATAAGAATCGCCGTTATAATTTCTTGTTCCCAGGTTAATGTACTCACTTCCGGAGACATGTGCTTTCCAGCTAGTCCAGTGAGGTTCTCTAATTATTGGAGCAATAGAATCTAACTCATCAAAAACTTGATGAATAACAGGTGCCCAAACCTGTTGCTGAAACGGTAATGGGTTATTGTTATTGCTTCCATTTCCAGTACCATCTCTCCAAACAGAAATAGCTTTCCCTCCCTGAATAATTCCAAACCATAGTGAGGGAATAAACTTATCACCTAAATAAGTCTGCAGCTGAATAACCGTAGCTGGTGCATAATGATTTTGTGTGACATCCATTATCCCAATAGTCTGCTTTGGCGCGCCTTCAGACGGGTTTCCAACGCCTCCCATTCCTACATAAGAGCCCGTTATATCCATTAATGGGCTATTGTATAATCTTGATATGCCAAATTGTCCATTCAGGTAAAAAATAGGTCTTCCTCTATTTCCACTGGGGTCTTGATCATTTTCATCAATAAAATTTGCCCAGCTTTCCTTAAAAGCAAACTCCTGTATTTTTTCGTTTTCATTATCCAGATAATGAAAAAGCATTGAATATGGCTTACCTTCATCCCTAATATAAGTCTGAGTCTCTATAAAGCGTGCTTTTTCACCAGTAACAATAGAACTGTATTCCCCCTGTGTACCGTTAGGCAATGTATTGCTGTTTGCTCCCATGCCAACGATATACTCAAGCCCAGCATCATACGCCTCTATAACCTGGCCTTTATTGTACATCCCAATAACACCGTTAAAGCCATGACTTTGATAGGCATTTAGCTGGCCTCTAAAATAGCCGATTGGACTTACGCTTCCTCGAGAAATTAATTTTGGAATAATGGGTACCCAAATATCTTCTTTATTGACACTGAAATTGCCTAGACTATCAACCCGAACATAGTCACTGTTAAATGCCATTTTTTCAGTGTTTACTGGTTCTCTGGGAGTTATCTCCTCCTTAACCTCTATCACTTTAAAATCATCGAGAAATACCCGTGAAGAGCGATCCAAATTTGATCCATTCTCATTGACAGGATTTGGCTTATAGAGATCCGTGCCATTAATAACCTGAACGACACTGCTGTCTGTACTAAATGACCGAGTTGTGCTAAAAACTCTCCAGCTGACCTCACCACTTTCTAAGGGTATAAAAGGCAATAAAACCTCTTCCCAGGTGTTTTCTTTAGAGGCGTTCCAATAGACTTCATTCCTGCCAGCGACACTCCGCGGTGTAATGCCAAAGACAATATGCTGACCAACGGGGACATGATTCATTTTTATATAACCGCTGAGCAAATATTTTTTGCCTTTGTCGACATGAAAAGAAGGCGAGGTTAAAGCTTTTGTATAATGATGAGCGATCAGTTCTGCACTGCCACTGCCATCATTTGTATGGGAATCATTTGCAATATAGGCATGCTGATTTGCGTTAATATAGCCAGAAAGTGTTGCAAAGCTAGGGTTCGTACCGTGCAATAAATTCGGCAGTCCATTGTCCAATAGTCTGCTACCTAAAAGAGGGGCTATTAAAGGAAAGTTCAACCTGTCTGGGTTTATATTTACATCATTAAACCGAAAACGGTAATTATCAGAAGGATCATCAGCAATATTCAAATCACTGTAGGGAGTGTCACCGGAATAAAATTGAATGCCATTCATTGTCCGCATTTCAGAGGAGCTTTCAGGCAGCCCGATATGGTTCCATTCGGTATCATTATCAAAGCTAGACCTCATTAGCGATTCTAAAGGACGGAAAATACCGATCTGTTGCAAGGCATCATAATAATAAATGCCATTATCATAGCGACTTTTGGGGGTGCTGTGGCTAGACGAGTGATTCGCATCACCGGGCAAATAGAGAAAGGTTTTGTCAGCATCACTGATATTGCTATTAATCAAATAGTCAATACTAAACCTTGGATCAGTATCCCAGTTATAACCTCTATCATTTAGACGCTCATTATATGTCTGAACTATCATTTTAGTATTGGGGGGCAGTTCAATTATAGGCTGATCTTGAAAATAGGCCGTAGCACCGGCAAGTGGAAAAACAAATCGTCCCTGGGTTCCCCAGACATCCAATTTTCTGGCCAGGTCAAATAGAATGCCAGCTCCCATGGAATGACCCATAAACCCAACCTTTGAAGTGTCTATCAAGTGACTAAATTTAGGATCGGCAACAACGGTCTGCAATATATTTTTAATGTGATTTTCTGAGGCTCCGTTAGTCTCATCATAAGAAACAAAGACAGCATTAAACCCTTGGCCTGCTATAAAATAAAGCAAACTATAATACTGCTCAGAAAAATAATGCCGCCATCCGGAAATGAAAAAAACTGTTGGCCTTGGGCCTGCCATATTTGCTGGCGTATAAAGATCAACTTTTAGCCGAACGGACTCAGCATCGCTTCCAAAATAATAACTGTTATCACCTGGATAATTATTTCCCCTATTAACAATCAGATCTTGATAGCCCGGGTTATTGATAGAGATTTTTTTAACAGGGTGTCCTGTCATGGCACCATACCAGTCTCCAGTGAGTGCAGGGATATTTGATGGGTCATCATAAATTGGCTGGTTAACCAATATGCCATCAGCAACTGCAGAGGGGCCAGGCGGGCTGTTTAATTGATTCCGAAGTAAAATGAAATCAGCTGCATTGACTATTCCATCACCATTTAAATCGGCATCAGGGTTATTGCTGTTTAAGCGGTTTCTCAATAAAATAAAATCAGCCGCGTTGATAATCAGGTTGTCATCTAAGTCTGCATCGCATAAATTGCCATAGCCATCACCATCAGTATCACGCTGGTTAATATTTGCAACTTCGATACAATTATCATAAGAATCTGCTATGCCATCCCCATCGATATCCTGGTTTAAGCCATCAGATATAGACTGAAAAGACGCAGTCAGGAGTATTAATAACAGTAGAAAATTAAATGTTCGATCTATCTGCCTTCGGGGAAGCAATTGGTTTATTGCTTGAAATTCTTTAGACATAGTCCTTATCCTTTTTCGAAAGTGAATACTTTAAAATGAGCAAGGTCTTGCATTCCAATCAGGAAGAAAAAGACCTTGCACAGGTTATATCTTGTATAAATATCCTTCCGCCTTATATTTTTCGACGAGAAAATCCAGCGCCACCTAGCAGAGCGGAGCCAAATAGCCATATGGCGGCCGGTACAGGTACTGCAGAAATATTTACATTTGCGGCATTATATTCTATTCCATTGACTTTTTGTGCCGAGTTATCAAACCAGCCGTTTAGGCCGCTGTCATCAAAAGTAACCTCGACGGATCCTTCTGCAATTGATTTCATCACAATATCCAAAATATCAAAATCACCGCTCACGGTAAAATCTGCTATTAAAGGAGAAAGAAGGTTTAAGCTGTGGCTATTTTGATCATAAAGAGGTGTGAAAACGCCTGTTTGCCTCATGCTAACCACCTCAACCAAGTCAGCATTAAAATTTAACTTCAAAGTCGCTCCGGCAATCTCTGAGAAATCAATAGCATTCATCGAAATGGTAAACTCATCGCCAACAACGTTTTCCGTCACCGACGGGGTTAAAGAAATCACTGATGACTGAGCTGCAAAACTTGTCATTAGGGCAAGGGGGATTAGTATTTTTTTCATTGTAAACTCCTATTTTGATAATAAATATTCAACTAATAATAACCAGTTAACTATAGATTTACGGTACAGGCTATTAGTTTTGCAGTTTTTTTTCTGCAAATTTTGTATTGTGCAATGGAATCAATAACCTGTACAAGAAACCGAAAGCAACTGATATTTCTACGCTAACGAAATCAAACCAAATAGCATAGCTGGTATTAAAGACTTAACTTGTTTCCTAATATTGGAAGGAACCCTTTTTATCATTAAAATATTACTATATTATGAAATAGTGTTTTATGTGTCTTGATCTTACTCCCACAAAAAAAATGTGTCAATGGCGTTTTCCCCCAGGTATGCCGCTGTGATGATCAGAATAAAGCTGTAGAAAATAAAAACCTGAAATATAATCCTAAATAAATTAGTTGAGCACGGAATTTGTGGAAAATCTGGATAAAAAAAGGCAAAGAATAGCACGAAGATAATGGCCGTAGTCCTTATCGAGAGGTATTCTGCAGAATTTTTTGTCCAGGTTTTTCACAAAACCGTGAAGCGAAATACACTCACCCATCTGCTGAATAGTAAAAAACTGGATTAATCAGTTTATTTAACAAGTTACAGTTAAACTAAGCATTCAACTGATTTATTTAGGATAATAGACTTTAAGCAATAATTTTTAGTTTGACTGACATGTTTTTTATATAAATCTTTCTACTTGGCGCAGTAGCGACCGCGCATAATTTATACCTTAAGGAGGTTCAAATGACAGAAACAGGCAAATCGAGTGCTTTAATTTTAGGTGCATGTTTATTCTTTGGTTTGAGCTCTCTTGGCTACCTGCTGGGAAGTTCTGCGATTAAATTTAAAGAATATGAGCGCACTGTTACTGTGAAAGGGTTATCTGAAAAAGAATATGAAGCAGATATAGTTATTTGGCCAATTCAGTTTACTGAGGCGAGCAACAATCTTGAGCAGTTGTACCTGTCAATTGAAGGAAGCACAGAAAAAATAGCTTCATTTCTTACGCGTAATGGCATAAAACAGCAGGAAATTTCATTTGCAACGCCATCAATAACAGACAAATCTGCCCAGCAATATGGTGGGCAGGCTAAGGCTGAATTTCGATACACAGCAATTCAGATTGTCACTGTCTATTCAAAAAATATTAAGTCTGTCAGACACATAATGAGTTTATTATCTGTACTCGGCAAGCAGGGAATTGTATTTACTAGCGACAATTACCAATCACAGCCTGAGTATCTATTCACCAGATTGAATGAAGTAAAGCCTGAAATGATAGAGGAAGCCACCAAGAAAGCCCGGGAAGTGGCTGAAAAGTTCGCATCGGATTCAAAAAGCGTGTTAGGAAAAATTAAAAAGGCTGCACAGGGGCAATTTAGCATTAATGCCCGCGATAAAAATAATCCGCATATAAAGAGGGTAAGAGTTGTTTCTACTGTAGCGTATTATTTATCAGATTAATGATAAGGCTGGGATTATTAGGCTTTATAGGCAGCCATCATTCTATGCATAATAGCCGGGGTTCCAGAAAAATACTGACACAGGAACAGCTTATTTTATTGATATACATCTAAAAATCACCTACGTTCAATTCAATCGGATAAGCAGAAAATTTGAGGCTGCATTATTAGTTTTCTATTTTGGCAAACCGATTCTTATCTATGGTAAGGTGATACAAAGAAAAATGTTTATGGCCATAGCCAAGAAAAGATTTATTAATACATCCTGGAAGGTGCAAGATGTTAAATTCACATTCAAATTTAGACCCCTCTCCTGACTATCTTATAGTAGGCAGCGGACTTGCCAGTTTATCTTTTGCCGCACTGATGGCTAAGAGTGGAAAGAAAATAAAAATCATCGAAGCTCATGAGTTTCCAGGAGGATATGGACATACCTTTGTCGAAGGTAATAAATACCGCTTTAATGCTCAATTGCATTACGTCTGGAACTGCGGAGAAGGGCAGACAGTTAATATGTTTCTTAAAAAACTGGGACTTCATAAAACTGTAACATTTGAACAGTATGACCCTAACGGATATGATCATATGCGCATGCCTGGGTATGCTCTGGACATTCCCTCAGATAAGGAAGAATTATGTCAACGCCTATCTGACCTTTTTCCTGACCATGCAGATTCTTTTCATAAATTTATTGCAGAAGTGTGGAAAACCGCAGTAGAAATAGAAAAACTTCCGGAACCATTAAATTTGTCTTTTGCATTAAGCCATCCAGTAAGCAGTCTACATTTATTTAAGTATCGGGACTCAACCTTACAGGATGTATTTGATGCCTTTGAATTGCCGCTAGAAGCACAAACCTTGCTGGCTCTGCAATGGCTTGATTTTTTATTGCCGCCAGGTAAATTATCATTCTTTGCCTGGGCAACCCTGTTTACCGGCTATTGCCGTGGAGCCTATTATCCAACACATCATTTTGAGCATGTCATTGATTCCTTGGTTAAAGTGATTAAAGAACATGATGGGGAAGTTATTTGCAATCAAAAAGTAACAGACTTTATACTTGATAAAAACAGAGTAGTCGGGGTTAAAACGATAGATGTGAATGATCACACTATCTATAGAGAATACCAGGGGCACGATATTATCTGCAATATTGACCCGAAACGGGCTGCATCGATGATAGGGTTAGATAAATTCTCCGTTTCTGTACGGGCCAAACTTGAATATGATTACTCGCCTTCTAATTTTGTGGCGTATTGTGTGGTCAAGGACATTGATTTAAATGATTTTGGCTTTGGCAACTGGAATTTATTTCATAGCGAACAGGCAGATCTGAATAAGGCATTCGAGGATATGTATGACCGAGCTGATTATTCTGCCCCCAGTTTTGTGATGACGACACCTGGGTTTCTTAGTGATGATAACAGTGATTGTCCAGAAGGGGAGCAGATTATTCAGTTTCTAACTGTTGCAAACTATCACTTTTTTCATGACCTGAAACTTCGTGATGCCGGGGCCTATCGTAAAATGAAAAAGGAAATTTTCAACGCCATGATCGACATTGTGGAACAGCGATACATCCCCGGCTTCCGTGAACATTTAGTGTTTAAAATGCTGGGGAGCCCAACCACTAATGAAAGTTTCTGTGGCAGTCCAGAGGGCAACTCTTACGGATCAAATATAACGCCGGAAAATTTTGATTCAGAACGTCTAGATCATAGAACGTCACTTGATAATTTCTATTTTTGTAACGCATCATCGGGAGCGCCAAGTTTTACCGGAACAATTGGGACGGGGTGCAAATTATATGAAAAATTAACTGGCGATTCAGTGTTAGGCAAAAGTCTGTTATGAGAATTGCTGTTGTGGGTGGCGGTGCCGCTGGTATGACTGCAGCTTATCTTTTAGACAAAGCTCACGATATCACTGTGTTTGAAAAAGAACCGATTCTGGGAGGGAATATCCGAACATTGAATAAAAATGTTCACTGTGATTCTCTGGATAGCCGAATTACTCTCGATAATGGGGTGGTCGAGTTCCAGCGTGATTACTTCCCGAATTTTCATAAATTAATGCATAAGCTTCAGGTGCCGCTGGAAGATACGCCGATTTCCAGTGAACTTTTTCTGCCCGATGGCCATTATTACAAATCTACTGGGGCAATCCGCTACGGCTGTACAACCAAACAGGAAAGAATTTTCGAGAGTTTTAAGCTGGCATCAACCCTGATCCCATATTTATATTTTCTTGCTAAAATGACTTTTGCAAGTCCCGATTCATTACGTCATCGTCCGGTTTCAGATTACCTGGGAAACAGTATCAGTGGCAGGTGGCTAAAAATGCTGCTGATGTACGCCTATTCAATGCCGTATAAAAAAATTGATGATTTTCCGGCAGAAATAGCAATACCACTGCTGGCTCATTCAGGCATGCATACTAAATGGGAACGCATTGTCGGAGGCGTCTATAGCTATATTGAAATGATTTTAATGCAATTTTCCGGTTCAATTCATTGTAATGCTAATATTACCAGAGTTAACAGAGACTCAGCGGGGGTTCAGATAAAACTGGCCAATGGCGAACAGCATCATTTTGATAAAATCATTTTCGCCACCACACCTGATCAGGTGTTAGCCTTATTGACAGATCCCTCGGAAAATGAAATTAAGCGATTTAAGGATTGGAAATTGAATGAAATTGATACCGTCATCCATACCGATACTTCAATATACAAACATTTCGGGGTGACTTATTTCAGTGAATTTGATGTTTTTCAAAATGATGACAAAGGAAACTGCGGCTACAATGCCTATTTAGATCGCTTATGTGGTCTAGATACTGAAGATGATATCAATTATTGTCTTTCCTATAATATGGAACAGCGCATTGATCCTGAGAAAATCCTCAATCGCCAGCATCATCGCTCTCCATCTTATAATGTGGAAGCCATTCGCTATCGACAGGAAATTTTGCATACAAATGGCGCAAATAATACTTACCATGCAGGAGCCTACCTTTTTGAAGGCCTGCATGAAGGTGCAATCACTTCAGGTTTTGCAGTGGCTGAATTGCTAGGCGGATTGCAATGGTGAAATAAAGTTCTTGACAGGGTTTTAGTTCAAATTTTGTGATTTTTAGTAGCCGACATACCCGCCGACAAATAGACTACTTATTGCCACTCTCTTTATTGTCAGCTAACAATTTCTTTTTATACTCTAGCGACCTCGAATAGCTTTTTTAACCGCCTCACAATCACTTACTCGAGTGACACTGAACAGCAAAAATAGCAGTAAACCACCGCAATAAAGGCTAACTAAACTCTTTTTCTTTTGCCGGAATTGAACTTGTTTTACTCTTTAGCAGTATTATATATAGAAGGTTTTTTTAATTTAACCCTTTAATGGGGGAAGTATGAAAAATGTTATTATTGCAGAGTACTGCCGTTCACCTTTTACACCTGCCCATAAAGGTCTGTTAGCAACAGTAAGAGCTGATGATTTGCTTTCACAGGTCATAAAAGGTTTGCTCAATAAAGCTGATATAGATCAGCAGGATATTGAAGACCTGGTTCTAGGGTGTGCTTTTCCTGAGGGTGAGCAGGGAATGAACCTGGCTCGATTAGCCGTTCATTTGGCAGGGTTGCCGGTTTCTGTGGCTGGCATGACTGTTAATCGTTTTTGCGGCTCTTCCATGCAATCCATTCATATTGCAGCCGGGGCTATTCAAATGAATGCCGGCGATGTTTTTATCTGTGCCGGTATTGAGTCCATGTCCCGTGTCCCTATGGGCGGATACAATATGATGCCTAATCCTGAGCTATACCAGTCTTACCCCGAAGCCTACATAAGCATGGGCGATACCGCAGAAAATCTTGCAAAACAATATAGTTTAAGCCGTGAAAAACAGGAAGCTTTTGCTTTGGAAAGCCAGCGTAAAGCTAATAATGCCCTGCAGAAAGGGGCTTTCGATGATGAAATCATTGTTATAGAAACAGCTAAATCAGGCATGGTGGCAAATGATGGCTGTCTGCGCCCTGATTCAACAGCAGAGGGCTTGGCTGAATTGAAACCTGCTTTTAAACTCAATGGCAGTGTGACTGCAGGAACATCATCTCCTTTAACTGACGGTGCTTCTGCAGTTTTGGTATGCAGTGAAGAATATGCCAATAAACATGGCTTAAATAAGATGGCCAGAATTAAGTCTATTGCCGTCTCGGCCTGTGCACCTGAAATCATGGGGATTGGGCCTGTCAATGCCACAAACAAAGCTTTGCTGCGTGCAGGTCTGGCATTGGATGAAATAGATATTGTCGAGCTGAATGAAGCTTTTGCTTCTCAGTGTTTAGCAGTACTTAATGATTTGCCCATAGCACTAGATAAATTGAATTTGGACGGTGGGGCTATTGCATTGGGCCATCCCCTGGGAGCAACAGGGGCAAGAATTGTCGGAAAAGCCGCAAGCCTGCTGCAAAGGCAGGATAAGAAATACGCTTTAGCCACGCAATGTATAGGGGGCGGACAGGGCATTGCGACAATACTGGAGGCAATCTGATGACTATTAAAAAAGTTGCCATCATCGGGGCAGGTGTTATGGGAGCCAGTATTGCTGCGCATATCAGTAATGCCGGTATACTAGTCTATTTATTGGATATTGTTCCTAAACAGGACAATGGCGAAGTTGAAAATCGCAATCTGATTGCCGAAATGGCGATACAAAAACTTTTAAAAGCCAATCCAGCGCCATTCATGCATAAAAATAATGCACGATTGATTACTCCAGGGAATATTGAAGATCATCTGCACCTTTTATCCGAAGTCGACTGGATTATTGAAGCTGTGATTGAAGATCTCAGCATTAAAAAAACGTTATATCAAAAGCTGGAAAAAGTCTGTGGTGCTGATACTATTATTTCATCCAACACTTCTACTTTACCTTTAGCACAGTTGCTCGAAGGTTTTTCTGCGGATTTTCAAAGCCGCTTTCTCATTACCCATTTTTTTAATCCTCCCCGCTATATGCGCCTGCTGGAATTAGTTTGCAATGCAAATGCCCAGACGGAATTAATTGATTCAGTTAGGCGGTTTGCTGAAATAAAGTTGGGCAAAGGCTGTGTTATCTGCAAAGACACGACTGGCTTTATTGCAAACCGAATAGGCATTTACTGGGTGCAGTGCGGTTTGCTGGAAGCCTTTAAACAGGGGTTAACCGTTGAGCAGGCGGATGCAGTAATAAGTGCTCCTTTTGGTATTCCCAAAACAGGTATTTTCGGCCTGCTGGATTTGGTCGGACTAGATTTAATTCCACATATTATGGAAAGCATGAAACAGCTGCCTGAGCAGGATGGTTTCTATGAAATCAACCAATTGCCTGATCTATTTATGCAAATGATTGATGAGGGATATATTGGCAGGAAAGGGAAGGGCGGTTTTTACCGGCTAAATAAAGAAGGAGGAACACGTGTTAAACAGTCGATTAATTTAAATACCGGGGATTATGGCAATAGTGAAAAACCAGCATTAGACTGCTTGAAAGTTGCCCATAAACAGCACTTGCAGGATTTTTTATCATTAAGTGATAAATACAGCCAATATGCCTGGACTGTTATGTCTAAAACTTTGCTTTATGCTGCCAGTCTTTTGCCTGAAATAGCGGATGAAATTACCTCAGTAGATGAAGCCATGCGACTGGGCTATAACTGGCAATTTGGGCCTTTTGAATTGCTGGATAAAATAGGTGTGGATTGGTTTATTGACAAGGTTAAGCAGGAGGGAAGAGAGGTTCCTGAATTATTAAAAGCTGAACCCTTTTATAAGATAGATTCTGAAATACTGAAATTCCGCACCTTGTCGGGTGTGTATCAGCCTGTCATCAGGGCAAAAGGTGTATTATTGCTTTCAGATATTAAATTGCAAAAATCAGCCATTCTGGAAAATAGATCAGCGAGTTTATGGGATGTGGGAGATGGCGTTGCCTGCTTTGAATTCCATAGCAAAATGAATACCTTTGATATGGACATTTTAAGCTTGCTGCGCGAAAGCTTAATAAAGGTAGAACAGAGCTTTATCGCCTTAGTAATCCATAATGAAGCTGATAATTTTTCTGCCGGAGCAAACCTTGGTTTATTGACCTCTGCAATAGATCAGAATGACTGGGAAAGCGTTAAAAGCTTGATAAAACAGGGTCAGGAAACGTTTATGGCAGTTAAATATGCACCCTTCCCCGTTGTTGCAGCACCTTCTGGCCTGGCATTAGGCGGAGGCTGTGAAATTCTTCTGCACTGTGACGCTGTTCAGGCACATGCAGAGCTGTACACTGGTTTAGTTGAAGTGGGGGTCGGGTTAGTGCCTGGCTGGGGGGGCTGTAAGGAATATCTGCGCCGGTGTCTGCAGTTTAAACTATTTGGCGGTCCCATTCCTCCTATTGCTAAAGCATTTGAAACAATTGCCATGGCTAAAGTCTCAAAATCTGCTTTTGAAGCGAAAGACCTGCTGTTTCTTTCTGCATCAGATGAAATTACCATGAATAAGAGTCACTTATTGGCTGATGCAAAAAAGAAGGCTTTGGATTTAAGTAAAGACTATAGCATTCCTGAAAAAACAGAATATAAATTGGCAGGAAAAACCGCAAAAATATTATTAAGCATGTCCACTAAAGCATTCAGAATGCTGGGTAAAGTTACTGATTATGACGTGCAGGTAGCAGACAGTTTAGCTACCGTTTTGACGGGGGGAGATTGTGATATTACAGAGCCATTGTCAGAACAGGATATGCTGGATTTAGAATGCCGTGTTTTTACTGATATTGTTAAACAGCAAGGCACCTTAGCAAGACTGGAACATATGTTAAAAACAGGCAAGCCTTTAAGAAATTAGCATTAGAAACTATAAAAATAATCTGCTCTAACCCTTTCCCTTTGAAAAGGGGGAGGCAGATACTTAAGTACCCAAGTAAAATTAATTTAATAGTTTTACGCAGGATTTTTTTTCATTTTAGGCTCTGAATAAATAGGCGCATAGCGAGCTACGTAACTATTTATTCAGGGTCTAAAATGGTAAAAAAGACAAGTAAAAAGTAAAATTAATTTAACTTGGGTACTTAGTCTTCATTGGCAAAAAAGCCGATAGATATTGAATGAGGAGAGTTATCATGATTTGGTTGGGATTGTTGTTAATCATCGCAAGTTCTCTGGCTTATCATCAGATAGCTCTGTCGCAAAGCACTCTCGTTTTAGCTGTTTTGCTGTCACTGTACAGCCTTCAAAATTTTAATCCGATTTTATGGCTAGTATTTTTACTCACTTTTCTGCCAATTTGCATTCCCGCTATTCGACGAAAATTGATAAGCCGGCCTATTTTTAAATGGATGCAAGCAGCCCTGCCAGAAATGTCCAGCACTGAGCAGGAAGCCATGGAAGCGGGCAATACCTGGTGGGATGCAGAATTGTTTTCCGGAAATCCAAACTGGAATGTGCTGTTGGATTTGCCTGTTGCCAAACTGACAATGGAGGAACAGGCTTTTATTGATGGCCCCGTAGAAACCTTATGTGCCATGCTGGATGACTGGGATATTACCCATAATCGACAGGATCTGCCTGATAAAGTGTGGGACTATATTAAACAGCAAAGGTTTTGCGGCATGATTATTCCAAAACACTATGGCGGTTTGGAGTTTTCACATTTTGCCCATTCTGAAGTCATTATGAAGATCTCCAGCCGCAGCTCTTCTGCTGCAGTCACGGTTATGGTGCCAAACTCATTAGGGCCTGCAAAATTGCTACTATCATATGGTAGCCAAAAGCAAAAAGACTATTATTTGCCACGTTTGGCATCAGGTCAGGAAATGCCCTGCTTTGCTTTGACAGGCCCGGATGCAGGAAGTGATGCTGGTGCCATGCCGGATACAGGGGTTATCTGCTACGATAAGTTTGCAGGAGAAGACCAGGTTTTAGGCATTCGTTTAAATTGGGAAAAACGCTATATAACCTTGGGCCCTATTGCCACTGTTATTGGCTTGGCATTTAAACTTTATGATCCTGAATATTTGATTGGAGATAAGGAAAATATTGGTATAACCGTTGCCCTAATACCTTCAAATACACCTGGAATTACTATTGGAAATCGTCATTTTCCTCTGAATTCGGCATTTCAGAATGGCCCTAACTGGGGTAAAGATGTATTTATTCCATTGGACTGGATAATAGGCGGTGTAGAACAGGCTGGCAATGGCTGGAAAATGTTAATGGAATCTCTCGCTACTGGACGCTCTGTTTCTTTACCTGCGTTAAGTGCAGGTGCTGCTAAATTTACCTGCCGAAATACAGGAGCCTATGCTCGGGTACGAAAACAATTTAATATTTCATTGGGTGAGTTTGAAGGCATAGAAGAGCCGTTAGCTCGTATAGCCGGTGAGAGCTATATTATAAATGCGGCAAGAACTGTCACTGCGGCAGCTTTGGATCAAGGACAAAAGCCTTCGGTTATTTCCGCAATTATGAAGTATGAATTAACCGAACGCATGCGTAGGGTTATTAATGATGGCATGGATATACAAGGCGGCTCCGGCATTTGTCTAGGTCCTAAAAATTACCTGGGACGTATATATCAGGTTATTCCCGTTTGCATTACCGTTGAAGGAGCTAATATTCTGACCCGAACCATGATGATTTTTGGGCAAGGTGCAGTACGCTGTCATCCTTTTATTTATCAAGAAATGCAGGCATTGCACCAGCATAATGAGGTTAAAGGGATTCTGCAATTTGATCGACTGCTTTTTAGTCATATTGGGCACATCATGCATAACAAAATAGCCAGTTTTTGGTTAGGCATAACGTATGCTCGATTTGTCAAAGTTCCCGGTGATAATAATACCAGGCAGTATTATCGCTCCGTTGCCCACTTGAGCACTATGTTTGCATTAGTTGCCGATTATGCCATTATGACTTTAACAGGTTCATTAAAACGCAAAGAACGCATTAGCGGATATTTTGCAGATGCTTTAAGCAATCTGTATCTATGTTCTGCCAGTTTAAAGCATTTTCAGGATCAAGGCTGTCCAGAAGATGATCTGTCTCTTTTGCATTGGGCGTGTCAGCATACTCTATATAAAGTACAGCAATCTCTATTGGCGATTTTTCCGCTACTCCCATTTAGGCCGTTAGTCTGGGGGCTGCGGATGGTTACTTTTCCAATGGGAAGCAGTTATTCTGCACCAGAAGATAAATTAATCCATCAGACTGCATCAATTTTATTGAATGATTCTGAATCTCGTGACCGTTTAACTCGTGGCATTTATATTAACGAAATTGAAAATGATGCAACAGGACGAATTGAATGTGCCTTTAAAGCCGTATTGGCAGCGAGATCGGCAGAAAGGAAGATACGCCAGGCTCAAAAAGTTAAACAGTTGTCAAAAGAGCAGGGTGAGGCCGTTTTCAATCAGGCCGTTGATAAAAAAATAATTACTCATGAAGAATTAAAACTGCTTAAAGAAGCCGAAAGAACACGACGGTTGGCTATTATGGTTGATGATTTTACCCCTGATGAGATGGTTTAGGTTCTGAGATGATATGGGCGTTGCAATTTTTCTTAGGGCTGCTAGTGGCCAATGCCGGTGAATGGTGTATGCATCGCTATATATTGCATTATTACGGCAAACGCCCTGACAGTTTTTGGGCATATCATTGGCATGAACATCATTATGCTGCTCAGCAATCAGATATGATAGACTCAGGCTATAAAAGCTGGCCTATACGGTGGAATACGCAAGCTAAAGAATGGCTCACTTTAATGAGTATCTTGCTTGTTAATGCACCATTTTTCTGGTGGGCTAACGGTTATGCATTTGGTATGTATCTTTCAGTTTTTAGCTATTATATAGTGCACCGTCAAGCTCATTTAGACAGTTGCTGGGCAAAAAAATATCTGCCATGGCACTATGATCACCATTTATATGATCCCAATGCCAACTGGTGCGTGACTTATCCTTTATTTGATTATGTAATGAACACACGCAGAAAAAGAGATATAGATTTATGATCAATAACTTAATCCGACACGATAAAATCATTTCCATAATAGGAAGCATTATTACCGTTCATGTTTCACCAGCAAAAGGGAAACAGGATATTGCGGTATGTTTTGGCGACCTTGCTCAAGTGCTGGATAGCAATGGTGCGCAATCGCTGGCTCAAGTGATTAAAATAAAAGGCAGCGAGGTTTCCCTGCAAATTTTTTCAGGGACTCAGGGCATTTCAACTCATGCATCCGTGCGTTTTTTAGGCCATTCGATGCAAGTTACCTATTCAGCTAATATATTAGGGCGAATATTTAATGGAATAGGTGAACCATTAGATGGAGGTTCATCTTTACAGCCCGATCCTAAAGTTACCATTGAAAGCGCCTCTGTCAACCCAATGAAAAGGGTGCTGGCATCGAATATGATTCGAACCAATGTGCCGATGATTGATCTATTCAACACCTTGGTTGAGAGTCAGAAAATCCCCATTTTTTCAATTTCCGGTGAACCCTATAACCAGTTTTTAGCGCGTATTGGCATTCAGGCAGATGCAGATATTGTCGTTTTTGCAGGGTTAGGCTTGATCTTTGATGACTTTCATTTCTTTCGCAGCCAATTTGAACAGGCGGGCGTTTTTGCCAGAACCGTGATGTTCTGCAATCTTGCTTCCGACCCCATTGTAGAGCGCCTGCTTGTGCCCGATATGGCATTGACTGTTGCAGAACGCTTTGCAGTAGAAGAGGGCAAACGCGTGCTAGTTTTAATGACTGATATGACGGCCTATGCAGATGCCATGAAAGAAGTCGGAATTTCAATGGAACATGTGCCTTCAAATCGAGGCTATATGGGAGACTTATATTCACAGCTGGCAAAACGTTACGAAAAGGCCTGTGACTATAAAGGTGCCGGGTCGGTTACCATATTGTCTGTTACTACCATGCCTGGCGGTGATGTCACTCACCCGGTACCTGATAATACAGGCTATATTACTGAAGGACAGTTTTATTTGCATGACAAGATGCTTGATCCATTTGGCTCACTCTCGCGACTAAAACAGCATGTTATTGGCAAAGTTACCCGTGAAGATCATTCGCAGGTAATGAATACCATGATCCGCTTTTATTCAGGTGCCAATGAAGCAGAACAGAAGCAGGCAATGGCTTTTGAACTGTCGCCTTTTGATGAAAGGCTGCTCAAGTTTGGCCGCTTATTCAAACGTCGGTTTATGAATATTGATATTTCGCTGACCTTGGAAGATGCACTGGATCTATCCTGGCAGACACTGGCAGAATGTTTTGATAGAAGCGAACTGTTAATGAAGCAGGAGCTGATTGATAAGTATTTTGCTGCTGATTCAGCAGTAACGGAAGAGCATGGCTAGATTATCCTTTAGCAAAGCGTCTTTACATAAAGAAGGGGCGCAATTAAAGCGTTATAGACAATATCTGCCGTCTTTAGATCTAAAACGTCAGCAGTTGATCGCTGAGCGGACTAAAGCAATAGCACTGTTTAAAAAGACCGAACAGGATATTAGGCGGAGCTACCTGTTTGTTGAACAGCAGCTCCCGATGCTGTCTGATGAAAACATTGATCTATCTGATTTGGTCACCATTGAACAGGTAGTTTTTAATGAAGAAAATATTGTCGGCGTTAAGCTCCCAACGGTTCAGACAATAGAAATAAACTGTCGGGCTTACTCCTTTTTAACAAAACCGCATTGGGTTGATCAGGTTGTGGTGCAATTAAAATTGATGCTGGAATTAAAAATTCGTTTAAAAATTGAACAGCGACGACTGGATATTTTGCACGGGGCTGTAAAAAAAGTGACTCAGCGGGTCAATTTATTCGACAAGGTGCTAATCCCGCAAGCACAAAAAAATATCAGTAAAATCAGGATATTTCTTTCGGATTCAGAAAGAGCCGCTGTAGTGAGGGCGAAAATCACTAAACAGAAGCGGTTGAAGGAGGCTTTATAGTGTCTATTGTTGCATTAAAAAAACTGACTTTATGCGGTTTGAAAGCTGAAAAAACTGAAGCACTGAAAAAACTGCAAATTTTAGGCTGCGCTCATTTAGTTTCATTAAATAGGCAAAGTTCTTCTACAGCAGTGGCTACTCAAAAACATACCGAAAGAGTTGCTCATGCACTTAAATATCTTAATCAATGCAGGATGAAAAGGCATCAGGTCAGTGATAAAAGCGGATTTGATTTAGATGAGGTAGTGCAAAAAGTTTTTGATGTGCAGGCTGGAATAAGAGAGCTAGGGGACCAGCGTGATTTTCTGATCAAAAGGATCAAAGAAATAAGCCCATGGGGAGATTTTTATTTGCCAGAAAAAGGTGATTTAGGAGGCATAAAGTGCTGGTTTTATATCATCCCTAAAAGGCAAATGAAACTGCTTAATAAAGACTTAATATATCAGGTAGTGCATAAAGATAATATTCACTATTATACTGTTATTTTGGCTGAGCAAGAACCATTGGCCACGGATGTCCCTGTTCCTAGAACACATACCGGTACAGTGCCTTTGTCGCAACTTAAAAAAGATTTGCAGATAACTGAACTGGCAATTGAGGATAGGCTGGCAGAACGCCAGTCTTTAACGCGATGGATCGCGTTAATCGGTTTAAGCTTGGCTGAAAATAAAGATAAAGCGACTTTAAAAATGGCGAATGCTTTAACATTGGATGAACAGGGGCTTTTTGCCATTCAGGCATGGGTACCAGTAACAGAAATAGATAAATTGAAAGACTTTGCTAGCCATAATGGCCTAGCATTGTTAATTGAAGAAATCCGTGATCAGGATAACCCGCCAACACTGCTTATAAATGCTGAACCAATTGCCGGTGGCCAGGAAGTTATCACTTTTTATCAAACACCAGCCTATCGTACCTGGGACCCTTCGGCTGTCGTATTTTTTTCTTTTGCATTTTTCTTTGCCATGATTTTATCTGATGCGGGCTATGCAGCCATTTTTTTGCTGATATTAGCCTTCAAGTGGGGAAGGCTAGGGAGCAGTTTGAAAGGGAAAAGACTGAGAATGCTGGCGATTGTCACAGTAATTTTCTCATTATTATGGGGGATCATGACCGGCGGTTACTTTGGTTATACTCCTGGTCCAGAGACACTGGCCGGCAGGATTAAAATACTGGATATTAATGATTTTGATAGCATGATGCGTTTATCAATTGCTGTT
The DNA here is from genome assembly GCA_026988155.1 of Methylomonas sp. Lineage (GTDB taxonomy): Bacteria > Pseudomonadota > Gammaproteobacteria > Methylococcales > Methylomonadaceae > QPIN01. The sequence goes on along the minus strand of JALSLW010000088.1, from coordinate 5,600 downwards.
GGTGCAGTACACATAATCATGGCTAACCTTATTAAAGCCTATCAGTTAAAAGGCAAGAAAACTGCGTTGGCAGCCTTAGGCTGGGTTTGTTTAATTATCGCTGGATTTTTGTTATGGCTGGCTATAGACGGCACGCAATATGCGGTTTATAGTCTATTTACACTGGGTGGCATTTTATTGTTGTTTTTTAGCAGTGAAAGAGCAGTCAACAAGCCTTCTGACTATTTATGGCAGATGATGGATGGCATAAAAAACATCACAGGGCTGACTAAAATTTTTGGTGATATTTTGAGTTATATGCGACTATTTGCTTTAGGCTTAGCCAGCGCATCTTTAGCCTTAACCTTTAATCAGCTGGCAGAACAGGTTTATTCTTCTCCTTCTGGCTTAGGATTGCTGTTCAGTATTTTAATTCTTGTTTTAGGACATACTTTAAACTTGATGTTATGTTTAATGAGTGGTGTAGTTCATGGCTTAAGGCTGAATTTTATCGAGTTTTATAATTGGAGTACCTCTGATGAAGGCTATCCGTTTAAAGCGTTCTCAAAAACTGGGAGAAGCGAGTGAATGATTTTATGTTGATATTGGGCTGGTTTGGCTTGTATGCACCGATGGCATTGGGCGCAATAGGCAGTATTATGGGCTGTGCCGTTGCCGGGCAGGCTGCTATTGGCGCTATGCTTGATACAGAAAGCGGCTATGGACGCTATGTCGGCGTTTCTGCCATGCCATCCTCGCAAGTGATCTATGGCATCGTGGTAATGTTCACGCTTAATCGCCCTATCACGTTGGAAAATTCACCTGGTATTTTTTCAATTGGTTTACTCTGTGGGCTGGCCTTAATGATGAGTGCAATTTATCAGGGGCAATGCTGTGCTTCTGCTATACATGCATCCAAAGCTAAACCGGAAATATTTGGTTTATCCGTTGCACCCGCGGCTATTGTCGAAGGGTTTGCAGTATTTGCCTTTATTTTCGCTCTGGTCATCAGCGGCGGTATTGCATAGGATTAAATCATGACGGATATCAAACCCATTGCTTCCTCTGGAGTGGAAGCGCTGATTGAGCGCCTAAGAAACGAAGGTGTTGCTGCCGGCCAGAAAAAAGCTGAAGACCTGGTTATTAATGCCCAAAAACGTGCTGCCTGGATTATAGAAGAAGCAGAACTTGAAGCCGATATGCTTTTGCAACAGGCTCGTAAACAGGCTGAAGATATTGAAATATCAGGGCAGGAAGCATTGCAGCTGGCTGCAAGAGATGCCTTTTTAAAATTGAGAGACACTTTGCTAGGCAGTTTTAGTGATGAAGTGATGCGAGTGGTCGGTAAGCAAATGACCGATCAGGCCTTTACCGAGAAATTGATTTTGTCACTTGCGGGCAAGGTGCGGGAAAAGTCGGACATGGATAGTAATAAAATGATTATCAGTCTGCCTGAAAATATTATTGGGACTGATGAGCTGCGAAAAAATCCTGAGGAGCTTAAGCAGGGCAGTTTAAGTCATTATACGGCCTCTATAGCCTCTAACCTTTTAAGGGCTGGCGTAAGTTTTAAAGTGGCTGACGAAGTAAAGGCTGGCCTGTCTGTACGTCTAGTTGATGATGCAATGGTGATAGATTTTACTGATGAAACTGTTGCGGCTTTATTGTTAGAGCACCTCCAGCCTCGTTTTAGGGCTTTATTGCAGGGGATTGTAAAGTAGGGTGCAATGATCCGCACCATATCTTCTTCTGATTCAAAGATATCCTGATGATTATTGCCACGGTGCATGATATGCAGCGGTTGATTGGGGATAACTATTCTGGGTAATCGGGCCATGAAAAGCAATATACACCAACTATCTTAGAAAATCAAGCTGGCTGACCCCTTGATTTTTTAACCAGAAAACAGTTAAAAGTATAAATACCATTTCTTGCCAAATTTTATGGATTGGCGTATAAGATAACCTGATCTAGACAATAACTTGTTAGCCTTTACAAAGAAAGAGAGTCACATGGAACAAAAAAGAGATGAACTAGAAGTATTATTCGATGATAAAGCAAGATCTATATTGTTTGATTTGGTTGACAGAACTAACCCATCTCAGCCTACGTCAAGCAGCGAAGATGATACATTTGAGCCAACAATTAGTGCCGTATTTTCGTTGTTTCATGATCTTATGGTTAAAAATACTCCTGATTTATATCAAGCAGAGTGGCTTAGAATCATCCGAGCTATTGAAAACACTCGGTTGCAAAAACACAGGTTGCAAAAACACAGGTTGCCTGTAAATACGGATGCTGCTAGATCAAAGTTGATTATGTCACTTGAAGATACAGACTCGCTGGATGGTGAAATCAACAATTTTGAATTGTCAAAAAAGCTAGCTGGGTTTAGCTTAGTGGAAATATGCTCTATCTTATATCATTCGCAAAAATATTATGTCGCAAAAAGACATAACGAAAAATACCTTTTTCCAAAAATAGAACTCAAAGTCTAATGAGTTCCTGCACGCTGACTGCCTTTAGTGCCACGCCTTTTGCAAAAAACCGCAAAAGACGCGCCACTAAAGGCAGCAGGTAAAACAGCCGCCTCCCAAATTTTTTTGGCTATCAAATAAAACTAATTTTATATTTTAATCTCTATTTACGTTTATTATCAGTATAATCCGACAAAATCACACAACAGGAGGAACCATGTTCAAAATCAGAGCTGAACATATGCAACATTTTAAGGAAGACCGTGAAGTTAGCTATAGTATTCCAAATTTATGCAAACACCTCAGACAAAATTATAGTTATAGCCCTATTAACCAGCTATCTGAAAAAGAACTCACAAAACAAGTTAAACAGGCAGTCGATATTGCAGGTTCTTATGGACTGCGGACACAAAGAGATATGTACACTTTTGTAACATGGGAACTCACGCAGTATCCAGGTTTTCATCGGCATAAAAAAGTCCAGGATTTATTGCAAGATGCAGGCGGACACCCCAAGATGCGTATGTATTGGCTAGCCCGACAATTGCCTGCCTCTGTTTGGTTGGAGGTGAGCTAATGCAATCACCTTGTATCACTCAAATATCACCCGCAGTCGTAGCCGCATCACAATTATTGAGTCATGATTCAGAACTCTGTAATGATGACTTCAATAGCGTTATTCAACGTTGTCCCCTGCATCCTGATGATGTGACCCCAGAAGAACTGGATGCCATGAAACACGAAATTGATGATAAGGTCTTATGTGAGGTTATGTGCTGTTGTTCAAACAACCCGTGTACAGGAAGTGAGGCAGGAACCCATCAAAGACAGGGTTGTGTCTCTGCCACATTACAGGCAGCCGATGAAGTGTTACATCATCAAAGCCGTTACAAGCCTGAAATCTCCTACAACATGGACACCAATCCACCTAGTCCATTCATGCACCGTGATGAAGCTGGGCAGGAAACCACGCAAAAATCAGATCGCTGGCAAACGCGGGCGCAACAGGAAATTCCAGGTTATCGTGGCGGCCAAGGTCGTGTGCGTCGCCCGGATGTCATTATAGTAAAAGATCCTTCTAAGCCGCCCAATCAGGACAATATTGATCGGGTGGTGGAAATGAAATTTAAAGGCGATAAATGGGGGAGAGGTCAAGAAGATGCCTATGAAAAAATCGCTGGAGAAAATAACGAACTGAAACTGATGGAAGAAGGAGGTGATTGTACTTGCTCAGAAGACGGAGGTGAAAAAGAGCCAGTACCACAACCCGTAGCAATTCCAGAAGAAGAGCCCTCTGTTGATTGGTGGGCTGTAGCGGAAACAGTTGGTATGGGAGCCGTTACGGCTGTAGCAGCGGTTGCAACTGTGGCTCTAGTCTTGGTTCCATTTGATGGCCCGGCAGGTGAAATTGCCGCAGGTGCAGGTACTGCTGCAGCGGCAGCAAGAACTTCTGCCGCATTTGGCATGATTTTTAGCACCACACCTCATTAACCTATTTTTTAACGGGAGTATTTAATGGAAATACCATTACAAGGTTTTACACCAACAGATTTAGACAAAATCAAGATAAAGGATAACAAGAACAATATCGTTGCTCAAGTAGGGATGCTGGTTACACTTTATTTAGAAAACCCCTATGAAAAAAGGGTACGGCTAGCTGTGGGACAATGTATTGAAGAATACCTTACTTTGGTTAAACCGCATTTAAAACGCTTCGGTGGTGAAAAAATGGGGATTAAAAAATTTGGTCGGGACACTTTACCGTCATTAAATGAACAAATTGAACCACTGGACGAATACGACTTCTTCGAGTTGATTATGACGGGCTCAGAAAAGGATGCCGAAGTAAGTTCCTATAATTTAGAAACATTATTAATTGGGAAGCGTAGTTACAAACATTTAGGTTATATATCAGCAACCTTTCCATTAGAATTTCTGGAGCAACAACCGAGCGGTTTTTTTCAGCACTTTGTAAATGACTGGTGCAAAAGGCTATCACCCTATCATGGTTATGCAGGGCTCGGGTTAATTCGTAGTGTTGGTCACGCACATGCTAGAAGAGCGGAGCCATTAATATATCCACTTGTTCAACGCTTTCCAGGGCTTGAAATTGATAATCCGAATTCACATAAGATTTATTGTGTTGAGGGTATTAAAGGGATTAACTGGTTAACGATCCTTTCGGATACTTTTTTGCAAAAACTGGGTGGCAAGGCGGCGTTACGGGCGCAACTGGATGATGATTTTATTTTTTATGATTATCAGGGTGGCGTTATGATACAAGCAGGGCCATTTCCGCAAATTGGCGATATGGAGCAGGGTAATATTCCCAAGCAGTATCAAACTCTTTATCGTCTGGTTAAATCCGTGCAAACAGATAAACTAAAAAATATCGTAGTTGAAGTACCCGAAGGTGTTAATGCAAAAGAATTTACCCAACAATGGTTACATCGTTTTGAGTAGTCAATTAAACGCTATTCTTTGGGTTACTTATTAAAAAAGGCTAACAAATGCTTGCACTCAGACTGCCGTAAGCGTCACGGATTTTGCAAAGAGCCGCAAAATACGCGCCACTCACGGCAGCTGGTGAAGCAGGCGTTATGTCCTCCAATAATGAGAACCACATTATGAAGATTAAAAAGCTAGATCATATAGGAATCCGAGTCATGAACTGGGAAATATCCATTCCATTTTATGAGAAATTCGGATTCATTCTTACAAGAAAGGATGATAATGAACATGTCGTTGTTCTTGAGCATCCGAGCGGTGTGGTAATCAACTTACTTGATAGTGGAAAGGATGACAATGATAATAAAAATATACTTATGGATGTAGATGAGCGTTATCCAGGGTACACTCACTACTCAATGGAAGTGGAGTCCGTATATGATGCAAAAGAATATATGGAATCTGCGGACATTAAAATAACTGGTGGTCCAGTTACTTTCGGTGATGGCAATACCGCGATATTTATCCGTGATCCAGATATGAATGTTATCGAATTCACTGAGGCGAAAAAGACATAATCGGGTAAGGGCTAGTTTCTCTCCAGCCCTCCCCACACCACCGTACAAGCGGGTCCGCATACGGCGGTTCATTAGCCATTTGGATAATGGAACTTCACCCACTGTTCTTTAACAGACA
>JALSLW010000087.1 GCA_026988155.1 Methylomonas sp. | reverse complement strand
TCAGATTTTGAATGAGGCGATGAAAAAATATTTGCAGGGGGCGATTTTAAGGCCGCCTGACAATTTGATTTGGGAGTAAAAATCAGGGAACAGTTACGGATCATTTGTCAAATTTATGCTGAATTTATTTAGCAGGGATAAACTCAACTGATTTTTCTAGGTTTATAGTGGTTAAAATATGGGGCTGAAGTTTCCCAGCTTTTAAAGCGATGGAACTTGCTGTGTATGCAGGCTGTATATTTAGCTGGGTTTGCTTCAAACATAGAATACTTCAGTTAGTTGAAATGGTTTCTCTCTATAACGCCATGGTGTTAATAATTGGGAAACTTCAAATACGGAAAACAAGACATAAAATAGTCGGGGGTTCATGATAGCCAGCGGCAGAGTCATAGTTAGGTTAGGTTAGGTTAGGTATTGAATTTAAATATGCTTTTTTGAAAAGTCAGGCGTGAATTATTTTGGCTGGGGATGGGTAAATATGGAGGACTAACCAAATAGTTTTTTATCTCTCTAGAGCCTCAAAAGCCCAGTTGTCCATGGCATAGCTTCAACACCTGACTAGGGTGTTTCATTATTGTTTATAATTAAAACAATATGAGATTAGACTTTGTTATTGAAGAGGTTTCAGATGCGCATTTTCAATGGCATAGGGGGTTATAATTCAAGAGCGAGCTGTTTTTTTAATGTTCTAGTGGAACCAAAATAGGGAAGTTATTAAATCCTCTTCTCTAACATATAGTAAAATAGCATATATTCAAATGCAACTTAGGTTAGTGATGAGTCAGCGTAGTACAAAAGTTGAGCGAAATACGCTCGAAACACAGATTAAAATCGAACTGAATTTAGATGGAACTGGTCTCGCCAATTTTATAACTGGAGTTCCTTTTTTAGATCATATGTTGGATCAGGTGGCTAGGCATGGTCTGATTGATATAAATATAAATGCTAAAGGTGATTTGGAAATTGATGCACACCATACGGTGGAAGATATTGGCATTACATTAGGCCAGGCCTTTGCTAAAGCTTTAGGTGATAAAAAAGGTATCGTTCGCTACGGTCACAGTTATGTTCCTTTAGATGAAGCATTGTCAAGAGTGGTGATAGATTTTTCGGGCAGACCGGGACTTTTTTACGAGGTTGATTATCCCAGAGGAATGATAGGCTCTTTTGATGTCGATTTGTTCCGCGAATTTTTCCAGGGTTTTGTGAACCATGCTGGCGTATCTTTGCATATTGATAATTTGAAAGGCAGTAATGCTCATCATGTGGCAGAAACTATTTTTAAAGCATTAGGCAGGGCAATAAGAATGGCAATTACAGCTGACCCAAGAATGACTGGTATTATGCCATCAACAAAAGGTTCTTTATAAATGAACTTTGTACCCTTTATCTTTCACTTACATTAAAACCTATGTCATCAGTTGCCGTTATTGATTATGGAATGGGAAACCTTCATTCTATTGAAAAAGCTTTGCAGCACGCATCGCCAGAAGTTGATGTTCAAATGGTGTCTAATGTGGAGGCAATTCAACAGGCAGATAGAGTTGTCTTTCCCGGAGTTGGAGCTATTAGAGATTGCATGCTTGCATTGGATGATTCTGGCTTGTCTGCTGTTATAAGAGAGGTGGTACAAACTAAACCTTTTCTGGGTATCTGTTTAGGAATGCAGGCTCTGTTAACTGACAGTGAAGAAAATGATAAAACTTCCTGTCTGGATATTTTTAAAGGACAGGTTATTCACTTTTCCAAGCATATGGTTGATTCACAGGGAGAACGTTTAAAAATACCACATATGGGATGGAATCAGGTAAGTCAAAAGCCACATCCGTTATGGGCAGGAATTCCGCAAAATAGCAGGTTTTATTTTGTGCATAGCTATTATGCAAAACCGGATGATGAGATAGATACTGTGGCAACGACTGAATACCCTAATGAATTTACCAGTGCATTAGCAAAAGATAATGTCTTTGCCGTGCAATTCCACCCAGAGAAAAGTCAGGCAGTTGGACTGCAATTACTTAAAAACTTTTTATCCTGGGACGGACAACAAGCTTAATAACTGATTTAACTATCGAGAAATAGAAAATGCTGCTAATACCTGCAATTGATTTAAAAGAAGGGAAATGTGTCCGTTTGCGTCAAGGACGTATGGATGAGGATACTGTGTTTTCTGATGATCCCATTGCGGTCGCAGGAAAATGGGTAGAGCAGGGAGCAAGACGAATACATTTAGTGGATTTGGATGGAGCATTTGCAGGCAAGCCCCAAAATGCTGACATTATTAAACAGATTGCCGAAGCATACCCTCATGTACCTGTACAAATTGGTGGGGGCATTCGCGATGAAGAAACTATACAGGGCTATTTAGATGCAGGTGTGCAATACGTTATCATTGGTTCAAAAGCGGTTAGTGACCCAAATTTTGTGCGTGAAATGGCCGTTAAATTTACAGGACATGTGATTGTAGGCCTAGATGCTAAAGATGGTATGGTAGCAACTGATGGCTGGGCAACTGTTTCAGATCGTAATGCCACGGAACTAGCCAAAGAATTTGAAGCCAACGGTGTTGTAGCGATAATTTATACTGATATTGCAAGAGATGGCATGATGCAAGGTGTCAATGTTGAGGCAACAGCTAAACTTGCAAGGGCAATAAGTATTCCTGTTATTGCTTCGGGTGGCATTACTAATATGGATGATATTCATGGTTTGGGAAAAGTTGCAGGGGATGGCGTTATGGGGGCAATTACAGGGCGTGCAATTTACGAAGGCACGCTTGATTTTGTCGAAGCTGAAAAGACTGCGCAAATTTACAAATAATTATGAGCCTAGCGAAACGAATTATTCCCTGTCTGGATGTTGATAATGGCCGTGTGGTCAAAGGCGTACAATTTGTTGATATCCGCGATGCTGGCGATCCTGTTGAAGTAGCTAGACGTTATGACCGGGAAGGTGCTGATGAAATTACCTTTTTAGATATTACAGCTACTAGTGGCAATAGGGATACTATTATTCATGTGGTTGAACAGGTTGCTGATGAAGTTTTTATCCCCCTCACTGTTGGGGGTGGAATTAGAGAATTAGATGATATCCGCCGTATGTTGAATGCCGGTGCAGATAAAGTTGGTATTAATAGTGCAGCTGTTTTTAGGCCTGAGTTTGTCAGAGAAGCTGCAGAAAAATTTGGCTCGCAATGTATTGTGGTTGCCATTGATGCTAAAAAAGTCAGTAAAGAAAGTGAGCCTGATCGCTGGGAAATATTTACTCATGGGGGGCGTGAATTAACTGGTATAGATGCTGTTGAATGGGCGATAAAAATGGTTGACTATGGAGCAGGAGAAATTCTACTGACCAGTATGGATAGGGATGGTACTAAAATAGGTTTTGACTTGGCTTTAACCCGAGCAATCAGTGATGCAGTAATAGTCCCTGTTATTGCCTCTGGCGGGGTAGGCAATTTGGATCATTTGGCTGATGGAGTGATTGAAGGAAAGGCTGATGCTGTTTTGGCAGCAAGCATTTTTCATTTTGCGGAATATACTATTGAACAGGCAAAGAAAAAAATGCAAGATAGAGGTATCGAGGTGCGTCTATAATGATTAATGCTTGGTTGGATGAGGTGCGCTGGACTGAAGAAGGATTGGTGCCGGCAATTGCACAGTTGGCTGATTCAGGCAGAGTAGTTATGTTTGCCTGGATGAATAAAGAATCATTGCTGGTAACTGCCGAAACGGGCTATGCAGTATACTGGTCACGATCTCGGCAGCGTTTATGGCGAAAAGGCGAAGAATCAGGACATCAGCAAAAAATCATTGATATTCAGCTAGACTGCGATGAAGATGTGATTTTGCTTATAATTGAACAGCAAGGTGGTATTGCCTGTCATACTGGCAGAGAAAGCTGTTTTTATCGGAGTCTGGTGGATGGTCAATGGAAAGCGAAAGAAGCCGTTCTCAAAGACCCGAAAGATATTTATAAATGATAGTAGGTTGGTTATTTGGAGATAAATAGCCTGCTCAATTTGCAAAGTATTTCTGGTTGCCTTAGATGGGCGATAGTGTAAGCCGACAAAAAAGAGATAATCAATGAGTGAAGTTTTACAGCAATTAGCAGAGATATTGGAGCTTCGAAAACAGGAGACTGCCGATAAGTCTTATGTAGCAAGCTTATATGCTAAAGGTCTTGACCACATCCTAAAAAAGGTAGGTGAAGAGGCAACAGAAACAGTCATAGCAGCCAAAGGTGGTGATAAGCAGCAGATTATCTATGAAACCGCTGATTTATGGTTTCATTCTATGGTGATGCTGGCTGATCAAGGGTTAGGGCCTGATGATGTATTAAAAGAATTGCAACGTCGATTTGGCTTGTCCGGTATAGAAGAAAAAGCACAACGCAGTAAATAGCTTGTAATAATTTAGCTTTGGAGTAGAAGATGGGAATTAGTGTAACTCAATTATTAATTATCTTAGTAATAGTTGTAGTATTATTTGGAACTAAGCGCCTGCGCAATATAGGTGGCGACTTAGGTGGTGCAATTAAAGGGTTTCGTTCAGCAGTAAAAGATGGCGATGAGGATAAAAAAATTGCAGAAGAGGACGGTGAAACCATAGATGGCGAAGTGACCTCAGAACAGAAAGACAAGTCAGAAAAATAATATGTTTGATGTTGGTTTTTGGGAGCTTTGTCTGGTTGGCCTAGTTAGTCTTTTAGTGATAGGGCCTGAGAAATTGCCTGCGGCTGCGCGAGTTGCAGGTTTTTGGGTGGGTAAGACCCGAAATATTGTTGCCTCGGTTAAAGCTGAAATAAAAGAAGAGCTGCAAGCAGAAGAAATGCGCCAAATAATTAAAGAGCAGTCTGGCTTAGAAGAATTTAAAAATGCGCTTGAAGAGGGCACAGATACAGTAAAACAGGTGACTTCATCAATAAATTCTTTATCTGGAGAGGTAAAAAAAACTGATGAGTCAAAATGATCTTGACACTGATGATGAGCAGCCATTTGTCAGTCATTTAGTTGAACTAAGTCGTCGATTAAAGCGTGTTGTTGCATTTATTACTGTCGTATTTTTATGTGCAGCCCCATTTGCAAATGAAATTTATACCTTCCTTTCTGGCCCTCTGCTTCAGCATATGCCAGAAAATAGCACCATGATAGCTACAGATGTTGCATCACCTTTTTTTACACCCTTTAAGTTGGCGCTAGTTGTCTCTATTTTTGCTTCAGTCCCAGTGATTCTTTATCATTTTTGGGCTTTTGTTGCACCAGGCCTATACAGCCATGAAAAGAAAATGGTCTTGCCGTTAATAGTTGCCAGTACCGGTCTGTTTTATATGGGGGTGGCGTTTGCCTATTTTGTGGTTTTTCCATTAGTATTTGGCTTTTTAACGGCGGCAGCACCTGAAGGCGTTGCGGTTATGACAGATATAAGCAAATACTTAGACTTTGTACTTACCCTGTTTTTTGCCTTTGGCTTATCGTTTGAGGTACCTATTGTTACGATTGTTCTGGTTTGGACAGGGCTTGCATCACCGCAAAGTCTGGCAGAAAAGCGCCCTTATGTTATCGTGGGAGCATTTATTGTCGGTATGTTTTTAACGCCGCCAGATGCTATTTCTCAAACCTTGCTGGCTGTTCCAATTTGGCTGCTATTTGAAACTGGCTTGCTATTTTCACGCCTGTTTGTAAGGAAGACGGATGAGTCGCTATAAAGCGCCCATCTCGATTAAAAAACTGAAAATATTTTCAGCCAATAACTTATAGCCTCTACTATTAGGATGAATAGGGTCGGACTTTAATTGATTGTTGCTGAGGATCTCAGGCAATGTATCAAGATCGATCGGTATTTTTTGTGCTTCAGCAACTTGCTGATAAATATCTGAACTGCTTAGCAAGAAGAGACTGGGTTTAGGTACACCCAGCATAATAACTTCAATATTGCGCTGTTTAGTCAAAGCAATCATTTTCAGTAGGTTGGTAATGGTTTGCTGATGCGGAATTTTTTTTAGCATATCATTGCCGCCATGAATGAGAATAACTAATTCAGGCTGGTACTCATCAAGCAAGCCGGCCAACCGGTTTACTCCATCGCCGCTTATTTCACCAGGAATACCCGCATTAATAACTTCGTGAGAACTGAGTGTACTAAGAATGCTTGGGTAATCAGAACCTTTTGATGAACCTGTTCCGTAGGTGAGACTGTCACCAAAAGAAAGGATAATAGCATTTTGGGAAAGTTTTTCAAGGACTGGAACTGGTTGGTTGCAGGCTGAGAGCAGTATAATAAAAAATAGTAATGATTTGTACATGGTGGCAGAAATGAAAAAAAATGTATTGATTACTGGTGCTGCAAAACGGATAGGGGCATCATGTGCACGAATGCTGCATCAGGATGGCTGCAATCTTTATTTACACTATAGATCATCAAAGCAAGAAGTGTACGGACTTAATCAAGAATTAAATAAAATAAGACCTGGTTCTGCCAAAATAATACAGGCTGATCTGCTGAAAATGGATGAGATGTCTGCACTAGTTGAAGAAGTAAAAGCAACTTGGGGAAGGCTGGATGTATTGGTCAATAATGCTTCGGCATTTTATCCTCAGCAGGTGGCTAATGTTACTGAGCAAGAGTGGGACAGTTTATTGGGAAGCAATTTAAAAGCCCCCTTTTTTTTGTCGCAGAAATTTGCCAAGCTATTGGCGCTGAATAATGGGTGTATTGTGAATATTATAGATATCCATGCTGAACGAGGGTTAAAGGGCTATCCTGTATACAGTATTGCCAAAGCTGGTTTGGCAGCAATGACCATAGTTTTGGCGAAAGAATTAGGTCCGGAGATACGGGTGAATGGCGTTTCTCCCGGTGCAGTGCTTTGGCCGGAAACGGAAATTTCAGAGCAGGAAAAGATTGAAATATTGCAGAGGGTTGCATTAAAGCGGACGGGGGATCCTGATGATATAGCAAAAGCTGTCAAATTTCTGGTAGTAAATGCGGGCTATATAACGGGGCAGGTTATAACCGTTGATGGTGGGCGTACTCTGTTTTGCTAGAGAGATTAGGTGTAAATTAAATCTAATTGGCTCTTTCTAGGTTGAAATCTTGGCAGCAATTAAATCCTTTCCTTATCTTGTTTTACAAACTTTCCATAACGAAATAACAAAGCAGGCAGCAATAATAAATTCAAAATAGTAGAAGAAGCCAGTCCGCCAATAATTATAGCGGCCATAGGGCCCATTATTTCCCTGCCAGGGTTATCACTGTTAATGGCGATAGGCAACATAGCTAATGCAGTGACTAGGGCTGTCATTAATATTGATGGCAAACGTTGCTGAGCACCGAGAATAACAGTTTCCATTGTCCATTTTCTGTTTTCTGCATCTATCAGGTGCTGGTAATGAGAAAGTAGCATTATGCTGTTGCGTACGGTAATGCCAAACAGGGTGATAAAACCAACCACTGAACCGACTGATAAGGTTGCGCCTGTTAAAATTACCGCAACTAGTCCGCCGATTAATGAGAAGGGCAGGTTTGCTAGGGTAAGCAATACATTACGGCTATTGCCGATTGCAATGAAAATAAATAATAGCACTCCTGCGCCTGCCAGCAATGAATGCAAAAGCAGATCTTCTTTAGCTTTTGCCTGTTCTACCGCTGCTCCTGTAAATTCTGGATAGCTGTTGGCAGAAAAAGGGATTTCATTTAATACTCGGGTCTTAAGTTCTTGCATAAAACCGTCCATATCTCTATCTATCACATTGCTGGTAATGGTCTGCTTTCTTTGTGCTCCTTGATGAAGAATGTTGTAACGCCCTTCGGAATGCCTAATATCAGCAACTTGAGATAAAGTAATCAATCCGCCCTCTATCGTTC
>JALSLW010000086.1 GCA_026988155.1 Methylomonas sp. | reverse complement strand
CTCATCCTTATAGCCAACTAATAATACAGTTAAGTTTCGGATGCTATTAAATTCTGTATTCATGACCGTGCCAAATATAGTATCTAGAATCTAACATTGTTCTTTAGTTTTCTTAAGCTGGTTCCTATACTTCAACCTAAAAAAATCAGATCATTTCTTATCAGTTCATCTAGCGGAGCAAATCATGCGCTTGCGTTTTATATTCATTAGCTCTGTCTTACTTATGCTCAACGGGATCGCCATTTTATTTTATCAGCCTGCTGTATGGGTATTGCTAGTGCTCGTTCCAGTGATTTTGCTAGGAATTCATGACATTCTGCAAAAAAAACATACGATCTTGCGGAACTTTCCTGTAATAGGCCATACCCGCTGGATAATGGAAACAATCCGTCCAATGATTCAGCAATATTTTGTAGAATCAGATCTTGATGGCTCACCTATCAGCCGCGTTTTCCGTTCCGTTGTTTACCAGCGATCCAAAAAACAAATGGATAGCGTACCGTATGGTACAAAATTCGATGTCTATCGCGTAGGCTATGAGTGGATTGGTCACTCTTTGGCCGCCAAAAGCCTGGATACTATCCACCTTGATTTACGTATATGGATTGGTGGCTCTGACTGTAAACAGCCATATCATGCCAGTCTGCTCAATATATCTGCAATGAGCTTTGGCGCTTTAAGCAGCCATGCAATTATGGCTTTAAATGGCGGTGCCAAACTGGGGAGGTTTGCCCATAACACCGGCGAAGGAGGGATTAGTCAATACCATTTAAAATATGGCGGTGATTTAATCTGGCAAATTGGTACAGGTTATTTTGGCTGTCGGACAGCAGAGGGAAAATTTGATCAGCACTTATTTGCAGAAAAGGCCTGTTTGCCCTCTGTCAAAATGATTGAAATAAAAATATCTCAGGGTGCAAAACCTGGCCACGGAGGCGTACTGCCAGCCTGTAAAAATACGCCAGAAATCGCCGGCATTAGAGGGGTTGAACCTTATACCCAAATCAACTCCCCAGCAGCCCACTCAGCTTTTTCATCAGCTGCAGAGCTAATGCTATTTATTAAAAAAATGCGCGAACTATCAAATGGCAAACCGATTGGCTTTAAACTTTGCATTGGCCAGCGTAGCGATTTTATTATCTTATGCAAGGCTATGCTGGAAACGGGTATAAAACCAGACTTTATTACAGTAGATGGAGGCGAAGGAGGCACTGGAGCAGCACCGCTTGAATACAGCAACTCTGTTGGCATGCCGTTAATGGATGCATTGGTCTTTGTTAGTGACTGTCTCATCGGTTTTGACTTAAGAAAAGATATCAAAATTATTGCTTCCGGTAAAATCTTCACCGGCTTTCATCTTATCAAGCGATTGAGTCTAGGGGCAGATTTGTGCAACAGCGCCCGTGGCATGATGCTGGCAATGGGATGCATTCAATCGCTGCAGTGCAATACCGGCCATTGTCCAACGGGCATTACTTCTCAGCGACCCGATTTAGTCAAAGGTCTGGCTGTTTCTGATAAACGTCAGCGCATAGCTAACTTCCATCAGGAAACCGTTAAAAGCGTTGCTGAAATTTTAGCGGCAACAGGATTATCTGCCACACAGGAACTCACCCGAAAACATGTATTCAGACGCATCAGCCAAACGCAGATCAGCCACTATCAAGATATTTACCCTTCAATAGCCACGGGTTCTCTATTATCGGAACCTTTCCCATCCATGTTTAAGGATGATATGGAGCAAAGTTCGGGAAATTAGCTTTAATCAAAGCATTGCTGTCAGGGCGCAAACGCCATTTTTAACCAGTGATTCTGATTTCGTCTAAAAACACGATAGAGATTATTAACCACAAAGAGTATACTGATTAACCTAAATAAATCAGTTGAACGCTTAGTTTAACTGCAACTTGTTAAATAAACTGATTAATCCAGTTTTTCACTGTTCACCAGATGGGGACCGTATTTCGCTTCACGGATTTATTTAGGATTAAAATATAAATAACATTAAACCTAGAAAAATCTTACGGCATTATCTTACGATTCCAGCGCGGTAAGAGTTACTAAAAAACATCTCAAATTATGATCGATCATCAAGCAGCTCTTCGTTTTAGACGCCTAGGCATGATAACTATCTGCGCCGTCTATATTGTCATTCTCGTAGGCGGCATTGTCAGAGCATCGGGTGCTGGCATGGGCTGTCCGGATTGGCCTACCTGTTTTGGTCAATGGGTACCTCCTACAGACGTATCGCAGCTGCCTGACAATTATCAGGAAATATATGCTGAGCGCGGCTATAAAAACACCCAGTTCAACCCCGTTAAGACCTGGACAGAATATGCTAATCGCTTAGTAGGCGTTACCATTGGCTTTTTGATTTTTTTAACCGCATGGTCATCCAGAATTTATTTAAAAGCAGATAAAAGCATTTTTTATCTGACAATCTCCGTTTTCTTGCTGGTGGGTTTTCAAGGCTGGCTGGGGTCTGCTGTTGTTGCGAGTAATTTAAAGCCCTTTATGATTACTTTGCACATGTTACTGGCACTTTTTATCGTGGCACTGCTTATTTACGCGATCGCCAAATCTCAGAAAGAATCCCTTATTCAAATCGACAGCAGTCGAATACCGCCAAAACTTAAAACAGTACTTATCTGTGCCATGGCGATTACCCTGATACAGGTCATAATGGGCACTCAGGTGAGAGAAGCTGTAGACTTTATTGCGCATGAACATAAATATATAGACAGAGAATACTGGAGGGACAGTTTCCCCATTATTTTTTATGTTCACCGTTCATTTTCTGCCGTTATATTATTTACCAACCTCTGGATAAGCTGGAAAATATACCAATCAGTTAATAAAGATAATCTGCTGCTGCCTTGCAGCTATTTACTGATGTCTGTCATTGCTATAGCCATAATCGCAGGCATAACGCTAGACCGGCTGGGAGTGCCTCCAGTTTCTCAGCCAATCCATTTATTGATGGCGAATATCATTTTTGGAATACAGTTTTTTATTTATATTTGCCTTGTCTATTCCTCTAAAAAAAGCATAGGGATTAAGACAGCTTGACGGAATAAAGCTGCAAGACATTTGGTTTGATTAGCTATCCAGCCTTATTTCCTGCTGCCCAGCACCCTCAAAAAAAATACAATAATTGCGATAGCAAATAAACCTAAAAATACTGTTAATTTTGTCTCATTTTCTTTTGCCCCAGCATGGCTTCTTATAGCCCTAAGCTTTGATGCAGAAGTCGTACCATCAATTGTTTTTTTTTGTTTAAAATCAGATGATTTGCCAGCTTTACTGTTAGCCGCCGGTACTACCTTTAAAGATAGGGGCTGTAATGACTCTTCAGCAATAGCCAAAGGACTGGCCGTTATCAGCAGCAGGTTTAATGCCGTTATGCAGACTGTCAGTTTTTTCATACCGCCCCCCTTTTATAAGAATAATTATATATTCAGATATTATCACATATTGACAAGGACTGTTTTTCTGAAATAGAGATACTTTCCTGACTCATTATCTCTTTGCTCACTATCTTTGCATACCAGACAGACTGAGTCTTATAGCGGGGCATTATCTCTGCATTAAGACCTTTTTCAGCTAATTTCTTTTGTAAAAACAAAGCTCTTGCTTTCTTTTTTAGCAGCCCAAGAGAGATTACGCCTTTCAGCTCCCCCCCCTTAAACAGCCACCAATCCTTTATCCCTTTATTTTTTATCATCTGGATATTCTCTTTTGATAATGCATAACTTTCCGCCCGTGGATAATAAACCAGATAATTGGACACTATTTTTAACTTTTTATTAAACCGAGTAAGGCCATCTTCGTCTATATTATTTAGTTTCACCCAGTCAATCAGCAATTTCTCATTTAAAAAAGGCCCAACCTGGTAACAAAATCCTTCTTCCTGCTGCCCTTGCTTTTGCTCCGTTTTTTTAATATCGTTTTGCTGGGGATTTAACTCGGCCTCAGAACTTTCACTTCCCAGAGTTTCCAAGTCTAGTGAATTCATATAATCAGCTATATATTTATCTGAATCATCACCCCCCGCTACGACCATTTGAAAACTGTCAAAATTTAAAGTTAACGGGTCAATGGAGTTATCAAGCACAAACTTTTTATAGGCAGGCTTAAAATCATCTATCTTAAAATCTGACAAATTTCCATCCGCCAGCTCAAATTTTGTTTCACTGCCGACGGCATCAGCAGTTTCTGACACTTCTTTTTTAGGCAACTCGCTAAGCAATAATATTTGCTGGCCTGTGCTCTCTGCCATATCCATCGCTCTCGTAACAGGTCTGGAATTAAATTCCCATAAAAAGAAAATAATATTGCACAATAAAATGACAAAGAAAAAAAATCTCATAACATATCATCATCTCTACAGTAAAGAGAAAGCCCTTTCAGGACAAGGTCTGCATCAATAATCAAATTAAAGGTTAAATGCTGAGCAAGCAAATCAGCATCGCCCCCCGTCAAAACAGTAGTTTGACAGTTGCACAGCTCCGATACCGCCTTTTCTATCAAGCCCGATGCGGCATACAGTGTGCCAGAATAAATGGCAGACTCCGTAAAATTTGCCAACCCGGCGGCATAGTGCCGCTCAACATAAGCTAAATCTTCAGTTCCTTTAAATAGAGAATGCTTCATTGTTTGCAGGCCGGGGCTAATTAAACCGCCTAAATGCAGCCCCTGCTGATTTAAAACATCAACTGTTATCGCAGTTCCGCAATCTACAATACAGCGGTTGCCCGGATAATAATGCCTCAAGGCAATTAAGCCCAGCCACCTGTCAACGCCTAGCTTATCAGCCTGTGGATAGGCATTTATAACGCCCCCTCCTTGTGCCTGGGATTTAGCAATAATGACACTAACATGCGGCCAAAGTGTTCTAGCCAGTTCTATCAGCTGCTGAGCAATTATTTTTTTACTGACAGATGCTATGGCTAATACATCGGGAGTATCAATTGCCTCCCAGGCTTGCTGCACCTGACTGATAAAACTGATATTTCTATGCGCAATAGCCCGAGAACTTTCAATACCTCTACTATTATCAATACACCACTTTATCCGTGTATTGCCAATATCTATCAGCACTTTCATGTTTTGCTAAAACTCACTTCGCCTGACGAAAATGCTCTTACATTGCCCCGTTCGTCAGTTAGCAGCAATAAACCGTTATCATCTATCCCTTTAACCGTACCCGAAAAAGTCTGCTGCCCAATAAAAATCTGCACATCCCTGCCCTTCATACAGTCATACTTTCGCCATTCTTCAAGGTAGCTCAATAAGGTATCCTGTTCAAAATTAGCAATTATAGGCATTAAATGATTTAACAGAGTCGCTGCCAGCCTATTTCTTATTTTTACAGGATGGCCGATAAGAATCTGGCTCAAATCCACCCAGTCCTGAGTTATCGATTTGGCCTTTTCTTTTGGCAGATATAAATTTAGCCCTAGGCCGACAACTGCACTGCAAGGCCCGCTGGACTCTCCGGACACTTCAATCAAAATACCCGCAAGCTTTTTGCCTTGCCAGAAAATATCATTAGGCCATTTAAGACCCACACCCTCAACACCGCAGTCTTTTAAAGCGCGAATAACAGCCACCCCCACCGCCAAACTCAGGCCGCTTATTGCAGCAGGACCCTGTTGGAATTGATACAGAATTGACAGATAAATATTGCTGCCAAAGGGAGAAACCCATTCACGCCCTCGCCTTCCCTTGCCAGCGGTCTGATACTCGGCAAAACAGACTACTGCCGTTTTTTTTGTTTGCCGTGATTTTTCAACCAGATAGCTATTTGTAGAATGAATGCAGTGATGAATCTCCATTTCTGCAATCAGCGACTGGGCAGCTGCCGATAAATGTTTTTTTATCAGTCTATCCGATAAAAGCTGCAAGGCACTTTCTAACCGGTAGCCCTTTCCGCTAACGGCATTAAACTGCAGACCAAACTCAATTAGCTGATTTAACTGCTTGCAAATGGCCGAGCGGCTAATATCTAGTGTATCTGCCAGTTCAGTTCCAGAATGAAACTCACCATCAGCTAAAATAGTAACAATTTTTTTTTGACTATCTGAAATAGGCACCCGTTCTCCTTTTAGACTAACAGCTGGCAAGATAAAGCGGCAGGTGAAACAGAAGCGTAATTTAACAACCTTAAAGCGATTCCTGCCTATATTTAAAGATGAACCGGTTAATTAACTGCTCAGCCAACTTGGTTTTTCTAGGATTATAGTCTATCTACACTATTCCGTTTTACCCAGATATTAACTTACAGGTGACAAAATTTGTCACTATTGGACCCGCAGGGTAAAAAATACTGGCCATCTTTAAAGAAACAAACCCTAAAAAAGTACCCTCTATTTTAACAAGCCATGATAAAGCAAGAGCTACAGAGCTTTTTAACTGAATGCAGGTTTTTTGGCACGGACCCTGCTTTACCTGAAGTGAGATTTACAAAACTCCTTTACTAACTAAATAAAATTGAAAATTATGAATACACAAAAATCACAGCAAGGTTTTACCCTTATTGAATTAATGATCGTGGTGGCGATCATCGGTATTTTGGCATCCATTGCGATTCCGGCTTATACTGACTATATGACTAGAGCCAAAGTAACTGAAGGGCTCAGCCTAGCTTCTGCAGCTAAAACAACGGTAGGTGAAAATGCAATGTTTGGAGCAGCTAATTATACAACAGGATGGTCACAACCAGCAGCAACAGATTATGTAGCTTCAGTAGCAGTACATTCAACAAACGGACAAATTACTATTACTTACACATCAGCTGTTGAAAATGGAACAACCATCATTTTTGAGCCAAAGCATACAGTTAATAACTCTCTAGCTGCTCTAACTGCTGGCACACCAGCCCAATCAGCAATAGTTTGGACATGTACAGGTGGTAGTTTAGCTGCTAAATTCAGACCTGCTAACTGTCGCTAATATTAGCTAAGCTATGACTTAACAAAAAGCCTCTTTATTGAGGCTTTTTTATTTATATCTACCGGAAAATACATTGACATTAAGCCATACATTAAAGGAATGCTTCCCAACAGCATTACTTGGCATTGCCTTATTTTTAGCTGCAAATTTACATGACCACTCCTTCAGCTATCTATACTTTATCGGGGCATTAAGTCTACTATTTTGTGTTGTTTTTATTAAGCTTTTCAGCTCGTATAATTCAAGAATTAAAGTACCCGCCAACCGCTATTTTCTATTTTTTTTATCTTTTACAGGCTGGTCTTTATTTTCAACAGTTTGGTCTCCAGTTCCTAGCGACAGCTTTTATTCCGCCATTATATTTTTAGCTCTGCCTTTAGGGCTACTTTTAGGCTTTTGGAGCAGCTTTAAACAACAGCAATACTTTCTGTTTATCTTAGCTATTTTTATTTTAATTACGTTAGCAATAGCCTACTATCAAAAATTTATTTTAATTCCGCGACTTCCTGCACCTGGGTTTTTCTCAAATAAAAACACTAACGCGACATTCATAGCAATGATCTTGCTACCTTTGTCTACATATTTTTTAACTGGGATGGCTACGCCATACAAGAAACATGCAGTCGGCATCATTATTGCTTGCAGTGCATTCATTATTACTCTGACTGTATCACGAGGTGCCGTACTTGGCTTGGGCATTGGACTGATACTGTTATCAATCCACTCATTATTAGAAAAACATTCAATTAGATCCTTTTTAGCATTAATAGCCTATCTATTATTAGGTGTCATTACAGCAGAACTATTAACGGGTGCCAATTATTTTGACCGGGTGGTTAAACAGTCAATAACAATGGATATGACGACCCTATCCACAGGCAGAGATTATATTTGGCACTCTGGCTGGCAAATGTATTTGCAGCAGCCGCTTTTAGGCAGAGGCTTCAATATGTTTCATTGGCTATTCCCTCAATTCAGACAC